>NZ_JAGFVL010000022.1 GCF_017599345.1 Gracilibacillus suaedae
AGCGCAGTATTCTGCCGGAGCGAATGACAACACTTCTCAAAAAACAGGATAGAACAACGCAAATCCATGTCCAGTTACTGCGCAGTTTATGGATTCTGCATTGCTTTCTTGAAGCGTAAAAAAGCAGCTCCTTTTTAAAGTAGGAACTGCTTTTCGTCTTATTGTTTATCTTTATCGTCGTCGGACTCTTCAGTTGATTTGTCTTGGTCGAAATAGCTTTTTGAATCCTGGTCAAAATAGCTTTCTTCTTCCTTCGGTTGAATGTTTACTTTAAAGTCAGATGACTTGTTACCATCTTCCTTTGTATCGTTCGTTTCTGTTGCAGATGGTTTTTCTTTACCATCTTGTTCAGAAACTACTGGATCTGGAAGTTTACCTTCTTCAAATAAACCTTTAATCTGACCTGCATCTAATGTCTCAACTTCTAATAGAGTCTTCGCTACAAGCTCTAACTTGTCACGATTTTCTGTGAGAATTTGTTTTGCTCTGTTATAACATTCTTGGATGAAGTTTTGGATTTCCTGATCGATTTCATATGCAATCGCATCACTGTAGTTTTGCTCATTTTGCATATCGCGACCTAAGAAAACTTGCCCTCCACCACTTCCAAATTGGAGAGGTCCAATCTTATCACTCATACCATATTCCATAACCATCTTACGAGCAATTCCGGTTGCGCGCTGGAAGTCATTGTGTGCACCAGTACTTGCTTCACCAAAGATGATTTCTTCAGCAACACGACCACCTAATAAACCGGTGATCTTATCGAACAACTCTGGTTTTGTCATAAAGTATCGATCTTCACGCGGTAGCATGACAGCATACCCACCTGCTTGACCACGAGGTACAATCGTTACCTTATGTACCATATCTGCGTCATCTAGCACCATACCAATAATCGTATGTCCACTTTCATGATATGCGACAATATTACGTTCTTTCTCCGATATAACCCTACTTTTCTTAGCAGGACCAGCGATGACGCGATCAATTGCTTCATCAATATCTTCCATACCGATCTTCTCTTTATCATGTCGTGCTGCAACAAGTGCTGCTTCATTCAAGAGATTTTCGAGGTCTGCACCTGAGAAACCTGGTGTACGCATAGCGATTGTCTTCAGATCAACATCATCTGCTAATGGTTTATTACGTGCATGAACACCTAATACGTCTTGACGACCTTTCAAGTCTGGACGATCCACGGTGATTTGACGGTCAAAACGCCCTGGACGTAATAACGCAGGGTCTAAAATATCTGGTCTGTTAGTTGCAGCGATAATAATAATTCCTTCATTCTCACCGAAACCATCCATTTCAACGAGCAATTGGTTTAAGGTTTGTTCACGTTCATCGTGACCCCCACCTACACCAGCTCCACGCTGACGACCTACTGCATCTATCTCGTCAATAAAGATGATACATGGTGCATTTTTCTTCGCATTTTCAAATAAATCACGTACACGGGATGCACCAACACCGACAAACATCTCCACGAAATCCGAACCACTTATAGAGAAGAACGGAACTCCTGCTTCACCTGCAACAGCTCTGGCAAGTAATGTTTTACCTGTACCAGGAGGTCCTACTAGCAAAACCCCTTTTGGAATTTTTGCACCGATAGCAGAGAATTTGCGTGGATCTTTTAAGAAGTCAACTACTTCTACTAATTCCTGCTTCTCTTCATCCGCACCAGCAACATCTCTGAAACGAACTTTTTTCTTTTCTTCATTGTACATTTTCGCCTTACTCTTACCAAAGTTCATGACACGGCTACCACCGCCTTGCGCTTGGTTAAGCAAGAAGAAAAATAGAATGAATATAATAACAAATGGAATCATGGTTGTTAAAAAGGTAACCCATCCACTTGGTTGTTCTTCTTCTTCTACCCATAATATCCCCTGTTCATTAGCAGTTTCTTCAACTTGTTCAATAATACCTGGGCTATCTAGGATATTGGTCATAAAGGGTTTATCATCTTGCTCTAACTCCCCTACCACACGTATTACACCATTGGAAGGGCGCATTTCCATTTCTTTGATTTGGTTATTTTCCAATGCTTGCATAAATTCGTTTACTTTTAATTCTTCAGCCTGGTTGTTTTGGCTGCTGAATACTGATATGATCCCTATCACAACTAAAAAGATTACGAAATAGAGGATCACATTACGTATAATCCGATTCATTGCCTACCTCCTCCCGAAACGAGAAAACTATAGTAAATAGTATCATATTGCAAGACTTTATGACAACTAATTACAACTGACGTTTGCTTGATTATTCTTCTCCACCATAAACTTCTGGTTTTAAAATACCGATATATGGTAAGTTTCGATATTTCTCTTGATAATCTAATCCATAGCCCACCACAAATTCATTTGGCACTTCAAAACCTACCACATCTGCTTTAATATCAACAGTTCTTCCTTCAGGTTTATCTAATAATGTGACAATTTTAATAGAATTTGCCTGGCGGTACTTAAATAAATCAACTAAATAACTTAATGTAAGACCACTATCAATGATATCTTCAATAATTAAAATATCACGGCCTTCTACCTTTGTGTCTAAGTCTTTCACGATTTTAACTTCACCAGAGGAACGCATTTCATTCCCGTAACTTGAAACATCCATAAAATCCATTTCTAGGTGTGTATCAATCGAACGTAAAATATCCGACATAAAAGGTAATGCACCTTTCAACACACCAACCGCTAACGGAAACCTTCCTTCATATTCTTTGGTTAACTGTTCACCAAGCTCTTTACATTTCGCTTGTATTTGCTCTTCGGAAATTAATATTTCCTTTATTTCATCATGCATCTTGCTGCCTCCTATTCATTTGAATCTGTATATGTTAATGAAATATATTTCCCAACAGAACCTTCTTGTTCTATTTCCGCTTTCTTTAAACCAACAATCCATAGCAAAGTTCCATCAGCACCGAATATGAGTGGCCAGCTGTCTCGTAAAAAAACAGGAACCTTCTCATCAATAAATATATCTTTTACCTTCTTCCGACCATTTAACCCTCTCACCTTGATACGATCCCCTGGCATTCTTACTCTCATACTCAGTGGGAATAATGATTCACATTCGATCGGGATATGTAAAGTTTGATTATCTTCATGGATGGCTCCAGAGGTATAAGTAGTTTCAAGGGTGGCACCGTTCGGTAATAGCATTACACCGGGAACCTTTATGAATTGGTGGACTTTCCATTCCTTTTTGACTTGGGAGAGAAAGTGGATACGCAATTCTTGGTAATTTTTTGTTACTTTTAAGGATTTTGGAAAGTCTAAAGTAACATTACTCTTTTCTTGTTCTAATAATGCAAAAAAAGCTTTTTCATGTTGTGTAGATAAATCTGTCGGTACTTCTTGATAAAGATAGTTTAATATTAGATGAAAGGCTCGTCTTTGTAAAGCTATCGGGTAAGATCGAAAAGCATCAATATTAAAAAATACCGTGTCTTTTTTACATGTTACAACTTCATGCCACATTGCTTTGGATTGTGCTTGGAGGAATTCTTCATCCTCCGTCAAACGCTCTGTCATTTCCTGTACATGAAGATGGACGTGACGATCTTGCTGCTTGAGCAATGGTAAAACATGCAACCGGAAGAAATTGCGTGTATAGTCCATGGATTGGTTTGAAGGATCCTCCCTGGGAACGATCTCGAGCTCTCGGCAATATTGGTAAATTTCATTCTTAGATAAACATAATAAAGGCCTAATGATATGTCCGTTTGCGAATTTTCTTTTTACTGGAATACCAGTTAAAGCAGCTGGATTAGACTGACGTACCAATCGCATTAATACAGTTTCTATCTGGTCATCACCATGATGTGCCAAAGCTAAAAAATCAGATCCTGTTTCTTCCATAACTTCTTCAAATACTTGATATCGCAAAATACGGGCTGCTACTTGTGTTCCTTCTTTATGTATTTCTTTTCTCCTGTTCACATCTACCTGCTTGCCTATAAAAGGGACGCCTAATTGTTCACAAACCTGTTCAACGTATTGAACATCTTCTGCAGAATCTTCCCCTCGCAAACCATGATCAATGGATATTACCCTAACTTGTACATCCCATAGTTTCTGCAAGCTTACTAAATAGTGTAGTAATAACAAAGAATCTGCACCACCTGAAACACCTACTAACACCTTTGCACGCTTGTGTAGTAATTGATGTCTCTTCATAAATGGCGTTAATTTATCATAAAGGGTTGTTTTACTCAAACACCACCACCCCATCCAATCTTGTTTACATTATTTTAACATAATATGAATGATAAAATCTTTTTATCACATAAAAAATGTAACATAAAGATAACAGGCACCTCCAATAGTTAATATACTACCTATTTCAAGAAAAGGATATAATGCTTCATGAGGGCTCTTTGCTTTTTGATGACGTCTTCTCTTATCTCTTTTAGACTTCTGATGAATAAAATAATTCAACAAAAAATCTTTTATCTGTTCAGCCTCTGTTATCGAATTATTAATGAGCATCAGTAATAATTTTCTCAATGGATCGATTGCCACTGCCTGATTGATTTTCTGTTCTAATGTTTTTTTAGGATTACTTCCTTTAGTAAAACCATTTGGATAATAGACTCGCAAGATCACCATTGCTAGCGCGAAGAGATCGTAACCTGGGTCAGCTTTACGTGAACCACATTGCCAATAAGCACGATCATAGAATTCAGTATACTCTTTGATCGCTCTACCTTGTAAGGTTGTCCCACCGACATCAACCCATCTTAATTGAACGGGCTTACGTGATACAATTAAATTTTCTATCTTTAAATCACCAAATACATACCCCTGCTGATGTAATACATGTAAATCATTAGCAAATTTGATCAAAAGAGATACTAACCATTCATGACCATTCCTTCTAATAAAATCATGCAAGGACTCACCAGATATATATTCCATTACATAAAATGAATAGGTAAAGCCATTCTGAGCCTGATAATCATCCACATCTATCAAAGAAGGTCCAAGGTGATAACCTTGAACCGCTTGGAAGGATTTCAATACGTTTACTTCAGAACTCACAGAAGCACTTTGTTTACTGATTTTCAGTGCTACTTGTTTTTTTTCGTGTACACAAAGGTAAACTGCGCCAATCGCACCACTACCCAGTTTTTTTACGACATGGTAATGGTGACGGTGCCATTTACCTTTGACAATTTGTCCTTTTCTTAACTGAATATCAGGCTTCTTCGATGTCTGTGTAATCATCGCGTGTAAATCTCCTTCGTAACGTCTTCTTGCCAAATTGATACATAGCTTCTTTTAAAGCTGGTCCAGTTGGTGTAATACCTCCGCTTGATATTTTAGCAAAAATAGAAGTGATAGAATCTAGCTTTGATGTCCAATCTACTAATTGTTGAATCGGCTTCTTTCGTCCAGGAAATTGATATACAGCAAAACGACTCCGCCCAATCCTTGCATTCATACTGATGGAAAGATCAATAAGAGCTTCTTGAACAGTTGGTAGTTTATTGGTCATGCTGGCACTTGTATCAACAAGTACTAACACTTCTAAATCACATGTCTCTCCTAATTCATCGACTACTTCCATAACCTCCCCGCGCTGTTCTGGGGGTAATTCTTCCATTGTTTTTTCACTACCTAAGATTTGCTTTAATTCATTATTCACAACTCCTTGCAACGTTTCCGTCATCGCCTGCTTGGTAACAGTTTGAACGGTTTGTGCTAATGCATCCTGATAAACAATTTGACTAACCCCTTGTCCGTTTTCAGAGATTTCTTCTACTTCTTCCAATCCTTCAGGTTGTTCTGTATGATCATCTTCTAATATGCCAATGACATTAACAGTAATTCCTTGTTCGGCTACTAAACTAGCTACTAATGCTGGATCTTCTCCTTGGTTAGAGCAACCATCCGTAATTAAAAGAATTTGTTTAAGTGTCCCAGTTTTCATGCATTTCCCTCCTATTATTGGTCATTGATTATTAGTAAGGTTCGCCAATATTGGGGGGAATTATACGTTTGACTTGCTGTTCATTAGCTAATGTCTTCTCTTTCAAATTGCCGAAAGGAACGAATAGGTGCCCATTGTGGTTGATTTTCCGTAATTTGAGCTACCAATACCGTCATATCGTCTTCAATCTCACCACTTTGAGTTCGAATCACCTCTTCCAGTAATAAATCAGCGATCTCTTGAGGTTCTTTTGTTTCCATTTCCAGCAGTTTTCGCTTCAACCATAGATCGACATTCTCTATGTCTTTCGGACCTTCAAAAATCCCATCACTCATCATAATTAAGAAATCTCCTGCTTTTAATTGTGCACTGACAACATCAACTTCTACCTCCTGAATAATCCCGATGGGAAGGTTACTAGCCTCTATCTTCTCTACAGCATCACTCCGCATAATAAAACTAGGAGTAGAACCTACCTTCAAAAAGCGAACGACTGCATGGTGGAGATCAACCATTGCCAAATCTAATGTTGCATAAATCTCTTCATTTGTTCTGAGTGCTAAGATGGAGTTGATCGATTTAATTGCTACCTGCTCATGTAAACCAGATTCTAAAATTTGTTGTAATAACCGTAATGTTTCGGTACTTTCTTCATGTGCTCTGTCTCCATTTCCCATCCCGTCACTAATAGCTAAAGCATATTTTCCGGCACCAAGCTCCATTGATTTATAGCAATCCCCCGATATTAATCCTCCTCCTTTGGCTGCGTGTGCCACTCCAGTATCAATGACGAATTTTCTGGCAGAACCAAAGGTAAAAAAGCTATGTCCTTTTGCTAAAGGAGATAGATCTTCTGTAACGACAATGATCGTTTCGTCCAATATATCAGAAAGAATAGGTGCGATCAGTTTGGCAGCTTCTCCATGGTATTGCTGGAACGCAATCACCATTTCAATATCGATGTTTCCTTTCTCTAAACTATAAATATCTAATTTTTCTAGTTCAATCCCTACGTGTTTTAACGCTGCAACTATTTCAATTTCCTGTTGCTCATGGTTTTCTTTTTCTTTGAGAATTTCACTAGCAAAATTCTCCATAACTTCTGATACACCACTTAATTGATCTGCGACAAAACGTCTGCTTTCTAACACTTGTTTCTTCAGTTGTTTGTTTGCTTCAAAAAATGATAGTTCTTGTTGCATGGTATCGATCACTTTACGAGATTTAATACAGTGATTTTCAAACTGTCTGTTCGTTATATTATTTAATTGATTATCTGACTCCAATTGATCTTTGACATCTCGCATTAAATCATATGTTTTATCAAATTGTTGTACCCAACAGGTTTCTTTTTTAAAGCATGTTTGACAAGTTTTTTCTGTGACATTACTTAAATAGTAGTCCACTTCTAGATCCTGTTCCTGCCATTGATTGGATTCTGTTTGAAAGCTGCGAGATAACGCTTTAAATACATTGGAGAACCGTTCGACTCGATGGGCAGTAACATTACGAACCTTTTGCAAATATTGCTCCTGCTCATTAGTATGTTCAACCGTTCCTGGAATATATTTAGCAATCTGTTTAATCAATTTGCTTGGTGTTATTAAAAACAATAATATCGCTATGGCTGATTCCATTAATGCTGTTGCCAGATAATCAAAGGATTCGCCATATAAACTGATTAACAACGTACTAATTAATAAACCTAAACTGACAGCCAGTTTTCTTCCTTCTTTCAGTAACCCACCTAACAAGCCTGAAAAAGCTAATAAACTCATTTGAAACATATTGGCGATACTAGCAAGGCTCAATATTAATCCTGCTACAACTCCAACAGTGGAACCAATTGCTGCACCACCAACCAAGGCAAGGAGCAATACTAAATATCGTGCCAAAACCTGTTCCATTTGCGCATCATAGATTTCTACACCAATTACTCCAGTTAGTACCGAAGCTAATAAAATGATAAAACAAACAATTTCTTCATTTTTTAAGAGTGGTTTATATCTTTTTGGTGATAATAATGGAATACTTTGCATAAAGATTAGTAATAGAACAGCTGCCAATATCCCTTCAACAAGAGCAATGACCCATTCCAGATATGTTAGCTTTGCTGTCATCGCATAGATACTTATTCTAGGAATACTTGCTGCAAAAAAGACGAAGAACGGTAAGATCCTCTCGACCGACTTCGATTGATAGATAAAAAAGGAGAGGACTATTAAGATAGAAATTGATAAAAATATATAGAAGCTATGTGATAGACTGTATGTAAAAGCTCCTATTAATGAGAATGTAATAAGTGGAAGTACTTTGTCCCGACGTAAAAACCAGACTGCCGCAACAAAAGCGATCACAAATGGTGAAAGTGTCGATAAGATGACAGCTCTTCCTAATAGAAAACCGATAATACAAATAAGCAAACCTTTCTCAAACAATAAGCTTGTCCAATGTTGGCCGATCTTTTGGCGTAAGTTATTCATCATAGGATGAGAACTAGAAAAAAAAGATTTTGGTTTATTATCCGTATATGTGTTCATTTATATCACTCCTCTGTCCACATTAAATCACATCTCCTCTCGATTTTTTGTCAAAACAAGGAAGATGCCGTTCTAAAAAGTTCGACGCTATTCTTTATATAAAGAACCAAACGACATTTTCTTCTCACCTTGCCTTTGACTTCTTTCAATAATTTTGACAGACCGTGTTGATACAGAAAAGATAATAAGAAATTTGAAGTTGTTTGTTGACAGATAGGTAAAGCTGTTGTATTATATTTTTTGTGTCTTTCAAATAAGACAACTTTCTTTTATACGGTGGCGGTGTAGCTCAGCTGGCTAGAGCGTACGGTTCATACCCGTGAGGTCGGGGGTTCGATCCCCTCCGCCGCTATAAGGCAAAAGACTTAGGCAAATGCCTAAGTCTTTTTTATATAAACTAATACACTCGCCAACTCTATTATTCAATGTAAATACAGACTGCGAACTAATGGAAATTTCCGAATTGAGACTTTCTTCCAATCTGATTTTTGCTTGAGTGCTTGCATACGCTACGACAAGATACTTCGCTTTCCACGGGCATGGCCTCAGCCTCCTCAGAAAACAAAGAACGTTTTCTTGCGGGGTCTTCGGACACGTGCTGGTCCCGTAGGAGTCTACGTATCTTGCCTTCGCTTTGCGTAGTGTTCTGATTGTTGAAAGAAGTAACACCGAGAAATGGTTACCGAGTATTTCCTCTTACAAAAGGTAGAATTATCTACATAGCGGAGGCAGAATACGGAGACTCCTGTGGGACAGCGAGAGCTGAAGATCCACTTTGCAAAGTTAGCTGAAGCCGAGCCCACGGAAAGCGCAGTATTCTGCCGGAGCGAATGACAACACTTCTCAAAAAACAGAATGAAACAACTCAAGTCCATGACGTTACTGCGCAGTAGCAGTATATGTATTTTGTGTTAATATGTTTATTCGCGAAGGATACTATAGTTAAACCAGTACCTCCCTTCTATAGACTTACCCCTTACAAAGAAAAAGCTACCGATCATTTGATCGATAGCTTTTTCTTTATGATATATAATTACGAGTCACATCCGTCTTCTTTACGTTACATAGACAGCAAGTTTTAGCCTTTTCTCGCCCCTCGTCCTCCGCGTTTTGATTCTGTATGCTTTTTAAGCGTCGCTAAGCGATCTTCAGAATCTTTTAAGAAACGATTCATTTTTTGTTCAAATGATTCGCCTCTTTCGCGGTTATTTTTTGGATTTCCTTGATTTTTGCGACGATTAGATGGCGGTGGATTGTCTTTTGCTTTTTTAATGGACAAACCGATTTTACCATCATCTTCGACATTAAGAACCTTAACTGTTACTTCATCACCGACAGTTAGGTGTTCATTAATGTCTTTTACATAATTATCGGCAACTTCACTAATATGAACTAGACCTGTTTTACCTCCAGGTAATTCAATAAACGCTCCAAAATTAGTGATTCCTGTTACCTTTCCCTGCAACTTGCTGCCTACTTCGATTGACATAAAAAAATTGCTCCTCCTTAAATTTTAAAAAAATATACTACAACTATATTATAGCCAAGCAATTAAAACGGTGTCAATAAGATGGATCCTCTTCTGGTAATTTAAAGACGATCTCTCCTTCTTCCGTAAAGAAATAATTCGTTTTTGCAATTTGCAACAAATATTCTTCATCATTTAAAAGCTCTATTTCTTCAGTCAGTTTCTTTTCTTCATTTTGAAGAGTAGTTAATTCTTCGGAAAGCTCCGTATATTCCTGTTGCATATCCTGATATTTCAGACGTTGATTAATATGAAAAGTAACGAGGCTAACCATGGTGACGGAGACAATTATGCCAAATAACATTAATCTACGGTATAACTTCTTTTTTCTGCGTTTTTGCCGTTTTACTTGAGCGTCGTATTGTTCAATATAGGCGTCATTGATACGAGATACCTTGTTTCGTTTAGCCATAATTCACCAGTGCCTCCCTTGTGGAATTTATTCTTTCTTTCTTATTTTACTATAAAATCGATAAAAAGGATGTAGATATTTTTTTGCATTTTTTGGTAACAATGGCTGGAGGATAGAAAGAATCAACTTTACCGGCCATCCCAATATTTTTAATAGTATCAATAGCAACGAATATAAAGCTGTAAATACTTTGCTAATAGATACTACTATTAATGATACGATAAATACTATGGGCTTTACAACAAAAATTTCTATTATTCGGTATAGGAAGCGATAAATACGAAGTACAATCCGAATTAACGTATCTACGATGCGTCCAAAAGCCTGTTCAAAAAGGCTTTTGAACATCGCATAACCACATAGCACTGCTAAAAAGATATAGAATCTTAAAATTCCTTCATTGACGAAGAACAATATAAAATATAGAATCACCGCTTGTATAAGCCAAAAGAGAATCTCCAAGACATATTTCCATAGTATGCTGGAGGTCCACAATCGTTCCAGCCGTTTGAACGTATGATAACTAGCACCAAGGTAGACACCAGATACTATCATCGTTATGATTGTGATAAATTGTGTGCTTAATGTCATTTGAATAGCTTGCTAAACAATCCTTTAGCCTTCTCCCCATGTTGCTCGTCCAAATAAGATAATTCATAAATCTTACCCTTAATGGAAACATGGCCGGATTCTACATCGAGGTTTTTCATTTGCAAATTATCTCCACGAATAACTAGATAACCCATAACGGTTTGCAGTAGAAACTCTTCACTATCAAAGCTATCAACTTCTTTGACTCCATCTATCTCCAAGAGACGACGATTAGTCATTTTCACATGGTGTTCCATTTGCGGTGCTGGCATCGTTTTTTTATCATAGTAATTCATTAGTTTTTCCCTCCCTTTTATCCATCACTAATATATGAATAAAGGGACAAGTTTAGAACTTCATAGAACACTATTGATTGATATATTCCTCATGTTTAATGGTATATAAATTACTTGCTTCATCTTTTTTTACTGTTTCTTTTAAATCATCAATTTGAATTGTTAATAGTTTCTGACCAAATTGAATCTTCATTTCATCACCTGTCGCTACATTAGTAGCAGCTTTCGCAACATTACCATTGATAAGAATTCTACCTTGGTCTGCAATTTCCTTTGCTAGGGTCCTTCGTTTAATTAAACGAGAAACTTTTAAAAATTTATCCAGTCGCATCGATAATTCCCTTCCTCTACATTGTCATTCATTTTCAAGACGCTTTGCCTCTTCCCAAAATTGGTCCAATTCATCTAATGTGAAGGATTCCCATGCTTGTTCACTTTCCTTCACCTTTTGCTCTACGGATTGAAAACGATGTATAAATTTTTGATTAGTTCGCATTAAAGCTATTTCTGGATTAATTTTATAATATCTTCCTAAGTTAATCATTGCAAATAGTATATCTCCAAATTCTTTTTCTTGCGCATCGAAACTTTCATGTTCTCTTGCATTTTTTAATTCTTCTAACTCTTCATAAACCTTTGCCCAAATTGGATCTGGTTCACTCCAATCAAAACCTACTTTAGCTGCTTTTTGTTGGATCTCCTCTGCTAGTAATGTTGCTGGTAACCCTTTGTTCAATTCAGATAAAATGGTTTGCTGTTGTTCTCTCTTTTCTTCCTTTTTGATTGCTTCCCAATTTTGGATTACTTCGGTTTCATCCTTAACCTCTAATTTACCGAAAACATGGGGGTGACGTCGGATCATTTTTTCTGTGATATTATATATTACGTCATCAATGGTGAAAAATCCTGCTTCTTCTCCAATTTGACTATGTAACATGATTTGCAGTAGGACATCACCAAGCTCTTCCGCCACAGCTTCATCATCTTCATTGTCTATGGCTTCGATCACTTCATAAGCTTCTTCAATTAAATATTTTTTTAATGTTTCATGTGTTTGTTTTTGATCCCACGGGCATCCTCCAGGTGCTCTTAAAGCTGCAATCACTTCTTTCAAACGATAAAATTGGTGATGAAGTTTTTCTTTGTCTATTGGAGGGATGTATACACTCGTTAAGTTACTTAGCTGCATTTGCTGATCTAACTCGACTAATGGTAGTTCTTTTATCGACTCTTCTTTACTGCCAACTGCTTCCACTAAAAAAATAGGATAATCTGCTGGTAAGTCCTCCAACAAAGTTAGCTTCACCTCTGATGCAATAAAAGCATCATATACTTGGCAAAAAACAAGATGTTGTTCATATTGTAGGTGACGACGGTTAAATGATGTCGCATCTACAAATTGAAACCCTTCGATCGGATCTATTTTTAATGCAGAAAATAAATCATCTAAAAAACTTTGACCACCAACAATCTCTACCTCCACATTCTGATGTTGTATTAATAACTGTACGGTTTGCTCAGCAAGCATTGGGTGACCTGGCACGGCATAAACAACGTTCCCCTTCTCGCTAGCTGTATCTATTAATGTTCTAACAATTTCAAGATACACAGCATCAAAATGATCATGCTTTTCATAGATGTCATCAAACGAATGAAAATCTACCGATTCCTTTTGTAATGCCTGAATTACCGGGTGATCGAGCGTTCTTACATAACAAACTTTTTGTTCGCTTGTGAGTTTTCGATATATTCCCAATGGGAGCTGATTAATATCTCCTCCGCCAAGACCAATAATTTCGATAAAAGGTTTCATGTTCTTATCTCCTATCCTTTCTTCCACCTATTTAATAGTGGGATTGGTGCAAGTTCTTTCCTAGTTAAAATACGCCACTTAACAACCACAATAGCATAGACGATAAAGCCGATTATTACACTCCCTATTACAAAAAGGAATAGAGCTAATCGATTATCGAATGAAATAAAATAGAAGGCTGTCTTTTTTAAAATAGCTAACACAACCGCCATCAATAAACTCGCTATTGTTAACTTTGTCCAAGGGATCACAAATAATCGATCTCCGCTTAATATCGAACGGAGCAATAAAAAATTCATCATACATATAATAATTACGGTACTAACGGTTGCTATAGCAGCTCCATCCATTCCCCATAAAGGAATAAGGAAATAGTTCAGCACCATTTTAACCCATAATCCTAAAAAAAGGATAATTGCCGTCCACTTCATATATCCAAATCCTTGCAAAGTAGAGGCGATCGTTACTGTTAAAGAAGTAAATAATAGAGAAATCGTTAATATTCGCAAACTAGAAGTACCTATTTGATTTTGAAAAAATAACTGGTTCACTTCAGGAAATAATGTAAACAAACCTACAGTAGCTCCTACGGAAAGTAATACACAATATTTGGTTGTTAATCGAAGTTTTTCGATGGTTTTTTCTCTACTAATTTGCCAATTAGTTTTTGTTACTTGTGGAACCAATGCCATTGCAAATGATGAGCCAACAACGGTTACTAGTTGTAATAACGGTTGTCCTCTATCAAAGACTCCCTTTGTTGTTGTAGCTTCTCTTAATGTTTCACCAAATTTAAGCAACCCTGGAACCATTGTAAATGCATCAGCAAGCTGCATAAGCAATAACAACATATGATTCATACTGATGATAAGTCCAGCAACAATGATCGGGGAGATTAAGTGACTAATGGGTATACTTCGCGATGAATGGCCGTCATTCCATATGCTACTTTTTTTAGCATATAAATAAATGAAAATAAAAGATATACTCAATGCGATAATACTTGCTATCATTGCTCCATCCGCGATTTTGTATACGTGTAGGTGCCCTTGATAAATCAGTATAGCTGTGAGGATAATGATGGTAGCGCGTAATAACTGTTCGATCATTTGCGAATAAGCGGTCGGTTCCATCCATTGATCTGATTGGGTGATCCCTCTAAATAGGGCAACAAAGGGAATAAACAAAAACACCCAAGAAACGTGACGAAGTGGATCAGTTAACATACGATCTCCCATCCAGTTAGCAAAAACAGGACTTAATAAAAAAAGCGTAAGAAAGAGAAATATTGCAAAACCCATCATAACAGTAAAAATCAATATGTACATCTTTTGGTTGTGTTGTTCTTTTCCATTCTCGGCTAAAAACTTAGAGATCGCAGCGGGGAAGCCATATAAAGCAAACATAAAAGCAATCCCTAAAATCGGGTATACTTGCTGATAAATATAGAATCCCTCATCACCTGTTAAATTTTGTAATGGTATCCGGTAAAAGGCGCTGATCACTTTGCTTAGTATGCCTGCTAAAAGGAGTGCAAAAGCTCCTCTATAAACTTGATTATTTTGTTTATCATTATTCATCTTGTTCTTCCTTCATTTTCAAAATTCCTTGCCATTATAACACAGACACATTACAGGTAGATAAAAAAGCTCCACCCAAAGACCAAAAGAAAAAAGATACAGTAATGTACTGTTTAGCTACTTCAAAGTAGATACATACTGCGACATTTATTGAGCGGACATTTAGTGCGTTATTTGAATGAAAATCACCTGTTTTCCGATGTTAGCGGACATTGAATACCTTATTTGGTTCATTTCAGCCTCAATTAGCACTATTTTTGATGAATAGCGGAATAGATGTCTGCAACCACCCTAAAAACGGCACTTTTGTCACAAATAACGGAACAAATGTCCGCACTAAGGCCAGATTTACTTGGAAGTCCAAGTTACTTCGCAGTCTAAATTCTTTAATTGATTGTAAAAAATACACGCGTTTCGTTGTTTTTGAAACGCGTGTATTATTTATTATTGATTAATTTGGAAGATGCCTTTGTCTTCTTTGTTAATGTTACCCGTCTTGTTTAATTGGATTGATTGGCCTTCTGCTAAGTTAGTAAAGATCACTGGTGTTACCGTTGATGGTGCATTATTGCTTATAAAGTCTAGGTCGACTTCCATCAAGGTTTGACCTTGTTTTACTTCATCGCCTTCTGCCACTTTAGCTGTAAACCCTTCTCCTTTTAGGTTTACCGTGTCGATACCGATATGGATTAGAATTTCTGTTCCATTATCAGCTTCAATACCGATAGCATGTTTTGTTGGGAAGATATTAATGATTTTACCATTTACAGGTGACACAATTTCACCGGCTGTTGGCTTCACTGCGAAACCGTCTCCCATCATTTTTTGGGAGAATACTTGATCAGGTACTTCAGATAACGGCATTACTTCCCCTTGCATTGGACTAACAAAATCAAGGTCTCCCACTACATTATTGTCAGATGGTATAGCCTCTTTTTCAGGCTCCGCTTTTTTCGTTGGCGTTTTCCCATCCATAATGTCTTGCATTTGTCCTCTAATCGTATCAGAAACTGGACCGTAAATAGCTTGGATATTGTTACCTACTTCCATTACGCCAGAAGCACCTAGTTGTTTTAAACGGTCTTTATTTACTTTGCCTTTATCATCTACACTTACGCGCAGGCGTGTAATACAAGCATCAAGGTTCGTAATATTTTCTTTTCCACCCATAGCTTCTAGAATTTCAAATGGACGGTCGTCCACTTCTCCGTCTTCCTCGGCATCTTGTGCTTCATCTTCACGACCTGGAGTTGCTAAGTTGAACTTCTGAATCGCAAATCGGAAACCAAAGTAGTAGATAACAGAGAAAATTAAACCAATGATGATTACCCACCACCAGTCCGTACGGTTAGGCATAATTCCGAACAGGATATAGTCGATTAAACCACCAGAGAATGTCATACCTATTTTTACATCTAATAAGTACATGGTCATAAATGATAAACCTGCGAAAACAGTGTGAATCGCAAACAGTAATGGTGCTACGAACAAGAATGAAAATTCAAGTGGCTCTGTAATCCCTGTTAAGAAAGAGGTTAAGGCTGCAGAGAACATGATACCTCCAACCACTTTCTTTCTCTCAGGTTTTGCTGTATGATAAATCGCTAACGCTGCAGCTGGAAGACCGAACATCATGAAAGGGAATTTACCAGTCATAAAGTTACCAGCTGTAAAATCTACACCGTCTTTAAGCTGTTCGAAGAAGATTGTTTGATCCCCTCGAACAATCTCGCCTGCTGCACTTGTATAAGAACCAAATTCAAACCAAAATGGTGAATAAAAGATGTGGTGTAATCCAAACGGAATTAAAGCTCGTTCAATAACACCAAATACAAACGTTGAAAGAGTTCTGTTTGTTTCTAACATAAAGTGAGAAACAGCATTTAATCCTTCTTGAGCAAATGGCCATACTAAATACATCACAATACCTAATAATAATGATGTAAACGCAGTAATAATTGGCACAAAACGTTTTCCAGCGAAGAAACCTAAAAATTGCGGTAATTCAATATTAAAGAACCGGTTATACATATAGGCGGCGAGTATACCAACTATAATACCACCGAAGACACCAGTTCCTAAGGTTGGAATCCCTAGCACACTTTCATATGCAGCCTCTTCTGTCATCCCTTCTGTGATACCACCAAATACACTCATCGTTACATTCATAATTAAATACCCGATGATAGCAGCTAAACCTGCAACACCATCACCTTTTGCTAAACCGATTGCAACCCCGACAGCAAAGAGTAATGGCAAGTTATCGAAGACGATACCACCCGCTTCAGACATTACCTCTAGAACTTTTTGAACAATATCATTTCCGAACCATGGGAATTTTTCTACCCATTGGTCTTGAGCAAAACTTGTACCGAATGCAAGTAAAATACCAGCAGCTGGTAATAATGCTACCGGTAGCATCAATGCTTTCCCTACTTTTTGCAGGGTACCAAATAAATTGGACATGATCAATTTCCTCCTCTTGTTTTTTCATACATGCAACAGCTCTCATTCATGTCATATACGTAAGCAAATAAAAAAGGCATGAGTAAAAGGTTTTCTGATTTAGGAAAATGATAGAAGTATACACTTCTCCCCTATCTTTTCCTAAAACAACCTTTTTACTCATGCCTGATCGTATCAGTAACACGTTTATGATTGCGTTAGTCGCTGTAGATGAATCGTTAAATACAACACCTCTGATTCATCAACTCGTATATGTAATTGTTGTTGCATTACTTTGATCAATTTCCAAGCAAGATTATAGCATACTGGATAAGTTGTTTTCAAGACTTTTGCTAAATTTGTTTGTTCACCTAGTTGTTCCCCTTGATAAGCCCTTTCAATTGCACGGTGGAGATGCTGTATAAGACGGTTATAATTAATATCATTCCGTTCCAACTCGATATTTAAATTTTCTTCAATGATGGTTACTAATTTCGAAATAAGTTGATGATGACGGTTCATATCATGGATGGTTTTATTCGTTACAGCACTATGAATGTGCAATGCTATAAATCCAACTTCTCCTTCAGGAAAAGTTACTCCAACTCGCTCTTGAATTACTGAAACAACTTCTTGAGCTACCTGAAATTCTTTCGGATACAATGATTCGATCTCAAAGAGAAAAGGATTAGAAAATTGTACATTTTGGTGTGCACGGCTAATTGCAAACGATAAGTGATCAGTTAAAGCAACATGGATATGCTCATGGAGTGTTTCGTCCATTCTTGTCTCAATTAATAGCATAATCTCATGCAACACTTCCATAACTTGTGGATCAATATATGACACCAATTGTTTATATTGCGCCTGTTCTTGCTCATCCTTTAACAGAAATGTTTTTTCTGCCTGTTCTTGCGGTACAATATCTCCCTTGTTCTTACCAAAACCAATCCCTTTACCGATTAAGATAACTTCCTTATATAATGGGTGGGACGCGATAATCACATTATTATTTAGCGCTTTCTTAACCGTCATTTGTTGCTCGTCCAAACTCTCCACCTCCCTTTCCACCATAACACATTACACTATTGTACTAAAAACCTCCAAAGATATCACCTATAATGAGTAAACGGAGCAGGAATAATGTCCCATTCATTATTTCAAATGAACTATAAAACTCGATATCTGGATTCTTATTACAAAATAACTCGTATTCTCAACAACTGCAAATTAGATACATACTGCGAAAACTGCAAATTAGATACATACTGCGAAGTAATGAAAATTTGTGGAGTGAGGCCTTCTTCCATTCTGATTGATGATGAGTGCTAAGTCGACGCTGCGGAAAAATACTCCCTTTCCGGGGGCACGGCCTCAGCTAACTTGGTGAAGAAAACCACTTCACCAAGTGGATCTTCGGCTCGCGCTGTTCCCCCAGGAGTGTCGCATTTTTCCGCAGCTTAGTGTGTATTTCTTATCAAGTAAGAAGAAATTCACAGATATATTCCCAAAAGTTCTCTTCTTTCGATCATCAGAATACTACGCTTAGCGGAGGCAGAATACGGAGACTCCTATGGGAACTTACGCGAGTCCGAAGACCCCGCAGGAAAGCGACTTTTGCTTTCCGAGGAGGCTAAGGCCGTGCCCATGGAAAGCGCAGTATTCTGCCGGAGCGAATGACAACACTTCTCAAAAAACAGAATGAAACAACGCAAGTCCATGCACGTTACTTCGTAGTTTATATATTTAGCGCACCATTTTTACTTCTAAACATAAATAGTATAGAAGCATTAAACTTCTATACTATCCGTTGTTCTTATTCCATTTGTTTAGCGAGGAAGGTTGCTGCCGCTTGGGCTGCTTTTTTCTCTGCATCACCAAAATCCTTATTCTCCCTTGTAAACAACACCATACAACCAATCGGGTCTCCGCCTGCAATGATTGGCTGAAGTAAATATGCCTCTAATTCCTCGTCTTTATTTTCGATAATCTCTAATGTGTTGGTTTTCGTTTCGATAATCGAATCACGACTATCCATTAATTGATCAATCTTTTTTGATATGTGCTTACCTAAGTAGTCTTTTTTCGATTCACCTGCAACAGCAATAATTTCATCTCTATCACTAATAAGTACCGATAAATCTAAGGAATCAAATAATGCCTCCGCATACTCAGTTGCGAAATCACCTAGCTCACTAATGGGAGAATATTTTTTTAAAATCACTTCACCGTCACGATCCACAAAAATTTCAAGTGGATCACCTTCACGAATCCTTAGTGTTCGGCGAATTTCTTTCGGGATAACAACCCTTCCTAAATCATCAATACGACGTACAATTCCTGTAGCCTTCATATTAATCATTTACCTCACTTTCTATAATTGAGCAGTACATACAATTATTTCTTTATCAGAAATAATTATGTTGTAAGGTTAGTATGATTAATTAAAATGGAAACTATACCTTTTTTCGGAGATAATTTCATAATTCTAGGCTACAGGTGTTTGTTTCATCTCACTTAATGTCTGGATAAACTCCTCTAAAATCTCATATCGCTTGATATATTGGGACTTATCAAAGCGGAACTCCACTTTTAACTTGCGATTCTCCGTACCTAATTGAATTAACCTGCCATATTGATTGGCAAATTCAAATAATTTCGCACCATCTAATTCCTGGCTTCTCTCTTCTTCTACTATTACTTCTATTTTTTGCTTTCGTTCGGTGATCGCTTCGATTCGTTCCTTCTTGGACATCATTTTTAGTGTTGATACATGGAAAAGATTTTCAACTTCTTCTGGGTAATCGCCAAAACGATCGATCAGTTCATCTCGTAAATCATGGACATCTTCTTGTGAATAAATAGCTTGGAATCGTTTATACATATCAACCTTCTGTTTTTCATCCGGTATATAATTATCTGGAATATAGGCATCGATTTTTAAGTCTAACTCCACTTCAAAGGGCTGTACTTCTTCGACAGCTTTGCCTTGTTTTTTCGCTTCCACAGCTTCATTCAACATCTGAGAATACATATCAAAACCGACAGAGTCGATAAAGCCGTGTTGCTGGGCACCTAAGATATTACCAGCACCTCGGATAGATAAATCACGCATAGCAATCTTAAACCCTGAGCCTAATTCAGTGAACTCTTTGATAGCCTGTAACCTCTTTTCAGAAACTTCCGTTAAAATTTTATCTTGCTGATAAGTGAAATAAGCGTAAGCAACACGATTAGAACGTCCTACCCGGCCACGTAATTGGTATAACTGACTTAACCCCATACGATCGGCATCATAAACGATTAAGGTATTGACATTAGGAATGTCTACCCCTGTTTCAATAATCGTTGTACTCACTAATACGTCTGCTTCCCCTTCTAAAAAGGAAAACATCACATTCTCCAGTTCAGATTCATTCATCTGTCCATGTGCAACAGTTACCCGGGCATCTTCTACTAATGCTTGGATGTCCTGCGCAATTTTATCGATAGATTCCACTCTATTATATAGAAAGAATACTTGACCACCTCTGGATAACTCACGTTCAATCGCTTCCCTTACTAAAGGTGCATTATACTCCATGACATACGTCTGAATCGGAAAACGATTCTCTGGTGGTGTTTCAATCACTGATAAATCACGAACTCCTAGCATCGACATATGCAATGTTCTCGGTATTGGTGTAGCGGTTAAGGTTAATACATCTACATTCGTTTTTAATTGCTTAATTTTCTCTTTATGTTTTACACCAAAACGTTGCTCCTCATCAACAATAAGTAGTCCCAACTCCTTATAACTAACATCCTTAGATAATAATCGATGGGTTCCAATCACAATATCTATCGTGCCATTCTTTAAACCTTTTAATGTTTCTGATTGCTGTTTTCTTGTTCGAAAACGGCTTAACAAACCAATATTAATCGGGTAATCCTGGAACCTCTCCATTACCGTTTCATAATGCTGCTGCGCTAAAATAGTTGTAGGAACCAATATCGCCACTTGTTTACCATCGGCGATTGCCTTGAAAGCTGCACGAATGGCAACCTCTGTTTTACCGTAACCAACATCTCCACAAAGAAGGCGATCCATTGGCTGCTCTTTCTCCATATCTTGCTTAATTTCTTCGACACAGCGTAATTGATCCTCTGTTTCCTGATATGGGAACGATGCTTCGAAATCTCGTTGCATTTCAGTATCTAGTGAAAAAGCATACCCTTTAGCAGCTTCTCTTTCTGCGTATAACTTCATCAAGTCATCTGCAATGTCCTCGACTTTGGATTGTACTTTGCTTTTGACCTTCTTCCAGTCATTACCGCCTAACCGGTATAATTTAGGCTCTTTACCTTCTGAACCAACATACTTCTGCACCAAATCTATTTGATCTATCGGTACGAAAAGCTTATCATCCCCTGAATATTTAACAAGCATAAAATCTTTATGCAAACCATTCACTTCTAATGTTTCAATCCCTATATATCGACCAATACCATGGTTAGCATGTACGACATAGTCACCGACTTGTAATTCTTGATAACTCTTAATCCGCTCAGCATTCGATACTTTTTGTTTACGTTTTTTTCTAGTTGTTTTTTGTTTAAACAACTCATTCTCGGTTATAACGGCAATTTTATGCATTGGTAATTCAAAACCACCACTAATGTTGCCAATGGTGATTACAGGATGCTTTATAGGTAAGTCTGGTAATGTCTCGCTCATTGTGGCACTCATCTGATAATCTTCCAGAACAGATTGAATTTTTTCCATTCTACTTTGATTTGGTGCCAAAATAATAACGGAGAATTCCCCTTTATCCCATCGGTCCATTTCGTTTTCTAATAAATTCATTTGCCCATGAAATTGTTGCATTGCCCGGCAGGAGAGATTCACAATATTAGCTGGATTTGTGTTTGGAATATGGCGTAAAAAGACAGAAAGGTATAACCGCTGCTGCTTCATATTATTCCAAACTTCATGCCAATCAAACGATAACCTAGAATCACTGACAGCTTTACCGCGTTGCAAATTATCTTTAAGCCATTCTTGTTCTTCGTTATCCAAATGAGAGGCGGTTTCCTGAATTCTACTCATTTCATCTAATATAATAAATCCGTCTTCTGGTAAATAATCTAGTAAACTATAGTTATCATCGTAGAAAAACCCTGCATATTTTCTTATTTCCTGAAAACGTTCACAATGATTTAGACGATCTATGTCCGCTGTAATCGTCTCCGTAAGAACTTGTTGATCAGATTTATTCTTAACCTTTTTCAACGTTTTATTTAGTGACTGTTCTAGTTTTTGAGCTGTAGCGACTAGGTCACTATCCTTTAGCAACAATTCTGTCGTAGGGATAACTGTAACCTGTTCTTGTTTTTCTAATGAGCGTTGTGACTCTGCATCATAGTAACGAATCGAATCGATTTCATCGTCAAATAATTCAATCCGAAGTGGTTGTTCTTCTGTTATAGGATAGATATCTAAGATTCCACCACGCAAACTAAACTCACCAGGGCTTGAAGCCATATCCTGACGGAGATAACCCATCTCAACTAAATATTCTAAGGTTTGGTCAATGTCAATAATCTGCTCGAGCTCGAAATCAAGTTGATAGGTTTGCCAATACTCCATAGGCGGTAGCATCCGTTTTAAAGCTGCTACTGGAGCAATCAAAATCGCATTATCAGCATTAAGCCAATTTGTCAGTGAGGTTATTCGTTGGCTTAATAATTCCGGACTTGCGACCGCTAGTTCAGAAGCAAGCAGCTCATTGACAGGATAAAGATACACATTTTTCTCTTCCGAAAACTCTAACATATCTTCATATAGTTGTTGGGCTTGTGTTAATTGATGGGTTATAATTAATGTTTTCTTTTGAGTAGCTTCTTGAATCAGAGTTGTAAACATACTTCTGGCAGATCCAGATAAACCCGAAACTAGTTGTTCTTTTAAGCCGGATTCAACCCCATTAATAATGGAATAGACATCATCACGGTTTTGTAAGTATCGTTTTATTTCATACATAATGCTCCCCCTAAATACCTTAAAACTAATATATGTTGATTTCTTCATTAATTGCCAAAACGCACAAAAATGCTTTGGTGAACATACCAAAGCTTATTGTGTAATTAAAGGAGAGTTGAGGTTATCCTATTGAATAAAATAATCTAACTCATGGTACTGTGGATTTTGATCTAATAATTGTTGGCAATTTTCACAAATAGATTGAAGTGTAACAGTCTGATCTTGCTGATAATTCATCAGTTGGTTCTTTTCCTCTGTCGATAACAAATTCCAACCTATCTTTTCTAAATCCAACATCTGTGGTCTCAATCTCCCGATTTCTGTACCACAATGTTTACACGTGTATAACAAAGTCATCATTCGCGCCTCCTTATCAGAAAGCTATCGTAATTAGTTGTTATTCTACCCCGTATAGGTAAAATCTATACTTAATGATGACTTATTTATACTGTAAAACGTATTAGAACTAATAAGACTTTCGCTATTTCTTGGCGATAAGTCTTGTTTTACAAATTATACTCATTCATTACTCTTGGAAATGGCTGCTTTAGCCACGATTCCATTGCATCAGCTGCATGATCAATCGACTGTTTTAATATGTCCTGATCTTCTTCATCAAATTTCCCAAGAACATAATCAATTACAGACATCGGGGTATCCGGTCTGCCGATTCCAAAACGTAATCGGTTAAATTGCTTTGTACCTAATTGATCAATACAAGAGCGAACACCATTATGACCGCCATGTCCACCAGTTTGTCGTAGCTTAATTTTACCCAATGGTAAATCCAAATCATCATAGACAACCGTCACTTCGTCTGGTTGAAGATTGTAAAAATCCATTAATGGCCGAAGTGATTCACCTGACAAATTCATAAAGGTTTGCGGTTGAAGTAATATGACTTTCTCTCCCTCGACAGCTTCCAGCGTAAAGTGCCCTTTGAATTTACTTTTATTTAATGTCCAGCCATGACGATTAAGTAGTTCGTCGATTACCATAAAACCAACATTATGTCTTGTTTGCTGATATTTGATGCCTGGATTTCCTAAACCTACGATACATTTCATAGCATAAAGACTTCCTTTAACTATTTTTTTCTTCCTTATAGTTTAACATAAAAAACGGTGAAAAGACGCAACTTTTGGTAGTTGCGTCTTGATTATTCATAAGAAATTTACAAAAAGTAATGTCTAGCTCCAAGCGATATATCTTTTGCGATTTTCTTTTATCAACGGTACTAAATGTCAGTAACCCCTAATACAAAGATAAGTAGAGGTTACAAACGTTAACAACCTGTTTCATGATTAGTGGAAGGCCATACCCTACTGATCACAGTCTCACTTTATTCTTCACTGTCTCCGTGCTCTTGTTTATCTCCATTAATAACTTCTGGTTCTGCCGGTTCATCGACAGCGGAGTCTTCTGCTGGTTCTTCATCAGGAACTAAGATAGAAACAATAGTTGTTCCCTCATCCTCTAGGATGTCATAATTTCTTCCTTCTTTTAAATCTGAAACTAAAATACTATCCCCTACAGCTAAATCTGAAACATCGATTGTAATCTGCTCAGGAATATCATTAGGTTTCGCCCTAATAGACAAATCATATAATGGTTGTTGCAGAACGCCACCTTCTTTAGCACCGATTGCTTCACCTTCTAACACTATTGGAACTTGTACATCCATTTCTTCTTTCATGTTAACAGCATAAAAGTCTGCATGTACTAATTGATCTTTTAATGGATCAATTTGATAATCATGCAACATTACATCAACGGCATCACCATCTATTTGTAATGAGATAATCGCATTTTTACCTTCATCTCTTACTGTTTTTAATAATTCAATACTGTCTACTGCCACTGTTTTTGGTTCTACTTGATAACCATAAATAATCGCTGGTACTTCTCCTGCCGTTCTAATTGCTCTTGTATTAGAAGTTTTTAAATTCTCTCTTTTTTTTGCCTGCAAAGTTGCTGCCAAAATAATCACCCTCCATAGAAAATAACTGATATTAATATATTTCCCTCGAGTGTGATCGGCTAAACCTCTTTTTTCAGAAAACTTAATCAAATAGAATACTTACAGATTGACGTTCATGTACACGAATTATCGCTTCACTAATTAAAGGCGCTACTGATAATTGCGTAACTTTATCTATTTGTTTTGCTTCTTGTAATGGAATACTATTCGTTACTACTAATTCTTTAATTCTTGAATTCTCTATTCGTTCGATTGCAGGCCCAGATAGTACTGGATGGGTACAACAAGCATATACTTCTGTTGCTCCATTTTCAATTAAAGCATTTGCTCCTAATGTAATCGTTCCTGCTGTATCGATAATATCATCGATAAGAATCGCTGTTCTTCCCTCGATATTACCTACAATATTCATCACTTCCGCAACATTCGGGCGTGGTCTACGCTTATCAATGATTGCAATCGGTGCTTTTAATCTATCCGCTAATTGTCGTGCGCGTGTTACCCCACCATGATCAGGTGACACTACTACGATATCCTCTAGACCTTTTTTACTCCAATAACTAGATAAAATCGGAACACCGACTAACTGATCAACTGGAATATCAAAGAACCCTTGAATTTGTGGTGCATGTAAATCCAACGTAATAACTCTGGTAGCACCAGCTGTTTGCAGTAAGTCTGCAATTAATTTGGCTGTAATTGGCTCACGTGCGCGTGCTTTACGATCTTGTCTGGCATATCCATAGTAAGGCATCACAATATTAATCGATTTTGCCGAAGCTCTTTTTAATGCATCGATCATAATCAAAAGCTCCATAATATGCTGATTACCTGGTTCACAAGTTGATTGTACAACATATACATCACAACCACGGATACTTTCTTCTATATTTATTTGAATCTCACCATCACTAAATTTTGTTACCGAGCTTTTTCCTAACTCCACCCCGATATTAGCTGCAATCTCTTCAGCTAGGCTTGGATTCGAGTTTAATGTAAATACTTTTAAGGATGAATCCTTATAGGACATTTGTATACCTCCATGTGATTTTTAATAATTATTTATATTTCTTTGCGTATTGCTCTTTGTTAACTTGTTTTGCTCGGCCAATAGATAATGCATCACCTGGTACATCTTGATTGATGGTCGAACCTGCTGCAACTAATGCTCCTTTACCAATGGTAATTGGTGCGATTAAGTTAGCATTACATCCGATAAAAGCATCATCTTCTATCGTTGTTTTAAATTTATTCTTCCCGTCATAATTAACGGTAATCGCTCCACATCCAATGTTTACGCCGCTTCCTATTTCTGCATCGCCAATATAACTGAGATGTGGAACTTTACTTTTATTATCTATCTTTGACTTTTTAATTTCAACAAAATTACCTACTTTTACATCGTCACCAATCGATGCATCTGGACGAATGTGTGCAAAAGGACCAACTTGAACGTGCTGACCAATATAGCTTGAGGTTGCGACACTATGACGGAGTACAGTATTCGCTCCAATATGGCAATCATTTACTTCTGAGTTCGGTCCAATTACCGCCTCATCTTCTATAGTCGTGCTTCCTTTTAAAACACAACCGGGTTCAATTACAACATCTGTTCCGATTTTTACATCTGTACCTATGTAAGTATTGGCAGGGTCTATAAGGGTCACACCATTTCTCATATGTTGTTCATTAATTCGCTTTTTCATAAGCATTTCTGCTTGAGATAATGCAACACGATCATTAACACCAATTGTTTCTTCAAAATTATCTGTCTGATAAGCAGCTACTTTTCTGCCTTCTTCTTGAGCGATTTCGATCACATCTGGTAAATAATACTCGCCTTGAGCATTATCATTGGATACCTTCTTTAGTGCTTCAAATAACCATACATTATCAAAGCAATATGTGCCTGTATTGATCTCTTGAATCATTTTTTCCTTTTCGGTTGCATCTTTTTGCTCTACAATTTTGTTAACTTGATTATTTGCATTTCTTACAATTCGTCCGTATCCAGTAGGCTCCTCTGCATGGGCAGTTAAAATAGTGACTGCAGCACTTTCCTTCTCATGATGGTTCAATACCGCTTGTATGGTGTCTCTCGTTAATAATGGTGTATCACCGCAAACTACAATGGTAGTACCTTTTTTATTGGCTAAATATTTTTCAGCTTGCTGTACAGCATGTCCTGTTCCTAACTGTTCTTCCTGTATAACAAATTCACATGTTTGTCCTAATTGTTCCTGTACTTTCTCAGCTCCAAAGCCAACAACAGTCGTTATACTAGCAAGATCTAATCCTTTCAATTGATCAACCACATGCTGTACCATTGGTTTTCCTAAAACAGGATGGAGAACTTTATATAATTTAGATTTCATTCTTGTTCCTTTTCCTGCAGCTAAAACAATTGCGTACCGATTTGACAAGATAGTCCCTCCGTTCTTCTTCACCTCTTGTATATTTATGTGAAAAGGATCTGCTCATTTTGTACAATAATATCCCAATTATGAATATATACGAAAACAGGTGTATTTTCAATAAAGATGGCATAATTTAAATATCTATAAAATATCGATCGCTTACTGATACTAAGGAATAATTGATACATACTGCGAAGTAATGAAAATTTCCGAAGTAGGGCTTTCTCTCAATCTGATTTTTGCTTTGGCATACCCTCCGGCAAGATACTGCGCTTTCCACGGGCACTCACATTATCCTCGGAAAGCGCAGTATTCTACCGGAGCGTTATTCTGTGCACTCTCTGTGGGAGAAGGGACAAGAGCAGATCCTCAAGCGAGTTACTTCGTAGTTTATGGATTTTGCGGATATATTTTATATTCGATGACAAAAAATAAAAAGCCTAATCAAAAGAATTGATTAGACTTTTTTACTCTTTTTTAAGAAGCTCCTGCTTCTTCATACTCTACTTCAGCTTCTCCAGCACGATGATACTCTTCTAAAACAGCATCTTGAATTTTTGCTCTGGTACCAGAGTTAATCGGGTGTGCAATATCCCTAAATTCACCATCCGGCGTACGTTTAGAAGGCATTGCTACAAACATTCCATTATTCCCATCAATCACTCGAATATCATGGACCACAAATTCATGATCTAATGTAATGGATGCGATAGCTCGCATTCTTCCATCGGTATTCACGCGGCGTAATCTTACGTCAGTTACTTCCACTATGTTTCACCACCTTTTCCCTTTTTAAGAACTTATTATCTTAATTCAACAAAATTTTTAAAATTCCTGCTTAAATTTTAAAAAATATTATCTTTTTAAGGAAATTTTCTTATAAAAGGCGGTGAATGACATAATTCGATATAATCAGACCTTTTTACACGATCCTTTAGTACTGCTCAAAATAGTTTCCTTTTAATACCTCTATTTGTTTACTATCAGAATCTACATTTTTGATTTGCAACAAAGAAGTATAATCATCTACTACACGATCTTCTTCTTCATCCTCTGCCTCTGCCAGTACACCAATCGCCTTCACATTGGCATCAAATTCTTGCAGTAAGTTTTTCATGCCATTTATCGTACCACCAGCCTTCATAAAATCATCGATGATACAAACATTTTCTCCAGGTTTCAGACTACGTTTAGACAACACCATCGTCTGAATTTTTTTAGAAGAACCGGACACGTAGTTGATACTTACGGTTGAACCTTCCGTGACTTTCGGGTCACGACGAACAATGACAACAGGAACATTTAAAAACGAGGCTACAGCATAGGCTAAAGGAATCCCTTTCGTTGCTACCGTTACAATGGAATCAATGTTTAATCCTGCAAAACGAGAAGCAAAAAGCCTACCAACATCTCTAACCGTACTAGGTGTACCTAAAATATCGCTCATAAACAAATAACCACCAGGCAAAATCCGATTAGGATCTTCCAGCTCTTCACATAACTTATTGATCATGGATTCACTTTTTTTCACCGAGACATTAGGCACATATTTTACACCACCAGCAGCACCGGAAATAGATTCTAAATAACCTATCCCATCTTCTTTGAACATGTGGTTGATAATCGACAAATCTTCACTAATCGAAGACTTAGCAGCACCATATGTATCAGAGAAAAAGGGAAGAGAAATTAATTCCATTGGATGTTCAACTAAATAATTGGTCATCGCAACTAGACGATCACTTCTTTTCATTACTACACCCCAAAATCCGAATATTTTGTGGTAAATATAACATTTTATACGTGTTTAATCAAGTCTTTGATGACAACCTAATAAGCGTACCACATATACTTCTTCACAAAATCCCCTCAAGCTGTTATAAATTCGATCTGCTCTGCTCTCTTGTTGCACTAGCCCAAATACAGCTGGACCGCTCCCACTCATCAATACAGCATCTGCACCAGACCGAAGCATTTGTTGCTTTATTTGTTCTACTTCCGGATTTTTAGGTAATGTTACGGTTTCCAATACATTTTTTAACCTATTACATACGCCTTGATAATCAGATTGTTTTATCGCCTTAACCATTCCTTTTGTGTCAGGATGCTCTAAATCGTCTAATTGTAAAGACTTATACACAGATTGTGTAGACACACCTTGAACAGGCTTTGCCAAAATCACCCAGCATTGAGGAGGTGGTGGCAATTCTATAATGGCTTCCCCTCTCCCTTTGGCAAGAGCTGTTGAATTATACACACAAAAAGACACATCTGAACCAACCTCTGCTCCTAAAACAGCTAATTCATCCAGCGTTAAATTAAGCTTCCATAACCGATTTAATCCTCTTAATGTTGCAGCAGCATCACTGCTCCCGCCGGCCAGTCCTGCTGCCACTGGAATTTGTTTATCTATTTTAATTCGGACACCTTCTTTTACATCATAACGGTCCTTTAGCAATCTTGCCGCTCGATATGCTAAATTTCTTTCATCATTAGGAACAAAACGGTTTTCTGATGCCACCTCTATTTTGTGTTCTTCTAACAAAAAGAATTCAATTCGATCAGCCAAATCTACTGTAGTCATTACCATTTCAACTTCATGGTATTGATCTGGCCGTTTATAAAGTACATCTAAGGTTAAGTTTATTTTAGCCGGGGCTTTTTCTATCGTATACAAAGTCGCTCACCTACTGACTATTTTATATTCAGGATTTTTACTATATGTAAAGATACCATAAAAGCAAATAAAAGCGCAAAAAGGACAAAGTCTTAGACTTTGCCCTTTTTTAAACTCTCTTCTGCCATTTGTACTGCTCTTTTCACCATATTACCGGCATCTCGTGCGGTAATTCCACCCCAACCATCTTTTTGCACCGTGTCGTAAAAACCTAATTCTTTAGCAAGCTCTTCTTTAAACCGATCGGACATTACCCCTCGTCTTCGACCCATCTGAAGATAACTCCCTTTCTGTCGTGTTTTACGACAGTCCTATTTTATGTTTGCAACTGATTATGATACGAGGTAATAAAAGGGTGAAAGACATCTTGTTGGCACTTTAAATTGCATGAGCAATCACATGCTTAGATGATATCACAATTACTGCATTATTAACCGAATTAGATAAATACTGCGAACTAATGAAAATTTCCAAAGTGAGGCTTTCTCCCAATTCTGATTAATGATGAGTGCTCACATACGCTCCGGCAGAATACTGCGCTATATTAAGTGTTCTGAATTAGGGATTGGAAAGGTTTACCCAGAATATATACGTTTTGCTCCCCTCTCTTTTTTTCCAGAACACTATTCTAAGCTGCGGAAAAATGCGACACTCCTGGGGGAACAGTGCGAGCCAAAGATCCACTTTGCAAAATGGTTTTCTTTGGAGGCCGTGCCCCCGGAAAGGGAGTATTTTTCCGCAGCGATGGTTATGCACTCATCAAGAAAAGAATGGAAGAGAGCAAATCCATATCCAGTTATTTCGGGGTTTATAAATTATGTGTCGTTTTAATTTTTACCATAAAAAAAGCAGTAAACATTGTTTACTGCTCACCTGAGACCGCTTCTAACTCTTCCGTAAAATTCAGTTCAACTGTTTCAGTGAGAATATCTGCATAACTATAAGATACACGTTCAAATGCATTCTCTTGTTGATCAAGTTCAACGATAAAAACAGAAGGATATGTTTCTGCTAATGTTCCGTAACGCTCAATGGTTTTCTTCCTTCCACCATTTGCTTTAATTCGTAGACGTTTGCCGACATTTCCATCTAAACCTTGTTTGATTTCAACCAATGTTTTAGCCAATACACTCCACCTCACTAAGATTTATTATACTACATTCTTGTCCAACCGTCAATTAAAAATATTCCATTATACCAATATTAATCAAAAGCTGTCAACAAAAAAATTTGGAAGTTATGTGTTTAGCTTACCTTTTTTTAAGAAAATTATGTATAAAAAAAGAAAACTCCCAATTTTTTAGGAAGTTTCTTTTACATACTGCTCATAATAATTTGCTAAAGTAGCAAACTCTTGAATATTTAAAGATTCTCCTCGTCTTGTCCCATCAATTCCAACTCGGTCAAACCCTTCTTCTATCTGATCCTTTGACAGTATATCTTTAAAATGTCGTGATAAATTGTTACGCAATGTTTTTCTTCGTTGTTGAAAGCTTGCTTGAACTAATTGAAAAAAGAATTTCTCATCCTCAACGTCAACTGGTGGAGTTGTTCGCTTTTCTAAATGCAAAACTGCTGAGTCTACGCGTGGCTGCGGCATAAAAACTGTTTTCGGTACAACCATTTTTACTTTTGCTTCTGTATAGTACTGGATTGCTATCGATAAAGATCCATATTCTTTTGTATTTTCAGCAGCTGCCATCCTTTCAGCAACTTCTTTTTGAATCATTACTGTAATACTTGATATTGGTAAATTAGCCATCAATAATTGCATTAAGATAGGTGTTGTTATGTAATAAGGGAGATTCGCCACTACTTTCACTGGTTTATCATCTTGAAAATACCTGTCCCATACCTCTTCAAAATCTGCTTTGAGAATATCTTGATTGATAAGTTTTACGTTATCATACGCTTGTAAAGTATCTTCTAAAATCGGTACCAAACGTCCGTCTATTTCAAATGCGACAACTTTATTAGCAGCAATAGCTAATTGTTCTGTAAGTGCACCAATACCAGGACCAATCTCAATTGCATTGATTTCTTTCGTAATGCCAGCATTATGAATTATATTTTTTAAAATATTTATATCGATGAGGAAATTCTGCCCCAAACTTTTTTTAAATGAAAAGCCATATTTTTTAAGGATTTCTCTTGTTCGTTTCGGTGTGGCTATTGCTTTCTGCTCGCTCATGCACGTTCCTCCTGAATTATTTGTTCCATCACTTGTTCAAATTCATCTTTCCCAATTTGAAACATCTGCAACCTTTTTAATAACTGCTTTCCATTAATATGTCCAATTCTTAATTGTTCCCCAAGCTTCTGTCTTCTATCTTTTGAACCATGTCCACCTATTAAGCCAAAACGAAGCAGATCTGATTTGGTAATTTCAGTTTCGCCGTTCGCTGTTAACTCATAAACTTGTCCTAGTGCCTCACGGAGAACATCTAATGAAGCATGTTCTATGCCAAGACTCTTAGATTGTTTTTTGATCGGGACAGCTTCAGCTTTTGTTAAAAAGGCATGCTTACAACCTGGAACATGCTGATCTATAATTTGTCTGATTCGCTGACCTGGATAATCAGGATCAGTAAATACAATAACACCTCGTTTATTTTTAGCATGTGCAATTTGTGCTAATATATCTTTGTTGATAGCTGAACCGTTTGTTTCTATTGTATCGACATCTAATGCCTGTTTTAATTTTGCGGTATCGTCTTTTCCTTCTACGACAATGATTTCCTTCACCTTCAAAAAAGGCTCCTCCATTCTTGCTTATTATAGCTTTTATACGTTACGAATGATCAGCTAACTTCTGAGTAGAAGCTTTGCTATTTAACACTCATAGCCTTTCTCATTTTAACACAAAAAAGCTTACCTTTGTTTAGAAAGGTAAGCTTTACAATTATTCCACAATTCTTACTTGAACTGTTTTCATACCATAGCTCTCAGCTTTTTGCTTGGTTGGCATATGAAGATCAATTTTATTCCCTTTGATATTGCCGCCAGTATCTCTAGCGACTGCATATCCATATCCTTCAACCCAAACTTTCGTACCTAAAGGAATTACGCTAGGGTCTACTGCTATAACTCCATTTGGATTTGCTTTTAAATCATATCCAGTAGAAGTCTTACCTCTACCATCACATGATGGACAGTCCCAATTGTATGCTGTCGCTTTCATGTAAAGGGTTTCACCCTCTTCTTCATTGTCACCTCTGGATACTGTTTCGGTTGCCGTTCCGTTACTATTAGAAGATGTATCCGCAGAAGCTGTTGTCGTCGTTTTTGGCTGGTTTTCTTTCGTACCAATTGCTACAACTTTTTCTTTACTTTCCTTTTTCACTTCTTCTTTCACTAATTCACGGGATACTTCTTCCCCATTTTCTAATACAACTTCATAGTGTTTTTCAATTAAACCTGGTTCACCTTCTGATACTACTTCTTCTTTTCCTTTTTCAAGTGAACTATCGTTTCGTTTTACCAAACTAAAGTCTTGCTCTTCTTCTACAACATCTGTTACTTTTTCTACTCGTGTAATTTCGATATCGGTGCTCTTGCTTATTGATGCAGTCTGTTCTGGCTCCACACGATCTAATTCATCTAGTTCAATGTCATATTCCGCTAATAATTCCTGAACAGATCCTCCAGTCGTCCAGACTTGTTGTTCTTCACCAGCATCATTAATGACAACTTGAAAAGCTTTATCGATACCAATTACTAAGTTATCATCTATTTCTGTATTAGCTGCTAATGATAATTGATCATTTTCTGTTAATTCTATATCTTGTTCTGCCAAAAATTCTTCAACTGTATCACTAGTTGTATAATATGTTTGTTCATTGCCATCTATGCTGACTATGACTTGATTTGCAATTGTATGCTCGATTTTCATATCTCTATTTACGAGGTCACTTAATTCATGTGAAAGTTCATCATGCTCTCCCACTTCAATTGCAAGTTCATTTAGAACATCTTCGACAGTATTAGCATGTGTACGGACTGTCGTTGATTCATCTTCTTGAACAACTGTAACTTCTGCTTTTGATAATTCATAAAATGATATACAGATAAAGCCGATAAATGCAAATAAAGAAAGTGCGTATATGAAGTCTTTGTTGTTCAATAAGTGACTAATTTTAAGACGTTTCATGAACTCTTCCCTCCTTTTTACTCGCCGTTGTATTATATAAAGATCCTTTTTCAGTGTCAAATGGAGTTATGAAAACTAAAGAGCAGCAAAACCCTTGAATTCAAAGGGTTTTGCTGCTCTTTTCCACAGAATATTTCAGTTTGTTTACATTACCGTAACATTGCCTGAAACATATGCTGCTAAAGGCAGCATCAGTTTATTAGACCGAAAAATCTTTTGGCATTTTCAGTTGTTTGCTTACTTATTTCTTCATAACTTACCTCACGCAGTTCTGCTATTTTTTCTGCAACCAACTTCACGTAGGCAGGCTCATTTCGTTTTCCTCGATTTGGATGTGGCGCGAGAAATGGACAGTCTGTCTCGATCAATAAACGATCTTCCGGTACATACTTTGCTACTTCCTTCGGTAAAGTAGCATTTTTAAACGTTACTGGCCCACCTAGTGATATATAAAAGTTCATTTTTAAGCATGCATCAACATAGTCAACAGAATCATTGTAGCAATGCATGATACCTCCAACTTCTTCTGCTTTTTCTTCCTGCAACACTTGGATAATATCTTCTGTCGCTTCCCGATTATGAATAATAATAGGTAAATTAACTTTTTTGGCTAACTGAATTTGCTTGCGAAAAACTTCTTTTTGTACATCTTTCGGAGATTTGTCCCAATGGTAATCTAGGCCCATTTCACCTAAAGCGACTACTTTTGGATGAGAGGACAATTCTTCTAACCACTCTAGTTCTTTGTCAGTCATATCGATAGCATCGACTGGATGCCAGCCAACTGCAGCATAAATATCGTCATATTGTTCGGCCATCTCAATTGCTTTCGGGATCGTTTCATGATCAAATCCAACAATGACCATATTTTCGACACCGGCCTCTTTCGCTCGATGTAATACTTCCTCACGGTCTTCATCGAAATGCGATACGTTTAAATGAACGTGTGTATCAAATAACATACTATTCCTCCTTAAAAAAACAAACTAAACTGATTCTACTCTGCTCATTTCATTCGTAGTAGATACAAACTGAAGTAGCTTAGTTGCAAAGTTAACAGGACTTCTCTTCCCTGGATATAGTCGTTTATCCTCGGAAGAGAGGATCTTTTCCACGGAACAGAACGGCGCTTCCGGGGATATCCTTTGCTGTTCCGAGGATATCGCCTTCTCTTCCCTGGATATAGTCGTTTATCCTCGGAAGAGAAGATCTTTTCCCTGGAAGAGAAGCCTTTTTCCTCGGAACAGATCGGCGCTTCCGGGGATATCTCTTTTCCATATCCACGTTACTTCGCAGTCTATTTTTCTGCGCATAAATAAAAAGTACACACACGTTTCAAATGGTATGTGTGTATACTTTTTGATATTTATTTTACGACGGAGCCGTTTGGCAGGTTTGATTCTACTGTAGCCAAGGATAGGGAGCCGTCTTTGTCTTCTCCGGATAGAATCATACCTTCTGACAATTGGCCACGTAGCTTAACTGGTTTTAAGTTGGTTACACAAATTACCTTTTTCCCTACTAATGATTCAGGAGTATAGTATTGTGCAATACCTGATATTACTTGACGTTTTTCGCTACCAAGATCTAATTGAATACGCAATAATTTATCTGCATTTTTCATTTTCTCAGCGTGCGTTACTTCTGCTACACGTAAATCTAGCTTCATAAAATCATCATACGTTATTTCATTTTTGGCTTGGGATTTCGATTCTTTCTTCTCTGGCTCAGGTTTGGTCATCATGTCCTTAATAACTTGTACTTCTTTTTCAACGTCTAAACGTGGGAAGATCGGATCTTTCTTAATCACTTTCGTTCCTGCTTCAATCACTCCAAAATCTGACATACTTTCCCAAGTTTGAAGTGTTTCATTATCACTTACACCAATCTGTTCGAAAATTCGATTCGGTGTTTGTGTCAAGAATGGGCGTAATAAAATTGCAGTTCGGCGTAAACTATCGACTAAATGTGCCATGACATTACCTAAACGATCTTTTCTGCTTTCATCTTTCGCTAAAACCCAAGGTTCTGTTTCATCAATATATTTGTTTGTTCGACTTACATACTTCCAAATGTGTGTTAATGCAACAGAAAAGCCCATCTCATCTAATGCGTCTTCTACATTAGCTACTGTCTCTTTCCCTAATATTTCTAATTGTTCATCAAACGGCTCTTCTGAAGCACGGAAAGCTGGAATTTCACCATCAAAGTATTTATTAATCATCGCTACTGTACGATTTAATAAGTTACCTAAGTCATTGGCAAGATCGTAATTTGTTCGGTCTACAAATCCTTCAGGTGTGAAAACACCGTCTGAACCGAATGGTACTTCACGTAGCAAGTAATAGCGTAATGCGTCTAATCCATAACGCTCCGTTAAATCTGTCGGATTCACAACATTCCCTTTTGATTTCGACATTTTTCCGTCTTTCATCAAAATCCAACCGTGCGCAAAGACTTTTTTCGGTAATGGTAAATCAAGCGCCATTAACATAATTGGCCAATAAATCGTATGGAAGCGCACAATTTCTTTACTCATCAAATGAACGTCTGCCGGCCAATATTTTTGATATAAACTGTCATCATCTGTACCATAACCTAATGCAGTAATGTAATTACTTAATGCATCAATCCATACATAGATAACGTGTTTAGGGTCTCCAGGGACTTGGATTCCCCAATCAAATGTTGTACGAGATACCGCTAAGTCTTCCAATCCTGGTTTAATAAAGTTATTGATCATTTCATTTTTACGGCTTTCTGGCTGGATAAACTCTGGATTTTCTTCATAAAAAGCTAGCAAACGATCAACATACTTACTCATCTTAAAGAAATAAGATTCTTCTTTTACATCCTCAACAGGTCCACCACAATCAGGACATCGTCCATCAACTAATTGGCGTTCCGTAAAAAAGGATTCACAAGAAGTACAATATTTACCTTCATATTCATCTAAATAAATATCACCTTGTTCCAACAAGCGAGCGAAAATTTTTTCGACAACTTTTTTATGACGCTCTTCTGTCGTACGAATAAAATCACTATAAGAAATATCTAATTTTTCCCACAAATCCTTAATGCCACTTACAATTTCATCCACATATGCTTGTGGTGTAACTCCTGCTTCGTCCGCTTTTTTTTGAATTTTTTGACCATGTTCATCTGTTCCTGTTAAATAACGAACATCATATCCTCTGAGTCTTTTATAACGCGCCATCGCATCACCAGCAACCGTACTATATGCATGGCCAATATGTAAATTTCCACTCGGATAATAAATTGGTGTCGTTAGATAAAAAGTTTTCTTTTGCTCTGTCATGCTATACCTCCTCAATACATATTCATCTATATAAACAGTCTGCTTTCATTGTAGCGATTTTTCGAACATTTTTCCATTATAAAGTGAGACTTCGAGCAATGGGAAGGGTATCCCACTGCTTAATAGCGAAAATTATTAGAGTTAACGTCCGTGATCCCCCAGTTAACTTCCTTGCAGTTCTGAAACTTTAAGTAAATCTTATGGACGGTTAAACCGTGATAAATACATTGTCACCATTTTATTTACGTTTAAAACATCTAAAATTGTCGAAAAGTCTCTACCAAACTATAGACTTGTATTTCTTCAAATTTTTTATAAAAGCTTGAAAAAAATGAGAAAATTAAGTTTGACAATAATGGCAACTAATGGTATTATAACGCTATAGATGTCGAATATTGCCGAATTTATTTATCAAAGGGGAGAATAAATAATGAAATCAACAGGTATTGTGAGAAAGGTAGACGAGCTTGGTCGTGTTGTAATTCCGATCGAACTACGTCGTACTTTAGGAATTGAAGAAAAAGATGCTCTTGAAATTTATGTCGATGATGAGCGTATTATTTTACAAAAATATAAACCAAATATGACTTGTCATATTACTGGTGATATCTCTGACGACAACTTTACATTAGCGGATGGAAAGCTAGTACTTAGTCCTGAAGGTGCTCAGACACTAGTTGACGAAATCCAAAAGAAATTGAACAAATAAGATACATAAAAACCCTGTTTCAGTGATTGAAACAGGGTTTTTATTTGCAGTTTTACTCCACATGATAAGCACTGTATACTTCTCTTTTTGTAACATTGCGATCTTTTGCTACGGTTTTGATGGCTTCCTTACTTGCACATCCCTCTAGTTCGATCACTTTTTCGACATGTTCTTTTAAGGTAAGGTCTGTCCACCAATTCGTTTGTGGATGATCCTTAATTCCTTCCACAACAATACAGCATTCACCTTTTATCGATTTATCTGCTATCCATTCTGCTATTTCTGGTAATGTCCCTCTAATAAATTCTTCGTATCTTTTGGTTAACTCCCTTGCTATTGCTACTTGTCTAACACCAAGCGATTCCCCTAACACCTTAATTGTCTCCTCAATACGGTGTGGTGATTCATACAAGATAAACGTTGTATCAATGGATTGCAGTAATTGTAGTGCCTGTTCACGATCTTTTTTCTTACGTGGTAAAAAGCCATAAAAATAAAAATGATCAGTTGGCAATCCTGAACCAACTAATGCTGATAATGCAGCATTTGCCCCTGGTAAAACAACAACTGGAAGATCTGCTTTGATTGCAGCTTGTACCACTTCATATCCTGGGTCTGAGATTCCTGGCATACCTGCATCACTTACTAGAGCCAGATTTTGTCCATTACTTAGCATCTCAAGAATTTGACCCTGTCTTGCCATTTTGTTATGTTCATGGTAGCTGATCATCTTTTTCTTCAATTCAAAATGGTGTAACAGCTTCCCGGAATTTCTAGTATCTTCAGCTAAAACAGCATCAACTTCTTCCAATATGCGTAATGCACGAATCGTAATATCTTCTAAATTGCCGATTGGTGTCGGCACCACGTATAATGTGCCTTTTTCTGCATCAGTTTGGTAGCTCTTCTGTATCTGCATATACGCCATACCTTTCCGTTTGGTTTTCTTCAATCCATAATTCCTTTTGCTTTCTAGTAAGCTTTTTAATTTTTGCTTCTAACTGCAATGCTTCTGATTTTGTCTTACATGGTTGCTGGTACTGCAATTGAAATGGAGCTCTACCTCTTGTATATTTAGCACCTTTACCTTGTTCATGCATTTTCAATCTTCGCTTGATATCGGTTGTATAGCCTGTATATAAAGTTTCATCCTTGCATTTAAGAATATAAACATAATGATTATTTTTTTCTTCCATATAATATACCTTCTACCTCTTTTGTATATTTTCCCTTTTCATCGAAAGCATATAATGGTGGCAGTAGCTTGAGATCTGAATTTCCATCTCTAATTCCTTCTATTAATAAAATGTTTGCTTCTTTTCCTTCTTTCGGGTATACAAAACGAACACGCTTAGGTTCTATTTTATATTGCCTGAATAAAGTAATAATATCGACAAAACGTGACGGACGATGTACCATGGCTACTTTCCCACCTGATTTTACAAGCTTACTACACGATTGTACCACATCTTCTAACGTACAATAGATTTCATGTCTTGCAATTGTTAGATAGTCATTATGATTTTGGTGGTTTTTATTCACAGTTCGAAAATAAGGTGGATTAACGGTTACTAAATCAAACTTGTTGTTTTTAAAGTGATCTGGCATATCTTTTAAATCGCCATGGATCATATCAATTTGATCGCCCAGTTTATTTAACTCAATACTGCGGCATGCCATGTCATATAGCCGTGCTTGGATTTCTACTCCTGTAATGGGGACGTTAGATTGTCTTGATAATAACAATGGAATGACGGCGTTACCTGAGCAAAGATCCAGTATTTTTCCTCTTGTTTTTGGTGTTGAAGCAAAGTCTGCCAGTAGCACAGCGTCGATGGAAAAGGCGAACTTAGTCGGGCTTTGAATAATTTTCATGGTTTGATCTACTAACAGATCATCAATTCGTTCGTCTTCTTTAAGCTGCATTTGTTTATCCCCTTCAATAAAGTGCATAGTTGATACATACTGCGAAGTAATGAAAATTTGTGGAGTGAAGCTTTCTTCCATTCTGATTGATGATGAGTGCTAAGTCGACGCTGCGGAAAAATACTCCCTTTCCGGGGGCACGGCCTCAGCTAACTTGGTGAAGAAAA
>NZ_JAGFVL010000023.1 GCF_017599345.1 Gracilibacillus suaedae
GGATTAGTGTTGTGGAGCATATCTTAACGAAGGCCGCCCACTTCCACTCCTGTGGGACCTGTTTGGCCTGAAGATCCACTTTTTCGAGCGGTTTTGGCTCGAAAAAGTTAGCTGAAGGGCAAACCCCACGGAAAGGGAAGTGGGCAGCCGGAGTGGCGGTTATGATCACGATATATGCCAAAATTACTTCATAGGTGACTGTGCATTTAGTTTCGAACAAACAGTATTTTCATTACTTCGCAATATGTATCTACTTTGAATAAAGAAGTGACCTTTAAAAAACTATAAGGGAGGTAAACTACTTGTCTGAACAACAACCGAGATTAATTATGGAAAATATCGTGAAAGAGTTTCCGGGTGTTAAAGCTCTTTCTAATGTGCAATTTTCACTTTATCCAGGTGAAATACACGCCTTAATGGGTGAAAATGGTGCAGGGAAATCAACATTAATAAAAGTGTTAACAGGTGTTTATTCGATTGATCAGGGTTCTGTAACACTGGAAGGAAATCCTGTCTATATTAATAGTCCATTAGCGGCGCAGGAACATGGGATAAGCACTGTATATCAGGAAATTAATCTTTGTTCCAATTTATCCGTAACAGAGAATATATTTATCGGTCGAGAAATAAAAAAATACGGTAGATTAGCTTGGAAAGAAATGCATCAACGTGCAGAGAAGTTATTAGCGCAATTACAGCTTAAGATAGACGTTACGAAACTATTATCCTCTTATTCAGTAGCGATTCAACAGATGGTAGCGATCGCACGTGCTCTAAATGTATCGGCTAAAATACTTATCTTAGATGAGCCAACATCTAGTTTAGACCGCGATGAAGTACAGCAGTTGTTTGCAGTAATGAGACAATTGAAAAAAGAAGGTCTTGCAATTATATTTGTTAGTCATTTTTTAGATCAAATCTATCAGATTACCGATCGCTTAACAGTATTACGAAACGGTGAATGGATTGGTGAATATAAAACCAATGAAATAGATCGTATGGAGCTTGTTTCCAAAATGATTGGTAAAGAATTAGAGGAAATGGAATCAATTGCTTCCAAAAGTACTGGGAATCAATCAGAGATGAAAGAATCTTTTCTGAAGGCTGATGAGATTGAACGAAAGGGAAAAATTGATCCATTTGATTTGGAAATTCGTAAAGGCGAAATCGTAGGACTTGCAGGATTATTAGGTTCCGGACGAACAGAAATGGTCCGTGTTTTATTTGGAGCAGATAAAGCTGATAAAGGAAAAATCAGAATAAACGGTAAGGAAGTCCACTTTTCCTCACCAAGAAGTGCTATTTTAAATAAAATTGGCTTTTGTTCAGAAAATCGAAAATCTGAAGGGATTATTCCAGAGTTAACGGTACGGGAAAATATGATTTTAGCTATTCAAAGTGTTTATGGTTGGTTTCGTTATTTATCAAAAGCTAAACAAATGGAAATTGCGAATGAATATATTCAATTATTAAATATTAACCCAGCTAATCCAGAGCATTTAATTAAAAATCTTAGTGGTGGGAATCAGCAAAAAGTAATGCTTGCGAGATGGTTGGTAACAAATCCTGATTTGTTAATTCTGGATGAACCTACACGTGGTATTGACATCGGTGCCAAAACAGAAATTATGAAATTAATGACAAAGCTAAGTGAAGACAACAAGTCTATTTTATTCATTTCATCTGAAATAGACGAGATAATGAGAATGTGTAACAGAATAGCTGTACTTCGAGATAGAAAGAAAGTAAATGAGTTTAATAACGATACAGCATTAACACAGCAAGATTTAATGAAAGAAATGGCCGGAGGAATGTAAAATGTTCAAATCTATGATGAAATCAAGACTATTTTGGCCAATATTAGTATTATTGCTTATTTTGATAATCAATTTATTTTTTGATCGCAGCTTCCTATCGATAGAAATGCGAAATGGCCATTTAACAGGAAGTCTTATTGATATTTTAAATCGTGGTGCCCCATTAATATTGATTTCAATTGGGATGACATTAGTGATTGCAACAAAAGGAATCGATTTAAGTGTAGGTTCTGTAATTGCGATGTCCGGGGCAATTGGTGCGATGACAGTTGCAAGTACGGAAGGCACAGGGTTAGGTCCGTTATTTATGGCAATCGGATTGTCATTATTGATTTGTGCGTTAGTAGGTGGCTGGAATGGCCTGCTCGTTTCAAGGGTTGGTGTACAGCCGATTGTAGCTACATTAATCTTAATGGTCGCCGGAAGAGGGATCGCTCAACTGATAACAGGGGGACAAATCACAACCGTATATTATGATCCGTATTCCTTTATTGGTGGTGGTTACTTATTATCCTTACCATTTTCCGTTTTTATTGTAACATTTGTGTTTCTTGTTGCTGTTTTGTTAACACGAAAAACAGCACTCGGGCTGTTTATAGAATCAGTTGGCTCTAATCCTGATGCGAGTCGATTAGCCGGGATAAATTCAAAAAATATTATGTTAATGGTTTACCTGTTTTCCGGTTTTTGCGCTGGAGTGGGTGGCTTGATTTTATCATCCAACGTGATGAGTGCTGATGGAAACAATGCAGGATTATGGTTTGAGCTAGATGCTATTTTAGCTGTGGTAATTGGCGGCACCTCCTTAATGGGCGGACGTTTCTATCTGATGGGAACCGTTATTGGAGCATTAATCATTCAAAGCTTAACCACTACGATTTATTCAATTGGTGTTCCGGCAGAAACAAATTTAGTAGTAAAAGCGATAGTAGTACTGATTGTTTGTTTATTACAATCTCCGGAATTCCGCCGGAAAGTATTTGGTTTTGGTAAGGTAAAACGAACAGGAGAACAGAAAGAAAGAGAGGGTGTGTCATTATCATGATTAATCGATTATCACTAGATTATAAACAACTTCCATTAGTAGCAACAATTACCCTGTTTGTTCTCATGTTTAGTTTTGGTTCTTTGCGTTATACAGGATTTTTATCTACGCAGGTTTTTCTCAATCTATTTATTGATAATGCATTTCTTATTGTAATAGCCGTCGGCATGACTTTCGTTATTTTATCTGGTGGGATTGACCTGTCTGTTGGATCAGTGATAGCTCTGACAAGTATGGTTGCAGCAAGCTTAACCATGGAGGCGCAACTGTCACCATGGATTGTGATACCCATAAGCTTGTTAGTTGGTACCGTTTTAGGTGTTATGCAAGGTGCTTTGATTCATTTTTATAATTTGCAACCATTCATTGTAACATTAGCCGGAATGTTTCTAGCACGCGGACTTAGCTATGTCATTAGTGTCGAAACGATTTCCATTGATCATCCTTTTTTTAGCTATATGGCAAACTCACGAATCCCTTTACCGGGAGATAATTTTATTTCGATTAGTGTAGTAATCGCTTTAACTGTTGTGGTCATTGCTATATTTCTTGCTCATTTCACCAATTTTGGCAGAACTGTGTACGCAATTGGTGGTAGTGAACAATCGGCAATGTTGATGGGCTTACCAGTTGCCAGGACGAAAATATTAATTTATACATTAAGTGGTTTCTGTGCTTCTTTAGCAGGTCTAATCTTTACCTTCTATATGCTTTCAGGTTACGGCTTGCATGCAAATGGTATGGAATTAGACACCATTGCAGCTGTTGTTATTGGTGGCACACTTTTAACAGGAGGTGCTGGATATGTAGCTGGCAGTGTTGTCGGCGTGCTAATTCTAGGAGTTATTCAAACGATTATTGTTTTTGAAGGAACACTTAGCTCATGGTGGACCAAAATCGCAATCGGAGTATTGTTGTTGTTATTTATCGTATTACAACGTGTCATTGTAATGAGAAGTGAGAAAAAGCAAGGTAATGGTTGAAAAATGTGATAAGGGAGTTTGAAACTGGATGAAAAATAATCGAAACCTTTCTCTTTTTATAATTTCGTTATTATTGTTTCAGGTAGTAGCAGGAAGTATTCCCATCACAGTAATTGCAGAAGACAATAAATCAAATCAAGAAAGTAATACAATCGTTCATTATGATATGAAAGAGACAGAAGAGCTCGAAGATAAAACAGTTTTCGAAAATTTGGCAGACGAAGCTTTTGATGGTATTTATCAAAATATGGATAAAAGTCGCCTGATAGCAAATGATGAGGTCGGTTTCGTGGAATTAGATGGTGGTTCTGCAAATGATACTAACGCTTATATTGAACTTCCCAAGACTGATGATGGAAAAGATGTTTTATCGGATTTAGAGAACGTTAGTATCACCGCATTAGTGAACTGGACAAATGATGGTACGAACCGTTGGATTTATGGATTTGGAAGAGTCGATGATGACGTTGCAAATGGAAACAGTTATCTATTCACAACACCGCTACACGGTAGTAATAATAGTGCTGCTACGGGGATATCAGAGGCAGGCTGGCAAAATGAAGCACTGGTTACCGCTAATGAAGCGATGACGGCAAATCAATGGAATGTCGTAACATCTGTTTTTAACAATGAAGAGGAAACGATGTCGTTGTACGTGAATGGAAAAGAGGCGGCGCAGGGTTCTACTAACGGTTTACAGCTAGTTAATATCATTGATTCTAAAAGCTCTTTTTCAGGGTTTATCGGTAGATCTATTTTTCAAAATGATGATTACTTTAAGGGGATGATTGCTGATTTCCGTATTCATGGTGCTGCATTATCAGCTACAGAAGTTGCCAACCTATCGTCTGAATTGCAAACGAAAATCAACCCTTTAAATCAACTTTTGTTAGACGATCAAAAAGGACAATTATCAATCGAATCTTACTTAGATCAGGAAGATACTGTTGATCAGGTAACTCGTGATCTAAACTTACCGACAAGAGGTCGAAACGGTGTCAAAATATCATGGGATTCGAGTTATCCCGATGTGGTTGCTAATGATGGTACTGTTCAACGTCCAGGAGTGGAGGAAGGAGATACGGTTGTTGAACTGACTGCCAACTTATCTATCAAGGAGATAACAACAACCAAAACGTTTGAGATAACCGTATTAAAAGAATTTTCAGATCAGGAAAGAGTAGGCCTTGATGCTGCTGGCATTTCTATCTATAATCCTGACAATGTCAAAGGTAATCTCTACCTACCAACAGTTGGTGAACATGGGTCTGAAATTAGTTGGAAATCCTCACATCCTACAATTATTAAAGGTTCAGATGATATAGCAGATCAACCACATCAGTTGGGGTGGGTAGATCGTCCAGATGCAGATACCGATGTGACTTTAACGGCTAACGTCCAATATAACGATGCAACTATCACACAGGACTTTCAGGTTACCGTCAAAAAAGACCCAGGCGATAAAGAATATGATGCCTATTTCTTTAGTTATTTTACAGGAGAATATGAAGGTGGAGAAGAAATCTCGTTTGCAGTCGCAGAAGACCCATTGCATTGGCGAGCTTTAAATAATGGTCAGTCCGTGATCCAATCGAATATGGGGGAGGAAGGATTACGTGATCCCTTTGTAATTCGAGCTCCAGAAGGTGATAAATTTTACATGATTGCGACCGACTTAAAAATGGGTGAAAGTACTAATTTTGATCAAGCACAAATTACGGGGAGTCACTCGATTATGGTTTGGGAATCAGATGATCTGGTCAATTGGAGTGAACAACGGATGGTAGAAGTTGCTCCAAAAAATGGAGGTAACACATGGGCACCAGAAGCCTTTTATCATAAACCGACTGGTGAATATGTAGTATTTTGGGCATCGTCTATACCGAATGAAGAGACATATGGGGACTATCCAAATGGGCGTCCGAATGGACAATATAATGTGATGTATTATGCGACAACAAGAGACTTCCAAACATTTTCCGAACCAAAGGTATATATTGATGATAGCTTCCCGACGATCGATACGACGTTTATTGAACACGATGAAACACTATACCGTTTTACTAAATCTGAAGTGAATTACAAAGTCTATTATGAAAAAGCACAAACTATTTTTGATGATTTAGATGGAACAGAAGAAAATGGCTATCAATTTGAAGAAATACCCGGAACAAAGGATGGCAATCAAGGCTTAATTGGACATGGTGGGAATAATGAGGGGCAAACCATTTTTAAAGCAATTGATGAAGAAAAATGGTATCTTTTCTTAGATTCCTGGCCGTATCACGTGCGCTGGACGACTGATTTAGAAGATGGATCTCAACTTGTAGACAATGTACTTGATCCAACGGAATATGCTCTGCCACCTGGTCCACGCCATGGAACGGTTATACCTATTACAAGTGAAGAGTATCAAGCATTAACCGATCATTATCTTCCAGATGGTCCAGCGCCAAGTGATGATCCTGTTGTTCATTATTCCTTTGATGAGGAAGTGGATGGGGTTATTACTGATCACAGTGGAAATGGCTATGATGCAACACTTCAAGGTAATGGTTCGATAGTGACTGATCAAGCAATCGGAGATTCTCAAGGGTTTGTTCAATTAGATGGGGAATCAGGCTTTGTAGAAATGCCAGAAAATTTAATTAAACAAGAAAATTTGGAAAAAATGACACTATCGACCTGGGTAAAGGTAGACCAGAATCAAGCAGATCAACGAATTTTTGACTTTGGTTCTGATACGGGTAGAGAAGCAAACCGTAATAGTATGTATCTAAGTACACAAGGCGACTCTGGAGAATTAGAGTTTGCAATGGTAACACCTTATACAGAGAAGTTTGCAAATACATCTACAGACTTACCATCTGATTATAAGTATCGCTTAGCTTCAAGTCGTCTGCAATTAAACCAATGGCAACATGTTGCAGTCACGATTGACGGATTTAATGCTAAACTATTCGTTAACGGGAAAGAAGTTTCCTCCAGTGCTACTTTTAATGTAGAACCTCGAATGCTGATGGAAACAACCATGAATTATCTAGGAAGATCAACTCGCAACAATCAATCATATTTTGCAGGTGGGTTTGATGAATTTAAACTATTTAATCGTGAACTGACTGCTTCCGAAATTGAAGAGTTAGCGGATGAGCTGACAATTGAAGCACCTGAAGAACCACAGACAGAGCCATCTTTACTTTTGGAATACGATATGAAAAATATCGAAAACAATATACTTCAAGACCAATCTGGTAACTTTGATGGAACACTTGTTAATCTTGATGAAAACAATCTGATTACTACCGATCAAGTCGGTGTCATTGAGTTAACAGGTGAGGAGTCCTATATTGAGATTCCAGAAGGTGTCTTAGATGATAAAGAAAGTATTACTGTTTCTACGTTGGTGAATTGGAATGGTGAAAATTCAGCAGAATGGCTCTATACATTTGGACAAAATGATCAGCGCTACCTATATTTCACACCAAGCTATAATGCAGATGGTTCAGCCCGTTTCGGTGTTGCAACGAATGGCTGGCAAAATGAAATATCGACTAAAACAGATGGATTGAAAGAAAATGAGTGGAAGCTTGTAACTACTGTTTTTGATGGTGATGCAAATACATTGGAACTATATATCGATGGAGAATTGGCAGCAAGCAGTGAGGCAGGCGACTATACATTAGCTGATATTGCCAACATGGAAGGTTTAAGTGGGTATATTGGTCGCTCCTTCTATCATGCAGATCCAGATTTTAAAGGAGTTCTAGCCGATTTTAAAGTTTACGATGGAGTATTAACAGCAGCTGATATAGGAGAACTCAAGAACGAAGCTGATGAAAAAATAGCAGCAATTGAATCAATCTTAGTAGAAGACGCGAAGGCACAATTAATCATTGATGACTTGTTGGGAAATAATCAATCAGCCGATGAAGTAATAACAGGTTTAGATCTCCCTGCCAAAGGAAGTAATAACACAGCGATAAGCTGGGAATCGTCCCATCCAGATATTATTTCGGAGGGTGGACAGGTGGTTAGACCAGTCAATGGAGCAGGTAATCAGATTGTTACATTGACAGCTACCTTGACTGATGGTGAAGTATCAACATCAAAAGAGTTCACATTTACCGTGTTAGAAGAGGATGCAGCGGTCATAAGGCTAAAAGAAGCCATTCAATCATTAATAGTGCACAATATTCATGATGTAAGAGGAAATCTGACATTACCTACTGAAGTAGGTGAAAATATCGAGGTCACATGGGAATCTACTGATCCAGAAATGATTACAACTACCGGAGAAGTAACGAGACCAGAACCTGGTGAAGGCGACTCGGAAGTTATATTAATTGCTACATTAGAGTTAGATGGTGAAAAATTGCGTAAAGCATTTAAAGCTAAGGTGAAAGAATTACCAGAAGAACAGGATTATGAAGGATATGTATTCCCTTATTTTACAGGTGAAGGATATGAGAACGGTGAACAAATCTATTTTGCTTTAAGTGAAGGAAATAATCCATTAAAGTGGCAGCAATTAAATGATGAAAAGCCCGTATTTACTTCAGAGTTAGGAGAAGAAGGATTACGTGATCCATTCATTATTCGCTCACCTGAAGGCGATAAGTTTTATATGATTGCGACAGATCTGAAGATTTATGGTAATGGTGATTGGAATCGAGCACAAACGGAAGGCAGCCGATCGATTATGGTTTGGGAATCCAATGACCTTGTTAATTGGTCTGAACAACGAATGGTAGAAGTAGCACCAAAAGAAGCAGGAAATACATGGGCACCTGAAATTTACTATGACGATACGACTGGTGAGTATATCGTTTTTTGGGCATCGAAATTATATGAAGACGAGAAAAATAGAAATAATGGTGACAGCTATCAACGGATGATGTACAGCAAAACCCGTGACTTCTACACTTTTACAGAACCTGAAGTGTACATGGACTACGGCTATTCGATTATTGATACGACGATGATGGAGCATGATGGTAAGATCTATCGTTTTACAAAAGATGAGCGAGGCAATCACCCAGAAGATTCGCCGAATGGTAAATTCATTTTCCAAGAAGTTGGTGATTCGGTATTAGATCCAAACTTTGAAATGATTAAAGAAGGGGTAGGGAAAGAACAAATTAGTAGAGGAGAAGGTCCAGCTATCTTTAAATCGAACTCAGAGGAGAAATGGTACCTTTTTATCGATGAATTTGGTGGAAGAGGCTATGTTCCTTTTGAAACTACAGATCTTGATTCGGGTGAATGGACGATTCCAGAAGAATACGATTTACCAGATCGTCCACGTCATGGTACGGTTTTACCGATCACAGCAGACGAATATCAAGCATTATCACAACAAGTACCACAAGAGGAGAAAGGTGAAGAGGACGAGGTAACATCGATTTCGCTTGAAGAAAATGATATTAATTTACAAGTTAATGAGACAAAACAGCTTGCAGTAAATGTAACACCGGATCAGTCAGTCGACTTATTATGGACTTCGACTAATGAAGAAGTGGCAGAAGTTGATTCAAATGGTGAAGTAAAGGCTGTTAGTAGCGGGGAAGCATATATAACTGTTTCTACGGCTGATGGTCTTCATGCAGATATTGCAAGAGTGGTAGTAACTGAACAAGATGCAGAGAAACCGTCTAATCAGTTAGAAATAGAGCAGCAAAAAGAAGTAAATCCTGGTGAAACTTATTATCTCGAAGGAACAAAGGTAAAAATAAAGATGCCGGGGGATTTACCTGAAGGAACTTTATTGATGATAAAAGAAGTCGATGAAGAAGCATTGCTGAGTGATCAAAGCTTGGAAATAGCAGGAGATGTCTTGGACTTTAAGATTGTTTATCCAGAAGGAACAGAGGAACCTAAGAGTCCATTTGGATTAACATTAGGAATAGATGAGAAGTATCGAGAGGCAGAAACAGCTATTTACTTTTACAATAATTCCCAACATAAGTTGAAAAAACAAGTAAGTGACATTGATGTTGAAGCGGGAACAGTGACAGCCGATGTTTCTCATTTCTCAGTCTATGGGGTACTAAAGACTATAGGTCAGCAAAACGAAACCCCGGATGATGATAATGATCAAAGTGCTCAACCGCCATCTGATAAAGATGAGGAAACATCAAATACAGATGATAATCAAAGTGGAAAGAGCGCAGACGGTACGAAACAACAACAGGAGTCAGATCAGCAAACTGACCAAAACAACAAAAACTTACCAAATACGGCAACCATGCTGTTTAATTGGCTGCTGTTCGGTACTATATTACTTGCCATCGGTTTAGGATTGTATTTCAAGCGGAAGAGAAATGTAATGTGACAGAAAGTTCGCTATAAAAATTCTTGCAAAAAGACTCCACGTAACATCAGGTAGAACATGCTCAGAGAAAGTCTTACATGTTCTACCTTTTTTAATCTAGGAAAGTAGTCTTTATCTTTCAATCTACAAAAAGAAGGGGAGAAGAACTATGGTTAATAAAATCATAGGTTTATGCTTAATGCTGACGTTTATCAGCTTGGTCACAGCTACATATGTGCAAGCAGATAATCCTATTATTAAAGATGAATTTTCGGCAGATCCGGCAGCCATTACACATGAAGGGAAAGTGTACCTTTATACCGGACATGATGAAGCAAACACTAGTGATAGTGACTATGTACTCAAAGAGTGGAGTATCTATTCTTCTGAGGATTTAAAAGATTGGAAATTAGAGGGGAGGGTGCCTCGTGATATTTTTGAGTGGGCAATAAATGATACCGCTTGGGCTTCGCAAACTATTGAGAAAGATGGCAAATTCTATTGGTACACAACTGTTGAGAATGGCGATAGTGCAGCTCCCGGAATGGCGCTTGGGGTTGCGGTATCAGATCATCCGGTTACAGGTTGGGAAGATGCAATTGGTGCTCCATTAGTAAAGAGTACTGATACCGAAAACCCTGATAATATGGGGGCTTGGTCTTGGGATGATATTGATCCAACTGTATTTATTGATGATGACGGTCAAGCCTATCTATATTGGGGGAATACCCACGTATATTATGCTAAATTAAAAGATAATATGATTGAATTGGAAGATGATATCCATCGTTTTGACATTGAAAATATGCCGGGGACTTTTACAGAAGCACCATGGCTTCATAAACAAAACGGTATTTACTATCTACTTTTTGCGATGAATTTCCCTGAAGAATTGGCATATGCGACAAGTGATAGTCCAGAAGGTCCATGGGAATACGGTGGTAAATTGATGGATGCATTACCGTATACAGGGACTAGTCATCCTGCTGTATTAGAATTGGAAGGGGAAACCTACATGATCTATCATAATGCAGCATTACCAACAGGTGGAGATTATAGAAGGTCAGTTGCGATTGACAAATTACACTTTACACCTGAAGGGAAAATAAGAAAAGTAATCCCTACTGCTTCTGGTATTACACATGACAGTTATGCGATAGAATTATATGATGAATCTCGCTATGTTCGTCATTTAAATAATAGTTTAAGAGTCGATCCACTCGAAGGGGATACGTATGAATTTAAATGGCATATCGTTGATGGATTAGCCAGTGATGATGAAGGTTTCCTTTCTTTTCAATCTGAAAATAATCCAGGTTTTTATCTGGTCAGGGATGGTTCTTCTCTAAGCTTAGCAAAACATGATGGTACAGCTAGCTTTGAAGAAGGAGCCACTTTCAAGGAAGTTCCAGGATTGGCAGATGACTCTTGGAGTTCCTATAAAACATTTCATGATTCTTTGTATCTTTCAAAGGCAAGTGATAACACGTTACAGCTAGTAGCGAAAAATAGTTTAGAGAATGAGGGAAATGCCACGTTTCGGTTAAGCAATGCAGATGCAAAAGAAGTAAGCGTTTCTGAGGATGCGCTAGTTATGTTAGAGAACTCTACTGCAACCGTTTCTGCAACCGTTTGGCCAGAAGAGACATTAAGAAAAGAACTAGAGGTATTTGTGGAAGATGAAGATATTATTGACGTAACAACCGATTATCCAAATCAAACAGATGAAACGAAGCTAACGATTAAAGGAAAACAAGAAGGTATGACAACCATTACATTATCGACGTTAGATGGCAATCATCAGACGACAATAGATGTAGAAGTTAAGTCGATCGATACTACTCCTGCTTCACTAGAGGATATCCTTGTCTCTGCCAGTTCTGAAACAAAAAACGTTCAGATAACTGGAACACTTGGAGAGACAGCAGGTAAAAACGTAACATTAAAAGTAGAAAATCCAAATGGTGAAGTGGATTATCTGGATCAAGTTGCATCCAATGATGCCGGAGAATTTAGCTTTAACTTTAGGTTGCAAAGTAAGCTAACTGGAGATTATCACGTATTTTTAGGAGCTAATGGAAATGATCCCTATGAAACTACCTTTACGATAAAAAAACAAGATTCAGCAGATAAAGATAAGCAAAAAGATAAGGACAATGATCATAACGAATCTTCATCATCTAGTGATCAGGAATCTGATCCAGGACAAAAAAATGATAGCGAAAAGCAAGGGAATCAAGACTTACCAGATACAGCAACCAATCTATTTAATTGGATGTTGATTGGTGGGCTCCTTATCATAATAGGACTTATTGCCATATTTGTTGTCAGAAAAAGAAAGGAGGAAGCGAGATGATACAAGTCTTGAAAAGAATCACCATTTCACTGATGATTATGACTTTGGTTATCAGTCCTTTTCCAATAACAGAATCTTACAATGTGATAGCGGAAGAGATGCAGTTGGAGGATGGACTGTTATTACATTATGATTTTGAAAACGAATCGGGAAATGGTATAGAAGATAAGAGTGGGAACGGCTATGATGGTGAGTTAATCAATGATGCCACACTTGTTGAAGATGAGAAAGGCGGTGCCCTATCATTAGATGGTGATCAGGACTATGCATTACTACCTACCAACCTTTTTGATGGCTTAGAGGATATGACGATTAGTACTTGGGTCAAGATTGACAATCATAAAGATTGGGCAACGATTTATTCGTTAGGTAACTTTGATGAAGAGAATGGTGATTATGCGATTAACTATGCTGCAAAAACAGCAGATTCTGAAAATGGAGCACTCGGATTGTTTGGACCATGGCCATTTCCAGCTGTCGAGACAGGACCTGTTGCTGAAGGGGAATGGGTTCATGTTGCAACCATGATTCAAGATCAGAAACTACATCATTATATGAATGGCATACATCAAGGATCAGTTGAAATTGACATGGATGCAGGAGACATTCAGGTGGTAGAAAATCGTTTTATTGGATATCATGCAATGCCTCATGAACAAGGTGAAGGTAAGGGACTGCAAGGGCTAATTTCTGACTTTCGTATGTACGATCGGGCTTTGTCATTAACAGAATTACGTACATTAGCTGATTTTAATTTTGATATATCGGAGATTGAGGCAGTGAATGTTAATATAAGCGTAGGTTCTCTTCCGGTATTACCTGATCAAGTAACCGTCCTTTACCCTAATGGAATGACAGAGAGCGTGACTGTTACATGGGATGAAATGAACCCAGACGACTTCCAGACTCCAGGCGAAGTGACAGTGGAAGGTACGGTTGCAGGAACAACTATGAAGGCAATTGCGAATATTACGGTGGTGGAAGACAGAACAATAAAGGAAATAGAACCTATTATCCTTTACACAGATGCTAGCTCACAGCCGGAATTACCTAAACAAATTCAAGTAACATACGCCGATAATGAAGAGGAGCAAGTATCTGTAGAATGGGAAGAAATACCGGCAGAACAATTAGAAAGGGCAGGCGTTCATTTTACAGTCGAAGGCAGGATTGAAAATACAGAAGAAACTGCAATGGCTAAGGTGTATGTGACATCAGATGTAGCGGCTGATTTCATTACATGGTATAGCTTTGATGAGACACAAAGCGATAATGTATTTGATATTTCAGGCAATGAACAACATGCAACACTTGTAAATGATGCAGCCTTAGCCGATTCAGATAAAGGCGGTGCGGTTGACTTAGATGGAGATCGAGATTATGTTCAAATGCCGACTGACCTTTTTGAAGGGACTGCCAATATGACAATTAGCAGCTGGGTCAAACTAGATACAGCTAAAGATTGGGCATCTTTGTATGCCTTAGGAAATTGGGATCAAGGTAATGCGATAAACTTTGCTTTAAAACAAGCAGGTACGGATGAAGGCATGCTTGAATTATTTCGGCCTGATCAATCTTTCTACCAATTAACAACCGAACCAATTGTGGAAAGTGAATGGGCACATGTTGCTACAACTATTAAAAATCAGCAAATGACACATTATATTAATGGAGTTTCTCAAGGTACTGTAGACATAGGAATGGACGCCAGTGATATTGAAGTAAATGAAAATCGATTTATTGGTTTTCATGCAATGGAACATGAACAAGTGGAAGGTAAAGGGCTAGATGGACAAGTTGCAGATTTTCGTATATATAACAACAGTTTAAGTGAAGAGGATCTGCAAAAAGTGATCAATGAATCATTAACAGATCAAGAAGCGGTTGAAAGAGCTGCTGCCACGTTCGAATTAGGAGATTTGTCAGAAGTAATTACTGACATTGAATTACCAAGTTCAACTGGAAATGGTGTAGAGATCACATGGGAATCCAGCCATTCAGAGATTATTAACGCTTCGGGTGAAGTGTCAAGACCTGGACAAGATCAACAAGACACAGTCGTCACGTTAACTGCAACCTTTGCAAGAGGAGAAAGTAGTCAAACAAAATCATTTGAAGTAAACGTCTTGGCAGATAATATCGAAATAGTAGATGAGATCAGTGTGGTTACCCCACCACATCATCCGCCAGCATTACCGGAGAAGGTAGAAGTGACCTATTTTGATGGTAGTACTGGCACGCGAAAAGTAGATTGGGAGAATATAAATAGTGACGAATTATCAGAAGCTCGATCTCCGTATACCGTGAATGGTGAAGTTTATGGCACAGACATTCCAGCAAAAGCGGTAATTCATGTAGCTGAGTTGGACTATGTTGATGAAGTACATGTCAAGACAGAAGTAGGAGTAGAGCCTGAATTGCCAACTACCGTTACTGCCCATTATACCAATGGTATGTCAGATGAAATTGCGGTTGATTGGAATGACATAGATCCGAATCACTATAGAGAAACTGGGTCCTTCACCGTCAATGGAAAAGCAGCAACATATCATTATACAAATCCATTAATTGAACAACGAGCAGATCCTAACATTTATAAACATACCGATGGCAATTATTACTTTACCGCTTCTGTGCCAGAGTATAATCGTATTATTATGAGAAAGGCTAAAACCATCCAGGGTTTAAGAGAAGCCGAAGAGAAAGTCATATGGGAAGCTCATGAATCAGGAGATCAAGCGGCTCATATCTGGGCACCAGAAATTCATTATGTTGATAACAAGTGGTATATTCATTATGCAGCAGGTGCTTCTGATAATGTTTGGAGGATTCGTCCATATGCATTGGAAAATACGAGTTCAGATCCGCTGGAAGGTGAATGGGTAGAGAAAGGTATCATCCAAAAGTCTCCGGAAGATACTTTTTCATTCACAGACTTTTCATTAGATGCAACGATTTTTGAGCATAATGGTAAGAATTATTATATTTGGGCACAAAAAGTTAACAATATCTCTAATTTATATATGGCAGAGATGGAAAACGGTTATACGATAAAAGGAGAGCCGATGCTATTATCAACACCAGATTATGAATGGGAACGAAATGGTTTTTGGGTAAATGAAGGGCCTGACGTGATTAAGCGTAATGGACAAATATTCGTTTCTTATTCCGCAAGTGCGACAGATGATAATTATAAAATCGGTTTGTTAACAGCAGATAAAGACAGTGATATCATGGACCCATCCTCTTGGACAAAATCACCAGACCCTGTGATGGAAAGTAATGATGCTACCGGTCAATATGGTCCTGGCCACAGTACTTTTACCGTTGCTGAAGATGGAGAAACGGATATATTAGTCTATCATGCCCGTTCTTATAAAGAAATTGAAGGAGATCCATTATATGATCCTAACCGTCATGCTCGAGTAAAAGTATTGAATTGGAAGGAAGATGGTACACCAGATTTCGGTGTTCCGAATGGAGACGGTTTAGTCAACGGTCCAACCGTGGAAGTTAGTGCAACTGTAGAAGTGAAAGAAGCAACAAACTTTAAAGTGAGTCAACAGTTCAGTCACGATCAGCTTGTAGCAAATGAAACACTAGCAAGCGAATTGGTGATAGTAAACCAATCGGAATCAGATGAAACGGTAACCGCGATGATCACGCTATATAATCAAGATAAGCAAATGGTGGAATGGAAGGAAGAACCAATTAGGATTAAAGCAGGTGAAGAGGCATCAACAGAACTCATCCTAGATTTGCCAGATGATGTTACAGATCATTTAGTAAAAGTAATGATTTGGCACGGTGAAGGAATTGGTAATACATCTATGCAGCCTTTTTCTGAAGTTTTTTCACTAGAATAAAAAAAGAGACTGTCTCAAAAATCAGTTTGCTGACGATTGAGACAGTCTCTTCGTTTTACTACTGTCCAGATTATCGTTAAAAGTGTCCAGAAAACTACCAGAAGTGTCCAGATCCACTTACTTATCCAATTATTTCTCGAATTTTCTGCACAAAGTGTAATGCTGCTGTTGAATCGCCATGCACACAAATAGTATCTGCTTTGATATTGATGTTGTCTCCGTTCATTGTAGTGACCTTTCCTGATGTGACGATTTCATTAACTTGTTTCATAGCTTGTTCTATATCACGAATAACTGCATTTGGTTCACTTCTGGGTGTTAAGCTGCCATCTGGCTGATAAGTTCTATCAGCGAATACTTCATTGGCTACTTGTAATCCAAGCTCTTCTCCAGCATTAATTAACTCACTATTTGCAAGCCCGACTAATACCAAGTTCGGATCGACATCATGTACTGCTTGAGCAATAGCAATTGCAAGCTCACGTTCTTTACAAGCCGTATTGTATAAAGCACCATGTGGTTTCACATGAGCTAAATGCATATCATGTACAGTCACAAATCCTTGCAAAGCACCTAACTGATAAACAACCAAGTCATAGGCATGTTCCGGAAGAATATCGATATTTCGTCTACCAAAACCTTGTAAATCTTGAAATCCAGGGTGTGCCCCAATATTAACCTGATACTGTTTAGCTAACTGTACCGTTTTATTCATCGTATGTGGGTCACCAGCATGAAAACCACATGCTATATTAACTGCATCAACTAATGGAATAATTGCTTCATCATTACCGATTTGATACATACCAAAACTTTCACCTAAATCACAATTCAATGTTATTCTTGCCACAGCTTGATACCTCCCCATTTTTCCTGACAAAATCGTTGAATAGTTCGAATTAAGCGCTCACGACTTTGTAAAAGGGTGATTGCTTCATCAACCGTTATCTTTTGAAATCTGAAAGGCTGGCCAGGTCTTAATTGACTTACTTTACTCAAATCAACTCGCGCAACCTGTCCGATTTTTGGATAACCTCCTGTTGGTTGGCCATCTGCCATTAATATAATTGGTTGCCCATTCGGTGGTACTTGAATTGAACCAAATGTTGTAGCCTCTGTTAAAAGCTGTTCATCTTTCCTTTTTTTAATCGGGAGTCCTTCCAAGCGATATCCCATTCGGTTGGATCGTGTAGAAGCAGTCCACTCTGTTTGTGCAAATGTGTCGGAGTCAAACCAATCATACTGTGGACCTTCGATATAACGTATTATCTTTGCCGGTTGTTCAATATAATTAAAAAGGGCAGGGATAATGCCCCAATGTAGCTGATTTTCGGTGTTATAGAAGTGAGAATAGGAAATCGTGTCACCCACAGCTAATTTTCCTCTTAAAACGCCTTCTACCTCCGCTCTCACAACTGTGCTTTGACTTCCAAGGATTTTGGGTATGTCCAAGCCTCCTTTTATAGCCATATAGCCAAAGCCACCTGTTTTCACCGTGCGAAACTGTAAGATATCGTCCTTTTTGACTTGAATAGGCTGGGCAAGTGGAGTCGGTTTGTCATTTAAATTAGCAGACATATTTCCGCCGGTTATCGCAATAATCGCGTGCTGATGGAATTTGATCGTCGGACCAATGAAGCTCATCTCTAGTACTGCTTCGTCTGTATCATTATTAACGAGAATATTCGCCATTTTGGCGGCAAACTCATCCATCGGACCACTGACTGAGAACCCATAGGATTGATAGCCAAGGCGTCCCTGGTCTTGGATGGTGGTATGTAATCCTTCTTCTATTATTTCAATTGTCATTTTTTATACGCTCCTCTTTCTGAAGCTGTTCAAATGCCGTTTTTGTAATTGGGTAAAATCTAACTTGATCCCCTGGTGCCAATAATGTCGGTCTGTCATCAGTTAATAGTAATAAATTTACGGGTGTACGCCCAATGATTTGCCATCCACCTGGGGAGCTGCTAGGGTAAATACCTGTTTGGCCGCCAGCTATTCCGACTGATCCCTTTGGTACTTCCAGTCTGGGGCTGTCTTTCCTAGGTGTAGCAAGTTCTTGATCCATTCCTGTTAAAAACGGGAACCCCGGTGAGAATCCTAAAAAGGAGACGTTATAAGTAGGGGTAGTATGTAATGAAATGACTCTCTGCAATGTCATTTTTTTCTTTTTTATTACGTATTCCATATCGATACCAAACCTTTGGTCATAACAAACGGGAATGTGATGCAATCTACGGTTTATTTTGTCTGTTTGTTTCTGTTCATCAGCAGCAGTGATTACTTTTTTCATCTCTTGGTGAGTAATGCGTAGAGGATCAAAGTATACGGTTAACGTTCTGTAACCAACTACTGTTTCAACGATAAACCATTGATTATCCAGCTGTTGTTTGACTTTAATCAAATAAGCAGATAAATCGGGTGTATAAGGTAATGTCATCATGATGGCATTTTCCGAAATAGATTGAAGACGCATCATCAGCAACCTTCTTTCTTTTTGTTATCTATCATTATTATTGTAACATAAAGAAACCAACTCTTTATGATGTGACAATAGACTTGATAGAGCAAAAGATCTATGCATAGTGGTAAATAATATTGCTGTCGTTACAAAACATTTTCAAATGAAATATTCAAGTCTAAAGTAATGAAAATTGACAAATAATAGTATAAAAAAGGGTTAAAAAGACTATGAAACAAAATGTAGTATTGTTAATATAGTCATGCTAAAATAGTTTGTATGCGCATCAAGTATTCTACATCGTTGGAGGGATGGTAATGAAAAATGTTTTTCATTTAAAAAATTTACGGTTCAAGAATGTAAAGATTGGTACAAAGTATGGTCTTATCCTTAGTGTTGTTCTAAGTCTTTTTGTGATTTCTGCTGTGTTAGTTTCCTTTTTCTTGCAAAATGTTCAATCGCAAATTGAAGCAATGGAAAGAAGGGGAGATAGAGCAGTTGATGTCACAGAGATGGGGTCATTAATCAGAGCTAAAGGGATCCGCGTGTTTCAATATATGGAAGATCCTACATCTGAAGTAGTAAATGATTTCAATCAGCGTAAAGATTTATTCAAAAATTTAGAGGATAATTTAGCCGAAGAATTGAACGGTACAGAGGCAATAACGCTAGTTGAAAAGATCATTGAATTAGATGAAGCATTTAACCTCGAGTTTAATGAAGTGATAAGTTATGTTGGACAAGGAGATATGGAAATGGCTTCCCAACATGCAAGTCAGGCACATACCACTCAGCGGGAAGTTGTACAGGCATTAGAGGAATTAACAGAAATGGTCAATGCAGATAGAGCAAATGCTGTGAAAGAGGCAAAAACAAGTCAAACAATGGCCATCGTAGCACTAGTTATCGCGATTGCAGTATCACTGATTATTAGTATCATTTTAATTATCATCGTTAATCGAACTGTTTCCAAAAACTTAAATAAAGTAGTTGATGTAAGTAATAGCATTGCCGATGGTAATCTACTGGTTAAAAATATAGAATATAAAGGAAATGACGAAATAGGACAACTTTCTAGTTCAATAAATAAGATGAGTACGAACTTAAGAAAGATCATTCAACAAGTTTCAACTGTTTCGGATACAGTGACTGCTCAAAGCGAAGAATTAAATCAATCAGCAAATGAAGTGAAGTCTGGAACGGAGCAAATAGCTTCAACTATGCAGGAATTAGCATCAGGTGCTGAAACTCAAGCGAATCATGCCGGCGATGTCGCTTCCAAGATGAGTGATTTCTCTCAAAAAGTACATGAAGCGGATCAAAATGGGGAGAAAATTGAAGGTGCATCAGCTAATGTATTAAGTATGGCTGAAAATGGTAATGAATTGATGAGCTCCTCTGTTGCACAAATGGGTCGAATCCATACGATTGTACAAGAAGCAGTGGAAAAGGTACGTGGTTTAGATAATCAATCAAAAGAAATTACAAAACTAGTAGCCGTGATTAAAGATATCGCGGAACAAACCAATTTATTAGCATTAAATGCAGCCATCGAATCAGCTCGTGCTGGCGAACATGGCAAAGGTTTTGCGGTCGTAGCAGATGAAGTTCGTAAATTAGCGGAACAGGTAGCAGAGTCCGTTAATGATATCACTGGAATTGTTACGAATATTCAAAGTGAGTCTTCTAATGTAACGCAATCTTTAGAAGAAGGTTACGGTGAAGTAGAAGCAGGGTCTGAACAAATTGAAAAGACAGGAGAGACTTTCGAACAAATTAATCATGCCGTAACAGAAATGGTTTCTAGTATCACTACTGTAACAACTAATTTGTCTGACATGAGGACAAGTAGTGAAGAGATTAATAGTTTTGTCGAAGAAATTGCATCGATTTCGGAAGAATCAGCAGCCGGTGTTGAACAGACGTCAGCATCTGCTCAACAAGCCAGCAGTGCGATGGAAGAAGTATCTTCAAATTCAGAAGATTTGGCAAAACTGGCAGAAGAATTAAATGGTTTAGTAAGACAATTTAAGATTTAACCCACGCCTGAGGAAGTAGCATTCGATATACGATAAAAACACGAACATATCAAGTTGTTCGTGTTTTTGTTTGGAGAAAAGTATATTTCCAAGTAAGAGTGTTTATGGTGTAATTGGATAATTTTTGAATAAAATAAGGTTAAAATAACTAGTACGGACGTGTAGAAATAATCATTTGGTAATGGTACAATAGATTTATACAAATATAAGCGATGTATTTATACGTACAACATTCATTTGTTTCATACGGGGGGAAGAAGATGAAAAATTTTTTGAGAAAATTAAAATGGAGAAACTTACAGCTTAAGGATGTGAAAATCGGTAACAAGTATGGATTAATATTAAGTATTGTCCTAGCATTATTTGTAGTTTCTTCTATTATTGTTAGTATTTTTATGCAAAATGGCAAGGATGAAATCGAAGTCATGGAACGAAGAAGCGAACGTGCAGTGCTCGTAACGGAAATGGGGTCACTTTTGCGTGCGCAAAGTATTAGGGTGTTTCAATATATGAATGATCCTTCTGAAAACATAGCAGAAGAATTTAATCAGCGCAAGCAACGTTTTCTTAATTTAGCGCAAGAATTAACGGGAAAAATGAACGATGAAAATGAACAAGAACTGCTTGATTCTATTATTCTTGAGGTACTAGAGTTTAATACTTCTTTCGATGAAATCGTTATCAATCATGCGGAAGGGAATCATGATTCTGTTGAACACCATGCAAATAGGGCCCAACGAATTCAGTCAGAGACTGTAATCGCTTTAGATGAATTAAAAGAACTAATGGATGAACAGCGTGTAACAGCAGCAGATGAAGCAAAACATAGTCAAACAATAGCTCTATTTGCCCTTATCATTGCCGTTATTGTTTCATTTATTATTAGTATTTTCTTAATTATTCTCGTCAATCGTATTATTTCTAAAAACCTTTCGAAAGTCGTGGATGTAAGTAATGAAATAGCTGACGGTAATTTACAAGTAGAGGCAATTGATTATGATGGTAAAGATGAGATCGGCCAACTAGCTCACTCTGTTAATACAATGAGTACTAACTTAAAGGACATTATTCAGCAAGTTTCGAAAGTTTCTGAAACTGTGAGTGCCCAAAGTGAAGAATTAAACCAATCGGCAAACGAAGTGAAATCAGGAACCGAACAAATTGCATCCACCATGCAGGAATTATCTTCAGGAGCAGAGACACAAGCTAACCATGCTAGTGACGTCTCCATGATGATCGGGGACTTCTCGAAAAAGGTAAAAGAGGCAAATGAAAACGGGACAAACGTAGCAAAGGCATCTACAAATGTATTGGATATGACAGGTAGCGGTCGTGAAATGATGGAATCCTCTGTTGCACAAATGGGACGAATACATACGATCGTACGAGATGCTGTAGATAAAGTACGTGGCTTAGATGGACAAACGAAAGAAATTTCAAAACTAGTAGCAGTTATTAAAGATATTGCAGAACAAACGAATCTTTTAGCACTAAATGCGGCGATAGAATCAGCACGTGCAGGTGAACACGGTAAAGGTTTTGCTGTTGTGGCAGATGAAGTTCGGAAATTAGCAGAACAAGTTGGAGAATCAGTTTCAGATATTACAGGAATTGTTGTAAATATTCAAAACGAATCTTCTAATGTCTCGCAGTCACTTGAGGAAGGGTACGAAGAAGTTGAAGAAGGTTCATCACAAATCGAAAAGACGGGAGAAACGTTTGGACGAATTAATAATGCGGTTAACGATATGGTATCAAGCATTAAAACTGTTACATCTAACTTATCAGAAATGGCATCAAGCAGTGATGAAATAAATGGCTCTGTAGAAGAGATTGCTTCGATTTCGGAAGAATCAGCTGCCGGTGTTGAGCAAACATCTGCATCTGCTCAACAAGCAAGCAGTTCAATGGAAGAAGTATCTTCAAATTCAGAAGATCTGGCAAAACTGGCAGAAGAATTAAATGACTTAGTAAGACAATTTAAGATTTAAAGAAACAAAGGAGCTGGGACACAAGTATCTAAGTTAAATAAAGCCCCGAACTTTCCATAACAAATGGAGTAGTTCGGGTCTTTTTAAATGCAAGCTCAGGATTTTTATAACGTCTTAAACGTAAACTGTGCAGTAACTGGACATGGATTTGCTCTCTTCCATTCTGCATTTTGATGAGTGCTGCCATACGCTCCGGCAGAATACTGCGCTTTCCATGGGAACAGCCTCAGCTAGGGAACTACGTTGAAATATCTTCTTTGCTCCCTTGTGCCGAGGAAGCTTACTTCGAATCGTTAGTAGAAGACGTAGGTGCATCACAGGGTCTTCGGACTCGCGTGAGTTCCCATAGGAGTCTCCGTATTCTGCCTCCGCTAAGCGTAGTGTTCTGATTTTCGAAAGAAGAGAACTTTTGGTAAATATATTCTGTGAATATCTTCTTACTTGATTAGAAATACACACTAAGCTGCGGAAAAATGCGACACTCCTGGGGGAACAGCGCGAGCCGAAGATCCACTTGCTGAAGTGATTTTCTTCAGCAAGTTAGCTGAGGCCGTGCCCCCGGAAAGGGAGTATTTTTCCGCAGCGACGAATGAGCACTTAACTTCAGAGAATGGAAGAAAGCCACTAAACAGAATTTTCATTACTTCGCAGTATGTATCTACTATGAACAAATAAGCAACATTTGAATAAGTTAGATCTTGTCAACGTTCTTCTTAAGCTTGAAATGTGTTAAGTGTGTCCCAGTTTCTTTGTTATTTCTTTAGTTCATTTTCACTAATTAATATCTTTTCTACGATATTATAAATAGACAATACTTCATATAAGATAATAACTTCTGGTGTGAAAAGGGTAGTATTTTGATCCTTGCTTGGCTTTTTACTCTCCCAGAATTGATTCATTAATTTTTTAACCTGTTGTCGATAGGCACTTGCCTTATAATGATCGGGATATTTCATGAAATCAACTAATGTTTCCACCATTTCGATAATGTCTTCGCATTCTTGCTTCGACCAACAGATATTCTGGATTGGTGTATTAATTAAGTTACCAATATGATAATGAATCAATCGTAATCTCGTCAGGTTTTTTCTTTCGTAATCAAATAAACTTTTCGTATGCTCGTCCAGTCGATGGTATTTCGACTCATCTGCTTGAAAGTTCAACAATTTATCCGTCTGATCCAAAGTCATTTTTAATGTTAGAAAACGCTTGTCTATCTCTGTTTTTTGATTGGATAGTTCACTTTTTCCAACTAATTGCTTCAATATAATCTCTAATTCTTCTCCTGTCTGTTTCAATAGATCATGGATATTAGTCATTATTTTCTTTGTATAATTAGGCGGTAAAATAAACATATTGACTAAGGTTGATACTAATAGTCCAACTGTTGTGGTGCCAAGTCGAATAATAAAAGAGATAAATAAATTAGTATGAATTACTTCGATCATGGCAACTGATGTCAAGGTTGCCACTAGCAGTCCTGCATGTAAACCTAATCGATAACACGTGATAATCGTAAACAATGCGGACAATGTATAGGTTATGGGTGAGTTCCCAAACAAGTAAATAAATAAAACGGCATAGGCTGAACCTATTGCCGAAGCAGGAAAACGGACGATCCCTTTTTTTATCGAATCAGCAACAGTTGGTTCGACCGTGACAATCGCAGTGATGACAGCAAATACTGGTGGCCAGCCGATCCATTCACATAACAGTGATGTTAAAAAGACAGCTAATGCTGTTTTGATTATTCGTCTACCAAAAAAACGGTAGCGTAACTTTGACCATTTCATTAGAAAGAATTCTCCTTCGAACATTCTATTGCTTAGTATACCGCAGAAATCTTTAGCTTACCATGATGAATCTTGCTTAAATGGAAAGATAATGTTTACTGGGCAAAAATTTCTTTTTGGGAATTAGTTGTAAACGCTTTCTTATTCCGTGCATATGATGTAAAATAAGAATATATCTCAAGCAGATTAGTGCGTTGTGAATTTTTGAGGAGGTGTTGAAATTGCTTTCCGTAAAAATGTTAAAACCGTATTATGTAAAAGAAGAAGGCAAACACATTCGGGTGGTACTCGCTTATCAATATTTTTCTTTATTAATGGATGATGAAGTATATCATTTTGTGCCGCTCGAAGCTCGAGAAATTCGAATTAACCGTGATACACAACAAATTCAAAATAAAAATGACGTTTTTGTTTTTCAAAAAGGAAAAAAATATAACCGGATAACATTATCAGATCTGATAAAAGTAAAGGATTTTCAGGAGCATCTATCCACTATTTTAAGTCCGTATATGATCATGTCCCAAACTGATGATAATACAGATAATATTGACCATGTGATTATGGAATTAGAGAAAAGTAATTTATTAAGACTTATCGATCGAGCTTTGGATGATAAGAATCCAGAAAGCTTCCATTTATATACAACAAAGTTAAATGAAATGTAGCAGTTGCTTAGGGCAGCTGTTTTTTCTTTTATGAATCTCCTACAAGCCCCTTGTTGCTTGCTATTGTAATCGCATCCCTTTTAAAATAGAGACAGGAGGTGTGTCATGGATTTAGGGGTGAAGAACAAAAAGGTTCTTGTTACAGCAGCAAGCAAAGGTTTAGGTAAGGCATGTGCCAAAGCATATGCTGAAGAGGGTGCACATGTTGTTATCTCAAGTAGAAGTAAAGCACAACTAGAGGAAGCAGTAGCTGAGATCGTTGAAAAAACAGGGAATGTTAATGTAGAAGCAATAGTCTGTGACCTTACCAAAAGTCAGGACATTGAAAACCTAATGCAGACAATTGGTCGTGTTGATATTTTAATCAATAATGCCGGAGGACCACCTGCAGGTAAGTTTAATGACTTTGATGATCAGGATTGGCAGCATGCTTTTGAATTGTTGCTCATGAATATTATTCGTACTGTTAGAGCCGTAACACCTGGAATGAAAGAACAGCAATTCGGACGCATTGTTAATATTACATCAAGTTCGATGAAACAAGCACTAGACGGACTATTACTATCGAATACATTCCGTCCTGCTATTGTTGGCTTATCCAAGAGCTTATCCCAAGAATTAGCTTCTGATCAAATTTTGATTAATTCAGTTGGTCCCGGCACAATGGAAACAGATCGGATTCGAGATATATACAAACACCAATCTTCAGATGAATCTGTTGAAGAACGTATTCAAAAAGCGGGAGCAAATATCCCGATTGGTCGAATTGGACAACCAGAAGAATTCGCAAAGGCAATCCTTTTTTTAGGATCAGCTGCTAATACATATATTACTGGTCAAACCTTAATTGTAGATGGTGGAGCAATGAAAACATTATAAAGGAGAGATAACATGGCAAGATTAAAATGGGGAATACTAAGCACAGCAAAAATCGGAAGAACACAAGTGATACCAGCAATTCAGAGATCCAATAATGGGGAAGTAGTCGCGATCGCAAGTAGAAATCAACAAACAGCAAAAGAAGTAGCTGAAGAGCTCCAAATTCCACGTGCGTTTGATAGCTATGAGGCATTATTAGACGATCCAGAAATCGATGCAGTCTATATTCCACTGCCAAACGCCTTACATAAAGAATGGGTGATCAAAGCAGCCGAAAAGAACAAACATGTACTTTGTGAAAAACCTGTTGCAGTCACTAACGAAGAATTAGAGGAAATGATTACTGCGTGTAAAAGAAATAATGTGGTATTCATGGAAGCATTTATGTATCAATTCCATCCCCAGCATCAAAAAGTCAAGCAATTGATTGATGACGGTGTGATTGGCGATGTAGCCTTTATGCGCGCAAGCTTCTCTTTTTATTTGGAAGACCGTTCCAACATTCGCTTGATTAATGAGCTTGGTGGTGGATCAATGTTTGACGTCGGATGTTACACATTACATGCGATTCGTAATATCCTAGAACAAGAACCTGTATCCGTTCACGCAAGTGCATACTATCATCCAGAATTAAAAGTGGATACAACGATGGCGGGTACAATGACCTTTGGAAATGGCATTGTTACATCTTTTGATTCCAGTTTCGATAGTACAGCACGTGAACAATACGAAGTGGTCGGTTCAAAGGGAAGCATTACGGTAACATCTGCATTTCGACCAGACACGAATGAAGGAATGACAGGTGAAATCCATGTAAAAACAGATGAAGGTACAGAAGTATTGCAAGAAGCGGGTGACCAGTACACATTAATGGCAGAACACTTCGCTCATGCAGTATTGAACAATCAACCGTTATTTTATGATACGAGCAAAATGCGCAACCAAATGAAAGTACTTGATGCCGTATATGAGAGTAGTAAAACAGGACAGGTAATTTCATTATAAAAGAGAAGCACAGTAGATTTCTGCTGTGCTTTTTGTTACTATATATTGGAAAGGAGAGGAGAAATGATACCAATAACATCGTTAAAACTATTGAAGCACAAAGCACTACTTGATCGACTACCGAAAGATCATCCTCAATATCGCTACATCTATGACAAGTGGCGGCAATTTGAATCAGGACAAGTAGGAGAAGCAAACCTTGAATATTACCTGAAGCGAGCCTACCTTGATTCACCCCAATTCCTTAACGGCCTCCGCTTTGAGCACCAATCCGCATTCCAGATCGACTGGCTCCTTTTAGATCTAGGCTATCGCATCATACTAGAAATCAAGAATTACACCGCGCCCATCTACTTTGATCCACATTCCCGACAGCTAATACGAACGAAAGCAGGAGAAAAAGAAGTATTTCCAGATCCATTATTGCAAGTAGATCTACAATATGCACAATTACGCCGTTTTCTGGATGAGCATAACATCGAACAGCTTCCGACCTTTACTGCAGCGGTATTCGTCAATCGTAATGCAATTCTAGAACTTCAGGATTACCCAAATAGGCACCGGATCCTCACAGCACAAGCACTTCCATCTTTTTTAGAAAAAATAGCACGAAAACACCCGGCGAAAATATCACCTTCTCGAAATCAGGAGATTGTATCCTTTTTACGTAATCACCACCAGGAAGCGCATTTTCCGGTACTTGACCGGTATGGTATCAAGTGGAGTGACCTTATTAAAGGTGTACCATGTCCGGCATGTACAAGATTTGCGATGAATAGAATACGCCAGCGTTGGCAATGTCCTTTTTGTAATGAACGCAGCTCTGATGCCCATTTGCCAGTATTGTTTGATTTAGCGTTGTTGTCGGAGAATAGAATAACAAATAAACTAGCTAGAGAATTTTTAGGAACAGCTTCCCCAGAAGTGATTAAAAAATTATTTCAGAGAGCTCCATTAATCCGAAAAGGAAATAATAAAGGTGCCTATTATAAGCATGTTGATTTGATTAAGTATTTGTAAAGTGCCCGATAAATGACTAAAAGTGCCCGATATCATAAGGAAAGTGCCCGATATAACGTAAAAAGTGCCCGATATCAAAAAAAGAGCTAGCCCGATCCCTCGGGCTAGCTCTCGATTCTTATTTTATCTCAGAAAATACGTTTCCGACTTTTTCAGCGACATATCCACTGCCATTCGATTTGTCTTCGATGTTTTCAACCATCATAGCGATGATTACACTGCCGTCTTCCGGATAGCCGACAAACCAGCCATTCTCAGCAGCATCTTCTTCATCAAGTGATTGCTTCAGTTCTGCAGTTCCAGTTTTTCCAGCTATCCCAAATCCACTAACGTTTGCTTCACTTCCGGTACCATCTGTTACTACGCCACGTAATGCATCGCGAATGATGTCAGTATTTTCACTGGAAAGCACTCCTTCTTTCCATGTCTGTCCGTCTTCTTCATCCATCAACAAGGTTGGTTGGACAATGTTTCCGTCATTTTGGAAAATGGAATAGCTCGTTGCTAGTTGCAGTGCACTCATTTCGAGTTGACCTTGACCATAACTCGTATCAGCTAATAGTACTTCTTCACTTAATGTACCATCAGAAGAAATAGAGCTTGCTTCGATTGGGTAAGTGAAAGGGAACTCTTCCTCACCAATACCGAATGCTTCTAAGCCAGATACAAAAGCATCTTCACCCATTTCCAATGCTTGCATGGCAAAATAGATATTGTCGGAGCGGACGAGTGCATCTCTTAAGTCAACCGGACCATTTGATTCAGAAACACGTCGAACGGAGTAATTACCCCATCCTTCTTTTTGCCAGGTCAGTCCTTCGATGGTGTAGCCTTCATTTGGGTCAATGGATCCATTTTCCAAGCCAATAGCACTTGTAATTGGTTTAAAGGATGATCCAGGTGCAAAGGTTGCGCTAAATCGATTTAATAATGGATTCTTCGGATCTTCTTGCCACTCATTCCATTGATCACCACTAAGTCCATATAGAAAAGCGTGCGGGTCAAAAGCTGGACTGCTTACTAATGCTAATGTTTCACCAGTCGAAGGATCAATTGCTGTAGCAGTTCCGGCGTCTCCGTCTAATGAATCAAAGATGCTTTGCTGTACCTTGGCATCAATAGTGAGGGTGATGGTCTCTCCATCTTTCATCTCAGTTTCAGCGATTACGATAGGCTCCTGATCTTCTTTATCGACATAAATCTGGACACCTTCTTCACCGCGGAGTTCTTCTTCAAATAGCTCTTCTAGTCCTCGATAACCAATTAAATCACTTTCCGAATAAACATTAGAATCGACTTCTTCTAATTTTTCAGCTGTAATTGGTGCGATATACCCTACTAAATGAGCAGCAGCTTCACCTAAAGGGTAGATACGCCCTGTCGTCGTTTGTTTGGTAAATGGTTCAATCGATTGTAAAGCTTCTTCTAATCCATTTTCACTAATGCTAGGAGTTACTTTTAATGGAACAAACACATCTGGTGTTACCCAGTCAGCACTTAAAGCTTGATCAATATCTTCCACTGTAATATCTAGTATTTCTGCAATTTCTTCTTTTTCCTGCTCTTCATCCTCAGTAAACCAATCTTCTACTACACCCAATTCATAAATGCTTTCATTGACAGCAAGTGCTTCGCGATTTCGGTCATAAATTTCCCCGCGAACTGGTTCTACTATATTAATTCCAACTGTTCCGCCATCTTCCAACTCGGGGAAAATAAATCCAGGGTGCCAGTTAACGAGCCAATCAATTTCTTCTTCACCTTCGACCGTTTCGATCGTTTTTACCATTTCAATTTCCGTATCAAAAGAAATGGGGCCTGCCATTGTGTTCATGCTTACACTGAGTGGGAATGACATTGATTCAATCTCTTCCAAGTCAACTTCTTCCTCATCTTCATCTGGTACTTCGTATTCGACTGATAGTTCTGATACTTCCAAGTCTTCATATATCTTTGGATAACGATCAAATTCTTCTTTATCCGTATCTTCTTCGACCATTTGATACATACTTTCGAAGTCTTCTGCCATCCAATAGTCTACATATTCCTGCAGGCGGTCTTCAGGCTGGACTTGCTCGTCTTCTTGACAGGCAGCTAAAAATGCTAACAAACTTATCAATACAATTAATAACCGTTTCATTTAATTTACCCCCTCTAAACAAGTGAAAAAGCGTATTGCTAACAGACAATACGCTTAATAAATTGGTTTTGCATAGATAATATATCTTTCAGGTGCGTTTCCTACATAGGAAAATGGATAGCAAGTCGTGATAACCAATTCTTCTTCAGGCGCTGTTGATTTAATAATGGTTGTATCGTCTGCATCAACAATCTTGGAATCAACCATTTCATATTCAAATTCTCCGTATTCCAATTCTATTGTAAAGGTATCTCCGACCTCTACTTCTCCTAGTTCGCGAAATACAGTATCACGATGGCCCGACAGCACAATTTGATCGTTTTGTTGTGGATAGGCTGAACCGCGATAATGGCCGACTCCTTTGTCTAATTCATCTGGGTCAGTACCTTCGACGATAGGCAATTGAGCATCAAGTGTTGGAATATGCAAAAAACCAACTGCTTCTCCCATATCTGGAAAAAAGTCCTCCGGTGCTCGTTTTGTTGACTCACCTGTTTCTTTAGAAGATTGCTCAAGTAATTCGTTTACTTCAGTGACAGCCTGTTTTTCAGCAGCTTGTATTTGGAAGTAACGATAACCGCCAATACTTAGAAGCACGATTCCTGCCAATATAAAAAGTAGTGCTAACTTCTTCATAGTATTCCACACCTCTTTAGTCTATGTATTATCCATATTATACTAATAATAATGGTAAATTGCACGTGTTTATTAACGGAAAATAGTTGCAACTCTTCGACAAATGAACTAATTTCCTATTTGGACAAACTAAAATATTACGTTTTAACGAATGTTTCTACAGGACTTTAGTCTTGATTTTTTGCATAATACGCAAAAATAGTCATAAACCCTTGCATAATTCGACAAAAAGACGTACCTTTATATAGAACGAACTAAACTATTTATGTTATAATAATCATGGTTAGCAGGAAAGTGGGTGAATTGTTGTGATAGGGCAAAAAATTCAAGAATTAAGGAAACAAAAAAGAATGTCATTATCTGAAGTTGCCGAGCAAGCTGGGATTGCCAAGTCCTATTTAAGCTCTATTGAACGTGGAATCCAATCTAATCCATCGATTCAATTTATGGAGAAGGTAGGTAAGGTCCTTGGTGTAACTGTTAATGAATTATTAATGTCTCAATCTGATGAAGCAATTAAAGAACAACTAGATGAAGAATGGTTAAAGCTTGCAGAAGAGGCAATGCATTCTGGTGTCTCTAAGCAAGAATTCAAAGAATTTTTAGAATTCAACAAATGGAAGCAAAATCATTAATTAAACAGACAAGTCAGCCACTTAGATGAGTAGCTGACTATTTTTTTATCACGGTACTAAACGTCTATAAGCTCCCACAACAAGCTTCAAGTTACCAAGAAAGCTAAGCTAGCTCCTTGATAGGTACTAGTAGGGGGCAAAACGGCTGATCATAGTCTCACTTTATCTCCTTAGTGAACAAGAATGTAATCGACGGTCAAAAATAGTGGTATAATTCACAAAGTATTATAGTAGAAAAAAAGAGGAGTTTAAGGAAAGTTAATATATTGGTTTTTCTTTATATGATGAAAGGAAGTCATATATAACGCATCAAATCCATCACACGAGGAAAAAGACATTAAGCCATATCTTTCTAAACATTTGACTTATCAACTTCATGGAAGTATAAAAAGCAATTCTATTATCTTTCTTTGCATTTTTTGTTACTTTAGTGTACGCTATTTTTGATGAATGGCATCAAGGAACCGTACACCACCTGCAGGTGATGTCGTCTCGATGAAATAAGAACTGTGATAGTGCTTTTGGTTGTTTTCATAGTAAACAAGTTACGAAAATAGAAGTACAAACATATTGTATAATTAGGATGGGTAAAGGGGTTGAGTCGTTTGACGGAGCAAGAGGTGTATCGATCAATATTACAAAAAATGCTAGACCAAACCGAAAGCCAACAAATCGATAATTCACAGGAATTTATAAAAAAACTGACGAATGAACTTAAGCAGGCAAATCTATTAACATTTCATAAAAAATAATAAAAAACAGAGTGTGAACCTGATTCACACTCAAATTATTTCCAGGGAAATAGTCATTCGGTCGATATGTCTACCTCGATATAAGAATCCTCTCCTTCCTTTAGTTCAGCATTTCCACTAGTCAATTCTGTTATCCAGTTCGTGAAACCAGTTTCTTCACCAACCAAAGTACGGACGTGAAAGGTTACTTTATCCAAATATTCCGTTTCTTCTAATAAATATTCAGATTGGCGTAATTCATTTTCCAATTTTCCTAACAGAGTATAATCAACTGTTACAAAAAACATCTTCATTCGTTTTCGTTCGACAACACCTGTCGTATTGATCGCTAATGAGGTTGTACTGGAATATGCACGAATCAACCCACCTGCCCCAAGCTTAATCCCGCCAAAATATCTGGTAACCACGACTGCCGTGTCTTTTAATTGCCGTTTCTTTAAAACTTCTAAGATGGGAACACCAGCAGTACCACTCGGTTCGCCGTCATCATTAGCTTTCTGAATTTGATCATGTTCACCAATCATATAGGCAGAGCAGTTATGTGTAGCATCAGCATGTTTCTTTTTGATTGCTTGAATGAATTGCTGGGCTTCATTTTCACTTATAACGCGTTTCACATATCCGATAAACCTTGATTTTTGAATGACTCGCTCATCAGATCCTTCTAGCTTCACTGTAAAATAGTGGTTAAGCATCTATAAATCCTCCTAAATACAAATAAATTTGTGTTCATGAAATGAATGCGTGTAAAATAATTGTAATAGGGAATAAAGAATATTATGATAACCCCCTAAAAAAGAACTATATATTTCGTATGGTATAAAATGAAACTAGGTGGTGAGGTTTTGTATATGAAACATACAGATCGTACATTAGATTATATAATAGACGAGATGATAGATACAGTAAAAAACAGCAAGGATGAAATCTTTGAAATCGCCGAAGATTCTCGTAAGGAATATCAAACGTTAGAGCAAGAACTAGCAGTGTTAAAAGAAGATGTAACGGTGGTAATTGATGAAGGAGATGCCCTTGAAAAGAAAGTAAAACTAGCCAGAAAAAAACTAGCTGAAGTCAGTAAAAACTTCAAAGAATATTCAGAGGATAAAATTAGGGAAGTATACGACCAAGCCCATCAGCTTCAAACAGATTTAGTGGTAACACGTGATAAGGAAAAAGTACTTAGAGAAAGACGGGATGAAATTGAGTTACGGCTAAAATCAATCGAACAAATGGTCGAACGAGCAGAAGGATTAGTAGGAAAAGTTTCGATCGTCTTGAATTATTTAAATGAGGACTTTCAAGAAGTCTCTGATTTAATTAGTGATGCCTATGAAAAACAAGAATTTGGTTTGAAAATTATCGAAGCACAAGAAGAAGAACGTCGCCGACTTTCGAGAGAAATGCATGATGGCCCAGCACAGATGTTAGCGAATATTATGCTGCGTTCAGAAATAGTCGACCGTACCTTTAAGAAAGGTGATGTAGATAGCGCAGTCCAAGAAATGCGTAATGTTAGAGTTATGATTCGTGAATCTTTACATGAAGTAAGGCGGATTATCTATGACTTACGCCCAATGGCACTGGATGATTTAGGGTTAATACCGACTATTAAAAAGTACATAAGTACATTAGAGGATCAACATCCTAATATTCGCTTCAAATATCAGTCGTCTGACGAGCGATTACATAGTCATTACGAAGTAGCTTTATTTCGTTTAATACAAGAATCGATACAAAACGCAATAAAACATGCGGAGGCTGAACTTATTTTGGTGGAGTTAGACATTTCTTGTGATAGAGTAGTTGCTACAATCACTGATAATGGCAAGGGTTTCGAACAATCCGAGAAAAAAGATAAATCTTTTGGTATAATAGGCATGCACGAGCGAGTCGATATTCTTGGAGGAGACTTAGACCTTACCAGTAAAAAAGGAGCTGGCACAAGAGTTAACATCACAATCCCTCTGGAACTTGACGATAATACTGCAAATTAATCTGAATCAGGTATAATGGTAGGGATAGGAATTAATCGCACTAATACAACGATGAACTTATCAAAAAATAAATAAAATAGTATATAGGAACTTGAGGAGGAGTAATCATGTCAACTAACATTGTATTAATCGATGATCACAAACTGTTTCGCGAAGGGGTTAAAAGGATATTAGAATTGGAGAATGGTTTTAATGTTTTAGCAGAAGGTGACGATGGTTCCATGGCAGCAGAGCTTGTAAAAAAATACAAGCCTGATGTGGTACTGATGGATATCAACATGCCTGGTGTTAACGGTGTAGAGGCAACTGCTGAGTTGTTGGAACGTTACCCTGGCGTAAAAGTCATTATTCTTTCGATTCATGATGATGAAAATTATGTAACCCACGCTTTAAAATCTGGTGCACAAGGTTACCTACTAAAAGAAATGGATTCTGACGCGCTGATTGATGCTATTTCCGTTGTGTCAGAAGGTGGCTCTTACTTACACCCGAAAGTAACCCATAATTTAGTCAAAGAATATCGCAGGTTAGTAACAGAAGAAGACGCATTATATGATTCTGACACTTCCCTTTCAAAATTGAAAGAAGTAGAGCACCGAAAACCACTTCACTTACTGACTCGACGTGAATGCCAAGTGTTGCAATTACTTGCAGAAGGTAAAAGTAACAAAGGGATTTCAGAATCACTTTATATAAGTGAAAAAACCGTAAAAAACCACGTAAGCAGTATTTTGCAAAAAATGAAAGTAAAAGACCGTACGCAAGCTGTTGTTATTGCTATCAAAAAAGGCTGGGTAGAAATCTTATAAGTATTATCCATGTGTATGCGTTGAAAGAAGCGGACATTTGTTCCTCTATTTTGTATTAAAACGATATTTTTTTGGAGCTGACGGACATTCAATCCCCTATTTCGCCTATTTTATGCTCATTAATGAGAAATGGCATGAAATAAGGGAATGGATGTCCGCGAAAGCCACGAAGAAATCGTTTTTGATGCTAATAACGGAATAAATGTCCGTTCGTTTTTGGTGATGCTGTTTTGCGAACAGTAATCATCATGATCAGGGCTTGTACTTCTTTCCAAATACCTTTCTCAACTTAAGACTATGCAACAAACATAATATTAGGTAAAATAAAATATAGTAAACTATAAATTAGTAGAAAGGTTCGATATAAATATGAGAGTTGCTGTCATTACCGATAGTACGGCATATATTCCAGTTTCGTATAGAAAAGAAAAAAATATACATATGGTCCCTCTGAATGTGGTAATTGGGAACGACTCCTACCAGGAAGAAATCGATATCTCCACAGAAGAATTTTATCAGAAAGTAAGAGAGGTAGAGGATTTCCCCAAAACTTCACAACCTTCTATCGGCCTCATAACGGAAAAATTAAACGAACTCGCCAAAGATTATGATCAAGCCATTTTTATTACATTATCCAGCGGTATTAGTGGTACTTTTCAATCCATTGTTACAGCCCAATCAATGGTAGAAGGAATGGAAGTCTTTCCATTTGATTCGGAAATCAGTTGTATGGCGCAAGGATTCTATGTGCTCGAAGCAGCAGACATGGCTCAGAATGGCGAAGATTCTCAAACAATTATGGCACGCTTGCATGAGATAAAGGAATCACTTCGCGCTTATTTCATGGTAGACGATTTAAGTCACCTTCACCGTGGCGGCAGATTGAATGGTGCTCAAGCTCTAATTGGTAGCATGCTTCAAGTCAAACCAATTCTGCATTTTGAAGATGCTAAGATCGTGCCATATGAAAAGATTCGTACCAAGAAAAAGGCATTAAAGCGAATCTTCGAATTATTCGAAGAAGATGCTTCAACAGGAGTACCGATTCGAGCAACTGTTATACATGCAAATCGTGAGGCTGAGGCTGAAGAAATTAAAAAGGAATTAGAAACACGTTTTGACAACGTAGATGTATCAGTAAGTTACTTTGGTCCTGTTATCGGTACACATCTCGGTGAAGGATCACTAGGGATGGGATGGTATAAGAAAGGTGGAAGCGCCCGGTAAGCGACGTATGGACTGCGCTCGTGAAACACGAGTGGATCGATATTGTCACGCAAAGTGACGGTCTTTACGATCATACTTTCGTAGGAGATAAAGGAAACTCTTTGGGAGCTAGAAGCGACTCGATGTTGACTTTAAACTCAAGGGCATAAGGGTGACTAAGCCTCTGGTTTTACCAATCGGCAAGGTACGAAGATCACACTAGTTGTTGGGCGCTGGACCTGGACATAAAAATATAATATTGGTGGGGCTTGTCCCCACCAAACATATAGGAGGTTTGCCATGAATTTTTCTAAAACCCTCGCAGGAAAGCTTTTGTTAACCTCAGAACTTCCACTTACAAAGCCAACAATTGATTATTTAATCCGCACTGACCAATTAAAACAACTCCCAAGTATAACAACCAAATATGGACGGTACCAATGTAACCGTTGTGGCAATAAAAATAAACAGTTGTTTGCCAATATACCATGCGCAAGGTGTAACCACACTCATCTTTACTGCCGTAATTGTGTCCAAACAGGCAGAGTTCTTCAATGTGATACACTGATTACGTGGAATGGAACAGTTCCGTCTTGGTCACTTCAAGCACAACCATGTTACTGGACAGGCACATTAACCCCACCTCAACAAAAAGCAGCACAGTCAATTACACAAGCGATCAGCACTCATCAAAATGAACTATTGATCTGGGCTGTATGTGGATCTGGTAAAACAGAAATGCTATTTCCAGCAATAACGAAATCAATTAAGGAAAGAAAACGAATCTGCATTGCCACACCAAGAGCAGATGTAGTAAGAGAACTATTTCCTCGTCTTCAGCATGCTTTCCCACATACGGAAATCGAAGCGTTGTATGCAGATTCTCCAGATCGAACCGATAAAGGACAGCTGATCATCAGCACTACTCATCAACTAATCCGTTATCACGAAGCTTTCGATGTCATGATTATTGATGAGATTGACGCTTTCCCTTTTCATCATGATCAAACATTACCCTATTTAACAGATCGAGCTTGCAAATTGGATGCCACATCGATTTATTTAACAGCAACTCCTAGACCAGAGCATAAACGAAAAATCCGTCAAAGGAAATTGCCTGTGCAATTTGTCCCGATTCGCTTTCATGGTTACCCACTGCCAATTCCTACCCTTAAAATCGAAATAAACCTACGAAAAAAGCTCAAACAAGGAACAGAACCAAAAGCTCTGCAGCAATTTCTCGTTACAAGATCAACTTCCCGCCAATTATTAATTTTTGTCCCAACGATAGAATTACTAAAAAAAGTAGCCGATCACTATCAGGAAGTTGCTGTACATGCCGAAGATCCTGCCAGAAAAGAAAAAGTCGATCAATTCCGACAAAAAAAGATCAAAACCCTCGTTACCACAACGATTCTTGAACGAGGGGTAACCTTTCCTTCTGTAGATGTCGTGGTTCTCGATGCGGGACACCATGTCTTCGACGAAGCAGCATTAGTACAAATTGCTGGAAGAGCAGGAAGAAGCCCGGGTGATCCTACTGGGGATGTCCTGTTTATTCACCAAGGCAAAACCAATGCCATGGAAGATGCAATTGCACAAATTAAAATGATGAATAAGAAAGGAAAAAAACGATGACATATTGTTTAAAGTGTCAGGATTGGATTAGTCAGTCAGTTACTTGGAGTACACTTTTTTTACCAAGCCAACAGACGAGCTTATGTGATAGCTGTAATTCACAATTAGTTAGAATTAATGGTGCTATTTGTGAAAAGTGTGGCAGACAAATGCCGTCTAGAATGATATGTGATGACTGCAAGAAGTGGCAAACAAATGATAAATATCGTGATGTATTACAGTTTAATCGACCGCTTTTTCCGTACACTCCATTTATGCAAGAAATCATAACTCAGTGGAAATATCGTGGTGATTATCAACTTAAAGAAATATTTACGCCTTACATCAAAAAAGAGATACGAAACTTTTATCCGACCAAATCCTTCACGATCGTACCAATTCCACTAACAGATGAAAGACATCAGGAAAGAGCATTTAATCAGGCAACAGCCATTGCAGAAGTGATTGCTACGCACTATGAAAATTCGATCATAACTGCACTTTCAAGAAAGTCAAGTCATTCGGAAAAACAATCAAAAAAATCAAGGCAACAGCGAATTAAAACAAAAAATCCATTTTTCTTAACTAAATCACTTGAAACTGATGTCTTACTTGTCGATGATATATATACAACAGGTATGACAATTCATCATGCTGCAAAATTACTTAAAGAAGCAGGATCCCCTAATATTTACAGTTTTACACTCGCTAGATAATCAACTAAATATAGAGAAAGAGGTGCTAGAAATGGGAGAATTAGCAAATTGCGCAAGGTGTGATAAAGTTTTTGTCAAAATTACCAAATCCATTTGTCCTGATTGTGTGAAAGAGGATGAAAAATTATTTCAAATTGTTTATGACTTTCTCAAAAAACGTGAAAATAGACGAGCTACTATCCCTGAAATCGTTGAAGCAACAGGAGTAAAGGAGGATATAATCTTACAATTTGTAAAAGATAAACGACTTCGATCTACTCAGTTCCCTAACATAAGTTTTCCGTGTGAACGGTGCGGAGAACCGATTGCCAGTGGGAAAATTTGCGAGAACTGTCAAAATGAATTATCTTCGGATTTACGCTATCAACAGGAAATTGAACAGGTGAAACAGCGAAACGAACAGCATGAAAAAGAAAGAACTCAAACCTACTACACTAGAAGCAAGGAAGATTAAAACCTTAACGATAGGAGGTTTTTTATGAAGGGTTGATCTGTTCCTTTGATAAAGGCTTTTCTTCCTTGGAAAAGTTCTTCTGTTCCTTGGATAAAACCTCCTCTTCCTTGGAAAAGACTTCTCCTCCTTGGATATACCCCCTTCCCAAACCACTCTCAAATCGATATACTAAAAGAATATTAAACATTTCGAAGAACCGTCCGATATAGATAATAAATACATATGTACGAGAAAAAGGAAAGAGGTGAAAGGTCTTGAAAATTCATGGACCCAACCATACAAATATGAATCCCTACCAAAAACAACAACATATCCAGCAAAAAGTAGCATCCAAGTCCCGTTCACTGAAACCCGATCAATTAGAAATTTCAGATAAAGCAATAAAAATGCAACAAAAAGATTCTCGCCAAGCTTATGTGAATGAAATTAAACAGCAAGTAGATAATGGTGAATATCAAATAAACAACAAAGAAACAGCCAAGAAGCTAATAAACTATTGGAAAGCCTAATATTACGTAAGAAAAAGGAGCAGACCATTTATGTCCGTTCAGCCTATTATCCAACACCTAAATAAATTGATTGAGTTACATGACAGTTTACTGCACGTATCGAAACAAAAAACAGAAATTTTAAAAGAAAATCAGACAGATGCCTTGCAGAAGTTACTAGTCAAAGAACAGAAACATGTACAGGCAATCAACCAAATCGAGCAAAAACGAATCGATACAGTAGCCGACTGGGCAACCGAGCAAAAACTAGACCCTACAACTGTCACAGTATCGACAATTATTGAAGAATATACAACTGGAGCGGAACAACAACAATTGGAAGAAGTAACATTACGTTTAGCAGAACAATTAGTAGAATTGCGTCGTCAAGAGGATTTAAACAAACAGTTAACCCAACAGTCTTTACAATTTGTTCAGCTGTCATTAAACATGATGCAGCCAACCATAAAAAATTTAAATTATGGAAATAACAAACATCAATCAAAGCCGTCCGCACCGAGACGTTCGGCATTTGATTCGAAAGCGTAAGTAGGAGGAACAAAAATGTCATCAACTTTTAATGGATTAGAAGTAGCAAAACGAGCACTTCATACGCAACAGTCAGCATTATATACAACTGGACATAATATCGCCAACGCCAATACAGAAGGCTATACAAGGCAACGAGTGAATATGACACAAACAGGTGCCTATCCTGCACCAGGAAGAAATAGACCAGAAATACCTGGACAAATTGGGAGTGGTGTTGAAGCAGGGTCTATTCAAAGAATTAGAGATAGTTTTGTAGACAAGCAGTTTAGACAAGAAAATAATAAGGTGGGTTACTATGAATCAAAGGCTGACATGATGAGTCAAATGGAAGCGATCATGAATGAACCAACGGATGAAGGTCTAGCTAATACCATGAATAAATTCTGGGAATCATTACAGGACTTATCAGTGAACCCAGATGATGCCGGTGCAAGATCTGTTGTGCGTCAACGTGGAATAGCAGTAACGGAAGCTTTCCAATATGCACATAATTCTCTGCAAGATGTTCGGAATAATTTAAAAAAAGAAATTGATGTAGATAATTCAGAGGTTAATTCTCTAATTGATCAAATTAATGGTGTTAATAGGCAAATATCTGAGATTGAACCACACGGACATGTACCTAATGATTTATATGACGAAAGAGATCGGTTAATTGATGACTTGTCTGAATATGTTGATATAACAGTAGACTATAGGGAAAGTACCGGTCAACCAAGTTCGATCGCAGAGGGTATCGCAACAATTACGTTAAATGCAGATGCTGATGACGTAGATGGTGGTGAAACGATCACTTTGGTAGACGGTAGTGTAGATGTTGAACTAGGTAGTGATGAAGCAGTTAACCATATCTACGTTGGGTTTGATGACAATAACAATGCTCAACAGTTCTTTTTCGCATCACCTGATCGCGACAGAGAAACGGAAGATGTAGTGAATGATTTAATGGATGGTACTATAACTGCTGACAGACAGATTGCTGCACATTCCTATGATGTACAAGGAAAATTAAAAGCATTGATGGAAGGAGCAGGATATGTTACCGATGAACTGGATGACGACGGTAATCCGATCGTTGCTGGTGAGTTTAACAATATGCTCGCAGACTTGGATGAAATGGTTGAAAACTTAGTAAACGAATTTAATGCTGTCCATCAACAAGGATTTACTTTAAATGGCGAGGATGGTTTTGATTTCTTTGATCCGAATGGTGTGTCAGCAGCAACAATGGCGGTTCACGATGATATTCTTGATGATAAAGATAATATTGCTGCAAGTAATTCAGCTGATGGAGTCGCTGGTAATGGTGAAAATGCGATAGATTTAGCTGACGTTTATACAAAACGAGCAGAAGAATATGATACTAATGATTTCGAACCAACTTTAGGTGATAAAACATCTTTAAAAAGCTTCTTTGAATCTACAATTGGTGAAATGGGTGTTATAGCAGAAGAAGCAAATAGAATGAGTAGTAATTCAAGTATCCTAAGAAATCAAGTAGAAGAAAACCGTCAATCCATTAGTTCTGTATCGCTAGATGAAGAAATGTCGAATTTGATTCAATTTCAGCATGCTTATAACGCTGCTGCTCGAAATATGACTGCAGTCGACGAAATGTTAGATAGAATTATTAACAATATGGGATTAGTAGGGAGGTAAGTAAAATAAATGAGAGTAACTCAAGGAATGTTAAGTGGGAATATGCTTCGTAACTTAAGTAATAGTTACAACAGTCTTGGGAAATATATGGATCAATTATCTACAGGGAAAAAGATTAACCGCCCTTCAGATGATCCGGTTGTCGCAATGAAAGGTATGGATTATCGATCACAAGTGAAACAAGTAGAGCAATTTGAACGGAATATTGGTGAAGTTCATAACTGGATGGATAATACTGACTCTGCTTTAGATAAAAATCAAAAAGCTTTAGAACGGTTACGTGAACTAGCAGTGCAAGCAAGTAACGGAACATATGAAGAAGGTCAACGTAGCAATATTGCTTCTGAAGTTGATGAATTAAAAGAACATATATTGGAAATAGCAAATACGAAAGTAAATAACAAATATATTTTTAGTGGGACTAAAACAGATGGTGACGGTGGAGATAAACCTTATACAGTAGATGAGAACGGAAATTTTAATTTTGAAGGAAACCAAGAAACAGTTAACATTGAAGTTTCCTCAGGTTCAAAAATAACGGTTAATATGCAACCAGATGAGGTGTTTACGGAAGAATTATTTAATGACCTAACTGATTTTGCGGATGCACTTCGTCAAGGTGATGATGATGAAGCAATTGGAGAGTATATTGGCAAATTAGATACGCATATCAATAACAACGTCGATGCCAGAGCTGACTTGGGAGCGCGCCAAAATCGAATAGATTTAATTGAAAATCGTGTGCAAGAGCAAGCTGTAACAGCTAAGGATATGATGTCCAAAAACGAAGACGCTGATATGGAAGAAGTTATTATGAATCTAACTTCACAAGAAGCAATTCACCGAGCAGCATTAAGTGCTGGTTCCCGAGTTATTCAACCAACATTATTAGATTTCCTACGTTAACTATAAAGCCTTGCCTTTGAGAAAAGGTGAGGCTTTTTATCAAAAGGAGGGAATAATATATGAAATTACCCCAAATACGAATACAATCACAAAACGCTCTATTAGGAATACAAACAAAGAACGCACAGTTAACGATAGAATCCGGACCAGCAAAACAAACGATACAACAACCTCATGCTGACATTCAAATTAAAACTACACCTGGCAAGCTAACAATCGACCAATCAAAAGCACTTGCAGATGTTGGTATTATACCTACAGAACAATCAGTAAAACAACATGCTAATGAGGCAATGAAAACTGCAGTAGAAGGGTCAAAGAAAAGACGTCGACAAGGTGATATGTTAATGAAGATCGAAGCTGGTGGAGAGCCTTTAGCAGAAATCGCAAAACAAAATGGTCATAAACCGATAAAGGACTTCAATATCGGCTGGATACCATCTGGTGACGGCGTGAAGTTTGACTATGAGCCAGCGAAAGTAGAAATAAATAATAGAGCGAATAAACCCATCATAAATGCAGAACCGACAGAAAATGAATTCTATTATCAACGTGGTGATGTCGAAACATATATAGAACAAAAAAATTGGATCGACATTGATTTTGTAGATGTAAAATATGTTGGCAATAATTTTGAAATGGAAATATAGAAGGGTGAAATTATGCAAATAGAAACGAAATATTTTGGTGAGATAGATGTAAAAGACGAAGCGATTATCCATTTTCCGCAAGGTATTCCAGGATTTATAGATGAAAAGAACTTTGTATTATTAAGCTTTGAGGAAAGCGGTTTGTTTCAAGTACTTCAATCAACGAATGGAATCGACCCAGCGTTTGTTGTAGTAGACCCATTTCTTTTTGTGAAAGATTATCAGTTTGAATTAGATGATCCAACATTAGAACAATTAAAAATCAAAAAAGAAAAAGATGTCTTGGTTTTAGCAATTATTACAGTTAAAGAACCTTTAACAACAAGTACTGCCAATTTACATGCTCCTGTTGTAATTAATCAAACAACTAAACTAGCTAAGCAGTATATTACCAAAAATCAAACTTACACAACTAAAGAATCAATATTTAAAGCAACCTCGAAGGAAGAGGTGGAGTAGTATGTTAGTGCTGACACGAAAAGTCAATGAAGCCATCCAAATTGGTGATGAGATTGAAGTGAAAGTGATAGCAGTCGATGGTGATCAAATCAAGTTGGGAATAAATGCCCCAAAAAATGTCGAGGTGCATAGAAAGGAAATTTATCAAGCGATTCAAGAAGAAAATAGCCAAGCGGCAAACCTATCAGAAAACTTATTAGATTTAATTAAAAAAAATAATAAAAAATATTAAACATCTAATAAAATTGACCGATAGTATTAATAGGAACTAATTAAGGTGATTGGCGGCCGCTCTCACCAATTAGTATACAACCACAAGGATGTGGAAATTTTACAATTCTCAAGGAGGAACTATACTTATGATTATCAACAATAATATTCCAGCGATGAATACTCATCGTCAACTAGGAATCAACCAAGGAAACATGCAATCTTCAATGGAGAAATTATCTTCTGGTTTACGTATTAACCGTGCTGGAGATGACGCTGCTGGTCTTTCTATTTCAGAAAAAATGCGTTCTCAAATCCGTGGTTTAGATCAAGCAAGCCGTAACTCTCAAGACGGTATTTCAATGATTCAAACTGCAGAAGGTGCACTTGACGAAACACACTCAATCCTTCAACGTATGCGTGAATTGGCTGTACAATCTTCTAATGATACTAACGTTGACCAAGATCGTGAAGCACTACAAAATGAGTTTGATGAATTAGGAAAAGAATTAGGAAGAATTAAAGACAACACTCAGTTTAACAAGCAAAATCTATTAGATGGTTCTACAGGTCAGTCTGGTACAGTAAGTATTCAAGTTGGTGCAAACGAAGGTGAATTAACTAATATTGATTTCACAACTTCTGGTGTAGATTTAACTTCAGTAGTTTCTGGAGCACAAGGAGAAGATATTTCAACATTCTCTGGTGCACAATCTGCAGTTACAGAAATTGAAAATCAAATCAAAACGGTTTCTGAAGGTCGTTCATATCTAGGTGCGATGCAAAACCGTCTTGAGCACACTATCGCTAACTTAGATAACTCATCTGAAAACTTATCTGCTGCTGAATCTCGTATTCGTGACGTAGATATGGCGAAAGAAATGATGGAGATGACTAAATCTAACATTCTTTCTCAAGCATCACAATCAATGCTAGCTCAAGCAAATCAACAACCGCAATCAGTGTTACAATTATTAGGTTAATACTTATTTTTAGAAAAAGGGTTCCGGATAATATTTCCGGAACTTTTTTTGTGTGTTAGGTTGAAAAAAAACAGAATTTGTCGATATTAATAGTATTAGCAATTATTTTGTTGGAGGATAAATATGATACTAACATTAAATAAGAATGAAAAAGTAGTAGAAAAAGATATTGAAGTTTACTCTAATGTAAAAGAACATATTAATGCTTTTCTGGATGAAAAATATATATTTAGTCACTTAGTAATAGATGGACATGAAGTATATACGGATTACGAAGAATTTATCGATAAACATATAGAAAATATAGAACATATTGAAATTGTTGCAAAAACAAAAACAGAATTTATTAATGAAACTCTTTTGACAGCAGAAAGTTATTTGAACAGTGCATTACCTGAACTTAAAGTTGTTGTCGATGATTTTTACCAAAAGCCATCTTCAGAAAGTTGGGATCAATTCATCCATTTTACAGAGGGATTAAAATGGATTAGTGATATGATGCAGAGTATTGATCCTCTCAGGGAACGTCCTAGTAACTGGGAAAAATATGTTTCAATTTATCATGAGTTAGAAAATATAGTTCGTGCACTAGCAGAAACACTTGGAAGTCAAGATGAAATATTACTAGCAGATATTATTAATTATGAGGTTATTCCAACTTACGAAAGGTTAAAGGAGCTTGTTACTGACACTATTGATTCAGAAGGATGTAGGCAAAATGTTAATTAATAACAGAGATTTTTTAAGAACAAAGGATCGAGACTTGCTTAATGAATTAACTAATGTATTATCTACAGACTTAGATATGATTACAATTGAAAATTCTAAAAAAGATCTTCCAACACTAAAGATAAAACAAAATTCAACACATAGATATATTCATAGTAAGTATGATCCAGAATCTGAAGCAAGGCGTGTAGTTGATGCATTTCATTTGGAAGATGGAAAAAAACATGTAATATTATTTGGTTTTGGTTTGGGTTATCATTATGAAGTATTAAAGGAAAGGTATCTAAATATTAGTTTCACTATCTATGAACCAGATATTAATATACTAATGGTTATGTTAAATACAAGATCTTTAAGTGAAATCTTTAAGAAAGATTCGACAAATATTATTATTAAAAAACGATTGGACGAACAAATTAATCAGTTACAAGGAGTTTATCATAAAGATATACAGGTTTTTGCTTTGCCTTTCTATGAAAAATTCTATCAGCAAGAATTAAATGAATTGTACCAATTACTTGTATCCAATCTAAAAAATAAAAAGAATCAATTAGTGACCAATATTTCATTTCAAAAAAGGTGGACATTTAATGTAATTAAAAATCTTCCGAAAATAATTAATACACCAAATATTTTAAAAGATGTAGATGAACATCAATTCAAAAAAAGAACTGCCGTAATAGTATCTGCTGGGCCAAGTTTAGATGATGAATATAACAATTTACATTATATAAAAGAAAATGGATTAGCTTATATTTTTTCCGTTGGATCTGCTATAAATGCGTTGTTAGAAAAAAATATATATCCTGATGCTATTTTATCCTATGATCCAAAAAAAGGTAATCAAAAAGTTTTAAAAAAATTAAAAGATAGTCAGGTTTCTAGCATCCCTTTAATATTTGGTACAACAGTCGGTTATGAAACTTTAGCTAACTACCCAGGCCCAACAATGCATATGGTCATCAATCAAGATACTGTTACTGAAACTTTAATAAGTGAAAATCTTGAAGTATTAAAAGATGCTTCTTCAATTGCTGTAGTAACTTATCAGTTACTTAGTTTGTTAGGATTTGAGAAGGTTATACTAGTTGGACAAGACTTAGCAGTAAATAAGGGAAAAGGATATGCTTCAGGTATAGAATATAGGGAAAATATGGAGTTTTCTGACTTGATATCTGTTAAAGGTGTTAGCAATAATAGTGTTTTAACTAATGAGTCTTTTAATTCAATGAGAGAGCAATTAGAAGCATATATAAAAGCAACTAAAGAGATTAAGGTAATTAATACTAGTAAATATGGTGCGAATATTGAAGGCACAACCTTCATTCCGCTTGAAGAAGTGATTACAAACTATTTAGATGAATCAAATATAGTTTCGAATAATTGGTGGGAAATAAGCAATAGCTATAATCTATCGAAAGTTAAAGAGAATATACGCGAAATCGAAAGTGCCAGAAAAGTTTTTAACAGCTATCACTTAGAGTTAGAGAATATAATTGAAAACATTAATAAAAACAAAGGAAATCTTACTTCTGTTAAATTAGAGAAAAAATTAAAGAAATTTGATAGTTTATTTAAGAAATTAAAAAGAAATCATTATTACAAAGCATTTCTTGCACCAGTTATACGTGTTCAAATTGAAAATTTAGCAGAAAAATCACAACATATCAAATTTGAACAAACTGTTTCTAAAAAAATTAATCAAATAAATGCATCATTTGGTGAATTCTTGAAGTTGATAAAAATTGAAGATTCTGAATTAAATAGACATTTAAAAGATAGTTTTGATCAATTACTAGATTTTTAATGGATGGAAAGGAAAAGTGTTATGCATGATATTTGGATTAAATGGCAAGACTTACAACATATATTAACCAAGCGAAAAGTTGTATTGTTTGGTGCAGGACTTGAATTAGTAGAGAATACGATTAAAAAATTGAAAATGGATCCATTATATGTAGTGGATAGTAGTCCTACAATGCAAAATACAAATTTATTTGGCTATTTATCAGTTATTTCTCCAGATGAAATACAGCAAATTAATGAAGAATTCATTATATTAATTACGACAACTTCATATGAGAGTGTTGCTAAACAGTTAGACGCAATGGGGTATGTAGGTGGAGACGATTATTACTGTTCTCCAGTATTATATCAATTAAAAATTGAAAATGATCTAAAACACAATAATCAAACTATTTTATTCTCATGTTCAGATGGTAATAGTCCAGAAACATTAAATAAAGGTGGTGGATTATATACCTATAATTTTGTAACGAACGAATTAACAAAACATTATGATGGCAGATGTAGACAAATATGTGAAACTGAAAATTATTATTATGTTGCAGATGCACTTGTAGGAATTGTAGTTTTCGATAAAAACCTTAAGCATATTAATACCATTGAAACCTTAGAGAGATCAAACGTTCATGGTTTAACTTATAATAAAGAAGATAAAAATTTATATATAGCGAACACTGGCCGTGACTCTATATCTGTCGTTGATGTTGAAACAGGAAGATTTATAGATGAAGTATTTATATCAAAAAAAGCTCTTAATATACCAGACAGACATCACATTAACGACCTATGTATAAAAAATGGCATGCTATATGTTTCTATGTTTTCTATAAGTGGATTATGGAAACAAGGTTGCTATGATGGTGGTGTTGCACAAATTGATCTCGAAACAATGGAAATATTAAATTACCCGATACAAGATTTGTGGATGCCTCATTCCATAAACTTTATTCAGAATGAAATTACAATAATTGATAGCATGAGTGGAAATGTATACCAAACAAATAATAAGAAATTAGTAAATATTAATGGTTTTGTAAGAGGGTTAGCTTTTGATGGAAAGTTCTATTATATAGGACAGAGTGAACACCGCCATATTGAAAGGTTACAGGATTTAACATCTAACATTCACATGAATTGTGGTATTCATATTTATGATAAGGAAAATAAAATGAGCCGTTTCTTTTCCTTTGATAATCTTTCCAATATCCATTCTGTTCAAATTTACTAGATAGATATTTATTACACTAGATGGGAGTGTTTTTCCTTGTCAACATACTTTACAATAGGTAACAGACATATTGGTAACGATTATCCACCTTTGGTTATTGCTGAGATAGGTATTAATCATGGGGGGAACTTATCTGTAGCAAAGGAAATGGTCGATGCAGCTTATAAAGCAGGTGCCGAAATTATTAAACATCAAACGCATGTCATTGATGATGAAATGACTGAGTCTGCGAAAAAAGTTATCCCTGGAAATGCTAAAGATTCCATTTATCATATAATGGAAAGAAGCGCACTGAATGAAAAAGACGAATTTGAGTTAAAACAATATGTAGAAGAGAAAGGTATGATATTTTTAAGTACACCTTTTTCTAGAGAGGCTGCTAATCGTTTGGAAAAAATGGACGTATTAGCATATAAGATTGGTTCAGGTGAATGTAATAATTATCCTTTAATAGAGCATGTTGCTTCTTTCAGAAAGCCGATGATTGTTTCTACTGGTATGAATACTATTATCAGTATTAAAAAAACAGTACAAATATTAGAAGAATATAAAGTACCATATGCCTTATTACATTGTACAAACCTTTATCCAACTCCTCCTGAATTAGTAAGGTTGGGAGGTTTTCAAGAATTACAAAAACAATTTCCTAATACTGTAATTGGGTTATCTGACCACACAGTTAATAACAATGCGGCCATAGCAGCTACTGCCTTAGGAGCATCAATATTAGAACGTCATTTTACAGATTCTTATGATCGCAATGGACCTGATATTGAATGTTCTATGGACCCGCAGGCTTTAAAATCACTAATTAAAGATAGTAAAGAAGTTGCTAGAATGCGTGGTGGAACAAAGGAACCCGCAAAAGAGGAAAAAGTAACAATGGATTTTGCCTTTTCTACAGTAGTAACAACAAAAAACATAAAAAAAGGTGATCGGTTTACTAAAGATAATGTGTGGGTAAAGAGACCAGGAATTGGAGAAATATATGCAGAAGATTATAATAATATTTTAGGGAAAATAGCAACACAAGATTTGAACAGCGGATATCATTTGAATTGGAATAATGTTTCATCCAAATGATAAATGGAGGAAAGTTTAATGAAAAAAATTCTGTTTATCACAGGTACTAGAGCAGACTATGGAAAAATGAAATCTTTATTAAGGCTATTACAAAATAATAAAAATTTTGAAGTTGAAATATTTGCTACTGGAATGCATGTGTTATCTCAGTACGGTTTAACGTGGAAAGAAATAGAGAAAGATAGATTTAGGAATATATACCAATATATCAATCAGCAACTGGGTACAGAAATGGATATCATCTTAAGTAATACTATTATGGGGTTAAGTAACTATGTAATAGAAAAAAAACCAGATCTTATTGTAGTTCATGGTGATAGGATTGAAGCCCTTTCTGGTGCAATTGTAGGAGCTCTTAATAACATTAGGGTAGCACATATTGAAGGTGGTGAAGTATCAGGAACAATAGATGAATCCATAAGGCACGCGATAACGAAATTTGCTCATATACATTTTGTATGTAATGAAGATGCCAAAAGAAGGGTAATACAACTTGGGGAAAAAGAGGAGTCAATTTTTACAATTGGTTCTCCAGATATTGATATTATGCTATCAGAAAACCTTCCTTCATACAATATAGTAAAGAACAGGTATGATATTTCTTTTGATAAACAAGATTATGCCATTTTTATGTATCATCCAGTTACGACAGAATATCATTTGTTAGAGAAAAATATAAAAGAGATTAAAGATGCTTTAGTTGAATCTGAGGAAAATTTTGTTATGATTTATCCTAATAATGATAAAGGTAGCGCCATTATTATAAATGAAATTGAAGCGTTAAAGGAAAATAATAATATTAAAATATATCCCTCAATAAGGTTTGAGTACTTTTTAACCTTATTAAAACATGCAAAGTACATCATCGGTAATTCCAGTTCAGGTATTAGAGAAGCTGAAGTATATGGTATACCAACGATTGATATTGGGAATCGTCAAATGAATCGATATAGTGAGCAACAAAAGAATATTATTCACACGATAGAAGATAGACACGAAATTTTAAAAGCAATCAATGAAGTCAATGCATTTGATCGCAGATATGCGCAAAGATTTGGCAAAGGTAATAGTGATGTAGAATTTTTAAAAGTATTAGAGGATAATAAAATATGGAATATAGAAATCCAAAAAAACTTTAATGATCTAAACTAATTATAAAAAAGGAATGAAAAGATGTATAAAGGAAATACATTCTTAGCAATTATACCTGCTAGGGCAGGTAGTAAAGGTATTCCCAATAAGAATATTAAACAAGTTTCTGGAAAACCTTTAATACAATATACGATAGATGAAGCGAAAAAATCAAAATATTTAGATAGGATCATTGTGTCAACTGATTCCAGTGAAATTGCTTCTATTTCAAGCGAATTAGGTGCAGAAATACCATTTCTGAGACCTAAGGAATATGCTACAGATAAAGCAAAAACCATCGATGTGCTATTACATACTATAAATAATTTTAAGCAAAAGAATAATCATTATGATTATGTTGTTCTACTTCAGCCAACACAACCTTTAAGGAAATTTTGGCACATTGATGATGCTATACAATTATTAATATCAAATAAGAAAAATAGTTTAGTCAGTATAAATGAAGTTAATGAACATCCGATTTTTATGCGTTCAATAGACGAGAATAATTTGCTAGTTCCCATTCTATTAGAAGATAGCACAGTCAGAAGGCAAGATTTAAAAAAATACTATAAAGTTAACGGTGCTGTATATATTAATAAGATAGATGATACATTGGGTTATGAAACAAGTTTAAACGATAATGAAGTAGGTTATATCATGGATCAGATTTATGACATTGATATTGACACTGAAGAAGATTTAATCAAATTCGAAGAAACGATAACAAAAATAAAAAATTATAATAACATGTAGGTTGTGTTGAATGGATGGTGTTGTAATGAACTATAAGTTTATCCATATTGGTATGCTTAAAACCGCTACTACATATATGCAAAATATTTGGTTGAAAGATCCTCACTATAACCTCGCGTGTCAAGGGAGTATGGACTTTTTATTAAATGCAAAACAAAATGTAGCGAAAAGAAAAATGAAAAACTCTATTAAATCAGAAATCCTTCCTGATAGACAAGATTACAATAATAAAGTATCTGTTATAAGTAATGAAGGATTCTCAACATCATACTTAAATGAGATTCCATTTCAAGAATTAATTCCTGATTTCATAAAATATACTAGTAAAAATCTAAACAATATTGTAAAGACAGATAATTTATTAATAACAATTAGAGAACCTGTTTCATGGATAAAATCCGTTTATATTCAAGCAGTTAAACAAGGATGGTCTGGATCAGCTCAAGAATTTGTGAATGAACAAGAAACATTCCTAATACATTCTCTTAATCTGAAGATGATTATTCAAAATTATCAAAAGAACTTTGGAAATATTTTAATACTTCCATTAGAATTTTTAAAAGAAAATGAAGTGTTATTCTGGCAAGTTATTGCTGATGCATTTAACGTTCCTGTTGTAGAAACAAGGATTGATAAAAAATTTAATACTTCACTAGATATAGAAAGGACTTATATACTTTCACAAATGAATAAGATGTCCAAGATATTGATAACTGCTTTGGCTAATAAACATCATTTCCAGAGTATAAAGGAAAAAAATAATTTAATTCACACACATCTTCAGAACGAAAAATGGATATATAGACGCTTTGTAGAAAATGCAACAGATCAGGAAGTTAGTGAGATGTATGAATTATTTAATATAAATAAGGTAGAATCAGCTTTTTTCAACTTTAAAATTTCTGATCGACTAAGACAATCAATTCAAAGTAACTATATTGATTTTTTAAGAGACAATACTATTCCACAAATTGCTGAAGAATATCAGAAAATATTTGATGATTACTTAAAATCTTATGAATAATATACTAATTTCATATAACAACCTGAGTTTTGACAATAAGAACTCAGGTTGCTACACCGAATTGATGATAAATGGACTACACCTATCTATAGTGAGAAAGAGCAAGGACACTAATTCTTATTAAATATTCTTTCTTCTATTCCCAGACTATTTTTTTCTAACCTTTCCTTTTTAAGGTCTTAGAAATAATTTTACAATTTAATACTAAAAATGTACGCACGCTTGTTGTAAAATGTTTATCTTTTAACCATCCTATTCAATATTCTCTTACCTTCAGGTGTTAAATAAACTTTATTATCTGAAAGTAATTGTCTAGCTAAATTCGCTGACATCGGTTTTGATTTTTTTGCCAATCGTTTTCCTCCTTTCTGTTACATATCCATATAATATGTACAAGTTAAACAATCTGTAAGAGAAAGATATACTAATATAAATGTGGATTTTGAACCTAATCTATTCATTAGAAAAACTCGGCATTCGCCTCGACTTTTAGCAAGTGCCGAAGTTTACTTATACTTTGAGAATTCAAAACTTTCACTTCGGTAGAGTTACTTCATCACTAATATCCTATGCTTTCCTAAACTGCTAAAAAGCAAGGGGCAATCCCCCCTTGCTTAAAGCCCGTTTATCACTTCGAAATCATACAAAAACTGCTCACTAATTCCAGAAAACGCATCATTTTTCAATTTTAGCTGATCTTCCAACTCCATCTCCATTAAATCTATCTTTTTTACCGAAGAAGTCTCAGTCATTTCAAAGACATACAAATCATTTCCCAACCAAGATGGGAAGATATACATACTTTCATCACTAACGTTAGGGATGTCATATGTTGTTTCTAACTCACCATCTTTGTTAAATTGATACAAGTTACCTTGTCCATCTAAGAAAAATAACTGATCATCTATCCAATGAATGCTATTGTAGACGGAATGGGGTAAATAGGTAGACATATTCTCATTGGAATTGAATGATAAAAAGTTATTTTCATTGACTTCACCAGTATCTTTCTCGATCACCAAGACTGAATATTCCTGCTCTATATCAACGATACAATAAATGTATTCTTCCGTAACGATCATATCAGTTAATGGGACAAGCTCGTCGGTTTGATAATCTAATGGTAAGAATGGATTGTCTACTGCGGTCTCATCCAACACAATTTCATGCAGTACCATGTGTTCATCTGTTTCTTTTTCTTCTAAAACATAGAGCGAATCTTCATAAATGCCTGCGGTTGTTATAAAATAGGGTAGATCTTGATACAGCATCGTGCCGTCATGTTGCCAATATAGCTGAGAATGATATGTTCCATTTTCATCATAACCACTGTTGTATAATTCAACCCGTTTATCATCCATATAATCAGCGAAAATCGCGGTATATTCTTTATGTTCTCGCGTTTCTTCACTGATATCTTCATCGATCAGATAACTGCGTGATACATCATTGACGATCACTGTATCGTTTTGATGATATATTTCTCCTAACTCCAAGCCTTCTGTTTCTAATACATTGGAAACATTACCGGATGAATCGATTGTATAGAGACTACCTTTTCCATTACTTTTATCTATAGAGGTGGAAAAATATAACAGACCGATTGATTCATGAATACTTTCATATTGTGTATTTCCACATGCGCCTATCAAAACAAGCAATACTAGTAAAATGATATAGTGTAGAAATTTTTTCATAGACTCTCCTAAGCTTATTGAATCGTGTTATACGTGACAGTATAGGAGCTATCTCGAATGTCTGTAGGATAGACACCGAATCCTTGATTTTTGTCTAAGTCAATATTTGCCTCTAACATATAAGCACTCCATACTAATTTTGAGCAATTTTTATCACCATATTTACTCGTATGGCGGTTTGTTGCAAAGTTATAAGAATAGGCATCAATCCCTACCCTTGAATTAGCCCAGTCAGCAGCTTGGTCTCGGTTCGCTTGCGATGACTGTACATACTGCATAACAGCATCTTTTTCGACGTTTCTGGCATTGTATTTAATTTTTCTAACACCTGTGTCAGGGATTGATTCTACGATATTAGTAGTGGTGTGATAGATTCCATTATGTCCGTGCTGGATACCTAATGTTGAGGAAGGAGTATAGAATAAGTCCCCTTTACTTCTGGCAGGTTCTAATTTATAGGCACCGGAACTTCCACCCATAACGGAAATGGAGGTATCTTTTTCAACATTTTCCTGTTTGATCGCTTGGTTTAGTTCATTTAAAGCTTGTTTGGCAATAACCATTTCTGGTTTTTGGGTTTCTTCTGCAGCTAAAGCAATAGCTTCTTTCACTTCTTCAGTAGTTATGCCAGGTTGCTTTTGGACAAGTTCTGCAACATAGTCATCATACTTTTCTTCTTTCGGGTGAAAATGAACACTAGCGGCAAGGGAAGGGGAGGTAACCAACATAACAACCACCAACAACGTAACAACAGAAACAAACTTCTTCATTTCATCCATTCCTCCAATCTATTATTTTACAAGTCTAGTGTAGCACCATACATTGTAAAAAGTGTTAATGTTCTATTAAAAATAATAGATATAATGTTAATTAAGTTTTAAAAAAATTTCAGTTTCCCCCCTGTTTTGATTAGATTCTTTCGTATAGGTAGTAGAAAAGGGAGAAAGGCAAAACTGTTGAAAAACAGTGACGCAAAGCTATAGGGGCTAATCATGTCAGCCAGCTGCCAAGAGTGAGAAAAAACAAGATGGAGGTGAGACGTTGAAACGAGCAATGATGATCACCTGTTTGTTCTTGTTATGTGCTTGTGGTCAAGGTGAAGATGCTACAAATGATGATAACAATTCTGGACAAACAGAAGCAGTGTTGTATGAAAATGATGTTTTCCAAATAGAAGAAATAGATGGTTGGTCAGTTGATCAAGAAGCAACTGCTGAGCAAGAGCAAAACGTCATTTTTTCTAATGGGACAACCAGATTAATTGTCTCGATCGTAAGTAAAGAACAAACGATTGATACCTTGAAAAAGGATGTTCAATCGTCATTTTCTAAAAAAGTAGAATTAATAGAAGACGATGAGAATTACATAGCACTGCTTACGAACCGAAAAGAAAATATTCGTGGGGATGTTTACTTTCATCAAGGTTCGGAACATCAATTAATTTTTACTTTTATGACACCTGAACAACATTATCAGGAAAGCAAGAATCAAATAAATGCATTCAATGAAGGCATTACTATATTTTAAATGGAGGGAATATTAGATATGAAATTAAAAATATGGTTATCACTAGCAACTATTAGTGTATTTTTTGTAGGGAATACGGCGTTTGCAAATGAAGCAGAGGAAACGGTAACTCCTGATGAGGAATTATATGATACATCGATATTAATTGAGGAAACAGAGCTTGCACTAACAGAGGAACAAATGGAGAGAGCGTTATTATTAGATGAGTTTGCTAATGATCGATTAAGTGAAATTGAAGCGACCATTGAAGAAGGTAATATCGAGGAAGCAGAACAGTTAATTGAACAATATGAGGAATATTTGGAGCGTTTAGAAAGTGAATTAGAAGAATCAGAGGAAGAACAGGAAGCATCAGAAGAAGAAACAAATGAAGAGGATAACGAAGTAGAAAGAGTAGAATTACCTGATAGTGACGATAATGATGAAAATGAGCAAGGAGAAGACTCCGATGAAGAAAATCAAGAAGAAAGTGCGGAGGATCAAGATAAATCAGAAGAAGAATTAAGAGAAAGCGCCAAACAACGTACAATCATACTTCAAGCTTTATTAGAGCGTGAAGATTTACCAGAACAAGCAAAAGCAGGTATCGCAAAAGCGCTTGAAAATCAAAAGCGTGCAGAAGAAAACTATCTAAGAGCGAAAACGGAAAAAGCTGTATCAGACGAAGACGAAGATGAACAAGAGCAAGAAAAAGAAGAAGAGGAAACAGAATTACAAGAGGAACGTGAAGAAGAGGCTGCAGAACAAGTTGAGGAAGAAAATGATAATGAAGCTGTTGTGAAAGCAGAACAAAAACAGAACAAAGCTGAAAAGAAACAACAAAAGGCAGAAGAAAAGGCTGAAAAGAAACAACAAAAGGCTGCTGAAAAAGCTGAGAAAGCTGAACGAAAAGCGGAAGAAAAAATAGAAAAAGCAGAAGAGAAAGCTAATAAAGCAAAAGAAAAAGCTCAAGAAAAGCAGAAAAAAGCAGAAGAAAAGGCTCAAGAAGAGCAAGAGAAAGCAGAAGAAAAAAACGAAAAAAAGCAAGCTAAAAAAGCCCAAGAAAATCGTCAAAAGGAAGAAAAGAAAAATGGTAAACCGAATCATCAATAAATGGGGACTTCAATAGTTGTTGCGAAATAAATCAAATTTCGACAAAATTCTCAAAAATATCTTTACCCGTCGCTATTTATAGCTTACATTAAATATAGAAATGCTTTATCTTTCTACATATTTTAGACTGTTGAGAGGTAAAGCTTTCTTTTTTAGTAGTGATAAGGGAGAGGGGCAGATGAAGCAAGAAGACATCGAGCATATCATCAATGAGATACAGGCAGGCAATGAATTACAAAGAGAACAGTTGATTCAATATTACCAGCCATATATATTGAGTGTGGTTGGAAAAGTATGTAACAAATTTAAAACGTGGAATGATGACGAGGCGAGCATTGCCTTAATTGCCTTTAATCGTGCCATTGACACCTATGATCCTCAAAAAGGTAGAACATTTTTAAACTATGTCTATTTAATCATTCATCGGGAATTGATTGATTTTTTTAGAAAAGAAAATCATTATCAAAGTCTTATGAAAAAAGGGGATAAGCTTTTAGAAGCAAACCATGTAAAAAAGTCGGTAAAACAGTATCATCAAGAACAACGAATTAGCAATATGGCTGCTGAAATTATTGATTTAAATGATCAATTGTCGCAATTTTACATACGTTTTGAAGAATTAGAAGCACATAGTCCAAAACAGAAGCGAACAAGAAAGAAAGTACTGGATATTGCAGAAGAATTTATTCAAAGAGAGACACTTGTCGAACAATTATTTAGCCGAAAGCAATTTCCGGTGAAGGAATTTTTAACGGTAGCCAATTACCGTGTCAAAACAATCGAAAAGTATCGAAAGTATATTATCGCCATTATTATTATTTTATTACATCCTGAATGGGAAAATTTACATGCTTTTTTGCGTAATAAGGTAAGGGGGGAGAAAAAGTGAAGCAAAAAATCAAAGGCGTAGTCATGGAGGTTCAAGAACACCAGATTGTTCTAATGTGTGATGATGGTACATTTTGTAATGTTCCTCATGATCAACATGACATTCCAGCTATTGGTGAGTATGTTACATATCGAGTAAAGAAATCCCCTTTACTGTTAGGAAATAGAAAGCAAGTATTACCATTAGTAGCTCTAGCTGCAATATTACTGTTTGCGATTATGAGTGTTTCTCTTTTTCAACCGCAACAACCAGCTTATCTGCTTGCTGTGGATATTAATCCAAGTATGGAAATATCACTGGACGAAGATTTACATGTGATAGATATAACTGGATTAAATGAAGACGCAAACCTTGTCATGAAAGGATTGGACGTGAAAGGTAAAGATATCGAAAAGGTGATTAATGAGATCGTTGTTCGACTAAAAAATGATAAATATTTATCCGCTGATACGCCTGCCATCATTACTGCGACGTGGATTGAGTTACAGGACCATTCCATATCAAATGATTCACGTTCAGTAGAAGAAATATTCAATCATTCTCTTGGGGAGAATCATGTTGAAGCAGAAATGGAAGTTTATGTTGAAAATGAACATTATTATAAGAAGGCAAAAGAGGTTGACCTGTCCGTCAATTCTTATCGAATGTACCAAGAAATGAGTAACGGCGAAGAGGAAGTTGATATCAAAGATGTTCAAAATAAGTCGTTAAAAGAACTTCGGCAAATCGCTGAAAAAGAAGCTGAAAAGGCTAGTGAAAGCAAAAACTCAGAACGCGCTAAGTCATCACCTTCCCCAGATAAAGAGGAAGCATCCAAAAATAAAAAAGAGGAAACCGAAAACTCATCGTCAAAGCACAATTCTAGTATAAGTGTTCCAAAAAAAGGGCAGACAAAACAGCCTAAAAAAGAGAAGAACGGTGAAGGAAACAAGCAAAATGACGAGCAAGCTCCATCTAAGGAAGAAAAGCATAATAGTGATAAAGAACGTAATAATGAAAAATCTGCACCTAAAAAATCGAATCCACCATCAAATGATCAAAATAAGGAAAAGAAAATGGAGAAGCCTCCATCAAATGAAAAACCTGAAAAAAAGCCCGATAATCAAGAGCAAAGTGATCCTAAACCACCAATGAATGCTGAGGAAAAAGCAGCAGATAAAGGCAAACAAGAAGAAAAATCAACTGAGAAAGTCCCTAAAGATCAAGGTAAAGGGAATGATAGTAACAAGAGGGAAGATTAATTATATCAGAATAGATTATCATTAAGGAATGAAATAGAAGAACTTGCTTTACGACAAAACACGAACATCAAGTTCGTGTTTTTTAGTCGTTGTATAAGTATTTCTGTTCCATGGATAAGTTTCATTGTTCCGGGGATAAAGGCATATATCCCCGGAACAAAACGGGATATCCAAGGAAGAGCGAGAGATATCCCCGGAACAAAACGAAATATCCAGGGAAGAGAACCAGCTATCCACGGAAGAGTGGTAATTGATTCATTCTGTTTACTTCGCTGCAAAGCCGTTATCTTTAGAATCATCCATTTCATATTTTCTGATTACTTCTAATGGTTCTGGGCGAGCTAATAAAAACCCCTGAACAGTAGAGACGCCAATTGCTTTTGCCATCTCTAAATCTTCCATAATTTCAATGCCTTCCAGCACAAATTTGGTATCCGTGTTTAAACAATAAGTTACAATCGACTTTACCATTTCCTGTTTTCGACTTGACTTTGCTAGATGCTTGGCAAAATATCGATCCATTTTAACAAAATCGGGTTGCAATTCAACAATTGCCTGAAGGGAGGAAACTCCTTTCCCGACATCGTCTATGGCAATCAAATAGCCTTCTGCCTGTAACTCATTCACTGTCTTGCTAAAATAATCAACGCTTTCAATGATTTCGGATTCGTTAATTTCAATCATAATTTGATTCGCGGTCAGTGTTGTTTCTTCTAATACTTTATTCAATTGACCTAAAAAATCAGGATCAGCTAGGTTAGAAGGAAAAACATTGATCAGAACTTTTTTATTGTTATATGTACACTGATTAATCTTATCATATGAATGAAGCGCTTTTTTTATCGAGCGCATTTCTAACTCAAAAAATCTATTGGTATGGCTTGCTTTTTCGAAGAGAATTTCGGGATTCGTAAATAAATCAGTCCTCAATAATGCTTCATATCCAATAGGAGTTAAAGTATGCAAGTCATAGAGCGCTTGGAAATGGTGCTCAAATTTCTCGTTAACAATTAAATCATTGATTTTTGCAATAGACATCCGTCCATCCTCCCCGAACACACCAAATGATGTCATTACTGTTGATCATAAAGTCTAATATACACACCTGTTACAATGTACCTATCATTTTACAACAATATCTATTTATTTTCTATACTATTTTCAGATTTCTTTGGCTAACTATCTCACACTTTCTTAACACGCCAAAAAAAGAATAGGTGATAGAACCTATTCTCCAGCAAATTTATTCCTTTTATGAGAGAGTAAGATAAGTGATCCTACCAATAATAGAGCTCCACCAATTAATAGGATGTTAAACATAACCGTAGCAGTGCTTGGAAGTGATGAGCCACTTGTTGGTTGACTATCAGTAGCGATCGGAAAGCTAGATGTTTCGCTCTCGGTGTCATCGAAAGCTGTCACAATAATTTCTGCGGTCGTCGTTAATCCCTGATATTCATTTCCTGATTCAGGTGGAAAGGTCAGAGTAAAATCTAGCTTTTCTTCGCTATTAGTTTGTAAAGGCAAATCAGCTAGTAATGAAAAATTGGCTAATTTATTATCAAATAAAACATGATCACCCTGTATGATTTCCAATGACAATTGATTATAGAGCATCTCTGACCCATCTATATAACGAACATCAATATCATAGGTAATGTCGTGATCTGTTTGATTACTGATTGTGATTTCACGTTCAGCCCAATCACCGGGTTTAAGATTATCCAGATTAAACAAATTACCATTTTCACTGAATGTACCATCTAGATCGATAATATTAGTATTATTAGTTGCCTGTAGAATCGGAACGAATAATAGGAAAAACAGGAGGATAGCACTGAAAATTATTTTCGATTTGCCCAATTTAATTCACCCGCCTTTTAAAAGGAGCTATACGAAAGGAGCATATAGCGTAAGTTTTCTAAGTTTCTTAATCGTTTGTAATTTCCTTATTTCAATCTTCCTAGTAACACAAGGATAAGTTTAGGGATATAACAGACACTAACATTCTGATAAATTTCGCTAATGATCAGTGGAGGAGGTCAAAACTCTCACTTTATAAAGTATTACTTCTGCTCAATTGTTTCCTTGACTTTGGTCTCTGCAGATTGTTTGACTTCTAATCGAGATATCACTTGCCAGATAGTAAATGCTGCGTAACCTAGTAGTAAAATGCCAGGTACGATTAATAAAAGTGCACTGCCCGCTTGTGAATGAGCAAAATTGACGACATATCCCACATAAGGGATGGTAAACCCTTTATATTCGGCTACAACATTATCAGACAGAACTGGGCTTGAATCAGGTGCGTTATTGTTATCGCCTTTTGTTTCATACATGATATTCTCACCGCTTTGAGTGACATCGACAACACGGTGGGTGATCAAATTTTCGTCCTCGTTTATAAAGGTAATGACATCCCCTTCATTAAACCTTGTCATATCACCACCTGGTTTTACGGCAATGATCGATCCAGTTTGAATGTCGGGTTCCATTGATCCTGATAGCACGGCTTTAAGCTGGTATCCCATAATTTCCGGTTCGCCACCTGAGGCTTTTGATGAGATCGTGATAAACACGGTAAATACTAATGTTATAAAAAGTACAGTGGTAATAAGTAAGCTAACCAAACGTCTAATTTTTTTCCATATGTTTATTTTCATTCTTGTTCACCTTCTTTTTCAGTTTGAGAATTTTCTTGTTCTTCTGCATCAACAGTTTTTTCTTTTTCTATTTTTTTAGTTTTCATTTGCTTAGGTTTGTCAGTTGATCCCTTATCAGGCTCACTTAAAATTGCTTGTTTATCTTCTTGCTCAGGTTTCGTTGTTTCCTTTTCATTATCCGATGGTTTCTCCAACTTATCTGATTTATCTTCTGCTTCTTTGGTTGATTGCTCTTTATTCTGTTCATCACTATTTTTTTCTGGCGCCTCTTTGGTTTCTTCTGATTCTTCTAAATCCTCTTCATTTGATTCATTATCTAGATCTTCCTCCTCTAATGAATTTACCTTATCAGCTTGTTTTTCTTTCTCTTTCTGTTTATCTTTCTCCGGACATTTCACTTTTATCTTTTCGCTCCAAATAGCTTTCTCTGATTCCCCTTCATAATCAGGGCGCTGATAGGCTTTTACTACATAAAACCCCTCTTTTTCGGCTTGATAAGATATCGTGGTAACTTCCCCAGCTTGCATAGCGTCTAATGTACCTTCTGATATTTTTTTACCATTTTTTGGATTGCTGTTCTCGGTATAAAAGATTTCATAGTTGGTTGGGCCGATCATGCTGTAACCATTGTTTTTAATTTCTGCTGAAAATCCTACCGGAGGACAAGCACCATTTAGATTTTGATTTCCTTTTCCAACAAAAAGCAACTCACTTCCGTCCCACCACGACCCAGTCGGTATCGAAATATTTACTGCATTCGAATGATTAAAAAAAGCACTAGTATTGGAGGTCAGTTGAGATATAGAGAATAAAGCGGCATATAAAATAAATAATATTTGCACCACTTTGCTTACCTTTTTATATTTCTTTCGATATTTCATGATTCGTGTACTTCTCATAGCCATTCCTCCATCTTGGAAAAGATTTATTTACTTTCGTAAACATACAAACTGGCTATACATTTACGGTAATAAATAAAAGGTTGGAAAGATGAGGGGAATCTCATCTTTCCAGAAAAATTATCTAGCTTCGCCTGCTTCTTGGTTAGCTGTGAATGTCCATTCAAGTTCTAATGAGTCACCTTGGAATTCGTTTTGGTCCTCGCCATTATCAACAAACTCGAATTGAACGTAAAGGGTGTCACTATCCCCAGCTTCTAATCCACCTCTTTCTTCAATCCATGGTACAAAGACATTATTTGCTACTGTGTCAGGAGACATATCTTTTAGTTCGGAAAGAGTCGTAAAGAATACGATCTGATCAGGAGATACAGGGCCTAAAGTAGTTTTATCAGCATTCCAGAAGAAATTAACACGAATGTGATCACCGAAATCCTCTACATTGTTGCCATTTGCATCAGTTACTGTATAATCCGTGTCAAGAAGCACCTCTGAAATATCTAATGAACCATCATTAATAAGCTCAAAAGAACGGTTCATCCAATCACCTGGCTTTAGATTGTCTACATCGATAATAGTAGTAGGATCAACTGATAAATCTAATGTACCTGCTGCGAATGTATTGTTCGTAACTTCAGTATCATTGAAATACGCATATGTACCTCCTCCCACTAACGCAAGACCAAGTGCCGCTGACGCCACGCCCATACCTAATTTCTTTTTTAAAGACATAAATGATTCCTCCTTTGTTTTTTGTTCTTTATTAAGAACTACAAGTGCATTGTACATCGAGATATACTTTTTTAAAAGTCCGAAAAAAGGGTAAAACGGGCCTTTATGATCGTTATAAAGAACTAATGCTTTAAAATGCTTTGAATTTCAACAAGTTTTAAAGTATTTTATTAATAGCTGTTCTTCAGAAAGAACAGCTGACGCTAAAAACAGACATGCTATGCAACATGTCTGCTTTTTCTTTAATGTCGTTTATTTAACCAAAGAACACCGGATTTTGCCAAGCGTGGTAAAAGTCCTGTTACTGGCTGACGGTACATATTTCCGAACCCGTCTGATTTACCTAATGAACCGAGCTGCCCTTTCAGTTTAATTTCACGAGGTTTACGTGGTTCATTGCCTGTTAAAACATCTGAAAGAATATCACCGATTTGTTCCCCTTGAATCCCTGCAAGCTGGGCACTTGGAGAATAATCAGATGCAACACAGTCACCAACAACATATACATTAGGACTGGAAGGTACTTGATAAAATTCATTGACGATAATTTTTTCATGACGATCCTTTTCAAAAGGGAGGCTGCGTACCAAATAATGAGGTCGCACTCCAGCTGTCCAAATGATGACGTCACTTTCGATACCTTCACCATTATTATAGAAGATACCTTCTGCAACTAATTCGACATTACTATGATGTAGGATTTTCACTTCGTTTTTGCGGAACCAATCTTCTACATAGGTTTGAATTTTTTCATCGAATGCGGACAAGACAGATGAACCGCGATCTAATAAGCGAATATTCAAATCTGGTCTGCTTTCTCTGATTTCAGATGCAACCTCAATACCACTTAAACCGGCACCAACAACAGATACTTGACTATATGCAGGCAAATTATTAACTTTTATGCTTGCCTGACGTGCTTTCGCGATTGTTTGGACACTTTCGGTATATTCCATTGCACCTTGAATACCGTGATAATTATCTTCACAGCCTAACCCGATTAACAAGTAGTCATATTCGACAGGTACTTCATTGTCTTTCAGGCGAATCTGTTCATTTTCCGTGTTAATCTCTACAATTTCACCAAATATGTATGTGATTTGTTCATGTATCGGGAAGTCAATGCGAACTTCCTTGTCTGACTTCGTACCTGCTGATATCGCGTAAAATTCAGTTTTTAATGAATGGTATGGATTACGATCAATCACTGTAACCTGCACATTATTCGGTATACCATTATCGATTAATTGGTGTAAGGCATTCATTCCCCCGTAACCGCCACCGATTAAAACAACCCTTTTCATCTTTTCAAAACCCCTGTCTATCATAAAATCGATGTTCATTAAAGATAGTTTCCCAATCTTATCTATAATTAGACTACCAAAATTAGTGCAATAAAACTATACAAAACCATAAAAAATCTAGATAAAATCAAATGTTTGATTATTCAGAAAATATAATGGAAATTTTTTGCCTAATAGTTGAAGAAATGATATAACTGTAGCATAGTATCTTGTAAGCGCACACATTTTTGTAAAGGGGATTTTAATTGATGGAATTAACGGAAATTCAACAGATAACGAGCAAAATAAAAGCGAATGTCAATCAGGTTGTAGTAGGGCAGGAGGATACAATTGACCTGCTATTGGTGGCGATGATTTCTTCTGGGCATGTTCTTCTCGAGGATGTACCGGGAACAGGAAAAACGCTAATGGCAAAATCATTGGCTAAATCACTAGCAGGGGACTTCAAACGGATTCAATTTACCCCGGATTTACTGCCAACCGATATAACTGGTATTCATTTCTACAGCCAGCAAAAAGGCGAGTTCGAATTCCGTCCGGGACCGATTTTTACCAATATATTATTAGCAGATGAAATTAACCGTGCGACACCACGAACACAGTCCAGTTTACTGGAAAGTATGGAAGAGAGACAGGTGACGATTGATGGGAATACCCATACATTAACCAAGCCTTTCTTAGTTATCGCCACACAGAACCCGATCAAAAGTCAAGGTACCTTCCCATTACCGGAGGCACAGTTAGATCGCTTTTTATTAAAAATCAATATGGGTTATCCAAGTCGTGAGCAAGGCCTGGAGATTCTTAAGCGATTCAAGGCGGAGAATCCATTAGATGCATTGCAGTCGATTATTACTGTGGATGAGATTGTGAAGATGCAGGAAGTATATAGTGAAGTGGACATTAGTGAAGACGTACTAGGTTATTTGATTGATGTTGTAGAACAGACGCGCGGGCATGACAATGTAGCACTGGGCGTTAGCCCTCGTGGAAGTCAAGCATTATTAAAAGCAGTACAGGTATATGCGTTATTACAAGGGAGAACGTATGTGATTCCCGATGATATTAAGAAAATGGCAAATCCTGTATTAGGCCATCGTATTGTCCTTGCTCAAAGAATTGGTGTGAAGCAGGGCGAAGTGGATAGTGTGCTAAATGATGTATTGCGTCAAGTTGCAGTGCCGACAGAGTCTGAAAAGGAACTGATCGGAGAATGAATATTGCCTGGATCATTGTAGTATTGTTAATCATTATATTCTTTCAAGGAATGCTTTATAGTAAATTTGGGTTGAGAGGGATAACTTATCAGCGTGCTTTTAAGCAGGATGCGGTCTTTGAAGGAGAAACAATCGAAATGGTCGATGAAATTGCCAATAAAAAACTATTACCTATTCCTTGGATCCGCTTAGAGTCGAAAATGAGCCCTTATCTGATTACCCAATCGGAAAAAGAACAACAACAGCATCAAGGTGAAATGTTCCACCGTACACTTTTCAGTTTGTTGCCCTATCAAAAAGTGACACGGCGGCATCAATTAATCGGAACCAAACGTGGTTATTATCCTTTAAACACGGTTTCGGTTACAACAGGGGATGTTGTCGGTTTTGGTGAAGTATTTGATTCTTTTGAGGCAAGTACAGCGGTGACTGTTTATCCACAGTTGGTGCCCTTGGATGAGATTCCGTTACCATCCCATAGCTGGTTAGGCGATATTACTGTAAAAAGATGGATCGTAGAGGATCCCTTCTTACAAGCAGGAATTAGAGAATACCAGCAAGGAGATCCGCTGAATTCGATCAACTGGAAAGCAACTGCAAGAACACAATCATTACAAATTAATAAGAAGGATTTCACCGCTGATCATCATTTAATTATCTACGTTAATTTTGACACGAACGAAGATATCCGAATGCCGATTGAACAGGCCGAAATTATAGAGAAGGGATTATCCTATGCAGCTTCTTTAGCGAACTATGCGATAGAACAGGGAATATCAACTGGTTTTGGATGTAATGGCTATTTTGTCGAACCATTTACGAATACAACAGATCGGATCAAACCATCTGTACGTGTTGAACCATCGAACAGTGGTCAGCAGATAGCATATATTTTGGATGCAATCGCAAAAGTAAAGATGGATCGCAGCCGAAACTTTCGTGCCTTTTTGCAGGAAGATATTGACCAAGGACTTACCAAGACTGATATGATTATTTTTACTGTTAGAAAAACGGAAAAAATGGAAAAGCAAATTAACCAGTTAGAAAGTTTCGGCAATGCTGTAGAGGTGGTTATCATTGATGACCAACAAGAAAAGGGGGCAGACGTCGATGCCAGCTAAACTAAAACAGCATATTCCACCGATTATGCACGGAATGATTGAGTTTATTGGATTCTTCCCGGTGTTCTTAATCGTAGGTGTGCTTTTTTTTGCTGAACCTGATTTGTACTTTTGGTTTCTGTCCTTACTTGGCTTATTTACTGTTGCTTACTTTATTCGATGCTGGCTGAATAATCGCTGGAAGGTACTGATTAGTGCAGCGGTCATCACTATTATCATTAGTTGGATTGTATCACCCACTATCTGGGCATTTATTCCTGGATTGCTGTTCAGTTTATTCGTTTCCTATCGAGGAATTCAGCATGCTGAAAATGAATGGCAAGATATTTTGCCAAGTCGGATCTTCTGGGCAGTCAGCATGCCCGTCTATTTCGTAGGTTACCTTGTTTTTATTAATATTGATTCACTGGCAGGGTACCAACATTGGATCAGTTATCCGGGCTTTTTGTTTATCATCATCATGTTATTCATCACCAATCAAGAGCATTTGCATAAAGAGTCGCTAGCAAAAGAAAAGCAGAAAAAGATGGCTCCAGAGATTACAAAATTAAATCGGGTATATTTAATCGTCACCCTGTTAGTTGTATTTGCGATCACCAATTTCCAGGTGATCCAATCAGCCCTTTATCACGGTATGCGATCGATTATTCAATCGATCATGTGGCTTGCTTCATTATCCGAGAATGACAATAAAATCGTCGAGGAGCCACCATCATCCAATGAAATGCCTGCGTTTCCATCTGCAGAAGAGCAAGAGCCGTCTAGATTTGCGGAGTTGATGGATACTTTAACATATATTATGGGATTAGTATTAATAGTGATGCTGATTATCTTGTTTATCGCGATCTTATTTAAGAAGTTTCGTAGATTGCTTATTAGAGCGATCCTTTCATTATGGAAAATGATTCAACAAGTGTTCGGTAAGAAACATGCAGTAGAAACAACGACAGACTACCGAGATGAGAAGGAAAGCCTTTTTGACTGGAAGAAATGGCGAAAAGAAAATCAGGAAAAAATTAGTAAAGCCTTCCGTCAGATAACGAAAAGAAAGCCGAAATTTGAACGATTGACAAGCGAAGAAAAAGTACGATTTCTATATCGCCGAATTGCCAGTGATGTCAAAAAACAAGAAAAATGGCGTAAATCACTTACCGCACATGAAGTGTTAGCATTAACAGAGAAAAATCAGCAATTAGCACAATTGGAGAAATGGTATGATGATATCCGCTATGGTAATCAAAGATTTTATGTTAATGATGAGGGTAAACTGAATGAAATATGGGATCAATTAAATCATAAATAAACCGCTTGTTTTTCAGGCGGTTATTTTTTTGCTTTAGATGGGGTTAAGATATCTCGATAACTTACAGTATTTTTTCTTCATAACTATTAAAGATATCATTCTTTCATCCGATATTATAAGTAATAATGACGAAAAGGGACGTGAATTGCAAATGAGAATAAGTGGTTTTGCCAGTGGTATGGACATTGATTCAATGGTTAACGACTTAATGAAAGCAGAAAGTATGCCGCTTCAAAAAATGCAACAAGAAAAACAAGTGCTGGAATGGAAACGTGATGATTACCGTGCAATGAATACACTGCTACTTGATTTTCGTTCGACTTTAACTAATATGAAATTAACAACAAGTTTTCGAGCAAGACAAGTATCTTCAACGGATGAATCAAAATTAACTGCCACAGCATCAAGTGCAGCAAGTCAAACTTCTTTTGAAATATCAGAAGTAAAACAATTAGCAACGGCAGCTAAGTTAAAAAACGAAGGAGCAATTTCAGCCTCAGATACAGATAAAATAGATTCATCTAAAAGTTTATATAGCCAAAATGATAAACTTGCTAACGGGATTTCTTGGAAACAAGGAGCAATTGAAAATGAGACCATTACTGCATCTACAAATGATGAAACCATCGCGTTAGACGCAAATGGATCAGTAGATAGTTCTGCACTGAATGTTCAGCTTAACGGTGACGGGTATGAAGTTGTAACAGGTGTTACCCAAGCTGACCTCAGTGAGAACCAAGTATTGTTAGATGAAAATAATAACACTCTTACTTTTGCAGCAGGTGTGTTAAAACAAGGCGATAAAGTCAAAGCCGAATATGCACATGACGGTCTTAATATTGATGAAACAGAGCTTACTACTGCTGCTAATAGTATGCGGCTAAGTGGAAGGTCTATTGATATTAATAGTTTTGAGTTGAACATTACAGGTTCATCTGATTCTGATGGAACATATACAATAGATCAGAATTCAGCGAATGGTGATACCTATGATTTAGTTGATAACGGGAATGTAATTGGAACAATTAATACAAATACAGGTGCAATTTCTTTTGAGAATGAGTTGGATGCAGGGACATCCATTTCTGCCCAATATCAACAAAATTACTCTTCCTTTTCATTAGGTGCACATACCAAAGATGGTAAAACACACAGAGATTTTTTGATTAGGGGCAATGAATCTTTAAACCAAGTTATAAGTAACGTAAACAATTCTGACACCGGATTGTCTATGATGTATGATTCTTTCACCGATCAATTGACATTAAGCCGGAAAGAAACAGGTAATTTTAACGAAGGCGGAAATGAAATCATTACTGGTGGAGCATTTATGGATGATGTTCTCCGATTTGGCAATGCGACAGAGACAGGTGGGGACAATGCAGTTTTCTCCATTAATGGTATTGAAGATACGGAACGTACATCTAATAATTTTCAAATTGATGGGGTAACTTTTAACTTAAAACAAACCTTTACCGCAGATGAAGGACCTGTATCTGTCAATATATCGAATGATACGGAAGCGGTATATGATAACATTAAAGAATTTGTTGATACTTATAATACTTTGATTGATACTATTAATTCCAAAGTAAATGAAGAATACTATCGAGATTATGACCCGTTGACTGATGATCAAAGATCCTCTCTAACTGAAAAACAACAAGAAGATTGGGAAGAGATGGCGAAAAGCGGTTTGCTACGGAGAGATTCTATTTTACAAAGTGGATTATCGAGTATGAGAACAGATTTTTATACTCCTGTAAATAATGATGCAACAGGCGCTTACAATCAGTTAGCTGAAATAGGGATTACAACTACATCTAATTACTTAGATGGTGGTAAATTAGAAATAAATGAAGCGAAATTAAAAGAGGCATTAGAAGAAGATCCTGATGCTGTGGAGAATTTATTCCGTGGATCAGGCGAAGAATATGGTGAACAAGGTATTATGCACAGATTAACTGATTCAGTTAATAATACCATGGACCGGATTACAGAACGTGCAGGTCGTGCAACTGCAACAAATCAACAGTTTACCATTGGGCGCAATTTGGATGACGTAAATAAGCAAATTCAAAGTTTCGAAGATCGTTTAACTCTAGTAGAGAATCGTTACTGGCGTCAATTCACGGCTATGGAAAAAGCTATGCAACAATATAATCAACAAGCAGCATACATGCAACAGCAATTTGGTGGTATGGGTATGTAATCATAATAAGCAACCTTCTGAAAGGGGGCTCTAATATGGATATAGCAGCAATGTCAATTGCGATGAATCAATCTCAAGTGAAGCAACAAGCAAGTGTTTCCTTGATGGACAAAGCGCTAGATCAAGCAGAATCTCAATCTAGTGACATGGTTAAGATGCTAGAGTCATCTATGCAACCCCATCTTGGTAGTAACATTGATATCAAAGGTTAATATGGGGAAGAGGAATCTAAGTGGATGTCACTTAGGTTCTTTTTTGCTTAAGAAAATGGCAAAAGCACTAAACCTTTTATCGAAGATTCCGATATTAATAGAAACAATTACATAAGGAGATGAAAATAGTCATGGAAGTTGGTAAAATGATCACTGGATCTCCACTCATGCAACAGACTGAATCTACGCTTGAATTATCCACATCCGCAAGAGAGCGATCCAATAACCATGAACAAACAAAACAACAATTATTCAACGGGAACGGTGAGTTAAATAAAGACCAATTACAAAGTATGGTAGATGGGCTTAATTCCTTTTTAGAACCATCAAACACTAGTATTCGGTATGAATTACATGATAAATTAGACCGGTATTATGTAACCATTGTAGACCGAGATACGGAGGAAATCGTTAAAGAAATTCCACCTAAGAAAATGCTGGATGTCTATGCATCAATGGCAGAATTAATGGGATTTATCGTAGACGAAAAAATATAGGAACAATGAATAGAGGAGCGTACGTTTTATGGCTTATCAACAATATCAAGCATATCAAAACAATTCCGTTAACACGGCATCACCAGGTGAATTAACATTGATGTTATACAATGGCTGCCTGAAATTTATCAAACAGGCAAAGAAGGCCATAGAATCACAAGATTATCAATCTAAAAATGAAATGATTCAGAAAACACAGGATATTATCCGTGAATTAATGGTAACGTTAGATCAAGATGCTCCTATAGCAAACGAGATCATGCCTTTATATGATTTCGTATATCATGCGTTAACCCAAGCAAACATCAAAAATGATCTGGAGCAATTGGAACAGGCCCGAGAAATAATCGAGAATTTCCGTGATACATGGAAAGAAGTGATTAAACAAGAACGTATTCGTCAGCATGGACAAGGTGTTAAATCATGATAGACGCACTGAACAAATATATTGATAAAACCAAAATTATGCTGCAATTGTTAGCAAAACCATTAAACAATGAGCAACGAGAAAGTGCGATTAATAAAATAACCCAGTTAATCGACGAACGTGAAGCATTAACAAAAGAAATAAAACCCCCTTTTTCTTCAGAAGAGCAGGAATTAGGTAAGCAAGCGATCGAACTCGATCAGCAACTTAATCAGGAATTAACAAAAGTATTCCAACATATTAAAAAAGACATGCGAAATGCAAAAAAACAATCACGCTCTAATCATTCATATTTAAATCCATATAAAAATGTCGCAAGTTTTGACGGCAGATTTTTAGATTCAAAGAAATAATCATTGCAAACGGTGCAGTGGTTATTTTTTTGGACAAATGAAGATATCACACACTATCTTGTGAACATATCTGCCAAACGTTAAGAAATTGTAAAAATATTATGAAATTTATTCACAATTTACTCGTTTAACTTTTACAAACTGTGGTATTATAGATATATAGCTTATTATAGCTTGATAGTTTGAAAGGAGGACACTTTCATGAAATATAACATCCGAGGAGAAAATGTAGAAGTGACAAGTGCCATTAAGGAGTATGTTGAACGAAAAATAGGGAAATTGGAAAGATATTTTGACACTCCGCCCACTTCTGATGTAAATGTGAATATAAGTGTCTATAATGACGAGCAGCAAATCGAAGTAACGATTCCAATGACAAATTTATTACTGAGAGCAGAAGAAAATCATATTGATTTATACGCTGCGATCGATCTTGTTGTTGACAAACTAGAAAGGCAAATACGTAAGCATAAAACAAAAGTAAATCGTAAATTCCGCCAGCAAGGTGCACCAAAACACGTATTTGCGGAATTAGAAAGAGAAGCAGTGCAATTAAAAGAAGCAGAAGAATTGGAAGATGAAGAAATAGAAATTGTCAGAACGAAGCGTTTTGATTTAAAACCAATGGATTCTGAAGAAGCAGTGCTACAAATGGATATGTTAGGACACGCATTCTTCGTTTTCGAAAATTCAGATACAGGGAATACCAATGTTGTATATAAACGTCGTGACGGCAAATATGGCCTGATCGAACCAAGTTAATTATACTTAACTACAAATGGATATCATAAAGAAAAAGCCGTTTCGATAATGAATCGAAGAGGCTTTTTTGTAAGGAAAGCAAGTATATAATCCTCGGTATCAACGCATTTGTTATCAAAGTAGCCATTTTGAAATAAACCGTATAGGAAACCATCGCTGCGGCTGTCCACTTCCCTTTCCACGGGATTTTCGACTAAGCTAACTTTTCCAAGCAAAACCCGCTTGAAAAAGTGGATCTTAGTCGAAAATCATCCCGTAGGAGTGGAAGCGGACGGCCTTCGCTATGGAGCTATTCTACAACGTTAGTGACAGCTAACTTTTCGAGCTTTCTAAACATGTGTAATAAAACAAGTATGTTAGCGAATACATTCATTGTAAAGCATGACTTAGCGTAGGCGCCACTTCGACTCCTGGGGGATCAGCGTGATCTGAAGATCCACTTTGCAAAGCGATCTTCTTTGCAAAGTTAGCTGAAGACACGCCCCCTGGAAAG
>NZ_JAGFVL010000024.1 GCF_017599345.1 Gracilibacillus suaedae
TCAAAACTAACCTCTGTGACTTCGGTTGGACCGAATTCAATTTCAAATGGTATCGGTGTATTATCTAACTCATAACCTGCAATTGTTGCGGTTTCTACCAACTGATAGTTACCTGGTTTCAAGTCCTCGATCAATAGAACACCATTTTCATTGGTCACAAGATCTTCTTGAAGCGTTTTTCCTTCGGCATTTTGCAGTTCAAAGACCACACCTTCTAAGGTATTACCGTCTTCGCCTGTTTTCGTTAATTCCACTGAACCACGAACATATTCATTTTCTTTCGTTAATTCGATTCGCTCTTGTTGAGCAAACTCTATCTCAAAAGGAATAGGTGTCTCATCCAATTGATAACCTTCAGGTGCTTGCGTTTCTACAAATTCATAACTCCCTGGCAGAAGATCCTCTACAAGAAGAATGCCATTTTCATCAGTAGTTAATCCCGTTTCTATTTCTAGACCTGCTTCATTTAATAGGGTAAACTGTGCTCCTTGTAAAAGTTCTCCACCTTCCCCTGTTTTCGTTAACTGTACTGAGTTATCCAAATCCATATATACGCCTACTCGGAGTGGCTCGACTGGTTGTCCATGGTCAGTAGCCATTGCAAATGAATTCCATGCCGCTCGTTGCTCAGGATCTATGGAAGAATCTAATACTTCCATGTCAACCTCAGATGCTTCGGGAGCCTGCATTGTAAATTCAATCATTAGATCTTGACCTTCTAACCAATCGACATCTTCTTTCATCTCAATTTTAAAAGAATGAATAGAAGACCAATCTGTTACTTCTGCCTCAGTCATCCAATCAGGCGCTTCTGCACCGGGTGGATTGGAAAGCTGTGTTGTCGTATCTGGATAGTCCGTATGTCTTATCAAGTCATCGCGTTCAGGATTTTTAGCAGTGCTATAAAACACATCTACTTTATCCTGCCACTCTCCAGGTAACACGATAGAGTCCGTCATGATAGGTGTAAACATACTACCTCTATTCACATTATCTGTAATACCTAAATCACCTATTGATGGTAAGACATCGATTAAGGTCATTTGGGAAATATCGTCACCAGTCGTGTTCGTGAATTTTAACTGATAATCAATTTGACCGCCGGGAATAGTTTGACCGAAATAAGTAAATTCTTCATCTAGCTCACCTTTTACTAATTTTTCTGTTTCTAAATTATACTCACCACGAATGGAATAAACATTACCAGATTTTAACCTCGGCTCCTCTGTATCACTGTTTTGATTCAAGTCTTCTTTATCGGTTTGCAAGGTTGTATCGGTGATCGCAGAACCAGTACTGTCAGGAACAAGCAAGTCCCCTTCCCCGGAAAACCCATAAACATCAAATAATAATGTATTAGGTGCTGCTTCTGAAATGGTCACATCTAACTCTGCATATAAACCGTTTCCCGTTCGTAACAAGGCATCGTTCCAGGTTACTTTTACTAATTGACGCCCGCTGTTATTATAATCATCACTGAGAATTTGATAGTTTCCTCCTTGCGCAGAGGAAGTTTCTATACTTGAACGTCCATCACCGTCAATATAATCCGGATTTGGATCAGTCTTTAATGTAACACCAGGAGGTAATAACACAGTAGCTTCTAGTATTCCGTCCATCGCGGAACTCGAACTATCAATATTATTTAAATTGATTCTCATTCGATTATCGCCAGTAGTAACTTCGCCTCCATGGTGTTCTAATAGTTCGATACCTACATATGCTGTTGGTGGAGGAAGTTGTGGTTCATCTGCAATTTGAGCTGTTCTAGGACCAGCAATATGATTTAAATTTTCTTCATCATAATGGTAATCGAAACTATCGCCATTACCATCCACACCATAAACATTGAATTTGTTTCTTACTTCACCAGTGTAACCAGACACAACGTCAAAGAAATATTGTGGCTGCCCGACATTCAACATTCCTGAAGGAGCGTAAGTGAAGTCATAATGAATCATACTCACTTCATCATCTTCTGTTAACCCTAGATTTGATCTTGTATAGATTGTGTCAGTATCTGCATCTTCTACTAATAGCTGTTCCGTTCCATTGACAACCGCTACAATATTAAATACTGGATCATTCTCTAATGGAACACCACTAGGATAGTTCGCATTGGGTCTATATTGAAAACCTCCAGGAGTTTTTAATTCTTTAAAAATTAAATTTGGGTCAATATCGTATGAAGTGGTATATTGCTCAAATTCACCATACTGACTTTCAGGTAATGGGGCAATACCATGCCGAAAAGCTAATAACGCATCATCAGTTACAGTAGGATTCGGGTTTTTTACCTGATTAGTTCCAAAATTCCCTTCGCCATCTGATGGTCCAATGTGATTTGGTACATACCAATTCCCTTCTATATCACCAGTTGCTGTATCAGAATTTACAATATCAATAAAGTCATAGCCATCGACCGTTTCCGTTGAACCATCAATAAACGGAACATCAGCACTGACATCATTTTGTTGTGTCGTATCTTCTGTCCCTTCATCTACCGTTAATAAAACTTCAATCATCGTAGAGAACAATTCCGTGTCAGCTTGCTCTTGATCATTTAATGTCGGGGTATCAAATGTCCAAGTTAAGCTATTACCGTCTGCTTGTGGTTCTGGTCCAGTCACAGTAGAATCATAGGATAGACCCTCAGGTAATGTATCGGTAATGGTAATTTTACCATTTTCATCTAAGTACATTTGTCCAGTGGAATTTTTAGGTATATCTAATTTAATTTCCCATAATGTAGTGGAACCTGGATGAGCTAAATTCACGTCATTATCTACTACTTCTTTAAAGACTTTAGAAATATCCAAAGAACTAGAAGTATTAATGACAACCGTTGCATCGTCTGAAATATTTGCTTGTTGATCTGCCTCAAATGTCGCATTAGAAGTTAACTTAGCACCATCAGGTGAGATACCATTTAATGTATCTACTTCAATTTCTGTTTCATATGTTCTTCCTGTCTTAAGGGAATCAAATTGGTAGATTAATGTATGTTCTTCCTGATCGTAGACTGGTGTGACACCACTAATTGTAAGATCGGCTAGATTTTGGGTGAATTCCGTATAGGACGTAATCGGCAAATCCACTTTTATTTCAGCATTCGTATAATTTGTGGTAGCACCAGTTAGTTTTAATACCAAATTATAACTGGCTTCATTCCCCGATAGAGTGGTACTTCGAACAGGAGAAATATCTATATCAACATTCAAATTACCTGAAAATGGTGTAATGATAAACGATTCTTCGGTGAAATTTTGTTGTTCCATATCTGTATCATTATTTTCTTCTGTTTTTTCTTTTGTATCTTCTTCTTGACTTGGATTTTCTTCCTCTTGTGCCTCAAGATTTTCTGTCTCTTCTTGATTGCTTTGTTGTTCGTCTAATTGTTCATCATTTGTTTCATTCTCCTTATTATTTTCTGGATCATTAATAGTAAACTGAAACGCTTGTAAACTATCATTACTCTCTCCTACCTGAATAGTGGTTTCATTAGGTAATTGAGATAACACGACATTAAAATTAGTTATGATTGGTTCCTCTTCTACGTCTCGTTCCATTATTAGAGCATTGTTTTCTTTAGAATATTTAAAGTCAACGCTCTCATCATTCTGTTCTTTTGTTAGCTTCTCCTCGTATATAGATTCCTCTGGTAATACGAATGTGATTGCTTCTGATTCAGTATTCTCATTGATAATGTTAAAAGTTGCTTGTTCAGTAGTGGAGTTTGGACCTAACGTCACTTCAATATCTTGTGTACTCGAACCTGATGAATTTCCTAGAAGGATCGTTTGTCCCCATTGAGAGAATATAAGGACAAATGTCATCATCAGCAAACAGAATTTTTTCAAAGAGTAAACCTCCTCGCTGTTACAGAACTAATCACTTTAGTTGATTTTGATGATAAGTTCATGTATCATATTAGTGTTTGTTATTTCTGATTGCTCTTACTAGCTATCCTCCTTTTCTGTAAAAAAATATAATTTTACACTTCAATATTATTCCTTAAAACTAAACCATTTCTAAACAAAATCTGACAAATAGTTCGATGGCTCTGATGAAAACGTTGTCTTTTGTGTATATTTGTAAAATTTTAGTTTTTAATCTGGTTTTTTAGTACCAAAAATAAGTGGGTTTTATTGTAAATTGAGGGAAATGAGACCATTGGTAAATAATATCTAAATTTTGAGGTGACTAACAAAAACAATTCCCCAGTCTTGTCTTATCCATGACGAGACTGAGGAATTCCTAGCATTTTATGTATTTGTAAATTGGATGGAAATTTCTGTTCCTTGGACATATAAAACCCTTCCTTGGATAAACGATGTATCCAAGGAAGGGTGGTAATCAATATGAATTCTTATTTTACATGTTGGCATTATATATAAAGTGAGACGATGATCTGGTTGGTTTTGACAACCAGGGATTATTACCGAAACTTATCCTGGTGTTACTAGAAGCTTGAAGTGGGTGTGCTTACAGACGTTTAGCACCGTGATAAATAATGTTTCGTCATATCCTCATTAAAACTCTCTCGTTTTTTGTTCCGCTCTTTTATTTTTTCGAGGTTTTGGCTTGAGATAAAGACCAAGCTCCTTCTTCTCCTTCGCTAACGATCGATATAATGAAAGCATCATTAAACACATAATAAAGGAGAAAGGTAGTGCTGCTATGACTAGGATATTTTGTAATGCTTGCAGTCCACCACTATATAATAGCACCAACGCTATCGCAGATTGAGCAATCCCCCATATCATTTTAACACGATTTGGAGGGGTTAAAGAACCATACGTTGTTTGCATCCCCAAGACGAAAGTAGCCGAATCTGCAGAAGTAATAAAGAACGTACTAATCAAGGCAATAGCAACAATCGACAATATTACTGATCCTGGATATTCACTAAAAACAGCGAACAATATTTGTTCTGTAGGCAATGGAGATAAATCGATATTTCCACTTTTTTGTACACCGATGGAGGATATACCAAAAGTAGTAAACCATAGAAAACTAACGACAGATGGTAATAATAATACCACCATCATAAACTCTCGTATTGTTCTACCTCGTGATACACGAGCGATAAAAATACCTACAAACGGTGACCACGATATCCACCATGCCCAATAAAAAATTGTCCAATCGTTAATCCATGTACGGTGTTCTTCGTTCAATGGAGCAATACGAAAACTCATTTGAATTAGATTCTGTATGTATCCACCTACCGAATCTGTGAACATATTTAATATCAAAATAGTTGGACCAATAAAAAACATTAAAGCAAACAATCCAACTGCTAATACCATATTCGTGTTACTTAAATATTTGATGCCTTTTCCTAAACCAGTTGAAGCTGATATCATAAATAGGATGGTGACAACGATAATTATAATGAACTGTACGGCGAAATTATTTGGAACTCCTGTTAAATAGGAAAGTCCACCGTTTATCTGTGCGGCACCAAAACCTAAAGTAGTTGCTACCCCTACTACAGTAGCAAATACCGCCAGTACATCGATAACTTTACCAAAACCACCATCCATTTTGGAGCCAAATAAAGGTTTTAAAGTTGCCGATACTAACCCTGGTTCATTTTTACGGAATTTAAAATAGGCTAAAACTAAAGCTACCATCGCATAGATTCCCCATGCATGGATCCCCCAATGGAAAAAGACATATCTCATCGCTTCTTTTTGAGCAGCGTTCGTGCCTCCTTCGGCAAGTGGAGGGTTGAGGTAATGTGATAGAGGTTCTGCAGCACCCCAGAAAACAAGTCCGATTCCCATACCAGCACTAAAGAGCATAGCAAACCATGTCGACTTTTTAAAATCTGGTTTGTCATCAGGCTTACCTAGTTTAATGGCACCAACAGGACTAAAAATTAAAAAAATACAAAAAAGCACAATAACTGTTACTAATATAAGATAATACCAACCAAACGTTGAAGTAATCATTGCTTGAATATTTTCAGTCAGTTCTTCGAAACTACTTGGTGCTGCAATTCCGAAAATAACTGCTGCCAAAACGATCGAAAGCGTTATCCAAAATACACTTGATATTTTTTTCATGAACTTCCTACCTCTCCTCTATCTTATCCACTATATTAAAATACCATTCTCAGAACCTTAAGTAAATAGCAGGAAAGGTGTTACTTAAAAGGTTTTTAGGAAGGCATTATTAGAGTCTCATCCATTATACACATCATATTATCATTTCCCAAACCAATAATCCTATTCTACTTTGATATGGATAACTTTAACTATTCTTCCCCACATCGTGAAAAAAGGATTAAAATACTAATGAATAGACATACTCCAACTTTTGGGCTAAAAGCAAAACTACCCAAACACATTAACATTGTAATGATTTTGGGTAGTATTATATACTTTTCTTATTTCTATTCTATCACTATTATTGAATTAATTCGAGTTCTACCGGAACAAACTCTTCCACTTCTTCGCCTTTGAATATTTTTTCAGCTTCTACAACAGCTGTTTCACCAATCATTGTTGGCTGTTGTGCAACGGTACCAGCCATTCTTCCCTCTTCCACAGCAGCAACCGCGTCATCTGTTGCATCAAAACCTATAATATGAATATCATCACGTCCGGCAGCTTCAATTGCTTCTAATGCACCAAGTGCCATTTCATCATTATGAGCAAAGACCCCTGTAATTTCTGAGTTGCTTTGTAATATATTTTCCATTACAGATAGAGCTTCTGCACGATTAAAATTAGCTGTCTGAGAAGTTACAATGTCTAATGAATCTTCCGCTATATTATGGAATCCTTGACCTCGCTCACGTGCTGCGGAAGAACCTGCTATTCCTTCTAATTCTGCAACTTGAGCGTCTTCACCAACCAATTCTACCATCAGCTCACCTGCTAATTCCCCACCTGCAATATTATCTGAAGCAACATGAACGGCAACATCGCCAGAATCTGCAGCACGGTCTAATGTAACGACGGGAATACCAGCCGAATTCGCAGATTCAACAGCTGCTACTACTGATGCTGAATCAGTCGGGTTAATCATAATCACATCTACTTCTCTTTCAATTAAATCCTCAACATCATTAATTTGCTTTGCGACATCATCTTGTGCATCTACTGTAATTAACTCAGCTCCAATTTCATCTGCCTTTGATTCCGTACCTTCTTGAAGGGTAACAAAGAATGGGTTATTTAATGTTGAAATGGAAAAGCCAATCGTTAACTCTCCATCGTTTTCCTCACTACCACTTTCCTCTTCGACTGGTGATTCTGTTGAACATGCCATTAGTACACTACCTACTACAATAATCATCCAAAATAATACTGTTTTCTTTAACATATTTTCCACTCCTTTAAGCATTTTTACGGTCTAGTAATACCGCTAATAGAATGACACTACCTTTTACTACTTGTTGGAAAAAGGAACTCACTCCCAACAAATTGAGTCCATTGTTAAGAACCCCTATGATTAAGGCACCAATAAAGGTACCGAAAATCCATCCTTTACCTCCTGTCAAACTTGTACCGCCTAGTACAACAGCTGCGATGGCATCCAACTCATACATTTGACCTGCTGTAGGTTGCGCAGAATTTAATCTGGACGTCAGGATCATACCTGCTAAAGCAGACAAGAAACCAATTAAAGAGTAAACATAAATTTTTATTCTAGTGGCACTAATCCCTGATAGAATAGCTGCCTCTTCATTACCACCAACTGCATAAACACGGCGGCCAAAAGTTGTCTTCTTCAAGATTAAGAAAAGAACTACAAACGAAACTAACATGGTAATAGCAGGTACAGGAATACCTAGGAAATATCCTTTCCCTAACATTTCGAAAAAAGTAGACTCCCCTAAACCTGAAACAGGACGTCCATCCGTTAACATTAAAGTAAAGCCTCTAAATACTGTCATTGTAGCTAATGTCGCTATAAAAGGCGCAACTTTCCCCTTTGCTATCACTAAGCCATTAATAGCACCTAATAATGTACCGGTTAATAAACCAATAATAACTGCTAAAACCGGGTCCATTCCTGCTGCCATTAAAGATGCTGTTACAGCACCTGATAACGCTAAGATTGACCCGACAGACAAGTCAATACCACCTGTCAAAATAACAAACGTCATACCAAAGGCAATCAACGCATTAATTGAAACCTGGCGTAATACATTTAACAAGTTACTAGCAGATAGAAACTCTGGGTTTAAGATACTAATGATAAGGACGATAAAAAACAAACCAAGTAATGGGCCAAGCAGACCAAGCATTGACTTTATCTTTTTTATATCAAGCATTTTAATTACCTCCTGTAGCATAGTGCATTATTTTCTCTTCGGATAACTCGGAACGCTGAAGTGTTGCCATGTGCTTCCCTTCACACATAACAACTACCCTCGTACTCATTCCGATAATTTCGGGTAATTCAGATGACACCATGATGATGGCTACACCTTGATCGGCTAAATCATTCATAATGGAATAAATTTCTTTTTTGGCACCAACATCAACTCCCCGAGTAGGCTCGTCCAAAATTAATATCTTCGGATTAATTGCTAGCCACTTGGCAATAACTACTTTTTGTTGATTACCACCACTTAATGATTTAGCTGATTGGCCCGCTCCGGAAGAAATTATATTTAACTTCTTAACCATTGTTTCATAAAGACTTTTTTCTTTTTGGTGTATCATCCAACCATTTTTGGATAACTCTCGTAAATTTGTCATATTCAAATTGTTTTGAATAGAAGCATCAACGACTAAGCCTTTTGACTTACGATCTTCTGATACAAATCCAATTCCTTGTTGCATTGCATAACTTGGATTTTTTATTTTCACTGGTTTACCATCGACTTTTATCGTTCCTTTATCAGGTTGACGGTAGCCAAAAATGGTTTCAACTAATTCGGAACGACCTGCACCCATTAACCCTGATATACCAAGAATTTCACCTGCACGTACTTGAAGGGAGACAGAATCAAATTCATCTTCGCGAGTCAAATTGTCTATTTCTAATTTCAAGTCAGATGGTGATCCTTTTCGTTCAGGAAAACGCTCCCCAAGTTCCCTACCAACCATCATGCTGACTATTTCATCAAAACTCGTTTCTTTAATTACTTTTGTACCTATGGATGCACCATCTCGAAGTACCGTAATTCGGTCACATATCGCAAATATTTCTTCCATTCGATGTGAAATATAGACGAAAGAAACACCTTGTTTCTTCAAATCATCTATCGTTTCAAATAGTGTTTCTATCTCGCGGTCTGTTAGCGCTGCAGTCGGTTCATCCATGACAATATACTTAGCATTAATTAGTAATGACTTAGCTATTTCAACAATTTGCTGTTGACCCACAGATAGATGCTTGGCGAGCATGGATGGTTTTACATGTAACCCAAGCTTGGAAAGTTGTTTTTGCGCAATCTCATTCATTTCCTTTGTCCTAATCCAACCTGTCTTACCGATCGTTTGTTCATTTCCTAAAAACAAATTCTCTGCAATAGATAATTCGGGTAGAATATTTAGTTCTTGATGAATGACGGCAATACCATCTTTCTCAGCTTGCTTGGGATTGGTATAATTCACTTCTCGACCATTTACTTTAACAGTCCCTTCATTTCGTGAATAAATTCCGGCCAAGATTTTCATCATTGTTGATTTACCGGCTCCATTCTCTCCCATGAGTGCATGTATTTCTCCATCCCTTAACGCGAAATCGACTCCTTTCAATACCTTTGTTCCACTAAAAGACTTTTCAATACCACTCATTTCAATCATCAACTACACCCCTTTCATCAAAAAATAACTCCTGCATGTAAAATAACGTTGGCATATGGTGTGTTTTCTCCTGTTCGAATAATGACTTTGGCGTCTCTGGTTAATTGTTTAAATCGTTCGTGTTGCACATAATGAACACCTATATCATTTTTCAATAAGGCAGCATGTAACGGTTGATTTTTCATTTTTATCTCTTCTGCTAAAGTGAATTGTTCGACTTCCATCTCTTGTAACATGATGGAAAGTACGTCCAAAAAATGGGGTACACCCGGTTTTAAAGAAAGATCAATACATGTTACATCGTTAGGAATCGGCAAGCCACAGTCAGCTATAACAATTTGGTCTGTATGTCCTAATTTTGATAATGCTATCGATATGTCCCTGTTTAATACGCCATGTTTTTTCATGATGATGGTGCTCCTTCCAAAAATTCAATAACCTCTCGCATTGTCGGCATTCCTTGTTGAGCGCCTCTTTTTTGTATAGATAAGGCTGCTGCTGCATTTGCAAAAGTAATCGCTTCTTTTAAATGTATTCCTTTAGCAAGTTGAATTGCCAAAGCCCCATTAAACGTGTCTCCCGCACCTGTTGTGTCAACAGGTGTCACCCTGTAACCGGTTACTGTTTCAACATTATCTTCGGAACAGAATTCTACTCCTTTTTCACCTAACGTAACGATCATTTTCTTTTTATAAGTATCCATTTCTTCTGTGATTTCTAGCTTCTCTGTTTCATTAGGAGTTAGATAAGTGCAATTTTCTAAAACAAACGCTGATAATTTTTGTGCTGGTGCAGGATTTAATATAACTGGTATGCCTTTTTTAGAACAGTAACCGATTACATATTCAATAGTATCTAATGGTATCTCTAACTGTAATAAAACGACATCACTTTGATCGATAACATCCAAATATTGCTGAATATAGGATGGGGTTACGCTATAATTTGCACCCGGCGTGACAATAATTCGATTGTCATGATCATTTATTAAAATCGTAGCAACACCAGTAGGTTTATCAGTAACCGGTTCCACATTATCGATAACAACATTTTCTTTGCTGAGATTGTCGATTAATATCCGACCAAAGGGATCATCTCCTACACAACCTAACATATTAACTTGTGCTCCCAATCTTGCACATGCAACAGCTTGATTGGCTCCTTTCCCGCCTGGATTATAAAAGAATGATTCACCCATTATGGTTTGTCCCTGTTCAGGGATCCGTTCACTGGTTGTTACTAAATCCATATTAATACTACCGATAACGGTTATCGATGGATCCTTCATCATGTATCACTCCTTGTTGTTTCTCGATATTGAATAGTAGTTTCAACTTCATAATTTCTTACATCAAGTAATTGTTTTTCAATTTGCTTTATTAACAGCCTTGCTGATAAAGCTCCCATTTTATAGATTGGTTGTGCAACAGTAGTTATGGCAGGTGTTAACATTTCACCTAAAGGTATGCCATCAAATCCGATTATTTGGAGATCTTCAGGAATTTGTTTGTTGATACTTTTTGCAACTTTTAGAACTCCGGCAGCAGCTATATCACTACTAGCAAATACTGCATCTACAGTTGGATATTTCTCAAATAAACCTTCCGCAACTTCCATTGCATTTGTCATCGTAAAATCACAGTCCACTACGATATGAGCAATCCCTTGCTCTTCTACTACATCTTTAAATCCTCGATACCGATCATCAGCTGGTTTTACATGATAAGGACCGCGAATATGTGCAATGAACTCGCTTCCATTTTCAATTAAATATTCTGTTGCTTTTCTAGCACCTTCATAGTTTTTCGAGCTAACAGTTGGTACCCGATTACTAAACTGTCGATCTAATGCAACAAGTGGAATGCCAAGGTTTTCATAATTTTCAGTACTCAATTGATTCGTCGTTAAAATTAAGCCATCAATATATTTTTGCTGAAGTGCTTCTAAATACTGTGCTTCTTTTCGAATATCTTCATCGGTATTACAAATAACAACCGTATAACCATAGGTTAATGCCACATCTTCAACTGCCCTTGCTAACTCTGGAAAGAAAGGGTTGGAGATATCCGGTATCAATAACCCTATCATTTTAGATGTTTTATGATAAAGGGATCTAGCTACAGAATTTGGTTTGTAATTCAAATCAGATATCGCTTTTAGTACATTCTCTTCTGCTTCTTTACTTACATATCCCTTTTTATTAAGTACTCTCGACACAGTTGCTACTGAAACGCTTGCATATTTTGCTACATCTTTAATTGTCGGCATATATTCTATCCCCTTACCTGTAACCCGTTACACAAACTATAATATTATATTTCTGTGTTGTCAAGATTTTTTTGAAATTTATACGTTGACCGTCACTGAAAAGTCACTTTCCCTCCATGATAGCAATAGTAATTCTCAGCTTTAAGTGTTTTAATCTTCGTCAAAGACTGTTCTGCTTCAACCTTATTTAAACAAAACTTTGGATTCGCAATGGTCAAATCATGATTCTCTCTGACAGCTGCATCACCTGTAATAATACTGTTTAAGCTTGAGAAATATAATTACTTCCTCCATTAAATTCAAATTCAATTGGTAATTCTATTATCTTCATCATTTTTCCTCCTTAACAGCCAAATATAGAAGGCTGTATATTATTTTCTCCGAATTCACCTACACAACTAAAATTTTAAATATTCACTAGATTTCAAAGCTAGTTTTTTTCTGGTATTTCATCAGTTAATTATTAAACATAGATTTGCCGATATTTAGTAGGAGTCATCCCTTCATTTTCTAAGAAAAGTTTATTAAAATAACTAGGATTCGGATAGCCAGATCTTTCCGCGATTTCCTTGACCGTCAACTCTTTTTCTTCTAACAATAATTGTTTACTCCATTGCAACCGACATAAGGTAATAAAAGCCATCGGAGTCATCTGTGTGACACGTTTAAACAATCGACAGAAATAATAGGTACTTACTCCCGTTTCTTTTGCCCAATACTCTAGATCGAAGGGGGCTGGAGCTTGCTCTTGCATTTTCGGTAACAGTAATTGAATCCGCACATCTAATTCTTGCTTGGAATTGGATTCACTTGGTACAGCAATATTGGTAAAAGTCGACAAAAAGGCATAGGTTAATGTTGATAAGGTTGATAATTGTAAGAAGCTGTTTTCCTCTGCTTCTTGTAATAGTTGTTCATGGGTATTCTCTAACTTTACTAAGTTCGGCAGTCTCCACAAAATAAATCGGCCAAAGCCAATCTCCGATAAAAACGTGTGCAGTGGACTTCCATAAAAGTGAACCCATCTAACACTCCATGGATCCTCTGCGCTACTATAATATCTTTGTTCTTGTTCCGGGAAATAAAGAAAAGCATCCCCTTTTTTTAACATATATTGCTTTCCATCTATCTCTACATAGCCAGACCCCGATATAACAAAGTGTATACTAAAATTATCTAATGAGCCTGCTTCCCGATAAACATCATGATCTGCTTTCAATCTGTAACACCCTACTGATTCAGGAAGGATCATATATTCATGTTTTTTCAATGTAGGCAGTAAAACTTGACGATTCATATCCTCACATCCTATAGGACAATATTGTTTTATGTTATAGCAAAAAGCTTCTATTTTCATATTAATACCAATCGATTATAATAACAACAAAGTTATATAAGGAGGTAAAAGGATGACGATTAGATGGGGAATTATAAGTACAGCGAATATTGCACAAAAAGCAGTTATTCCGGGAATAAAAGAATCAGAAACAGGTGAGGTGTATGCCATCGCAAGCCGTAATAAAGATCATGCAAAAGAAACAGCAAAGGAATTAGAGATTCCTATTGCATATGGAAGCTATGAAGAATTATTGACTGACCCTAAAATTGATGCTGTTTACATTCCCTTACCGAACCATTTACATAAAGAATGGTCTATAAAAGCAATGGAAGCAGGAAAGCATGTACTCTGTGAGAAGCCAATCGCTCTGAACGCCAAAGAAGCACAAGAAATGGAAGCAGCCAGCAACAAAGCTGAGGTCGTTTTGGCGGAAGCATTTATGTATCGATATCATCCAAGGTATCAAATGATAGAGGAATTGATTCAATCTGGAGAAATCGGTGAAGTTCGCGGGATTCATGGAACATTCACCTTCAACAATACAGCAGCCAAAGAAAATGTTCGCTTTCGAAAGGATTGGGGCGGTGGTTCTTTATATGATGTTGGAGTTTATCCAATAAGTGCCGCTAGAATGATTTTAAAAGCAGAGCCTCAAGCAGCAACCGTTCATGCTTTCTTTTCCGAACAACATGACCAGGTAGATATGATGGCATCCGGACTATTGGAATTTGACCATGGTGTTGCACTTACCTTTGATTGTGGCATGTGGGCAGACTTCCGAAATCGACTAGAAATTTTAGGGACAGAAGGTCGAATTGAGATTCCATCTGCTTTTGTTACAAATCAAAATAAGCAAGACCATTTTTATCTACACACTAGTAAAGGGGCGAAAGAGGTAGAAGTTCCCTATGTAAATCAATATGCACTACAGGCAGATGCAATTGGACATAGTATTCACCAGAATGAGAGATTACCTTTTCCCGTTGAAGATGCCATTTTAAACATGAAGGTATTGGATGCATGCCTTACTTCCGCTGAGGAAAGAAAACGAATTGAAATTACGAAAGGATGAGCCAAAATGAAAACGATTCAAATCGATGGCCTTAATAAGTCTGTTACTACCTTAATTCAAGGATCTGATTATTTTAAGCCAAGTGTTTATGATAAAGTCTGCCAAGTGTTAGATCGTTATGTAGCAATCGGCGGCAATACGATTGATACCGCTCATATTTATTGTGGTGGAGAAAGTGAAGTAGCTATCGGTATGTGGTTAAAGGAACGGAATAACCGAGAAGATATAGTTATTTTGACTAAAGGTGCTCATCATGACCAAAACGGACCACGTGTAAATCCAGAAGCAATCAGGCAAGACCTTCTTGAAAGTTTAGAAAGACTTGGCACCAATTATATTGATTTATACGCATTACACAGAGATGATCCAGATGTACCAGTAAGTGAAATCATTGATGCCTTAAATGAACATATTGAAGCCGGCCGAATCAAAGCAATTGGTGGATCCAACTGGACAACAGAAAGGATTCAAGCAGCTAATGAGTACGCCGCTGCCAATGGCCTGGTAGGTTTTTCATTCAGCAGTCCGAACCTTAGTTTAGCTAAAGCAAATGAGCCGTTCTGGCAAGGATGTGTCTCAACTGATAGTAATGATATGAAATGGCATGAAGAAACACAGTTACCACTTTTGTCATGGTCTTCACAAGCAAGAGGATTTTTCACTGGCCGTTTCACTCCCGAGGACCGAAGTAATGAAGATCTGGTTCGAGTGTTTTATAGTGATGCCAACTGGGACCGCCTTGCTAGAGCAGAGCAACTAGCAGATAAAAGAGGCGTAACCGCGATCCAAATTGCATTAGCCTATGTATTAAATCAATCCTTCCCTACTTGTGCCCTAATTGGAGCCCAAAATGAGCAAGAACTTGTCTCCTGTTTGGAAGGATCAAAGATTGAACTATCGAGGGATGAAGTTGAATGGTTAGAAAATGGGAGCTGACATAGGAGTTGCTTATGACATGACACTCCCAATTCCTAATGATTAGAAGCAGACGGAAATCTTGAACAAATAGCAAAATAAATAAGCAATGGTAATTATCTTAATAAGCTGACTTTATTTTTGTTTCAAGTGCTACTCTCGAAGACAATTGTTTCGATATTGGCTTTCTTTTGTCTTCGAGAGCCGTTCTCATGGACACTTTTTCTCATTTTGGCTCTATTTTGTCCGCGAGAGCCGGTCTCGTGTACACTTTTTCCAGTTTTGGCTCTCTTTTGTCCGCTTATCCTGAACTTATAAGTCTAATAATGGTATGACATTAATGACAGGTTCTTCATAAGGATGGATGTTTTTAATAACCCTTTTGGCTTCTGCGATATTTTCGAGTGGACAGCTAAATTCCATTTTACACTCAGATCCAAAGGAAATTTCCCCTTTCGTACCATCAAAAGGGGAAGATCCTTCTAATGGCCTCCAGTAGCCCTTCACAACAGAGTATGAAACAACATTATCATACTTTCCAACAGTTAATAGACCAATATTATTTAACTCATCTCGCAGCCTTTCTATATAATCTTCTGGAACCAAAACTTTCACTTATACAGATTCCAACTCCATTCAAGTACCTCCGTCTGTATTCGTTTTGAAAACATATATTATTCTACTTCTTTTGTATACTTCTCTGGTAACAACTCCATCACATTACACTTTACTAGTTTACTATGATAAGAAATGATCACATCCGTATTTTTTCCATAATCACTGATCAATTCTCGACACATACCACATGGAGCAACAACCCAACATTTCTCTATGTCTTCGTGTGGATGCGGATGAGCCACTGCTACTATTGTGTCAAATTCATGATGCCCTTCAGATATCGACTTACCAAGTGCCATTGCTTCCCCACATACCGCTATTCTACCGACATTTGCTTCTAAATGGACAGCTGAGAAAACACGGCCATTGGTTGTTCGTACTGCTGAACCAATATGATGTCGTCCATATCTATAATTTTTTTCAATTACTTTTTCGGCTTCTTTAATCAATTCATAGTCTTTATCTTCAATGGGTCTTACGTTTAACATAGTCGTTCTCCCTCATACCATTCTATTGCTTTTGCTTCTATTTCTTTTACAAGCCGTTCTTTACCGCTAATATACGATGCAATATCATAGGGAAATTGTTGTGCTAGATGCTCTTTTAAATCCCCATAGCTCTTCTTTTCCTCTAGGTGAAATCGTAAGTAATCTCTAAATGCTAAATGTCGCTTTATTTCGTAACTGCCATCCTGAAAAATATGGACGTGATGAGTGCGATTATCCCCGCCTTTTTGAAAGTATCTCCGTCGATGTATGCCATTTTCACCTTTATGTACATATCCAATGTTGTTCATTTCCGCATTAAATCTATCAATACTATTAATATCCTTAACAACTGGCATCATATCAATGATAGGCTTGGCTTTTAACCCAGGAACTGATGTGCTGCCAATATGGTGAATGTCTACAATATCATTCCCAAAAATGAATTTTAGTTTTCTTGCTTCCTCAACAAACATAGTCTGCCACTTTTCATTATATGGACAGACTTCTACTTTTCTCACCATATCGCATCCCCTTTTCAAACAATTTAACACTTTCGCCTACCCATACGAAAATTAATCAGATATTGCCTTCCTATTTAGATTTCTACTAAAATCAAATAGCATTTTTATTTGATCAAGGTATAGTAACCACTTTACTATTATTCTAACATTATATTCCAATTATTCTAGTTGATTCTTTAAGAAGATGTGATATTAATATTTATTTTCATCAATTCTATAAGGTTTTTGGTGTGGTTCATACCAAGGATTTATTGATTAACTCGTTTTATTAAACAAATTTTTACGTTACTATTGATGATTTGTTTGTTATCCACTTATATTCAACAAATCCACCTGCTTTCACCTTAGATTTGTTGATTATATTCGTTTTATAAACAAATCTTTTCTTTATCTCGAAGATTTTGTTGATTATCCACTTTTATTCAACAAATCTCCCTGCTCCATTTAAGACCAGTTGATTACCCAATTTATTCGATGAGTGCCCATGTTTACGTGCCTAGTATTAAAACAATGCTTTCATCATACACAACGAAGCTGAACTTCTTTCCAATCCGCTAATTGCTTCCTTATTTTCACTACTTCTCCAACAATAATCATTGCAGGATTTTGAATCATATCTTGTTCTGCTAAATCGACAATCGTCTGCAAATTACCAATAATGACTTTTTGATTTTCTGTTGTCCCTTCTTGAATAATCGCTATAGGTGTATTCACTGATTTCCCACCTTCCATTAATTTTTCTACAATAAAAGGTAAATTCTTTACACCCATATAAACAGCGATTGTATCGACAGATGAAGCTAATTGCTTCCAGTTAATTTCTTCATTATTTAAATGGCCGGTAATCATAGCAAACGACCTGCCTATTTCTCGATGTGTAACTGGAATACCAGCATAAGCAGGTACAGCAATCCCTGAAGTAATGCCTGGTACTACTTCATAATCCACCCCATTTTTTGCTAATACTGCAGCTTCCTCAGCTCCTCGTCCAAATACAAAAGGATCCCCACCTTTCAATCGGACAACATTTTTATCTTCTTGTCCATATTTCACTAACAATTGATTAATCATTTCTTGATTCTTGAGGTGTAAGGAAGGAAATTTGCCACAAAATATGAGATCTGCTTCTGGCTTCACATTTTGGAGCAATTGTTTGTTCACTAGCCGATCATATAAAATAACATCTGCTTCTTGAATCGTTCTTAATCCTTTGACAGTAATCAAATCTGGATCTCCAGGACCCGCACCAATTAAAAATACTTTCCCCATGTTCTTCCTCCTATCTCACAACTAAAATAAGACATGATGTTCTCGTATCGATGTTGGCCACAGGAAGTGATCAAAATTAGTCGATGAAAGTGCGACTAGGCCTCTGGCTTCACCTATCGGCAATTCTTCTTTATCAAAGGGCGATCCGATAAGTCTCCTAGTTTCTAAAAACTCGGCACTCGTCTCTCTTTTTAGCCAGTGTACATTCAGAATGTTCACAACGCCGAGTTACTTCATCGCTTAATTTTATAATTCCCTAACGCACAAAAAAGGGCAGACATAGCTCCCCTTTCATTGTTAAATCGGCATTTCCACATATACCTGATGATCCTCTATATGTGTTGGAAATGTCTGTACACACCCTTCATCAGGTGCTTGCACCTTGCCATCAGAAACATTTATTTTCCAATCATGCATTGGACAGAAAACGAATTCGTTCGCTACCATTCCTTCTGACAGGACACCTCCACGATGTGGACATTTATTTGCAATTGCTCTTATTTTCCCATTAGATAAGTGAAAAACAGCTATGTCTCTGTCCTCAACCCTCACTGCTTTTCCAAGGCTGACAGGAAAATCTGCTATCTTTCCAATCCAAACTTTTTTTATTGTTCGTTCCATCGTTCGACCACCCTTTCTTATTGGATTGTGATGTTCTGGTATAATTCTTTTAATGTTGTCTCATTTTTGATTGCTTCCTTCCATGGCTCTTTGTAAGCAGATAAGGCTTGGTCCATCCTTTGTCCTAACTCCTGGCGCAATGCTTCATCCATTACTACTTTCTGTACATGTTCAATTCCAACTCGCTCAACAAACTTGGATGTTCTCTCCAAATAGCTTGCATTTTCACGATAATATTGCAGAAATGCTGCTGTATATTCAAGTACTTCTTCCTCTGTTTTTACTCTCGCTAGCAGTTCTGCCTGTCTTAGATCTGTACCACCATTACCGCCTACATATATTTCCCATACACCGTCTAATCCGACAACACCAACATCCTTCACACTACCTTCAGAACAGTTACGTGGACAAGCGGAAACACCCATCTTCACTTTGTGTGGTGTGTTTAATCCTTCAAATTTTTTCTCTAATTGAATTCCCATTCCAACTGAATCCTGTGTACCGAAGCGACAAAATTGTGCTCCTACGCATGTTTTTACTGTCCGCACTGATTTACCATAAGCATATCCTGATGGCATTCCTAATTCCTTCCAGACATTAGGTAAATCTTCTTTTTTAATTCCTAATAAATCGATCCGTTGTCCACCCGTCATCTTAATCATGCCAACATTGTATTTCTCTGCTACATCAGCGATTTTCCGTAAATCTGCTGCATTCGTCACACCACCATACATTCTTGGAACAACAGAATAGGTTCCATCCTTTTGGATATTGGCATGAAGCCGTTCATTGACAAAGCGTGATTCCCGTTCATCCTCGTATTCAATAGGATTGATCATCCCTAAATAATAATTGAGTGCTGGTCTACATTTTGAACATCCTTCCTCTGTTTTCCAGCCTAAAACATTCATTACTTCTTTCGTATGTGTTAATCCTTTTTGACGTATTTCAGCCACCACTTCCTCACGAGATAGATCTGTGCAACCACATATCGTTTCCTTACTATTCTCACTGTATTCATCACCTAAAGTTAACTCTAATAAATCAGTTACCATTCCTTTACATTGGCCACAAGAACGCGCGGCATTGGTAGCATTCTTGACTTCTTCCAAAGATGTAAGCTCATCATTCTTGATTGCTTTTACAATGGCACCTTTAGATACGCCATTACAACCACAAATTATTTCATCATCACTCATCGTTGCCACAATACTTTCTTCTTCCACAGCATTTTGCTGACTTGCTAGATATTCCTCTACATCTGCTTTCTTCTTTATATAACTGAACAGTTTAGTTCCTTCTTTCGTATTTCCATATAAAACAGCCCCAACTAATTTGCCATCATCAATAACAATTTTTTTATATGTTTTCTGCCATTCGTCATATACTTTCATTGTTTTCGTTTCTGCTGTTTCTTTGATGACACCAGCAGAAAACACGTCAACTCCAGACACTTTTAATTGGGTAGAAACAATAGATCCTTTATAACCTTGATGATTCATTCCACAAATGTGTTTAGCTAGTGCTTGACCCTGTTCATATAAAGGAGCAACAAGACCATATGTTGTTTTATCATGCTCTGCACACTCCCCGACCGCGTAAATATTGGCTGCGCTTGTTTCCATATAATCATTAACAACTATTCCTCGATTAACTGCAAGCCCAGCTTCGTGTGCAAGTGTCACATTTGGTCTAATTCCTACTGCCATCACAACTAAATCCGTTGCCATTGTACTGCCATCTATGAATTTTACGCCTGTTACACGTTCATCCCCGAGCACTTCCACTGTTTGCTTTTTTAAATGAAAATGCATGCCCTGTGCTTCCAATTCTTTCTGTAATAATTCGCCTGCTGTTTGGTCTAATTGAGCTTCCATCAAGTAATCAGCCAATTCCACCACATCAACATCCATTCCTAAATTTAATAGACCACGTGCAGCTTCTAATCCTAAAAGTCCCCCTCCAATAACAGTTGCATGTTGAAAATTTTTAGATTCATTGATCATTCTTTCACAATCAGCTATATCTCGAAACCCTGTAACTCCTTCTAAATCAGAACCTGGAATTGGTAAAATAAAAGGATTGGAACCAGTTGCGATAATGACATAATCATATGGCATTTCTTTCCCTTTGTCCGTATAAACAATTTGCTCATCCTTGTCAATCTTCATAACTGTTTCACCAGGGTAAAGTAAAATGTTACGTTCCTCATACCATTGCCACTCATTCAATATAATGTCCTTTAGTTCGGTGTCTCCTTGTAAAACTTTTGATAATTGAATACGATTATAATTCGGGTACGGTTCTTTGCCAAACACCGTTATATCAAAATAGTCGGGCAAAAGGTTTAAAATTTCTTCAATTGTTCGAATCCCTGCCATTCCATTCCCAATTAGCACAAGCTTTTTCTTTGCCATTCTGCAGACCTCCAATTCATAATCATTTATTTCTCCGGCATTAGTTTGCTCAACATTTCACATTTGATATCATTATATTATATTAGAAATATTTGTCTGTGATCCTGATCACATCACTTATTCACAAATGATGTGATCAGCTAGAAGGTTGTTAATCTTGGTTAATAAACAAATCTATTGATTACCTTGAAGATTTGTTTATTATCTTAATTTATTATACAAATCTTCTCACATTCTTCTTGGATTTGTCGATTATCACCATTTATTAAACAAATCCTTCCTTTATCCTGGAGGGTTTGTTTATTATCTCGCTATTTTCAACAAATCTATTAACTCCTCATTAAGATTTGTTGATTATATAGTACCTCCCTTTCTTCTCACCTTTTTTCATTAAGTACTTGTTTAATACGTATTGAGTTCTTCTTTTAGAGCCTTTAGCCAACCATGTCTGGGCAATTGTTGTGGTAATCTTCAAATGAGGGAATAATAATTGTAATTCTTCAATATTACGCAAAATGGCTGTTTGTGATTGTTCTTTTTCATCGCAGTGTTGACAAATACTCATCTTGCCTACAATTTTTGTATCTAATCGTTTGCATGATTGGCAGCGGATTCCTTTTTTTAATTCTTGAAATGAATAATCTGGCAGCTGTTGAAAAGGGGATTGAGGTAATGCCAATTGTTTCAACTTTTTCTCTATTTGATAACAATGAGAATCTAGTCTCGAATCAGCATGTAATTGTTGAACATATCGATTTAATTGAGTGGGTAGAATAATATTGGAATTCCGCGGAACTTGAAGCAATGTGAATTCAGGATTAACGAATACAACTGAAGATTGGATAGGAATTTGAAGGTCTAAATCTTGGAGCAACTGATTTAATAGTGAGTCTGCCCTTCTTAATTGCGTGAGAGGATCATCAATTTCTTTACCTGTATTGAAAAATAATTTATTATTTTCATAGAAAAAATCACCTTTATAGTTTTTCACTTCGTATAAGAAAAAAGTATTGTTGAGAATCAATCCATAATCGATTTGGAAAAATTTATTGCGATGAGGCAACCAGAGGTCTTGGAGGGTAATATATTCACCTGAAAGATTGTCAACATAACGGTCAAACTGACACTCTCCCTGATATCCTTTCTGTAATAACCTGTATTTCTGTAATTCTTCTGATGATAATGCTTTACGATACAGGAGTGCTTCGTAAATTTTCAGCTCATATGGCTTTTCTCTCATATTATGCCATCCTTTCTATTAAGTTTTTAGTATTCATTCTTACCAAAATAAATACTATATCAATAGTACTTGATTATGATGATAGAAACAACTCCAAAGAACAAGGAGAAAGTCAGTCACAAACAAAAGCAAGCGCCCGGTTGGAAACATAGCGACTTCAGAATCAACTGAGATAAAGCAATCACTCAGAAAAACGAATCATGATGGCTTTTAAGTGCGACTAAGCCGCTGGTTTCACCAGTTGGCAAGTCGTTTTTATAATAGTCGTTTCGTGGACGCAGTATTCCTATATTTTCTACTAAATCAAATTTAATGATTTTCTAGACCATAAAAAAAGCAAGAGAAATCCTCCCGCTTTTACTCCAACATATTAAAATGTAGAAAAATCAAACCCATTTCGTACATATGTGGCAATGATTAATAAAAATAAATACCTGCTATCCAGGTCAAATCTTGCTTCCTTTTTATGAACAAGGAATAAATAGATATGTAGCATTCATGCAAATACGTATGTGATCGCCAATAAATTTGCTAATAAAAATCCGAAAATATGCAAAAAAAACGTCCAAATTGATTGGTCGTTTATGTTAGACCAAAGGATTCGGGAAGTGATGAATATTACTCTAAGTTACTCCACAAAAAGTACTCTTTCCATTTCTCTTCGCATCATACATCGCTGTGTCTGCCTCTTTTAATGCTAGGTGAACATTGGTCGCATTATCTTCATCAATCATACATATTCCGATACTGGCAGAAATCGAAACAGCGACAGGATAATTGCTCCATTCCGATAAAGCATGGATAATGTCATTCGCAATAGCTTCCAACAGTTTTTTGTTTTCTTCCGTGATCACAATCGCAAACTCATCCCCACCAATTCGAGCTAATATATCATTATTGCCGATTTGCTGATTTACTCGACTTGCAGCTTCTTTCAACACCAAGTCACCTACATCATGACCATATGCATCATTTACTTCTTTAAAATTATCCAAGTCAAGTAACATGATCGCTTTTTTGTTTTTAATATGCAGGAAATTTTCATATAAATAATGTCTATTATATAAGTTTGTTAAACTATCGATCGTTGCTAACTTCTCAAGCTCTAACACATAAGAAAATAGATGAGAGAATTTTTCCAATATCTCTTTATCCCGCTCTGTAAAAGAGCCTGCTTCTGTACCCACTACACAAAGAGTACCAAACATTTTCCCATCTTTATAAAAAACAGGTACCCCCATATAAGCTCCTACATTGGCTTGAGCCGTAATAGCCAAATCTTTGGTAACAGGGTGTTTACCTGTGTCGTTAATGATTAATGGTTTTTGATCACCCAGATAGATAAGCTGACAAAAGGATTCTTTAAGATCCATAGTAAGGTTACTAAACTCTTCTAGATCTCTACCATCTTCTCCTAACATTTTCACGATTGAAAATGTCTCGTCTGTTGTTTTACCCAGAAATAGTTTTTTATCTTCAAATGATTGATTGACTAATTCCAGTAGATCCTGTACTACCCTTTGTTCCAATTAAATCACCTGCTTCCGTCCACTTTGTTTCTATATTTAAAATCTTTGTTTCTCTACATTACTAAACAGGTTATTTCTTACTTAACTCCTACTCTTATTATAACAAATTAACAGCAAGCAAACAGGTTTAAAATTCTTCCTTTATCTGATTTATTTAACCATTCTTCCTAACATTTTTAAGCGAGTTTTCTTGAATAGCATTTATTACTGTGCCTTTATCAGTGAACAAAGTAGCTGCTATAACATTTTCTTGTATCGCTCTTTTAATCCGATCTCGTTAGTTTTACCTATACGCCTATCTATTGTATGTCCTCCAAGCGATTCCATTCTATCAAGACTATCGTTGTCTACTTTACGAATCACCTCAGGAATAACATTACCGTAACATTAACACCATTCTCATGCCCTTTAAACAACTGCAACGGCATCTCCTGCAACCTTTTCGACTCCATCCGCAACATAGACAACGAACCACATTCAGTTACTAATTCTTCTTTCACGAGGACAAAGACTTTCCTTTTCCTATTTATTCAAGTGCTTTTTCCATTTTCCCCTTGATATAACCCGTTCGAAAAGGGATGAGCTGTGTTTTTGTTGTCTGTTGGCTTTTCGGAATGGTTCCTGCTGGTTTGGTTATGAACTGATTACAATAGAGATGGTGGGAACTAATGAAATTAATAATTAGTGCTCTAGTAAGTATTTGTAAGCATTTCATAATTTAGTAAATCTTCATATTGGGCTTACAATGATTATCTCTACTTTTCTAAAATGATTCTATTCGTCACACCCTACTATGTAAAAAAGACGGTTATCTTTTCTCAAAAGCCCCTAAATGAACTTGGACAATAAGAGTAATATAAATTGTAGTACCAAGGAGACAGACATCATCCCGTATTCCTTTTTACATTAATAAAAAACCTTGAAAGGCGTAAAGCCAATCAAGGTTCAGATTAATATAAATCTGTTTTGACTACATTGATTCTAGCTTATTAATTTACTAGAATTAAATAATTTACCACCTTATCCATTTTATTCTTCAAAGAGTACCCCTTTAGAAAGAATCCATCCGTTTAATCCGTATGAAGCATATATTTTATAATAATGATATCTATTTTCCTTGATATAATTTATCAAATCCTCTACACATTCATAATCCATGGGCCAAAGATAATCCTTTTCCTTATCTAACAATTCTTTGTTTTCTAACGCAAACGAATCGACATCTCCTTCAACTATATCAAAAAGTATGCTGCCAGATAGCTGGTTTTCAAAATGAAAGGCAAAAAAATCTTTAAATAAAATTTTTACTTGTTTTTCTTGATCGTTTTCCACTTTCATGTCAATTTTTGAATACTCAAAATCTATTTGATATTTTAAAATTTTACTATCATGAATTTTACTCATAAGTAATCCTCCTCTTATTCTGGTTTTTGTCTAGGAGGTTTTTTAGACCAGTCCCATTTGTGTCTATGAGGAAATGTGTGTGTTCCATCATCAGAATGATTGAAATCTATATCTTCCTTTGCTCTTCCATTTTCATCGTAATATCTTCTTTGTTTAACAGTTCCATCAGGATTTAACAGATCAGCTGAAGAATTAGGTTCTCCTTTTCCAGGCAAGTTAGTCTTATTCTTCACTTCAATATGCTTTGGCATTTTTTGACCTTGTTTCACAATTTCACTAAGTTCACAAATACCCTTATTACCACGCCCTTTAAACCACTGCAACTGCGTCTCCTGCAACCTTTTCGTTTCCATCCGCAACATAGATAACGAACCAAATTCAGTTGCTAATTCTTCTTTCACGAGGACAGGAACTTTTACTTTTCCTATTTGTTCAAGCGCTTTGTCCATTTTCCCCTTGATATAATCCGTTCGAAAAGGGATAAGCTGTGTTTTTGTTGTCTTCTGGCTTTTCGGAATGGTTACTGCTGGTTTCGGTTGCGTCCATGTAGGCTTGGTTAATATCTGATTAGAAGCGGCACTTAACCCACCACTAGCAATAAGCGTCGCTAAACCGAAGCTATTTAACCAGTGTTCTGGTGAATACGCCTCCTCAGGGTTAACAGCATTTACTGTCATTTCAGTTGTCCCCATCGTAGCATAGTTTAAAAAGGTGGAGACACTTTCGTCATCCTGTAATGCCTGATAACGTTGATCGAAACCTTCCTTTATACCTAGCACAGCACTTGGTATACCAAATGTTGCGTAGTTGGCAAAATCATAGCCAGATTCATACTTCTTTTCATTTCTTTCTTGGGCGGAGTCTGCTATAGATTTACCAATTATTTTAGCACTGTCCCACGACTTGGTCACGGGCTCTACTATCGCATCATTCAAAATGTCTTTTCCTGTTGTTTTGACGTTGCTTAGATAGTCCGTATACGCTATCCCAGTCTGTAATAAATAGCGATTGGTTACATTTATTTGTTGCGTTACAGTCTCCTGCCACCAACGATTTGCTTGAAGAAGATTCTGGCGAAGACGGGCCCGGAAAAAGGTTTGGATCCTTTCCTCTAATTGCGAATCTGCGAATGTTGCTTTTTCATATTTTCTCAAGCCTACCAGTTGTCTGCTTTCGCGTGAATGCCTGGAAGCTAAAATAGATTGCCTATCTCTGTCCTCTTGCGTCAAAAGCATTCGTTCAAATGGTGCTTGCTCGATTGCATCCGATACGAACGAAGTGATAAAAGGTAATGAGGCTTGAAAATCATTCGTAATTGCATGCTTATTTGTTTGCTTGGCCACTTTATCCATCAATACTTTGATTTCATGTAATGAGCTTTCCAGCTGCTGATTGTCGCTACTAAATGAATGAGAGTAGCTGCTCAATTTACGTGATAGTTTGCTCATCACACGAATACTATTTTCTTTGGATTCTAATGGATGATAAGTCGATGGAGATTGGGCAGTAGTCAAGTCTGAAACACTATCTATTATCCGTTCCACATCTCTTTGTACATGCTCTAGTTGTCGATATATATCTAGTATATCATGTTCTTCTGAATCCAAGTAGTCAGCTTGTATAATGGCTTGGCTACTGCTATCTACTTCATCTGAGAACGCTTGGAGATGCTTGGTTATGTTTGCTTCCAACTGTTCAAAAACTCCGATAAATGCTTGAAGCAATGTCTCATGTAAAACTTGAAAATACTCTTTTGCTGCATCCGCTGCTTCTCCTTGAAATTGCTCCATATTAATGATTTCATCCATATTTGTTTGCACTTTATGTAATGCTTCTTTGATGGAGGCTGCTTCTCTTTTTATTTCTTGATCAAAGTCATTTACTTCCTTGATACTCACTTTCCAATTCGACATATTCCACCCCTCTTATGTAAAGGAAATCATATCCATTACAAATTTTAACATATAGAGAAGTCACAATTACATAGGGTGAAATTACTATTTCGGGGCAGATGCAATTACTTAAGACCTGCATATATTAGTATCTTAGCGCCTAATAAAAAATAAAGTACTTCCATTCCTTTAAATGAAAGTACTTTATTTTTTACTAGGCATCTTTAATATTTCAGGAAAAGAGAGCATTTAACAACACGTCATTTTATATGCAAAAGGTTTCAAGGAGTGTCAGGCACTTTATTTTATAGCATTTATATATTGTTGAAGACTATTTTCTACACACTCTGCTATCAAACTTACAAATGGATCAACATTCTGCTGCATACTTGCCAATTCCAAAGTTTTATAATAGTTTAGTCGTTGGTCATTCTCTGCTTTTATAATAGCTGGTGGATAACCTGCTTCCATTAATAAGAGATTCATCAATAGTCTTGCGGTTCTTCCGTTCCCGTCTACAAATGGGTGAATATAAACAAATTTAAAATGAAATAATGCAGCTAATTTAACAGGGTGTAATTTACTCTTGGCCTGATTATACCATTCGAACAGATTTCTCATCTCATGATCTACTTGCAAAAAGTGTGGGGGGGTATGCTCACTACCTGATATTCTTACATTAATGGACCGATAAACACCTGCATTCTTATCGTCAATATTTTTCAGAATAATAGCATGTATCTTTTTTAGTATCGACTCATCTAAATGGCTCTGAGTAATAACTTTTTCCTCAATATAATCAATAGCTTCTGCATGATTAACTGCTTCAAAATGTTCTCTTAAATGTTTACCACCAATCGTTAAACCTTCTTCTAACACCAATTTGGTTTCCATTAGCGTCAAAGTATTGCCTTCAATTGCATTGGAATGGTATGTCCATTCTACTTTGTATACATCCTTAAGATTTTGTACAACTTCTGGTGGTAGTGGTCTTTCTTGGTCTAAATCTTTTTTTAATTGATCAATCCGTTGAAATTTATCCATCTTCAACACCTACTTTAAGTTTTATTATATCATAAAAAAGTTCTCGAATGACATCCCTCTCACTTATTACGTATCTGTAAAATATACTGTGTGTTGATCGTAATCAAGATGAGTCCAATAATAAAAATAGCAAATAGTTGTGATTGTTCAGAGCTAACAGAATAGACCGTCAAAATAATCATTGCACCAACAAGTAATAAGTTCGTGCTATTAAAGGTATAATAAAGTCCTTCCAGCATCACATGTCGTTCTCCTTCATCAGATGAAGCAAGTAGCTTTTTCATATAATCTTTATCTGATGCTTCTGGGAGGTCGCGTTCTGGATACATCACTTTCAACAAATATGGCGATACAAATGAACTTGCTCCGGTAATAAATACTAGAATTAAAGCGAAGATAGTAAGGAATAATTCTTGCTTGGTTACAATTACTATGCTTAATGTAATTAAGGAAAAAATCATACTGATATTCCCCACTAATGAAACATCATTAAACTTTTTGTATTGCCATTGATCACGATCATCATCTTCTTCTCCTTCTAGGGAGCTCGTTGCTTTTCGTTTGATTTGCAGCATCCCTACAAGAGCTAACACTAATGAAATCAGGGAAATTGACCCTAGAATCCATATCAACTCATATGCGATATCAAACATGGATACTTCAAATTCTAAAGCTAAAAATGCATACATAATGAAAAATCCAAAAACGGCTCCTATAAATAAATTCGCAAAAGTTTTCATACTAATTCTTCCTCCTTAAATATAAAAATCTGATCAATCGGTTCATCAAAAATACGCGATAACCTCATTGCTATCAGGAGAGATGGCATTAATTCTTCACGTTCAATCAAACTAATCGTTTGGCGCGAGACTTTTGTTCGTTTAGCAAGTTCTGTCTGATTCAGTCCATCTCTTGCACGTAATTCTTTCAGTCTTGTCTTCAACCTTGTCACCTCGCATGGTTTTTATCTTATTCACAGTAACATGAACGAAAAATCCTAGTACATATTTTTATTGTAAAGTATCCTTATTATTTTGACAAGTATTTTAGTCATTATGAACATTTTTATTGTCAAATGGTGATAAAACATAAACACCCCCAAAAGACTCAAGCATCATGTTAAGATGATTGAATCTTTTGGGGGTGTTTCATGGCTCATTCATAATACTGATCCATTCAAACTAATCTTTGGAAAAATGTCGCTCTTCCTTGGATATCTCCGGCTGTTCCTTGGAAAAGCATCGCTCTTCCCTGGATATCTCCCCCTGTTCCCTGGATAAGTGCTGCTCTTCCTTGGATAAAAAACCGTATCCAAGGAAGAGAACACATCTATTCCACCAAAATAGTTATACTTGCATCTTCTAACTTACTTGAGCTAGCATGTAGCGTTATCTCTCCTTGCTCCACTCCTGCTCTAACAAATGCTAGCAGCTTACCATGATATACCATTCTGCTAGATTCATAATAGGGTTGTAAATCTTGAATATTACCGTTTTCCATTCCGATAAGGTCACCAGGTCCTTCTATGGATAAATAGATTTCATTATCGGCAAGATAGACAGGGTTACCCTTGGGATCAGTAATTTGCATTTCAATATGAGCTAAATCTTGTCCGTCAGCCTTTAGATGATTACTATCTGTAACCATGTCAATACAGTAAGGCGTGGATGGTGTCATTAATTGATAGCTATGTTCCTTTCCTGATTCATCTTTTGCGATAACCTTTAATACTCCACTTTCAAATGATACATCCCAGGATAAATAACTATCTTTTTCTCCTTTTTGCTTCACACCTAATGATTGCTCATTTAGGAATAACTCCGCTTCTTCACAATTGGTATAGCAAAACACTTCCAGTTTTTCATTCTCTTGCCATTCCCAATGTGGATCACCTTTCCATCTAGAATCATGATCCTTTTCGTCTTTGGGTTTAGCTGCTAAATATACCATTGGCTTATCGCTCCAAAGACTCTTGCGATAGTAAAAACTAGATTTCTTATTTCCTGCCAAGTCTAAAAATCCAGCTGGGGAGGCTCTGACAGGCCAGCCTTTTGCTTCACCTAGGTAGTCAATACCAGTCCAAATAAATTGGCCACTTATTTCATCATTGTCTCTAACAATCAACCAATCTTCTAAACCAGGACTATTTTCACTACCATATATCACATGATTCGGGTATTTTTTTATATCCTGTTTATATAAGTGCTCTTTATAGTTATACCCTACAACATCAAGAGATTGCGCATAACCGGTTAAGTTTGACAATTCCGGATAAGCTAACGCAGAAGTAACGGGTCTTGTCGTATCACACTCTTTTACATAGTGAACTAACTGCTTTGAAATAGTCGCTAACCGCTTAGCATTAGGTTTATCAGGATCATAGATTCTTTCTTGCTTTGGTTTATTTGCATCATTATTCCCTGTCATCGACTGAAAGGAAGGGTGACAATATGGATCATTAGGATAATCTATTTCATTACCAATACTCCACATTATAATGGATGGATGATTTCTGTCTCTTAAAACCATCTCTTTTAAATCAATCGCTCCCCATTGCGGAAAGTCTTCATAATAACCAAAATGTCTAGGCGGATAAACATTATGTCCAACTGCCCATTTATTTTTGACGCCTTCCCATTCATCAAATGCCTCATCCATTACTAAAAAGCCGATTTCATCACATAGATCTAATAAGTGAGGTGCAGGTGGGTTATGTGCTGTTCGAATGGCATTACACCCCATCTCTTTTAAAGCCTTTAATCTTCGAATCCATACTTTTTTTGGTACAGCTGCTCCCAAGCCACCAGCATCATGATGAATGCATACACCTTTGATCTTCATATTTTCCTGATTTAGAAAAAAGCCTTTCTTTGCATCAAAGGCAATAGAACGTATACCTGTTGTTGTAATGACTTCATCCTTCACTTCTTTATTTACTACTACTTCTGTTACTAATTGGTATAAGTGAGGATGATCGGGGGACCATAAAGCTGGGTTTTCCAACTTTATCTGTTGTTTCACTTTTCCTGTAGAAAATGAATCGATTGTGATAGATTCTTGCGCTTTACCAACCTTTTCACCTTCCTTATTCACCAATGTCTGATGAACAATCACTGTTTCAGCTGTAGCTTGTTCATTCACTACCTGTGTATCAGCTTGCACAATTGCTTCTGTGTTAGAAACTTGTGGTGTGGTGACAAATACACCATATTGATCAACGTGAACAGGATCAGTAATCGTTACATATACATCACGATATATACCAGAGCCAGTAAACCAACGAGAGTCTGCAACTTCCTTATGATTAACTTTCACTGAGATTACATTGACCTCTTCCGTCTTCACAAATTCTGTGATGTCGTATGTAAACGTACTATAACCGAACAGTCTTTTTCCGAGATAGTTACTGTTGCACCATACCTGTGAATGATTATAAATCCCCTCAAACGTAATGAACACTTTCTTATTGTCTGCATTAGCTGGTAGCTTGAATGCTTTTCGATACCAGCCAACACCTCCCACTACATAACCTGTACCACTAGAATATTGTTGAGAGAAAGGTTCCTCAACAGACCAATCATGTGGCAGGCTGATATTGCGCCACTTGGAATCATCAAATCCTTTATACCATGCTTTCGGCTCATCACCGCGATAAAATTTCCAGTCTAGATTCAAATTTTGCTGTAATCTACTATTATTCATGCAGCACACTCCTTCTGATTTAGTATTCCTTTTATGCTATGCAGCTGATGTTAAGTTTCGATTCCTTTCTTCTATCTTTTTAAAAGCTACGTAAGCAAACCGCATCACTACTAAACTCATCACACTACCAGAGAAAAATAATAAAATAATAGGAAAAGATGCTGTTATATACCATACAACAAAGCCTACAAATAAAATGTAAATCGTTCTTAATGGATAGGAGGCACCTATAATAAAGGCATATTTAAAGCACTCCATCAACTTAATGTCATAATGTACATAGACAGGAAAAACGAAGAACAGCATCATGATATAGTAGAAACTAACCGTTACAAGTAAAAGCAGCATCACCATAAATTGCATCCCTTCCATATTTCGAACCAGCAGGTAATCAGCATATAACACTAGACCACCTACTGAACTTATATAGCCTAAGAGATTCGCTTTCAAAAAACTGCCTTTATAAGCATCGATAAAAGTCTTCATTACTGAAACATCGGTATTTCCTTTCATCCATTTTCTTACTACCGTATACATGGCTACTGTTGCAGGAAACAAACCTAAGAACCCTAAGCCAAGGATAGAAAAACAAATCCATAACAAATTAACTAAGCTCAACTTCATGATCCAATCTGAAGCTTTATAAATAAATGAAGAGGTATAAGTTGGCATTTTATTCAACCCTTCCTAAAGTGAGACTGTTATCTAGCTTTTAACTGCCCCTGCAACACCTTCAATAAAGTATCTTTGCATGATAATAAAGATAATCATAACTGGTAACAGGGATATCGTCGCACCTGCTGCCATACCCGAAAAATCTACTGCATAGGTTTGAACGAAATTTTCCATTCCGACCGCTAATGTTCGTAATTCCGGTTTACTAATCGTTAAGACTAGTGGTACTAGAAACGAACTCCAGGTCCAAATAAATTGCATGATGGCCGTAGTTGCAACAATAGGCATGCTTAAAGGGAGCATTACTTTTGTGAAAATCGTTAAAACGCCAGCTCCATCGATTTCTGCTGCCTCTTCAATCGATTTTGGTAAGTTCGCAAAAAAGGAAGCAAACATTAAGATAAACAATACATGAGCCCCAGATGACTCCGCTACAATAATTCCTAATATGGAGTTATCTAATCCCATAGCATTTACTAACTTAAATAATGGGATAATTGTATAACCCTTTGGAATAAACATAATCGCCACGACGCAGATCATGATCGTTTTCTTTCCAGGAAAATCAATTCTACCTAAGGCATAGCCTGTTAAAGAGGAAAGCACGATAACAATAATAACAGTAGAAACAGTAAATATAACTGTGTTCCAAAAATACCCAGAGAAATTAGCTGTGATCCATGCCTCTGAATAGTTTTGCCACTGAAAGTCTTCTGGTATTAGCTTCGTACCACTTGTTAAAAACTCTTTATTGGTTTTTAAAGAAGAAAACACCATCCAAACGAAAGGATAAATCCACACAATTCCGAACAGTAGTAAAAAAACATGTATCATAACCCTAGCTGATTTGGTAGTAATCATAGTGCTTTCACACCGCCTTTTTTCTTTTTATTTCCTTTCAGTTTAATGATTTGTTTACCAAAGGAAGCAGCACCAAAAACCATACTAATAACAAAGGTAAATAATCCTAGTAACACGCCTGCAGCAGAAGCATATCCCATTCGTACTTGGCCTCCACCTAGTTGGCTCGAAAAAGCGTAATTGTAGATAAACAAATCCATTGTTTCCGTCGCAAAATTAGGACCGCCATTAGTAAGCGTCTTCACCAAATCAAATGCATTAATCCCACTAACCAAAGAAAGCAAGATAATAACAGCGGCGATTGGTTTCAATAGTGGTAATGTAACATGTCTTAATGTAGCCCAAAAACCTGCTCCATCAAGTTGAGCAGACTCATACAATTCATTGGGTATGGACTGTAAACCAGCTAACCAATATACCATATTGATTCCCAACCCTTTCCAAGAACCAATCACAATTAAAATAATGACAGCAAGAACCGGATCAGTTAACCATGGAATTGGCTTATCAATGATATTAAAATCGACAAGTAACTGATTAAAGAAACCATTGATACCAAATATACTTCCTATGATGATCCCTACAATGGCGGTAGTGGTAACAACAGGTAAGAAATAGATAGCGCGGTAAAAGCCTTTGCTTTTTAGCTTTTGGTCATTTAATATAATCGCTAAAATTAATGCACCACCGACACCTAGCACTGTTGTACCTAAAATATAATATATCGATACTAACGCAGAGTTCCAAAACCTTTCTGATGTCAATAATTGTTGATAGTTCGCTAACCCAATAAAATCATTTAATGGGCCGATTCCACTCCATTCATAGAAGGAATAGACATAACTCATCACAATGGGATAAGCAGAAAAGATAAAGAAGACAATGATTTGCGGAGCAAGAAAGATATAAGCCCAAATTGCTTTTCGTTTTTGAAGCGTTTTCAAATTTGATGTATCTTTGCTTGTCGATTTCTGACTTAATTCCAGATTGTTTGCCAATTTCGGTCACCCTTTCATCTTTTAATTAATTAGGAAAAGGTACATTACTATAGTCTCGCTCGCACCAGACTATAGTAATGTCATTTGCCTACCTTAATTCATCATACTTCTCCACTGTATATGGCTCGAACGGCTCCCAGTTCGGATAAATATAATCATCTTGAGAAACTTCTGGAAATTCATCTAATGTTTCCATAAAGGCATCCTTCATATCATGATCAATTTGCTCTATTTCGCTATCAATATCGTCTATATTCCCTGTAATATAACCGACAACTGCATCGCCAATTCCACCAACTTCGAGTTTATTTCGATATGCTCGGTTGAATTCTACAATATCAGGATTTAATTCTGCCGGTTTTGGAACTGGAATTGCTAATTGACTTTCTAATTCAAGAATATCGTTATATTGTTCAAAAGGCGGCTCTCCCCCAACATCTTCTTTCGCAGGCAAACCAGCACCAGTATTGACATAAACAGTCTCATGGAGATGCTCTAATGCGTACTCTAGGAAAGTTTTAACCTCTTCCCAATGTTCTGTATCGTTACTAACTCTGATACTTGTTGCTTCAGAACCAGCATGATAGTAGTAAGGATTTCCATCTTTCGTTGGTAAAGGTGCTACACCCCAGTTTTCAAATTCAGTTTCTACAACTAATTGTCTTCCTACCCAGTCACCACTCCACAAAAATGCACTTTGCCCAACAGCAAATAAAGCTTCTGCTTCACCTAATCCGATCTCTACACTTTCAGGTGACATTAATCCTTCATCTAATAACTCTTTAATAAATTCAGCGCTTTCAATTTTACCTTCCGTATAAACTTGAGGTACTCCCTCTTTATAGTTCTCTTGCCAAGGTACTTCTGGCGTAATCGCTGTACCCATCATAGAAACTAATTGTTCATTCGCCCATCCTGGATTATTCCAAACAATCGGGTAAACACTACCGTTCGATTCGTCCACAATCGTTTGACCTAACGCTTTGAACTCTTCCCACGATGCAGGAATGTCATCCTCCGTTAACCCTAACATGTCAAAAACGTCTTTATTATAGTACATAATCATTGCCTTACTTTGCGGTGCTGCTAACGGAAAACCATAAACAGACCCATCTGCTGTTGTACCATTTTCATACCACGTTCCATCTTGGAATTGCGCTTTTACATCTTCCGTAAATATTTCATCTAGATTTTTAACAGCATCAACTTCCATTAATTCTGATAAATCTACGATATTGGTCCACATATCAGGCAAGTTACCTTCGGAAAGTGCAGTTCTTAGTTGTGTCTCAGCTTCCGGTGTGTCTTGTGTTTCTATTCTTATTCCAGGATGCTCCGCCTCAAAATCTTTAATTAATTGAGCAAATCCACCCCTTAATTCTGAATATCTATTCCATAGTGAAAGAGTAACAACATCTTCATCTCCATTTTCATTTTCAGAATCAACACTCTCATCATCACTACAAGCTCCTAAAATGAACACAACAGTCATCATCAGAACAAATAATAAACTAAATTTTTTCACCATTACACTCCCCTTTTTCTTATAATTTAAATAAAAGCAATAGCATGTATGTAGGTATACACCACCTCCTTTGTAATCATCCCTAACACAATCGTAAGCGCTATCATTTTTTTCTTAGAGAGATCACCTGTTATTTATCTAAAGTAACTAAGTAGTAACCGGTTACTACTTAGTTTAAAAAAGTGCCAATAGTAACCGGTTACTAACTAGTAAAAAAATAAAATACTATCACTAAATCGTTGATTCTCTTATAACTAAATGAGGGTCAATGAAAAGATTTTCCGCTTTCATATCAGTGGTTTTCGATTTTATTAACATATCTACTGTTTTTTCTCCCAATTCTTTATATGGGTGACTGACAGAGGTAATTTCAGGTATCGAATTCTGAGTTAATTCACTATCATCGAAGCCTACAAAAGAGAAGTTATTCATTTTCTTTTGATGACATAGCTTTAATGCCCCTATAACAACCAGGTCATTAATACCTATGATCGCTGTTGGTAAATTATGTTTGTTTATCTTTAACATTTCTTCCATTGCTTCTTTACCACGTTTGACATCATAACCACTATAAATTTGCCAACTGTCGACAGCAGCTAATTGGTGTTTCTCTAAATTTTGTCTAAAAGCCTCTACCTTGATGTCTGTAGTGGTAATCCCTGTCATCCCACCGATCAAACCAATCATTGTATGCCCTTGTTTGACTAGGTGGTCGATAATTAATTCTATTCCCTTGGCCTCATTCGTAGAAATACTCGGACATTCAAGTGTTTCCATTCTGCCATTAACAAGGATTACTGGAATTTTTTCGATGACATACTTTAATTCATTGATTTCTGACACTTTAGGGTGTGTCTTATTTATTCTTCCACCCATAAAAATAATGCCTTCAACTTGTCGCTCCGACAATACTCTTAGATGCTTTGACTCCAATTCACTACTATTCATAGAGTTACATAAAATCAGTGTGTATCCCTTAGTGAGTGCGTATTTTTCAGCTTCGATGAATACTTGAGCAAAGAAAGGATTTGTGATATCAGGAAGGATAACACCTATCATCTTGGATTCTTTCTTTGTCAGACTTCTTGCAACCGCATTTGGTTGATAATCGTATTTTTCAATCAAATCGAAGACTTTTTTCTTTGTTTTCTCACTAACTGGATAATTCCCTGCAATTACTCTAGAAACAGTAGCAGATGAGACGTTTGCTTCTCTTGCTATATCATATATGGTGATTGATTTTTGCTTCATTTTATGCTCTTCCTTCATGTGATGTAACCGGTTTCTATACAATGTACACTACAGCAAAAGTGTTTGTCAATTGTATTTTTGTAATTTTCAAAAAATAGATCAATAGTTTCATGGCAGGTGGATTATTATGAGTTTCACTCGAAGTGATATATTGAGATGTTATGTGATATAAAATTCACATTACTAAGTATCCCTTATCATTTTCAATCAGTTCATCCAATGATTCACTGTATGCAATCGTAGTGGAAGCGGTCAGACCATTTCGAAACCCAATATCCACTATTTTTTTCGCGAACGAGTTTAAATGTTACCTAAACTTAATATGGATCAAGCTGATTTTTCTTGATGTACTCACGCGGCGTCATTTTGGTATGCTTTTTAAATACTTTGATGAAATAACTCTGATCAGAGAAATGTAGTGAATTACAGACTTCCGTAACGGATCGATTAAAATATAGCATCATATTTTTTGCTTCTTTCACCTTCAACTTTTGAGTATATTCACTAATGGATATCCCTACTTCTTTCTTAAATAAATTGGATAAGTATTTCGGATTTAACCCAAGCTTGTCGGCTATTAATTTCACTGATAAATCAGGTTCATAAATATGTTTGTAAATAAATTCTTGGCACTGTGTAATTTTCCTCGAGTACCTTTGTTTTTTATACCTTCTTACTAATTCCGTGAAATCATAAAGTATTTTCTCACGAAACCAGATGACTTTCGGAATAGAAGTCAAATCTTCTAAATCCTGAATCATGACATCCCCCAAAGAATAAGCATCCTCAGGATGTGCTCCCCCCCTAATTGCGGCTCTTGTTGCTAGAGTAATAGTAGCAATAGCTGTATTTTTTTGACTTCTTAATTCACTTGTTCTGGATAATAGTCCATATTCAAAATCATCTCTATTTCTAAAAGCTTGGTGATAAGGAATAATCTCTTTCACGTTACCTTCTTCTATCAATTGATATATTCGACGTTCTAATAAGGGATCGTGGTGATAAAGGTTATTTTCACGAATATTAGCAATATAACAGGATTGTTGTTTTTCTATTTCTAGCTCTTCTTGCTGATGTACTAACTTCAATTCTTTCCGAATATTCAGTTCTACACCTTGAACGAGGTAGTAAGCAATTTGACCAATCTCTATTAACTGATTACTGCTTTCAACAGTTAAATCCATTAGATAGTCTTCAAACTCCTCCCTTAGATAAGATTTATTCAGATTGGAAAGTAATCTAGCAATTCTTTCTTTCGTAGGAGGATTATAAATGATTGGGCCTAGTATTAACCAATGTCTTTGATGATGTTGGACAAAAGGTATGCTTAAAAAACTCTCAAAATAATTGGTATTCATTAATTGAATCTCTTGCCCTAACAAACCGCAATTAATAACATGCTCCTGAAAAGAATCAAACATTGGATTGATCGTGATGTTCGATGGATACATAAAGGTTTTAGAATCTTGATAAATACATACCGGAATCTTCGTTACATCAACCAATGAACAGAGTATCTTTTCCAATTCCACCACCTCCAACTAATTGTAAGCGCATACAAATAAAATGAATAAGTACCAATAACTAAACTTTTTTACTATATTTCAATTTATCAGTTCGTTACAATTTTGACAAGTTAACGATAGATAGCTCGTTAACACGGTACTAATAATAACAGAGGGGTGAATCAATTGAAAAAGATGGTGGAAAGGTCGTTCGTTGCATTTATTCTGTTAGTTTTATTAGCTGCGTGTGGAGGTAATTCGTCAAGTGATGGTGATGTCGAAGAGTTAACCATTCCCGAAAACCCCGAAGATGTCGAAGGAGACATTACGGTATGGGCATGGGCATTAGAAGCAAATTATTTAGAGAAAGATGTTCTTCCAGCATTTCAAGAAGTTTATCCAAATGTTGATGTAACCGTCGAGCACATTGGGGTAGACCAAGTATACCAAAAAGTAAGTGCTGGGCTTTCAAGTGGTGGTAGTGGCCTACCTGATGTTGTACAAGTGGAAAATAACCGGATCAAATCTTTCACCAGTGAATTCCCAGACGCGTTTACCAATTTAAGTGCACTTGGCTATGACGAACACGAAGATAAATTTGCAAACGCAAAGATTGAAGGGTTAAAAGATGGCGATGGAAATGTCATTGCTGCCCCGCGTGATTTAGGACCAGTAGGAGTTATCTATCGTGTCGATATATTAGAAGAAGCAGGTGTAGATCCTGCTGAGATTGAAACATGGGATGATTACATTGAAGCAGGTAAAACAGTTGTAGAACAGACGGGGAACTATTTCTTAGGAACAGACGGGGATGGTTTATTACGTATAATGATGCAACAACAAGGTAGCTATTATTTCGATGAAGAAGGTAACCTAGACATCACTTCAGAAGCTGGAGAAAATGCCGCTAGCATTCTTCAAGAAATGAAAGACAATAACTTAATTACGTTTACCAATAACTGGGATGGTCAAGTTGCAGCTATGAAGAACGGAGAAGTTGCTACAAATCCAGGTGCCGTTTGGTGGAGCGGTACGATGTTAGAACAAATGCCTGAACTCTCTGGTAATTGGGATATGTTTGAATTACCAGCATTTGAAGAAGGCGGAACACGAGCATCCAATGATGGTGGCTCTGCTTTAGCCATTCCTTCAGAGTCTGACAATAAAGTTGCAGCATATGTTTTCACAGAATTTGCAACAACAGATGTTGATTCACAAATCTTAGCCCTAACGAACAGAGGATTATTCCCTGCTTTAACAGCAGCATATGAAGAACCTATCTTCTCTGAAGATCAAGAATACTTTAATAATCAACCATTTTTCCAAAAGTTCGCGGACACAGTAGAAAATATCCCACCAGTAAACCATGATGGAGCAGAACTTGAAGTACGTTCGGTGATGGGGAGTGAAATCGAAGCATTTCTATTAGAAGATAAGCCAGCAGCAGAAATGCTTTCAGATGGGGAAGAACAAGCCGCTCAACAAACTGGTAAAGAAACAACCGAATAAAAGAGTAAGGCTGGCTACAGCATAAACCAGCCAGCCTTTATTTTCAGGTTAGGAGGGGATATTCTTGGAGAACGTGTCAAAAAAGGTTCAGACCAACCAATATAAAGGTGGATGGATTACACCGAAAACGGCACCTTACATTTTTATACTTCCAGCATTGTTGTTATTTTTAGCATTCACGGTGTACCCCATTATTGCATCTTTCTTACTAAGTTTTCAGACAAGAAGTGGTGGTACCTACACCTTTTCAGGCTTCGATAACTATGTACGATTGTTCACAGATCCTATTTTTTATAAAGCATTAGGCAACACATTTATCATCTTAATCGTCCAAGTACCCATTATGTTATTTCTCGCATTACTATTAGCAGTCTTTTTAAACTCAAAATTATTGAATATGCGTGGGTTTTACAGAGTTTCTTTCTTTACACCAGCTGTTACATCCCTAGTTGCAGCATCTATTATTTTCATTCTGTTGTTAAATGCAGACTATGGTTTAATCAATTACATCTTAACATCTATCGGTTTAGAAAAAATAAACTGGCTAACAAATGGTTTTTGGGCGAAGGTATCCTTGATCATCGTTACAACTTGGAGATGGACTGGATATAACATGGTTATCCTGTTAGCGGGTCTTCAAAATATTCCAAATGATTTGTACGAAGCAGCTAGTATTGATGGAGCTTCACCTATTCACAAATTCTTTCATATTACCATTCCACAGCTCAAACCAGTACTATTATTCTGCTTTGTATTATCGACGATTGGAACGTTTCAATTATTCGATGAACCGTATAACCTGACAAGCGGTGGGCCTAATAATGCAACTTTAACCATTACGTATTATTTATATAACCAAGGATTTAATTTCTTTGATTTCGGCTATGCCTCTGCCATTGCTTATGTAATCGTTGTATTTATTGCTATTCTATCTTGGCTGCAATTTAAGGTGGTGAAAGATGACTAATGAAAAGCATATATGTTAAAAAATCACTGTTGCATTTCAGTTTAATCGTTGGTGTTATTATCTCTCTAGGACCATTTTATTGGATGATTGTAGGTGCAACGAATCCATCGGGGGATGTATTAAGCTTTCCTCCTAAAATAATCCCAGGAAATTATTTCATAGAGAACTTAACGAATTTAAGTGAAGCCATCCCCATTATAAAAGCATTATTTAATTCTGCATTAATTGCGATCGTATTCGTGTTAGCTAGTTTGCTAGTGTGTTCGATGGCAGGGTATGCATTTGCTAAATTCAAATTTAAAGGTAGTAATATTATTTTTTCTAGCTTTTTATTAGCAATGATGATACCTTATCAAGCTACGATTATCCCATTATTCCAAATTTTTGGTGCATTGGATTGGATTAATACGTATCATGCGGTTATATTACCACAAATTTGTTATCCATTTGCGATATTTTTAATTCGGCAAAATATGAAAGGGATTCCTGATTCCATGATCGAAGCTGCCAGAATTGACGGCGCCGGAGAGATTAGTATTTTTTTCAAATTGGCATTGCCAACCATGAAGCCTGCGTTGGCAGCGGTAGGGATTTTCTTATTTACACATCAATGGAACAACTTTATGTGGCCACTAATTGTTATGACATCAAGTGATATGTACACACTACCAGTTGCTTTATCCACATTAGCAGGCTTAAACTCGGTAGACTACGGACAGTTAATGCTTGGAACAGCTATTTCTGTACTACCTATAATGGTTGTTTTCTTAATGCTGCAAAAGCATTTTGTATCAGGAATTTTAGGTGGTTCTGTAAAAGAATAAACAAAGAGAACAAAGGAGCATAACAATGAAAAATGTCTTAAACGAAACAACCATTCAACTAGGTGTTTGTTATTATCCTGAACATTGGCCTGAAAAACTTTGGGAGGATGATTTTCAAAGAATGAAAGAGATGGGATTTCACTATGTAAGGATGGCAGAATTCGCTTGGACTATCTTTGAACCAGTAGAAGGAACATTTGAGTTTGATTTGTTTGATCGCGTGATTCAATTAGCCAAAAAATATAATCTAAAAGTCATTATGGGAACACCCACTGCCACCCCACCAGCATGGTTAACCGAAAAATATCCAGAAGTTTTAAATGTTTCAAAAGAAGGTGTGCGCTATCACCATGGTTCCCGACGACACTATAATTATAATTCGGAAATCTATCGAACCCTTTCCAAAAGAATGGTTACCGAAATGGTAGAACATTATAAAGATAATTCAACCGTTGTAGGATGGCAGATTGATAATGAAATCAACTGTGAAATGGATGTGTTCTATTCAGCAGCAGATCATACTAGTTTCCGTAAATGGGTAAAACAAAAATACCAAACATTAGACAGTGTTAATAAAGCTTGGGGAACAATTTTTTGGAATCAAACATATACAAACTGGAATCAAATTTATCTTACACGACCAACTGTTAATGATTCCTATAATCCCCATCAACTCTTAGATGAAAAGCGTTTCATCTCAGATAGTGCGATAAGCTTTGTACAAATGCAAGCAGACATTATTCGATCTATTACCGATAAGCAGTGGATTACAACGAATGGCATGTTTGGTCACTTAGATAACCATCGGATGACACAAGAGGCATTAGACTTCTATGCTTATGATTCATATCCTAACTTTAACAAAATTATTGAAGATAATTCTTACATGCCTTTACGAGATCGGAAGTGGAGCTTAAATTTAAGTACCGTTCGCAGCTTTAGTGGAAATTTTGCCATTTTCGAACAGCAAGCAGGTCCCGGAGGATGGGTAAATCGCATTGAACAACCTACTCCACGTCCTGGACAATTACGATTATGGACATTTCAGTCGATTGCTCATGGTGCCGACCTAGTTCTTTATTTTAGATGGCGTACCACAACTAAAGGATCAGAGATCTATTGGCATGGTATTAATGATTATCATAATCTACCGAATCGAAGAATTAGTGAACTGAAACAGACTAGCAAAGAAATACAAAAAGTAGGTGACACTATCTTTGATTCTAAATATGTTGCAAATGCCGCTATTTTAACTGACTATCACAATGAATGGGATGGTGAAGAGGATAAATGGTATGGACAGTTTATTGGCGAAAGTAAAGAAGCATGGTTTAAAGCCTTTCAATATCATCACATCCCTGTAGATGTCGTCAATGTAACACAAGACATGGCATTAGAGGCCCTAACCAAATATAAAGTCCTTGTCTATCCACACGCTGCTATTTTGACAGAGAAAACAGCAGGTCTATTGAATCGTTATGCTAAACAAGGTGGAACCATCATTTTTGGTGCAAGAACGGGCTTCAAAGATTTAACAGGCCAAACATATATGAAGGCTTTCCCAGGATATATTAAAGATTTAGTCGGCATTATTGTGGAAGAATATACTTTACTAAACGGTTGGCAAAAGAATCCGCATGTGAACATCTTCGACAATCAACTAAATACCCATGGTTTTAACGAGGTACTACAGCCAGAAGCCGACAATGTAGAAGTAATAGGAACATACCAAAATGCACACTATGAAGGCAAACCAGCATTGACAAGGAGAAAAGTATCGGAAGGTACAGCCTACTATTATGGCGGAGTTTTTGACTACCAAATTGCTTCCTTAATTTTAGAAGATCTAGAAATTAGCGACTATCGAAGTAAGTTTACTCTGACTTCTGACATTGAATTAGCAGTTCGCGAAAAAAATGGCGAGATAGTATATATATTACTCAACTACTCACAAAAAGAGCAAAACATTCAACTAAAGGTAGAAATGGAAAATTTATTGGATCATGATATTACTAGCGGAGTTATCACGATGGCATCGTATGACGTGTTAGTATTGAAAGAGAAATAAACAGTGGGGATAAGGTCCCACTGTTTTTTTATTTAGAATAACCGTTAATACTAAAGACGGCGTGGGAAGAAACGGACGTGATGTAAGTGTGGACATTACGTCGGTTATGCTACCCTTTCTAACCTAGACCATCATTTTAGCACAAGCTAGGTAGGTAATCTTATGTGCAGATTAGATTAGCTTTTCACATCTTTTTAAACATATTCCTATTAGAATACTCATATCCTACAGTTCTTGTGTAAGTAGGCTTTACCATATATTAAAGCATTATAGGCACAAGTTGTACACATAAATAACAATTATGTATAAACTGCTAACATACTTCCATCTACCTCTGGATAGAAAGTGGAATGTACTTGATCAAAAAGTGTACCATTGAGTTGGTTCACTATCTTTTTTCCATTTTATCCTTTCATCAAGAAATATACCTGAACACTCATCATCCGGACAATTTTCTGAAACAAATATCGAAAAAACATATTGGCTTCTTACATCATTTTTGTTGACTAGAGAGTAAGTACTTGATATTCCATTAAACATCGTTAATATGGCAACCTTCACTAACCACTCCCCCACTATGACAATGGTGTTTCAGCAAAAGCAGTTCTGGAACCCAAAACCGAAAGATCGTCTAAAAGAAGTGGGGGAAGAGCTGTTAGAAGCTCAAATGAAGTACAAAGCTTATACATTTAAAGAAGCTTTTCCTACTGTTTACGCTAATAATGAGAACGTTCTGTCAAACTATTACTAGTGGGATATACTGACAGTCACAAGCCTCTTTTCCCGCTTAACATTCCCTCTTTCATCTGCATTTATTTTAATTTCCTTACTGTATTTCGCACATTTAAATAAATAATGTACATTATTTATTTAAATGTGTTATAATATATATAAAGGAGGAATATATAATGCATCATAATCAAAAACTACCTAGTATGGGTACTGTTATTTGTACAAATTGTGGCATTACTATTGATACCTTGCCCACTCAGAAAGTGACCACCTATTATTCCATTTGTCAACATCCACATTGTCGTAAAAAGGGACACAAACATAACTCTAATTACAATTTTATGTAAGCGCTTATCACAAGACATAAAAGCCAGTTTACCACATATAAAAGCGCAGTATTAAGGTTCATCACTGCGCTTTTATATTTTTAGGAATATTCATACTCCATCAACACCTTCTTGATTCTATTTTTAGTAGATTTAGCTCAAATTTTTCTTACTATTTGTCTAGTAGTTTTAAAAAATAGAAGAACGCCCAGATGTTCTCCTACTAGCTCATGAATGTTCCGCCGTTAATATTAATGGTTTCACCAGTAATAAAGTCTGACATGGATGAAGATAGAAATAGGACAACATCAGCAATATTTTCCGGAGTTCCCAACTTTTTTAATGGAATTTTTGAAAGAACCTGTTGATAATACTCTTTTGACCACTGCTTGATCATATCCGTCTGAACAGGACCTGGTGAAACACCATTAACATATATATTATGCTCCGCCATCTCCATTGCTAAATGTTTGGTTAAATAATCAACACCTGCCTTCGATGCACCATATGCAGGGATTGCGTTTTTATGTCCTGACTTAGCTGTAGTGGAGCTAACATTGACAATTTTTCCGTACTTTTCCTTTATCATATGAGGTAACACAGCTTTACAAAAATATAAATTACCATTTAAATTAACATCCATTACTTTTTTCCAATCTTTTATATCCATGTCGATCGTAGAGGTACGCATATTCATACCAGCATTATTAACCAGAATATCAATACGACCAAATTCGTTAATTGCTTTGGCCGTAATGTTTTCAGCTGTTTCTTCGTTTGTTACATCCCCAGCAGCAACGATACATGCCCTTCCCATATCCAGGACTTCACTTGCAACATCATGTAATAAGTCAACTTTGGTTCCTGATATAACCAACGAAGCACCGTGATGTGCTAATGTCAATGCTATGCTTCTACCTATCCCTCTACTTGCTCCAGAAACGACGGCTATCTTGTCTTGCAATAACATTTTCCCACCCCCTATACATTTAACTCCTTAATTTTGCATAATCATTTAATCCATTAATATGTTCGGCAAAAATGTAACAATTTGAGGGAACAGTATAATAATAATAATAGAAACTAAGTAAATACCAACGAAAATGAGAATTTGTTTCATCATTCGTAAAACATTGGTGTCAGCTACCTTAGATGCTAATAATACTGATAAACCATATGGTGGTGTAACAGTACCTAAACGAATCGACATGACCGTTACAATACCTGCAACAACTGGATCAATACCTAACCCTTGAATAATTGGTACAGATAGCGGAACAAAAATTAACATGGCAGAGTTTGGTTCCATAAAGGTGCCTAAGACAACATATAACAACATTAATAATAGTAGAAATATAATTGGATTAAACTCATTTTCTATCAATAAATTAATTACTGGATCTAAAGCTTTATAATAGGACAGAACCCAAGATAGCAGAGCAGCTGCTGCAATTAGTATATAGATAGAAGCAGAGTCTATGACTGCTTTTCTTGTAACCTCCATATATTTCTTGAAATTTCTTTCCTTCTTAATGAAAAAGGCTACAATAAAAACGTACACTACTGCAATACTTGCTGCTTCTGTTGCAGTAAATACTCCCGCCATAATACCTACTATTACAACTAAGAATAGACTTAACGGAAAAATACTTTTCTTTAATGCTACAGCTTTAGATAAGTTTTGGTCATTCGGTAACCCTATCAGCTCATTTTGAATATCGCCTACATCATGTTTTTTTGCATACATATAAGCATATATCATTTGTGTCAATCCAATTAACACACCAGGAGCAATTCCAGCGATAAATAAAGCGGCTACAGATGTTTTAGCTAACGCACCATATACTATTAATAAAATACTTGGCGGAATAATGGAGCCAATTGTAGAAGATGCTGCAGTAATCGTAGCAGCAAATTCTTTACTATAACCTGCCTTAATCATCGCAGGAATCAAAATTCTCCCCAATGAAGCAACATCTGCAACAGATGAACCTGAAATAGCACCAAAAAATACACTTGTTACAATATTCATATGTGCTAAACTACCTCTCAGCTTACCAACTAATGCTTTCGAAATATAAATTAAATCATCCGTTACTTTCGTTAAATTCATTAAAGCACCACAAAAAATAAATAACGGAATCGCCAATAATGTGAAGCTTGAAAATGACTCAATCATAACAGAACTTGCTTGTGTCAGGCTTATTAGTGGTTCAAATAATAATGGAATAACAGCTGCTATAATAATACTAAAAGCAACAGGTACACCAATTAATAAGCAAGCAAAAAATATTAGGATAACGGAAAGTAATATCATTTCTTCTTAACCTCATTTCTAGTAAAAAGCTCTCGACTATTCATTAGATGGAAATACAACATTAATAATGAGCCTACTAAAAAGGCTGAATAATAATAGATAAGTGTTGGTTGAGAAGATAATCCTCTAATTGGAACCAGTTCTGTTCGGTTTAAACCAGCTTCAAATGCAGCAATTCCTATAAAGATTAGTATACCTATCCCAAACAGTGACAAGGCAAATACAACCATTAACCTTATTCTATTGATTTTTTTACTGATGTAATCGGATAATATGTCAATTTCTAAATGCATTTTTTCTTTCACAGCTAGTGCCGACCCTATAAACACCAACCACATTAATGAAAATTTTCGTATTACCTCTAGTTCAGGAATAGAATATGAAAATATATACCTGCTTAATACACCAACAAATAAGGTGACAGACAATAATATCATCATCACAATACTAATGGCATGTGCAACCTTTACAATATAAGCTGCTATTCTCTTAAGAACCACAAACATTCACCCCCACAAAAATGGTATACTGCTTCCTAGCGACAAGTGCTAGGAAACAGTGATACAGCTTAATTAAAGATCTCTTCCATTTCATCAACAACATCATATTCTTCTGCTAATTCATTCATTTGAGTTCTAGACTTTTCAATGAAACCTTCCCGCTCTGGATCTGTAAAAGTTACACCAAATTCTTCCTCAAGTGTTTTCATGTCTTCTTCAGCTTGTTCAAATGCTTTTGAAATATATTCTGGTTGTACAATATCAGCAGCTTTTGCAATTGCTTCTTTATGTGCATCACTTAATGACTCATAGCGATCATTGTTCATAACGATAAAACCTAATGTCAAAGTGTGTTGTGTTCTAGCTATATGCTTTGCAACTTCCCCGAAACGCTGTTGAATCATTGCATCTAAACTGTTTTGAGATCCCTCTACAACGCCTGTTTGTAATGCAGAATATACCTCATTAAAGTCAATACTAGTAGGATTAGCACCTAGGTTTTCCCACCATTCTAATTCCGTAGCACCAGTACCACTACGCATTTCAGCACCTTCTAAATCTTCAACAGATTCGATAGGGAATGTACTAATAATATTTCGTTCTAGACCTCCAGCATACATAACCGTTTTTAGACCAGGATCCTCAATAAGTAAGTCTTCAAAATAAGACAGTTTATCTTCAGAATTCACAATAGACTCGAAGTGTTCTTGATCTGTAAATAAATAGTTGGTACCTAAAATATTAAACTCTGGATTATGCTCGGCAAACCATCCAGAATCGGAGTAAATAATATCAATATCACCAGAAATGACAGATTGATATAAACTTGAAGCGTTTCCAAGAGTTCCGTCTGTGTGTACTTCCACTTCAATTTCACCATTACTTTGTTCATTTATTTCGTCTGCAAAGGCCTGTAATGCTTGTGCTAATAGTGTATCACCAGGATTGATTGTAGCAGCTACTAAACTTACAGATTCCCCAGAACTCTCTTCCGAATTATTGTCACTATTATTTTCTGTCCCCGTATTATCACTTGAACAAGCGACCACCATTGCTAAGAGAAAACCTAGACACAACATTATCAAACCGCTTCTCTTCATACTTTGTGTAAATAACATATTCTTTTCATCTCCCCTAAATAAGCCATTTAGTTTTTAATCCAATCCTCTGTTACTACTACATGCTTTATATACTTTCTCAAATAAGTAAACGTAATGTGTATGCTCCCCTCATCTGTTTGTTTAATAGATGGGTAAGAAAACTCAGGATGTATTTCTGAAACATCTTCTTTCGTCATAATATTTTTCTTATAGTTCCATGTTTCTCCATCGTCATTTGACAACGCTACGGTTAAAGGTGCTCTAATAACTCCCCAAATCGATGCTTGTTCTTTAACATTTTTGTCCACCCCAACCTTGTCCATATCACTTTTATCAAACCAAGGTGGTCTATTTTCCTTTGGAGGTGCTAATTGTGCATTAATATTATTAAAAACAATGGCTAATTTACCATTTTTTAGCCTTGTTGCTTGAATCGATGAGTTATTATTCATTAACTCCGTTTGTGTGGGAGTTGTCCATGTTCTACCGCCATCTTTTGATATACTTCTATAAATATAATCTGCTTTTCTACTACGAAAAAACCCTACTAGATGACCCGTATGATCTGGAACGATAGACATATGAACTAACCCTTTACTACCCTTTATTTCATGTTCTGTCCACGTTTTACCATGATCATGAGATATTTTGATCACACTAAAGTCGTTTCCTAAAAACCCTGTTCGTGATTTCAAGCTATAATATGCAGGTAACACCAATTCACCGTTGTCTAATATGACAGGCTTATGTCTGACAAATGTACCTGGTTTATCAAAGAGTGTTTTGATTTCACTCCATGTATGACCATCATCATTCGAAACCCGATAACGAACAACTGATGATTCCTGGTGAACAGCATTCTGCGCTGTATAAATTAGCCAGAGTTCACCATTTGTATTTTGAAAAAGGATTGGGTTTTGTTCCGACCTTTCAAAATCATCTGATAGGACCGTTGGTTTACTCCAATCTTGTTCACCCTTCTTTAACCTTGAACACATTATCGAAATATCAGGTTTCCCTTCTCTCGACCCACTAAACCAAACACATAAGATATCCCCATTATCTAATACATGTAAATTAGAAGCATGGTTATGCGGATACAATACCGGGATATCCGCTTCAAATTCAAACGCTTTCAAATCGCTCATTCAAACTTTCACCCCTAACCATTGATAGTTCATTTAACCTTTGGGAGCTAGTTCAGCAGCTGATTGTATTGCTGCAATCATACTTCTATTATCTGCTATATTCTTACCAGCAATATCAAATGCAGTACCATGGTCAACAGAAGTTCGAATAATACCATAATTTAAACCAACGGTAATATTAACTCCTTCTTCTAGACCTAATACTTTGATTGGAACATGCCCTTGATCATGATAACAAGCAATTACTATATCGAAGTCTCCACGTACAGCTCGAAAGAATAAAGTATCAGCCGGATGTGGACCACTAACATTCACTCCTTCTTTCCGAGCTAGTTTGATAGCTGGTACTAGCTTTTCTTCTTCTTCCCCTTCACCAAATAACCCATTCTCACCTGCGTGTGGATTAATACCACAAACTGCAATCCTTGGTTCCTTATATCCTGCGCGCTTCAATGCTGTATCTGCTAAATCAATGACTGTTTTCGTTCGCTTTGGATCAATGATATCTATCGCTTCCTTTAAACCAATATGTGTAGTCAAATGGATAACTTTAAGTTTAGGCGAACTTAACATCATTGAATAATCTTCTGTTCCTGTTAATGTTGCGAGAATCTCCGTATGACCTGGAAAGCGGTGGCCACCTTTCACTAGAGCTTCCTTATTTAATGGAGCAGTACAGATTGCTTTTATTTTATTGTCTTTAGCTAATGAAACGGCTTTTTCGATATATCGGAATGCTGCATCCCCTGCTAATGGTGACACTTTACCGAATGCAACATCTTCTGGTAATAGATTTAAATCGATACAGTCAACTGTTCCATGTGTAAACTCTGCCGTTCTCGGATCATCGATAATATTGATGGCAACTTTTGAATTCGTAATATGAGTTGCACGTTTTAATATTTTAGCATCACCGATAACGATCGGTCGACATATATCGTAAATTGTTGAATCTTCTAATGCTTTGATGATTATCTCTGGTCCGATGCCAGTAGCATCCCCCATTGTAATTCCAATTGTTGGAATCATCCAGTCACCACCTTCTCCTTTATACTAATGACTAATAATTAGCTTTATCCTTTTGGGCACCAATGTGTAACTGCTGTAATGCATTGGTCATAACGTGATCGGTTCCGAAACTACCAGCCTTTGTTATCGTAATCATTTCATTATGTTTCGCTATTTTTCCGACCGGAACACCTAATTCGAGTTCCCCAATCAATTGGTAATCTTTAATTTGAAGCTTTTCAAAAACTTGTTGTGCAGTATCTCCACCAGTTAAAAATAAATTACGTATCTTCATTGCATTTATAATAGATACTGCCGCATCTCCTAATGCCTCCGAAATTAAATTACTTATTTCAATCGGAGATATTTCTTTATCCCTTCCTATTGCTGCTGTAGCCTCTAGATCAGACGATGAATACAAGGCAACACTATTACCAGCAAAAATCGCAGCTTCAATCTTTGTTTGAATACGCTGTAATTCCTTGTCTTTTGCTTCATCTTCAGCAATAACGTGAATGACATCCATTTCTACCCCAACCACTCTTGAGTTTAGTAAAAGATGGTGAAGTTGTTGCCTTCCCAACTTACTAATACTTCCAATCACAAATAATATTGGCTGGTTGTTTGTTAGTATTTGGTTGTCTTGTTGTTGCTTCTCTATTCCTAAAGATTCAGGCAAATAATGAATCAATCCTGCTGAACCACATAATATAGAGGAGTAGGCTAAATGAACAACATCCATTAAACGTTGCAAATCTTGCTCTGTAATAGCATCAACTGTTACGTATGAAATACCTTGCTTCTTCCATTCATCTAATCGTTGTAAGAGAAAATGATTACCTTTATCTAAATCACTTGAATGCAAATGTTCGACACGTCGCCCTGAAGAATGTTGAATTAATTGACAAACATTTGCTTCAGTGACAGGTGTTTTCGGATCATTCGCTACTTCTGTCTCACTTAATTTTACTCCGTTAAGGTAATGGACTCCATTTCTCACTTCTCGTCCGTTATTTGGGTGTGCTGGTGTAATAAAGATAAAATCTGGCTGGAATATATCATAGACAGCGTTTAATTCAGAGCCAATATTTCCTCTCATCGTAGAGTCTATTTTCTTATAAATAAAATCAAATTCCATTTCTTTTATTTGTTGAGAGGTATCTTTCACCTTTGTATACGCTTCTTCCTTTGGCAATGCCCTGCTATCTGTATTAAAAATGATGGCATCTTTATCAGCATCTAAACGGTGTTTGCTACATTGAATCGCTACTGATACATCCAAACCATATTGGACCAACTGTACTCCTGTGTCGCATGCACCTGTTAAGTCATCTGCAATGATTGCTATTTTCATTGTGAAACCTTCTTTATTACGCTAATAATTGGCGATAAATATTTTCGATTTCCTCTAAACTTAATGTTTTAGGATTGTTATTTAACAGACGAGTTACTTTTGAAGCAGAGACAGATAGCTCTTTCAAATCACTATTTTTTACACCATATTCTTTTAAGTCTTGTGGAATTTCTAATGTATGAGTCCACTCTTGAATTTTCTCTACAACTAAATTAGCGGCTTCTGTTTCGGATATACCGCGGACATCAATTCCCATTGCTTCTGCGATTTTTGATAACCTATTCGTAATTTGGTCCATATTAAATTTGGTTACATGTGGTAATAACATGGAATTGGCAACACCATGTGGAATATTAAATTTTCCACCAAGCGGATAAGCTAAGGCGTGAACTGCTGCCGTTCCCGCACTTGTTAACGCCATACCACCATACATCGATCCTACTAGCATTTTTTCCCTTGCCTCTATGTTGGATCCGTTTTGATATGCTTCCACAATGCTGGAAGAAATCAATCGAATCGACTCTAATGCAAACATATCACTAATAGGATTTGCTTTATTGGATATAAATGATTCTAAAGAATGGGTAAATGCATCCATACCCGTCGCTGCTGTAATTGGTTTCGGTAGACCAAGTGTTAATGCAGGATCTAATATAACAAGGTTTGGTAATAAGTACTTACTAACTATTCCTACTTTAAGTTCTTCATTAGGTAAGGTAACAATAGCATTTGGCGTTACTTCAGAGCCAGTTCCCGAAGTCGTAGGTATTAATACAGTAGGCACTCCTGGATTTTGGATCAAATCGGTACCTAGAAGATCAACTATCTGTTGATCATTAGTCGCCAAAATGGAAAGGATCTTGGTTGCATCTAGTACACTTCCTCCCCCGACTCCAATTAACACATCATAATCCTTCTGTGACACTTGTTTAAATACGTCATTTATATTATCCATTGTCGGTTCTGGAAGTATATCTGTATTCACATCAACGTCAATGCCTTTTTCTATTAATTGATCTTTAACGGAATCTACAAAGCCTAAATCTTTAATACTTGGCTGTGTTACAATTAAAACTGCTTCTATATTAACCCCCAATACACTCAAATGGCTCTTTATATCTTTAATAGAATCTTGTCCCGAAATGATATGGTCTGCTGTTTGAAACTGATATAATGTATTCATCAATCAACCACTCTCCTCTTCTTCATACAACTTTAGTACTTCTTTTATTTTTTCTAATGTCTCACCAGATGCTTCCGATACCGGTAGTTTTGGGGGGCCTACTGGAATCCCTCTCATTTCTACTGTTTTTTTCAAAACAGAAGGGATTGTACCATATTGAAATGAGCTTCTTAATGGACCTAATTTTCGTTGTGCTTCCTCTGCCATTTGTAAGTTATTGTTTAACCAGTTTTGATAAATGGAAACCACAATCTCTGGTACTGCATTGGCAGTTGCTGCTACAGCTCCAACACCGCCTGCCTCAAGCGTTTTGAGTATTAATGAATCGGTACCACACATCACAAAAAAATCTTCCCGATTCGTTGCCTGTATATAAGCTTTGATATTATCAAAATTGCCACTACTATCCTTAATACCAACGATGTTTGTTTCTTTTGCTAGTGTTTCAACCGTTGCAGGTTCTAAGTTCATACCTGTTTTCGATGGAATGTTATATAATATAATTGGTAATGAACTACTTTTTGCTATGGTCTTGTAGTGTGTAATAACTTCTTCTTGTGTTGGCGTTATGAAAAAAGGTGTAATAACTGACAAGGCATCAGCACCAACCCCCTCCATTTCTTGGGAAAGCTCGATTACTTCTGCAGTACTATTCCCACCAGTACCAACAATCACTGGAACTCTTCCACCCACCTCATCCATTACTATTTTGGCTAATTGTATCTTTTCATTCTTATTCAGCAAATGAAACTCACCATTTGTACCCAAAATAAATAAACCGTTTACATTCGCTTCGATTAATTTATTGACCAATTGACGGGTCACACTTTCGTTAATTGCTTGATCATTTGTTAAAGGTGTAACCATTGCTGGTATAATTCCGTTACACATCGGGTTTTCCTCCTTTCTGTTTATTTTTGCAACAAATATAGTTTTATAACCGCTTTCTTATTGGGATTATAATATAATAAGTTTAAAAATGCAACCTAATATTCAAAATATTTATTTTTTGCAACAATTCTTATCGAAAGGTCCATCGGAATTTCTTTTCTAACCTTGTTCAATCACCATATTTTACAACATAAAAAAATAGCAGGATACAACGTGTTTAAATTTCCACGTTATAATCCCTGCTAATTGGCTACCTTTATTCATCTTTTAATTTCCGCCACAATGTTGACCTATTAATGCCAAGACGCTTGGCTGTTTGGGAATGATTTTGATTTTCTTCTTCAAACACTCGTTTGATTATTGCTAACTCCATGTCTTTTAAAGTACCATTTAATGAAATGAGATGATCAAGATTAGATCCCGATTGATATTTCACTAGTGCATTTTCTATCTCCTCTTGTTTAATAAATGGTCCTTCTGCAACCAAAATAACTTCTTTTATAACTTGCATTAACTCATCCATATTTCTCGACCATTTATGATTTTGCAACACTTCTAGTGCTTCCGGACGTATTCCTGCTAATTCTTTACCATAATCATAATTAAATTTGTTAATAAATAATTTGACTAATCCTTCAAAATCTTCTTTTCTTTCCCGTAGTGGTGGAATCATTAACTTCAGAGGACTTAAGATCAGATATAAATCATACAAAAATTCACCTCTATCTACTTTTGGTTTTATTTGTTCCCTTGAGGAAGTTATGATACGCGGAGAGGCGCCTGCATGTTCTAAATATTGTAATAAGCCTTTCTGATTTGTTTGTGAAAGCTTTTCTATTTTCTTTAAATATACCGTACCTTTTGCATTATGAGAGATGATCCCTTCATAATCTTGATCATGTCCCAATAGCTCATACCAATCATCTGAGCCCATCAATTCACAATCAATGATAGTTAAAGGATTGGAAGAGCGCTCACTTCCTAAGTGCATTAAGTAAGCCAGACGTTCCTTCCCTGTTCCAACTTCGCCATATACCCAGATGTTTTCATCTTGTAAACTAAATGCTTTTGCTTTTGTAATAGTATCCTGCATCAGGTCGTTCTTCGCTTGAAACCAATTCATCGACTGTAATGGTGCATCATGTAATGGCGTAATTACTTGTAGACCTTTTATGCTTTTCTCTTTTTTATTGGTATCTATTGCTATTTCTAAACAGGCATATTCCTTCTTATTAAATGAAAGAGAATAACCATTCACCACCCATAGCTTTCCTTGATACTCCATGAGCGTTCTTGTACTTCCATTAGCAAACACTTCATTTATCCATTTCTCTAAGTCCCTATTTTGTATATCTTTATAAATGAATGTAGCGACTTTATTTCTATAGAGAATATGCTTATCTTTATCAACTACCATTATTGCTTTTTCATACTTATCTAAAATTGCTTTTGGTATAAACTGTTTATTAGTAAGTGGTGCATAAATCTGACTTATCTTAATCGCTTCCTCAAAGGCTTTCATCACACTTTCTCGGCCTGAGGTGAGTAATAACCCATTCAATCCAAGTGCTTCCGCATTTCGGACTGTAATTGTATCACCAATAATAATTTGATAATCTTCCTTTTGTAATTCAATTAACTTTGGTACAACATCCGCCTCATGTCCAATGGTAAATGCCGAAACTTCTATTTCTAGTAAATTGCTGATCGTCATCGCACTCTCAATCACATTTTCAAAACCAACAATCACTTTTTTCTCTGTATTATCTTTAATCAATGTAAAAATTCGAAGTAGATCATAGGCAGATACTTCTATCTCTATCACCGGAATTTTTACTTCTTTTTGAATCAATTCAGCTGTTCCGCCTCGACTTATGATTATGTCAACCCCATCAGTTTCTGCTTCTTTAGCAATTTTTACCCCTTCTTCCAAATTGCCTATTTCTACTTTGACATCTATTTCCTTTAATTCTTTTACCACTGACTGAATGACCTCTTTCAATCCATAGTATGGAGCAATTGCCATCACTTTCATTATCATCTACCTCCGGACTGTTGCGAATTTAAACACTTCTATTATAATATATCAAATTAATGTACAATTTAAAACATTATTTGTTTTTGCAACAGTTAAGAACTGAAAGAACTATATAGAATAACTATCAACACCGATTCATTCCGCTTAACGAAACTTAACTTGCACGACAAGCAATGAACAACTGCTTTGCTTAGATGGGAAAGATGCAAAGTTGCTAAGAAGGAAAAAGGTGCAACCGTTGGTAAAAGCAACAATTTTAGCAGAAGGTAATACTGCTGATCGTGATGATTTGATTTTTCTTAAAAACTACCGATTTTTAAAAACTAGAAAACAATTGCCGGGTGAAATGTACTTGTTTGTATTCAAGTTTAAACACAACCTATCCTCTAGGAGTATAATAGAAGACTAATCGAAGGCTTTGGAACAGGTTTGCACATTATTAAAGTAGGTACGGTGATTACCTTTAATATTACCAAATACAATTCGTAACAAACATATGGACAACTATTTTATAACAACTAAAGTATGGCAATGACAAAGGTGATTTAACTGAAAAATGCGGCTATAAAATGATGAGGTTTTCCCGGTAAAAATAAAATTACCGGGAAATCTAAAATAAAATGAGAGGTTTTCCATCACTTTATATAACTTAAAAACAATATAAGAGACAGAAGAAGTTAATAAATCCATATTATACTTCCTACAACTGTTATTTTGGCGTTATCCATGATTTCACCTCTTATTCAAAAAGCTTTATACATTTCTTTTTCTTCGCTGATTCATTTTATTTAAAACTGGAATGATAAGGGATACAATGGCTATAATGATTAGAATTAATGATATTGGTCTTGTGAAAAATATCGAATAGGAGAAATCTCCCCCCATCAACAGTGCTCTTCTAAAATTGGATTCAGCCATAGGTCCTAATAATAAACCAAGAATCATCGGTCCTAAAGGATAATCTAGCTTCCTGAATATCAATCCTACAACACCACTAATAAATACAATCCATACATCGAAAAATGAGTTATTTAAAGCAAATGAACCGATAACACTAAATAGAATAACAGAAACCCAAATATATTCTTTGCGTACCATCATTATACGGACAAATAAACGAGATCCCAATAACCCTAGTATTATGACTAAGATATTAGCCAATAATAATAAACCAATAATTGTATATACAATATCCGGGTCTTCAACAAATAAATTCGGCCCTGGTTGTAATCCATACATCATTAATGCTCCAATTAAAATAGCTGTTACAGCATCACCAGGCAGACCTAGTGTAAGCATTGTAGTAAATGCACCACCAATCACACCATTATTAGCAGTTGTCGTTGCAGCTAAACCAGCTAACGAGCCTTTACCATATTCTTTCTTCTTTTCTCCTTTAACAAAGCGCTTGCTCTGCTCCCACGTGACAATAGAGGCGATGTCTCCACCTGCTCCTGGTATCGCCCCAATAATAGGAGAGAGAATGGAAGAAAATAAGAAAGGCTTCCTCATTTCTCTTCTTTCTTTTTTATTAGGCAATATTCTATCTGACCGTTCTTTCACATTTTCTTTTATATTATTTTGGTCATTTTTTAACAGAAATTGAAAAAAAACTTCTCCTAATCCAAATAAACCAATCATTATCGGTATAAAGGATATCCCTTCATAAAGATCACTTTGATTAAATGTAAACCTTTGAGTACTAGTGATAGGATCTAGTCCAACTGTAGCAATAAGCAAGCCAATAAAACCACTAATCATTCCTTTTCTTATTGATTTTCCTGAAACACTAACCATGATAGATAAGCCAAAAATGGCTAATGCGAAATACTCGGCAGCTCCAAAATTTAAAGCGAATTGTGCTATAGGTTGAGAAAATACCATTAAGAATATAACGCTAATGACCCCTCCTAGCCCTGAATAGATAGCATTAACTCCTAAAGCTAAACCTGACTTACCTTGTTTTGTTAAAGCAAAGCCATCAAAACTTGTTACCATAGATGCCGGAGTACCGGGAGTATTAACTAATATCGCTGGTACCCCACCAGCAAATATAGCCGTACAATAAATAGCAATCAGCATTGCTAACCCTTGTTCTGGAGGGAGCCAAAAAGTCATTGGGGTTAAGATGGCGACCCCCATAGTAGCACTCAAACCAGGAAGTGCTCCGATAAATAACCCTAGAATGCTACCTAACAATAAAAATAATAGTGTACTAGGCATCAATATTTGTGAAATGACTTCCATGAGAATGTCTCCAATCTATAACATTATATTAAAACCCTCAATGAAGACAAAATGTACCACTACACTTAGTCCAACAGATACTAAAATAGAAGGGATTAAAGGTAGCTTAAGTACCATACAAAGTAAAAACATAGAAATACTTGCGATCAAAATAAACGGCAAAGTCCCTAAAAGACTGATGAATCCTGCAATAACTGCAATAAATAAGCATAATTCTAAAACTCGTCTGCTGTGTTCTATAAGAAACAAACGTTTACTACTCTTGGTTTTTATACTGAAAAATAATTCTATTATATTAGTTATCATTATTAAAATGATGATTAATCTTGGAAAATAAGCAGGTCCTATGCCGTCGGAACCGAACAAAGTAGAAAAATTGTAGGTCTGCCAATACAAAAGTCCGCAGATCAGCAATAAAATAAGATTAAAACTAACATTAGTTATTCTCATAATCTCACTCCTGCTAAATATTTGAATCAGTCTTGCTATCCGTTAATTTTAGTTACTGAGGTCAATACTTGGGATCAATTCAGAGAAATACTCATACTGATCTTGAGCAAATTGTTGGAATTCCGCTCCATCTTTGTAATTTGGATTCATTCCCCTCTCCTCTAGTAAATTTGTAAACGCCTCACTTTCAGCAGCAATTTTAAATGCCGATTGTAAAGTTTCCATTACTTCATCCGGTGTATCTGTCGGAGCAACAAATCCTCCCCAACCAGAAAGGTTAATATCGTATCCAAGTTCTTGCAAGGTAGGGACATCTGGTACATTGGCATCCCGCTCTTCACTCATAACTGCCAATACTTTCAAATCTTCACTATCCAAGCCAGCAACCACTTCTGAAGGACTTACTGACACGGCATCTACATGCCCACCCATTAAAGCGGTTACAGCCGGAGCTGCTCCATCATAGGGAATGTACTCTAATTCAAGGTCCAATTCTTGTGCAAAAGCTGCTGCTGCAATATGCCATATGGAACCTGTTCCAGAATTTCCAACTTTCACTTCACCCGGATTCTCTTCCGCATAAGATATAAATTCTTCTATTGTGTCGTATGGAGCATCAGCACTAACTGTGATCGCTGCAGGTATCGTCATTAATTGTCCAATTGCTTGATAGTCATTTGGAGCAATTTCCGCTAAACCTAATTCTTGAACCATCGCTAATTCAACAGGAACATAACCGATGGTATAACCATCTGGTTTCGCATCTTTTGTAGCCAGCATTCCTGTAGTTCCAGAACCACCTGTTTTATTAGATACAACAACAGGAACATCTAGTTCGTTCTCCATTTCGGTTGCTATTGTACGTGATACGAGATCAGATGCTCCGCCCGCTGCAAAAGGCACCACTACTTCTATCTGATTTTCTGGAAAATTTGATGAATCTTCACTACTATTAGAAGACCCGCACGCTGACAATAAACCTCCAATTGCTACAATACATATACTTATCATTAATTTTTTCATATTAAACTCCCTTTCCTCTATTTTCTTTCGTAGAATCTCCTCTTTCATACGTTGGCTTAATAACAATTTCTTTTGGTGGAAATTCGGAATCCAGTAATAGTCGATTTTTCAACAGAATAGTAGCTTCTAATCCAATGCGATTTACTGGTTGCGTCATTAATGATAATTTCGGTTCTAGCAGTTCCCATTGTTGACTATCACCAAATGCAATTACTGATAACTGATTTGGTATTTGAACCCCTTGTTCTTTAATCGCTTTCAACATACCTTTTGTAATTGTATTATTACAAGAATACAAAGCAGTGGGTGGGTTAGGTGACAACAACAATTCCATCGTTAACCGATAAGCTGCGTCTTCTTCAAAATTGGTTTCTTTCCACAAAGCCATATCTACTTCTATTCCTAAATCATGAAAAGCATCAAGTGCTCCAAAATATCTATCTCTCCCAATAGAATTTTTTTGATGGCCATATAAAACACCAATTCTAGTATGTCCTAATTCATATAAATTTTTTATACTTTCATATGATCCATAATAATTATCATCCACAATAAGGTCTGTTTCGATACCATCAACTTTCCGATCGAGTGCAATAACTGGAATATTGGCATGTAAGATTTGCTTAATCATATCAGCATTGCTGCCAGTAGGAATAATAACCAGTGCATCCACTTGTTGTTCCATTATAATCTGTAAAGATGCAAATTCTTCCTCTTCCTCATCATTATGACTTAGTAAAATCATATGAAATCCTAATGAACGAATTGTTTTTTCGACTTCTTTTGCAATAGTCATTAAATATAAATTAGAAATATCGGAAATCAACACAGCGACTTTATTGGATTGTGAAGATTTTAAACTACGAGCATTAGCATTAACGCTATAGCCAAGTCGATTAATTGAATCCATAACTTTACTCAGTGTTTCTTTACTGACATAGCCTTTATTGTTTATAACTTTAGATACTGTTCCAATAGAAACATTACAGTCATGTGCGACATCTTTTATCGTTACTCTTTTTTTCATCTCTTACCTCCGTACGGATTAAATTTACTTTCTATTATAAAGGAACGGAAGTATTGTATAGAACAATCACCATTAAAGTTTCAAATATTCTGCTTTCCATTGATTAATTGCTGTTTCTAATGCCGAAATGTCATTACTAATAATATCCATGTGAGGCGCTTTCACAGAACCTGCTTGAATACCTCGCAACTCTAGGGCTTTTTTAAAGTAAGACATATTTGCTCCTCCTCGCAAAATATGAATAATCTCATCTGCTACATGTTGAATCTCTCTAGTTTTTTCAATTTGATTGTGTTGATAGTGTTGGTATAACTTAACAAAAGGCTCGGGAAATACCCCTGATACACCTGATACAACTCCATCACACCCCATAGCCAATGCTGGTAAAAATAGCTTATCTGCTCCTGTAAGAACCGAGAACTCCCCAGATCTAACTTTTGTATAATCCTTTAAAGTAATAAAATCTGGGTAACTATATTTAATTCCTACGATATTTGGAAACTGTTCTGCTAATCTTGTAACAACCTCTATAGATAATTTATTACCTGATAATTGTGGGATACTATATAAATAAATAGGAAAATCACCAGGTAGTTGCTTAGCAATTGTCGCATAGTAATTCTCTATTTCTAAGTCGCTTACCGTAAAAAATGCTGGAGTAACTACTCCTACCCCATCTGCTCCTGCCTTATGCGCGTGCATTGCCAAATCTAATGTATCTGATGTATGCATGGCACCTGCATGAATAAAAACATTTACTCTTTTTTTTGCAGTATTAATTACTGTTTCTGCGATTTGTTTGCGTTCGTTCAGTGTTAATTTAAACATCTCTCCAGTTGTTCCTAATGGATAAAGGCAATCAACTCCTTTCTCAATCAAAAAATTGGTTAGCTTTTCTGTCTCTTCAAGGTTTACTGTCCCATCTTCATTCATAGGAGTAACCATAGCTGTTGTTACACCAAATAACTTTTTCATCATAATCCCCCTTAAATAGTAAAACGTTTCACTATATAATTAAAAAAATAGGAGAATAAATTGTTTAAATACTTATATATAAATAATTTATATAATAAAACGTTTCAACATGATGCTATCATGAATGCGTTTACTTTACAAGTATTTTTTGTAGTTTGTTAACAGTCCCTTTTGCTTTTGTCATCATTTTTGATCTTTAAACCAGCTAAAATTCCGAATAAGCGCTGGTTCAATCCCATACCACTTGTGTTTCCGATAAAAACCCAAGCAAACTAAAGTTTTGGTTTTAAAATAAAACATCTAAATAAGTACCAAAATCACATTTATTGCAAGTAAATTAGTACTTATAACAGTTATAAGTACTAATTTACACTAAGAAGATAAATGGTACTTAAACCAAATTTAAGTACCACATGCATGGAATATAAATATTATTTTGGTACTTACTTTGAGTTTCATACATGTATGACTGGGGGAAATTAGCCATGTCGTTTACTTACCGACGTGGTAATCAAGCTCAAGAACCTCTGCTCTTATTTCTCTACCATTTCAGTCTGTCTATGTGATAAAGTAATACTATGATTAACAAAACCCTAGCATTTGCTTCCTTGTCTTAAAATTGATGGAAGGTAGATGGTTAACAATGAGTTTAGTTCTAAATTGGTATTTTAACATGAACCTTAGTATGATTAGGAATATAACATTCTTTTCACGAAGATGTGTGATAATAATAACAAATACCCAAAACGTTAAGGGGGTAACTCATGAACAATATATTATTTGATATACCAGCAACCACTTACAAAACACTTAGCGATACGGAAAAATATTTACTAGAGTATATTCACAATCACTTAGACGAGATTTCGTCTATGTCGATTGTCAAGTTAAGTGAACATGCTAATGTATCGACAGCTACCATTGTAAGACTTATGAAAAAAATAGGGTATGACGGCTATACTTCATTTAAATATAGTCTAAAAGAAAAAGTGAAGCTATCTGACGAAAACAATGAAATGGAAAATATTGATCAAAAAATTAAACAAGCAATTCAGAAAAATGAGCATGAAGTTATCAAAACAATTCAATTACAAAGTATTGGGCAAATTGAGGATGCTGTTCAAAAGATTAATGATGCTGAGAAAATATTTGTGTTTGGTCGTGGTTTCTCCGAAATGATAGCGAAAGAGATGACAATTAAGCTACAGTTAATGGGAAAAAACTGTGAAGAACATAATGATCCAAATATCATTAGAATAAAATCAAAAAACATACAACCAAATGAAATAGCAATCTTTGTTTCACTAAACGGGGAAACGGAGGAACTAGTAGAAGCTTGTAAAAACTTAAATATAAGACAAATCACCACGATCACACTCACAACTAGAATGGAATCAAGTCTTGGACAAATGTCAGAAATGACATTTGTCGGATATAAAGGAACCCACTCTTACTTTCCAGATTATGAAGTGCGTTCTCGTCTTCCCTTGAGTGTTATCTCCAGAATTTTATTAGATGCTTATGCAATACGAACGCTGTAAAACTTGGCTGTACGCCAAGTTTTTTATTTTTACAACAGACGAAAACCTTTACATATCCTGAAAACATTTACAGGTATACATGTGCCATAATGAAGATAACAAGACAACAAGGCAGGTGAGCACATGATTTATACACTAACAGCAAATCCAGCGATTGATCTGTATGTTGGATTAGACCAGTTAAAACCAAATGTCGTGAATAGGACATATGAAGAAGACTATCAGCCAAACGGTAAAGCAATAAATGTATCAATTATGCTCAGTAAGCTTGGGATTACCAATACCGCTATAGGATTTATCGGGGGATTTACTGGAGAATTTATCGAACAAGAATTAAAGAAGCTATCTATTAACACATCCATGGTTTATGTAAAAGGCATTACGAGAATAAATCTATTCGCTAATGCTGATCAAGAATACAAAATTGTAAATAAAGGACCAATGATATCTAGGACAAAAAAGACAGAAATGCTCGACAAAATCAATACGATACCAGCTAACAGTATACTATTTGTCTCAGGCAGTTTACCGAGAGGTATTGAAGATGATTTTTATATTAATATCGCCGAAATATGTGATCAAAAAGAAATCAAACTGATTTTAGACATTAGTTCACATGCATTACTAGATTGTTTGAAATATAAACCATTACTAATTAAACCTAACGAAGATGAGCTCGCTTCCCTTTTCCAATTATCACCAGCAGATCTCAATGAGGAGAAAATCATCGAACTAAGTAAAAAGCTTTTGAAGATGGGAGCCCAGCAAGTACTCGTTTCTAGAGGAGAAAAAGGAGCCATTTACACTTCTTCTCAACGAATCATGAAAGTAAGCTCAGCTAAAGGACAAGTAGTAAATACCGCTTGTGCAGGTGATGCTTTGCTAAGTACTTTCATTGGAAAGTTAGAACTTCATCATTCGTTAGAAGATGCTTTAATCTATGCCTCTGCCGCAGGAGCAGCTACAGCTTTTAGTAAAGGTCTTTGTAACCTTTCACATATTCAAGCACTAATACCAGATATTCAAATTAATAAATTAAAGGAGGAGAGTTTATATGGCTAATATTAAAATTGTTGCAGCAACAGGTTGTCCGACAGGTATAGCACATACTTTTATGGCAGAAGAAGCTTTAAAGAAAGCAGCAAAGAAGCTTGGTGTTGAAATTAAGGTAGAAACACATGGACAAGTGGGAGTTGAAAATGAACTTACCAAAGGAGATATTGCTAAAGCTGACGGGGTCATCATCGCAGCCGATAAAGATGTCTATGCGTATCGTTTCCACGGAAAGCCAACGGTGGAAGTTACAGTTGCAAAAGGTATTCATGAAGCTGAACAATTAATTCAAACAATTATTGACGGTAAAGCTACCGTATTCAAAGCAAAGAAAAGTAATACCACCGAAGAAGATGAAACTGCATTACAAAAAAGTAATCATTCACTAGCTCATTCCATTTATAAACACCTCATGAATGGTGTTTCCCACATGCTTCCATTTGTCGTAGGTGGCGGGGTGTTGATCGCACTATCGTTTTTATTTGGTATTCATTCAGCTGATCCAAACCATGAAAGCTATAACCCGATTGCTGCCACTTTAAAGGATATTGGTGGGCTTGGGTTTCAAATGATGGTACCCATTCTGGCAGCATTTATCGCAGAGTCCATTGCAAAGCGCCCAGGGATGGTAGTCGGTTTTATCGGCGGACTGATTGCAAGTAATGGCGGAGCTGGATTTTTAGGTGGTATTGCTGCCGGCTTTCTTGGAGGTTTCACTATTGTCTTACTCGGTAAACTACTAGAAAAAATGCCAAAATCACTAAACGGATTGAAATCAATCTTTTTGTATCCTTTAATTGGTATCTTATTAGTCGGCGTGATTATGACGTTATTAGTAGAACCTATGACAGCAATAAATGAAGGCATGATGTCTTTCTTAAGTAATTTTCAAAATGCAAATCCCGTTTTACTTGGTGTAATTGTTGGGGCCATGAGTGCCTTTGACATGGGTGGACCTGTTAATAAAGCTGCCTATGTAACGGGTACAGCATTACTTGGAGAAGGAAACTATTACTTTATGGCAGGAGTTTCTGCCGCTTGTATTACACCACCACTTATTACAGCATTTGCAACGGTATTTTTCAAAAAATACTTTAACCAAGCAGAGCGCAATGCTGGTGGAGTTAACTTTATTCTTGGATCTACTCACATTACAGAAGGTGCCATCCCATTTGCCGCGAAAAACCCTATTGTTGTAATTCCAATATTAATGATTGGTTCATCTGTATCCGCTATTTTGACTTATATAATGAACATTGAGGTACCGGCTCCACATGGTGGATTCCTTGTATTACCAGTCGTTACAGGAGCTATACAATGGGTGATCGCTATATTAATCGGTTCACTAGTTGGGGCATTTATATATGGATTCTATAAGAAGCGTAGCTATTTAAAAGACCAACAAACGAAAGGTGAGGAAAAAGATGGGCAACAAATTGTTTGATATCAATCAAATCACACTAAAACAACCACTGATCACACAGGAAGAAGTATTCCAACTAATCGCAACAATTGCTGTTGAACAAGGGATTGCTTCAGATCCAGATGAGGTAATAGATGGCTTACTGAAACGTGAACAAGAGAGTACAACAGGCTTTCAAGATGGATTTGTGATTCCACATGCACAAGTGGATGCCATTAAACGACCTGCGATCATTGTTGTATCTTCAAGCGTTGGAATTGAATGGAATGCATTAGATGGAAAGCCAGCTACCTTCTTTATCGCACTATTAATTCCAAAACAAGAAGCAGGTACGACACACATTCAAGCACTAGCATCTATTTCAAGAATGCTAATTCATGAAGAAAAACGTGAAGCGCTAGCACATGCCGAAAACAAAACAACTGTAATGGAAGAGCTAGCAGGAGCTTTCGCATAAAATTTTACCTAGGGGGAAAATCATATGACACTCGTATCATCTACACCAATGCTACAAGAAGCTAGAAAGTCCGGTTATGGAATTGTCGCTTTTAATATTCACTCTTTCGATATGCTTTACTCAGTTGTCGAAGCAGCAGCGGAGATTGATGCACCTGTTATTATTCAAACAACTGTTGGAACAGTTAAAAATTTAGGACCTGATAATATTGTAAAAACAGCAAGTGCTGCATCTGAAAAATATGATATTCCAATAGCACTTCACTTAGACCATTGTACAGACCTAGAAGTAATCATTCAGTGTATTCGAGCAGGTTACACTTCTGTCATGATGGATGCTTCGATGTATCCATTTGAAGAAAATGTACGGCTCACAAACCAAGTAATGGATATTGCAAAACATATCGATATCAATGTTGAAGCAGAACTTGGAAAAGTAGGTGGTGTAGAAGACAATATAGTCGTTTCCGCGAAAGATGCAGAAAAAGCAGTACCAACTGAATGTAGGGAATTTATTAACAGAACAGGTGTACCAACATTAGCCCCTGCAATCGGAACAGCACATGGCATATACAATGGTGATCCGGATATCGATTTCCGACGTATTGAAGAAATCGCCAACCTTGTCGAAGAACCACTTGTTCTACATGGTGGATCTGCTATACCTGAAGATGATGTAAAACAATGCATATCATTAGGGATGGCAAAGATGAATGTATCGACAGAATTAAAGAATGCTTATTCAGAAGCTATTAAAGAACATTTTTCAGAAATGCCAGATTCTTTGGATCCTAGAAAATATCTAACTAAGGCAAAAAATATTGCAAAAGAATTAGCAAAGAACAAAATGGTATTAGTTGGCTCCGCTGGAAAAGCATCAGAAATAAAAGAAAAAGCATATCCGAATCGATATAAATTAAATTCATCGCACGTATAAAGGAAAATAGCTGCCCTAAAGAATGAAGGGCAGCTATTTTTTTATCAGAATATGCACTCTTGCATTGTTATTCCAATATCTACTATTTCTTCTCGGATTAATTCAATTCCTTTTCATATTAATTGACCTTCCTACAAAACCTGAATAAAATGAAAATTCCACCAATCAAGAAAATCATGCTTAATACAATCCAGTTAAATATATTAGTTGATGTATTTGGTAAGTTAATGTGAATCGTGTCATTTTTCTGATCATAATCCTCTTGGTTTGTTCCAGCTATTTCTTCGTTATCTTCTCGCGTGACTCCATCTGGTGTTTCATCAATATCCTGACCTGAATTTTCCTTGTGTGTTTCACCATCTTCTACCAGTAAATCATTTAATGCAACCGTATAAATACTGAAATGGTTTGTAGTTGTACTTATGTGTCCATCAGATAATGTTCCACCAATCATTTCCCACTCATTTGTATCTTCATTAAAATAAAATATGTGAAGATCATCCATATTTTTTTGTTCTTTAATTGGAAAACTAATTGTTATTTCCTTGTTGAACTCACTTATCACCGTGTCTTGTTGTCTTATTGTAAAATCTAAAACATCACTTACAGCTAAATCAGTATTAGGTATATCCGTATCTAGATTATTACTTAGATTCTTTATTGATATGGATAAGTTTTTCCATTCATTAAAATTAGATATTGGGATATTTAGATTAACATTTTTCTTATGAATTGCTAATGATGCATTTAGCTCTTTTAATTGTTTTACTTGCTCTGCTTGCAATTCAATTTCCTCTACCCTATCTAAATCGTCTAGTACATCAAGAATTAAAGTACCATTGGTATCTAACATATCGATGGCTTGATTGGATATAGTTAACTTTCCATCACTGACTTCTGGTATAGTTTTATATTGATTAGTTAAGCGAATAACTTGTACCTTGTATTCACTGGTTGAGCCATCTTCCGCCTCTACGTTTATATTAATATGGTTGATCCCCGTTTCCAATTGAATTGTTCGGTTTTCTTCAAAAGTTGTATTATTAATTCGAACAGTGGCTTTTGGACTGGAAGCTTCAGCTTTTAACTTAATTTCTTCTACTTCACTGGCAACTCTTATAGTATATTCCGTATGATCTTTGCTAAACTGGGGATTTAAAATTGCTACGGATGTATCGATAGATTGTAAAGTAGTATTATTACTTAGCCACTTGGCATATAGCGTGGTATCCTCTGTTACCACATCTTCTTCAAAGTCCCAGACCGTTTCATACGTTTCATCTGTGTACCAGCCTGCAAATGTATAGCCTGTTCGCTCTGGGGCTTCTGGTTCATTTACCTTCTCCTGGTATGGAACAGATTGCTGACTTACCGCACTACCTCCATTTGTTTCAAAGCTTACTTCATAATTACTAATCTTCCACTTGGCATATAGCTTGGTATCCTCTGTTACCACATCTTCTTCAAAGTCCCAGACCGTTTCATACGTCTCATCTGTGTACCAGCCTGCAAATGTATAACCTTTTCGCTCTGGGGCTTCTGGTTCACTTACCTTCTCTTGATATGGAACAGATTGCTGACTTACCGCACTACCTCCATTTGTTTCAAAGCTGACTTCA
>NZ_JAGFVL010000025.1 GCF_017599345.1 Gracilibacillus suaedae
GCGATCTTCTTTGCAAAGTTAGCTGAAGACACGCCCCCTGGAAAGCGAAGTGGGCAAGCCGAAGCGGTTGTTACGACTATTAATCATGTCAAAATGACTACTTTGAACAGGACCGGGTGGATTTCCCGGTTTTTCTTATTAGCCTAAAGAAAAAAGTCTATTTATTTGTTACAATGATCATGAAGGTTAGTAGAAAGGAAGTTTACGATTATGACGTTAGTAAATGAAGTAAAGCGTCCAATTACTCCAGATTATGATCCATGGGAAGCATACTTGGACGTTGAACAATATGGCGAGATGACGTTAACCAATATAGAATTTACCACTACACATTTGTGTAATATGCGCTGTGCACACTGTGCTGTCGGATACACGTTGCGTGATAAAGATCCAGATGCATTGCCTTTTTCCTTGTTAAAGCAACGATTAGATGAAATTCCACATTTACGCACATTAAGCATTACCGGTGGAGAACCAATGATGTCTAAAAAATCAGTGCGAGAATATGTGGTTCCATTGCTTCGTTATGCACATGAGCGTGGTGTTCGAACACAAATAAATTCAAATTTAACATTGCCTTATTCCCGATATGAAGCAATTATCCCTTTTTTAGATGTACTACATATTTCACATAATTGGGGAACACCGGAGGAATTTGTAGAAACAGGCTTTGCTAATATGGAGCGGAAGCCTAGTGAAGAGAATCGCAAAAAGTATTTTGAACGAATGGTTGAAAATTCCCAGAGACTTGCTGCAGAAGGTGTAATGGTGTCAGCAGAGACAATGTTGAACAAACGAACGTTTCCTTATTTAGAATCGATCCACGATCATATAGTGGAGATGGGATGTGCCCGTCATGAGGTTCATCCAATGTATCCAGTGGATTTTGCTAGTAACATGGAGACGCTTAGCTTGAGAGAAATGCAAGAAGGAATTGAGCGACTTCTAGATCATCGAGACGATTCGATGTGGATGTTATTCGGAACCTTGCCATTCTATCCATGTAACACAAATGAAGAAGAGCTTGCGTTGTTAAAACGATTATATAAGGAGAAAAATGTAACAGTACGGAATGATCCAGATGGCAGATCTCGTCTTAATGTAAATATTTTTTCTGGAGAAGTGATTGTGACTGACTTTGGAGATGATGAAGAACCATCACTTGGCAATATTCAGAATACGCCGTTACAAACGTCTTATGAACGTTGGATGGAATCGAAAACAGCGAAATCATTAAACTGCCATTGTCCGGCTGTTAAATGTTTAGGGCCTAATATCTTGGTTAAAAATACGTATTACCAAGGTGTCGATTTTAGGAAAAGATCATCCAATATTACTTTTTAAGGTAAGATAACCCCTGTTTCTATTACGGAAACAGGGGTTAATACGTTCATGAAGAGATATAGCTGTCTTTATTTAATCTAGTTGTTCGAATATTGATGGAAAAATGTTACTCCAAACATGACAAATGTCATTTTGAAGTCCTGACAATTGCGTCTTATAAAAGTCCTGAAATTGGAGTAAACTGCAGATATAGTAAGTTTCGAAAGTAGGGATGTTGATGAGCAAACAAAAACAAGCGAAATTAAGAAAAGATGTCATGCCGTATGCAACATCGAAAACAAAAACAAGCATGATTCAAATATTCAACACGATACCACCTTTTTTTATATTGTGGTATTTGGCATATCAAAGTTTGTCGGTCTCCATTTTCTTGAGTCTTGCATTCTCAGTTGTTGCGGCAGGATTTATGGTACGAACATTCATTATTTTTCATGATTGTGCCCATCAATCCTTTTTCAAAAATAAGAAATGGAACCGTGTGATTGGAACATTGACAGGTGTTCTTACTCATTTTGCTTTTGAAAAATGGAAAAGAGAGCATTCGATTCACCATGCAACAAGTGGAAACTTAGATCAACGTGGTACTGGTGATATTTGGATTATGACAGTTAATGAATATGAACAAGCTAGTAAATGGCAAAGGTTACAATATCGTTTATACCGTAATCCTTTTGTGATGTTCGGTTTAGGTCCATTTTCATTATTCTTGTATGAAAATCGCTTTAATCGGAAAGATGCTCGTAAGAAAGAGCGCTGGAATACGTATTTAATCAACTTTATGTTAGTTGCAATCTATGCGATTATCGTGCTGACATTAGGATGGCAGGCGATTTTACTTGTCCAACTACCGATTGCATATGTAGCAGGTGTTCTTGGTATTTGGTTGTTTTATGTTCAACATCAATTCGAGGATTCCTACTTTGAGAATGAATCGGAATGGGATTATGTGAAGGCTGCTGTGGACGGAAGCTCTTATTATAAGTTACCAAAATGGCTGGAATGGATGACAGGGAATATTGGTTATCACCATGTTCATCATCTAGCACCAAGAGTGCCGAATTACCATTTGGAGAAGGCGCACCAAGAAACACCGCCATTGCAAAAGGCAACGACCATTACTTTAAAGACAAGCTTGGAATCAATTCGCTTTCGACTATATGATGAAGAGCAAAAGACTTTTATTAGTTTTAAGGAAATGAAACAGCGAAGTAAAAAGAAATCAAATATTTCGTTACCTTCGACTAAAGGTACGCAGACAATTCGTTCCTGATAATTTCCCCCTGTCCCATTGTACCAATTCTTTTTGGTATAATGGTGATGGGGGTTATTTATATTTAATAGTGAAGTACCGAGACTTAGTAAATATTTAACATAAAAGTTGAGATAATAACAAATTTGACAAGAGAACAAAAAGATTTTTCAAAAATTATAGATAAACAATAAATGTACTTGTTTGTCCTTAGTGAGGTGATATCAATGAGGCATTGGTATGATATTTTCCCTCGGAATACGGGGTTAAGTTTATATATATGGATCATTTTTTGTGTGTTACCATTTTATTTTATTTTCCGTTCTACTTCGTTGTGGGAGATTGGGGCCGGAATAGCGGCAACACTGTTGTTTTTTGGTGTGTATTGGATGACTTTTAATTCGCATGGTCCATTAGTATACACAGGATTAATTATTGAGTTCGTGATTGATATCATGATGACGATATTATTTGGATATGTTTATTTTGCACTTTTCATCGCTTTTTATATAGGTAATATTCGCAGTAAAGCGGGTTTTATTACGATGTATGTTATCCATCTCGTCACAACTGTTGGAGCGATGACAGCAGGATTTTTACTAAATTATTCCTTGTTTTTAAGTCAAATTCCCTTTTTAATTATGACTATTTTAGGGGTTATATTAATCCCGATAAATCGCTATAATCGATTTAAACAGGAGAAATTGGAAGGACAGTTGGAAGATGCGAATAGAAAAATATCGCAATTAGCGATTATTGAAGAGCGGCATCGGATTGCAAGAGATTTACATGATACTTTGGGGCAAAAGTTATCGATGATCGGCTTGAAAAGTGAATTATCTGCCAAACTCGTTGAAAAAGACCCTGAAGCTGTAAAACAAGAGCTGCAAGATGTGCAAGACACGGCTCGTCAAGCATTGAAGGAAGTTCGCGAAATGGTTTCCAATATGAGAAGTATCCGATTAAGTGAAGAAGTGGAACATGCGAAGCAGTTACTAGATGCAGCAGAAATAGAGGGAGAAATTATATTTGAAGCTGATGGCGACCATCTCCCGCTCTTTTTAGAAAACGTGCTGAGTATGTGTTTAAAAGAAGCAGTAACCAATGTAGTGAAGCATAGCCATGCTTCTTCCTGTTTGATTAACATTACCGAGACAAAGCAGGCGATAAAATTGGAAGTGGTCGATAATGGTATCGGTAAAGCGGGTAACAAGAGCTATGGAAATGGCTTAAAAGGAATGAAAGAGCGACTGGAATTTGTTAATGGGACACTGGCTATTAAGAGAAGGAACGATGGTTTTGAAGTGTATATATCTGTTCCGAAAGTTTTGAAACAGATAGAAGAGGAGGAAGAGCTGTGATCCGAATTGTGCTAGCTGAAGATCAACAGTTGTTATTAGGAGCGCTAGGTGCTTTATTGGATTTAGAGGAAGACATGGAAGTGGTCGGAAAAGCCAATAATGGGGAAGAAGTATTGGCTTTAGTAAAAAAAGAAATACCGGATATTTGCTTAATGGATATCGAAATGCCTGTCATGACAGGACTGGATGCAGCAGAACAATTACGAAATCACGCTTGTAAAGTAGTAATCCTCACGACATTTGCGAGACCGGGATATTTCGAAAGAGCGAGAAATGCTGGTGTTAGTGGCTATTTATTAAAGGATAGTCCTAGTGAGGATTTGGCACAGTCCATTCGGCAAATTATGAGAGGAAAACGGGTTTATTCACCGGAATTAATTGATATCGCCTTTTCGGAAGAGAATCCTCTAACAAGAAGAGAAATTGAAGTCATGAGATTGTTAGCGGAAGGAAAAACAACAAAAAGTATTGCGAAAGAACTTTTTTTATCCAATGGAACAGTACGGAATTATATATCTATTATTCTAGATAAATTAGAGGTGGATAATCGTATCGAAGCAATTGCAAAAGTGAATGAAAAGGGCTGGTTAAAATAGAAACTGTTTTTCAGTTTCTATTTTTTGCATTTTGATGTAAAAGGGCATACAATATCTTTCGTGACTAGAAATAATCTATATATAGGGGAGTGAGAGAATGACTACAACCGTTCAAAAGCGAGGAACTATCGTTGCATTGTTACTGGCAGGATCTTTTATCGCGATATTGAATCAAACGTTAATGATTACAGCAATTCCTCCGATTATGAATGAAATGGGAATTACTGCTAACTCAGCACAATGGTTAACAACGATTTTCATGCTAGTAAATGGAATTATGATTCCGATTAGTGCGTTTCTAATAGACCGATTTACAACGAGGCAATTGTTTATTACGGCAATGAGTGTATTTGCCTTTGGTACGTTAGTGGCAGCATTAGCGCCGAATTTTACCATGTTATTAGCTGGACGTGTGATTCAGTCCGCAGGTGCAGGTGTAATGTTACCATTAATGCAAACCGTATTTCTCATGATATTCCCAGTCAATAAACGGGGGTCAATTATGGGGTTAGTAGGGTTAGTTATTTCTTTTGCTCCGGCAATTGGTCCCTCATTATCAGGATGGGTTACCGAACATTTTTCATGGCGCGTTCTATTCTACATAATATTGCCTATCGCTATTATTGATATCCTCATCGCTTATTTTGTGATGAAAAATGTAACCGAGATTTCGAAGCCGAAGTTAGATATTCCATCAATTATCTTGTCTTCTTTAGGATTTGGTGGTCTGTTATATGGCTTTACAAGTGCAGGGAATAACGGTTGGGGCTCCCCGATAACGATTGTTGTGTTAATTATAGGGGTTATTTCACTGATTTGGTTTATTTTAAGACAAATAAAATTGCGACACCCAATGTTAGAGTTTCGAGTCTTTACTTATTCGATTTTCCCGTTAACAGTAACGCTTGGTATGATTGCATTTATGGGGTTAATTGCAGTGGAAACTCTGGTACCGTTATACATGCAGGAGGCTAGGGATTTCACGGCCGTACAATCGGGGCTGGTTATTTTACCAGGTGCACTAATTACCGGCTTTATGTCTCCGATAACAGGACGAATCTTTGATAAAATTGGTGCAAGGTGGCTTGCGATTGCAGGTTTTTCATTAATGACAGTTGGCTCATTCTTATTCACGGTTTTAGATGATAAAACATCTATGACGTATTTGACCATTGTGTTTGCGATCAGAATGTTAGGTATTTCTATGGTGATGATGCCGGCTGCGACTGCTGGTTTAAATCAATTACCGAAAAAACTAATTGCCCATGGTGCAGCAATGGATAATACATTGCGTAATGTGTCAGCATCTGTAGGTACGGCAATTATTGTAACAGTATTGACACAAGCAGAATCTATTGCTGAACAAAGTGGTGATCAATATCCAGGGATAACTGGAGCGAATACAGCCTTTTTAGTCCTTTCGATTATCACTTTAATAGGATTAATTTTATCCTTCTTTATTAAAAACCGTAAGCCATATGATGAAAAAGAATCAGATTAGTGCTATAGTAACTTTGACGGTGTAAAATAGAACGAGGCTAAACATGAACATCAACTGGTGTTCGTGTTTTTCTTTGAAAGGAAAGCATTCCTGTAATAAAGCAAAATGGGTATTGAATAAAAAATACCCCCTTGGTATGATACGAGGTGTCCAAAGCTGATCAGCGAAAAGGACCCTTAATTAGAACCAAGGAGGACTATTATGTATTATAAACAAAATGAAAAAATATCACAAGTAACGGAACAAACATTAATTATCGGGATTGATATCGCCAAAAACAAACACGTTGCACGTGCGCAAGATTTTCGTGGCATACAGTTTGGAAAAGCTTTATACTTTGATAACTCATGGGAAGGCTTTGAGAGCCTCATGTGTTGGAAAGATGAATTATGCGTCCAGCATGAAAAAACGGATATTATCATGGGGATGGAACCAACGGGACATTATTGGTTACCTTTAACTTATTGGTTAAAAGGAAAACAGCTAAAAGTCGTTGTTGTCAACCCGGCTCATGTCAAGAAATCAAAAGAATTGGATGATAATTCACCAACCAAAAATGATGTAAAAGATGCCAGAGTAATATCCCGTCTCATCCAAGATGGGCGTTATTCGGAACCGAATTTACCAGAAGGTATCTATGCAGAACTGCGAGAAGGTATGAATTTGTACGAGCAATTAATAAAGGATTTTCAAGCAGTAAAAGGTCGTGTTCATCAATGGATTGACCGGTATTTTCCTGAATATACAACGGTCTTTTCCAACTGGGAAGGAAAAGCCTCTTTGGAAGTCCTCAAGATGGGATTGTTTCCGGATGAAATCGTCCAAACAGAGGACATTACCATCTTGCATGAAATTCGTAAAGCAGTCAAAAAAGGAGTGGGATTGAAAAAGATCCGACAATTAAAAGAAGTTGCCGGACATTCTGTTGGCATACAAGAAGGAAAAACCCTAGCTAGGTTAAAACTGAAAACATTAATGGAACAATATGTCCTGCTTCAAGAGAAAATAGAAGAGGCATGGGAAGTGGTAGAGGAGTTTCTAGATACCATCCCAGGCGTGAAAGAAATGGATGATATGAAAGGGGTTGGCAAGGTAACGATCGCATCATTCTATGCAGAAGTGGGCGATATAAGCAACTATACGCATCCTGAACAAATCATTAAATTGGCAGGATTAAATTTGAAACTGGCCACGTCCGGTAAATGGAAAGGCAGAACCATCATCACGAAGAGAGGGCGCCCGAAATTACGTGCTCTGTTGTTTAAAGTCATTCTGCCATTGGTGAATCACAATCCTGCATTTAAGGCAATACATGAATATTTTACGACAAGAAAAGAAAATCCATTGAAGAAAAAACAATCCTTAATTGCATTATGTTGTAAGTTAATTCGTGTATTATTTGCCATTGGAAAGAAACAAGTAGCCTTTCGTCCAGAAAAGATGTTACAGGATATCCCACATTTTCGTTTAAAAGATGCCGTATAACAAAAGATTTGGTAATGTTCTCTTCATGGAATGACAGTTATACCTAAGTGGCTTGACATGGAGCCTCTATGGGCATGATCTCCTCGCCAAGGAATCAAATGGTAAAAAATTGGCTCTGTTGGATCAGGGTATCATGCCCACCTCTCCACATCAAGCCGTGCAATGAATAGAGTGTAGTGAAAGAAAGACTACAGACGATAGTAGCGTATGAATGAAAGATTATCTTAAATAGAAACACATGAATGACATCAAGAAAACAAACACAACATCTGAAGCCACGGAGCAGCCGGCAAACTTATATACGATCGGGCAATGACCCTGGAGGAAAGCATCGCCGGCCCCACTTCATGGATAGACCGAACGAAGGAATGTATGCGCAAAGACGCTGTGAGATATGGGAGGGTTTGTCGCCATGAGTACTGTGGGAATGGAGTGCGATCATAGCACAACTAATTACCATTTTTTTCAAAACAGAAAGAATGGCTTATTAAGTACACCCTTTTTCACCATCATTCCCTAAATGATTTGGTTGACTCCAGTTATGATGTGAAGTAGTCCTTGATATGTAGATGAAATTCTAAGAAAAACAGAGTAATCAAGAGAATACGTTAGTATATAGAGGGAGTAT
>NZ_JAGFVL010000026.1 GCF_017599345.1 Gracilibacillus suaedae
CGAATCTTTGCTTCATAATAATAGGTACTTCGGGCCATTTGCAGGACGTCGCACATTGCTGATACCGAGTATTTGTGACGGTTATTCCGGATCACCATCTACTTTCGTCCCATGATCAGCGCGGCCTGCTTTAAAATATCATTTTCCATGGCCAGTTTTTGATTTTCATTGTTCTGGTGTGCGATTGTCTTTTTCTTGGAGCGATCCACTTTCATGATACTGTCGAACCCACTTATCAATGGAGGAAGGCGTCAGTTCATATTCTTTAATAATTTCTGCACGGGGTTTACCAGATGCATGCAGTTGTACCATTTGTTCCTTAAATTCTTTGGAAAAGCTTCTTCTCATTCTTCTGGTCATTTTAAAACTCCTCGGCTTTTATTTGAACCAAGTCTATCTGACCTTAACTAACTTGTCCAATCTAGTGTAACCGGTTCAATCTCCTTTTCTGCATAATAAAAAGACACCTCGTTGAGATGTCTTTTTATTATTTATAATTTATAAAATATAGACTCTTAGAAAACTTTGATTCCAGTGTTTCGATTGCATTTTCTATTTCCACTATTGTTATCTCATAGGTTATAATTCTCTTTCTCAGACACACTATTTTTTGATCGACCAAAGATTTATAACGCTCAGATTTGGTTTTCTTTTTTTCTTTTTCCAGATATTCAATACAATTCTTTTCTTTTTTTATTACATCTTGTATTTTCTCTTTCTCATCTTTTAGAAGTTTAATCACTCTTAGACTGATGATAATCACCTCATGGAGTGTAGTATGAGATAATTATACTGTTTTTAATCAAAGGTTTGAAGACTATTAAAACGTGTAGTTTAGATACACGTTATTTTTTTAAAAAATACACCTCATTGAGATGTCTTATGATTCCATGCTTATAAAGAATTCAATAATGTCTTTTGTTTCTTCCTTGAGATAATGCTTATGAACAAAACCATCTTTAACCTTCTGAGGATTATTTATCTCATTCATGATTTCTGATGTTTTTTCAATACCACCATAAATATGAAAATTCCTTTCTGGATCCTTAATTCTTAAATCATCTTCACGATCAAGACTATAGTAAAAGAACAATTGAAATTGTCCATGGTACCATGCGAAATGCCATGGAAAAAGCTTTACATCTCAATATTGTCGATCGCAATCCAACAATTGGCGCAGTCATAAAAGGTAAAGAAAAAGAACGAAAAACTAAATTTATCGACTCGTCAGAAATACCTGTCTTTTTAAAAACTGCTTACCTATACGGGTATACTTACTGGTTGTTCTTTAGCTTTATGATTGATACTGGAATGCGCAAAGGTGAAGTCGCCGCACTCCAATGGTCAGATATTAACTTTAAAGAAAAAACTCTGAAAATAACTAAGACATTAGATTTTCAAGCAGATTCTGATGAGGAATTGTTTGGTGATCCAAAGACTTTTCGTTCTAAGAGGACAATAACTTTAACTAAGAATACAATTAACCAGCTTAAAGAACACTTGAAATGGAAAATACAAATAAGCAAAATTTAAATGATATTTATAGACATGACCTAAATCTAGTATTTTGCCGTGATGATGGTTATATAATGCCGAAGTCTAGTTTATTCAATGCCTTCAGCAGAATTCTAAAACAAGCAGGTATACCTAACTTACCTATTCATTCTCTAAGGCACACCCACGCTGTTTTATTATTAGAAGCTGGCAATGACATGAAATTCATCCAAGAAAGATTAGGACATGGAAGTTATCAAAT
>NZ_JAGFVL010000027.1 GCF_017599345.1 Gracilibacillus suaedae
CATTCGAATTCATGGATCCCTAGATTATTTAACACCTACTGAATACAAGTTGATGAACCTTTAAAAAATTGTCCGATTTAGTGTTGACATACCAATTTTCGGTGATGGTTCAATAAAGTGAATCGTTTTACATACTGGAACCATTTAATTGGATAATAAAAGAGGGAGTTATGTTGAGAAATCTTCTGCTTGTTATTCTTTGGGAAGTGGGAGATAACAGAGTTTAGACCACCTTGATAAGTTTCGATAATGATCAGTGGGGGATTTTGACCACACTGATCATTATCTTTTTAGATCGAAATAGCATTCATTAATCCAAAGTACAGACTTATGGCGGCAAGTCCGGCCATAACTAGAGCCAAATAAGGAGAAGTTTTTTGGACGAAAGTGTAGAGTATACAGCCTAAAAACAATAGGCCTACTAGTAAGAACAATACACTTAGTCCGTTTAGCTCTATAATTAAATCTGTAGTGGCTGGAACAGAAGCGAATGTCTGAAATAAAATGGACGATTCTCCCGCTTGCAGAGTCTGTTCTATGTTGTGTGGTGGCTCTTGCTCAGTCATAATGGCCGTTACCGAAATAACAGTTAAGATAATGACACTTTCTGCACGCCACCAATTTATAGGAGAATACTGTGCATCCTGCTTTACTCTTTTTCTAATAAGCACACTGTTGATAAAGGCAAAAAAGAGAATCGGAATAAACAACAAAAACTTCCACAATAATGCTTGCCCATATGGTAATGTCCACGAGTCAACAATACTTTCGTTTAAAAAATAGTTCATAAACATTCCCGATAAAGCTAAAATAGCTATACAGCCAATGGCAAACGGGGTAAACCAGCTAATGAACTTTTGCCAGTTGTCATCATTTTTCGAGAACCAACTGGTGATTAATAATACGCCGATCCATGCGGTAACAGCAGTATAATGAAATAGATGTGCTGCTGCTCCAGGATAACTTCCCATACTAGCTGAATGCCCAACTGTAGCCTGTGTAAATAACATCCCGAAAGTTAAGAATATCCCGAGAGTATACAAGATTGGAATGGTAGCATTTCGACGTAACACGAACAACAAAATAAGAAATAGGAGAGCTAACAAACTTAATGCCAGCCAGGCATGTCCTGGCGCAATATTGTTTACAACATAACCTATACTTGCAACAATGGATTCTTCCCTGTAATGGTTCAGTGCGAAAGCCAAATCTAATAATGAAATGAATGAAAGTGAAGGGATAAGAATAATGGCCATAGCCAATGTTTTCTTAGGCATGGCGACAGATGTTTTCTTATCCTTAGGAATAATCCCAAGTAGACATCTCCCCATAAGAATGGCAAAACAAATGTATAGCAAGCCATTACTTATCGATACAATCATTTTTTCTTCTTTCTAACCATGAGAATGGCGAGAATAGCAACAATGACAAGAACAATTGCGATCACAGCTATTAATGTGGTATTCCCATTAGCCTCATCAGAAGCATCATTTGTATCATTTTCCTCTACTTGGTCCGTTTCAGGTAATTCTTCTTCAGTAGCTTTTTCTGATGCTTCTTGATCATCAGCGGCTTCTTCAGTTTCCTCGACAGTTTCTTCTTCCTCTACACTTTCAAATTGATAAGCTAACTCTTGTTCCATCACATGTCCGTCTTCACCAACAATACTGTAGAACAACGTGTGATTTCCATCTTCCATTAGATCTTCCGGTAGTGTGACAACGAATGTGTCTGCTGGTTCATGGGTAACTTCCTCAAGTTGTAATTCTTCCCCATTTTCATGTGTTAAAGTGATTTCATTTAGCTCTTGGACAGTTGATTCAAAAATTAAGGTAATTGTTCCTGTATCTTCATTCAGAACCGAGTTTTCTTCTGGATCTGATGTTTCCAAGTGGGTATGTGCACCAACTATAGTTGGGAAAGCAATCAGTAATACAATAATAAAGAACAAGAGTCGTTTAAACATTTTTCATCTTCCTTTCAGTTATCTAACATAATATATCTCTTTTATAACAGATCTAATCCCCTTTTACTATGGACAAATTGCAACAAAATCATGATGAAAATATGAAGAAAGCAGTTGATGAGTTCATAACAGTCTCGAATTTGTCATTATAAGAGAATCAATCACACCAAGAAGTATCAAATAATGCGTGTATAAAGCCTATTCTGTCAAGAAAAAATAGGTTTGTCATAAGCCTCGCGACAAAGTTAGTTTTCAAGTATCTTGAAGGTAGGATAACTGTGTCATATGATTTAAATTGAGGGATATAAAACGACATGGAAAGGGAGAAATATAATGGCTCAGTCAAATATAAAAGTGAAAGTCCAGCAATTTGGTAACTTCCTTAGTTCGATGGTAATGCCGAACATTGGTGCATTTATTGCCTGGGGACTTATTACTGCGTTATTTATTGCAGATGGTTTTATTCCGAATGAAAACCTTGCAAAATTAGTGGATCCAATGGTGTTTTATTTACTACCATTATTAATCGGTTACACAGGTGGTAAATTAATTCATGACCAGCGAGGTGGAGTCGTTGGTGCGATCGCTACAATGGGGGTTATTGTAGGTGCACCAGATACTCCTATGTTCTTAGGTGCCATGATTATGGGACCACTTGGTGCCTATGTAATTAAGAAATTTGACCAATTAATAGAAGGTAAAATTAGATCTGGTTTTGAAATGTTAGTGAACAATTTTTCAGCTGGTATTCTCGGTGGACTATTAGCGATTTTTTCATTCTGGGGTATTGGACCAGCTGTAAACGGGTTTACCCAACTACTTGTTGTAGGGGTGGATTGGTTAATTGCCGCAGGTCTCTTACCATTAACAAGTATTTTTATCGAACCGGCAAAAATCTTGTTCTTAAATAATGCAATTAATCATGGAATTCTTTCTCCAATTGGTTTAGAGCAGGCTAGAAGTACAGGTGAATCTATTCTTTTCTTATTAGAAGCAAACCCTGGACCAGGTCTTGGTGTTTTATTAGCATTTATGCTGTTTGGAAAAGGTTCCGCAAAGCAATCAGCTCCAGGAGCAGGAATCATTCATTTCTTCGGGGGTATTCATGAAATCTACTTCCCATATGTATTAATGCGCCCAATGCTGTTAATTGCTGTTATTCTAGGTGGTATGAGTGGAATTTTCACCTTAGTACTGTTAGGTGGAGGTTTATCGGCTCCTGCATCACCAGGTAGTATATTTGCGATTGCTGCAGTTACACCTGGAAAAGCAAGTGTTTATTTCGCAAACTTTGCTGCTGTGATCGTAGCTACGATTGTTTCGTTCGTTGTTGCTGGATTTGTGTTAAAATCAAGTAAACAAGAAGACGAAGATATTGAAGAAGCTACACAAAAAATGCAAGAAATGAAAGGAAAGAATAGCTCGGTTGCTGGAGCACTGCAATCTAGTCCAGGAACTCTTCCAGAAAGTGTAAATAAAATTGTTTTTGCTTGTGATGCTGGAATGGGTTCAAGTGCAATGGGAGCTTCATTACTACGTAAAAAAGTGAAAGCAGCAGATTTAGACATTTCTGTCACCAACACAGCGATCAGTAATTTACCAAATGATGCACAAGTAGTTATTACCCAAGAAGAATTAACTCCACGTGCGAAGGATAAATTACCTGATGCTTATCATATTTCAGTTGATAACTTCTTATCCAGTCCGGAATATGACAAATTAATTGACAGTTTGCAAAATGGTGTCTCTGAAGAGCTAGCTGAAGTGGTCGAAGAAACAGAGGTAGATGTAATTGGTGCAGATCATGCTGATGACGACTTGTTACGAGAAGAGAATATCTTTCTTAATCAGGAATTTGCTACGAAGGAAGAGGCTATTCGTTTTGCAGGGGAAGTGTTAGTTAAAAACGGTTATGTAGAAGAAAGTTATGTTGATGCAATGATCGATCGTGAAAATGTGACTTCCACTTACATGGGAAATAATGTGGCAATTCCACATGGTACAGAAGAAGCGAAAAAAGCGGTATTACGTTCAGGATTTACTGTTCTTCAAGTACCTAATGGTGTTGATTTTGATGGTCAAGAAGCAAAACTAATCTTTGGTATAGCAGGAAAAGATGGTACGCATCTAGATATTCTTTCTGGTATCGCTGTGGTTTGTTCAGATGAAGAAAATATTGAACAAATGGTAAAAGCGAAAACAACGAAAGAATTGTTAGACATTATCAACAGCAAATGATCAAAAAGAGTAGAAAGACAGTATGTCACTGTCTTTCTATTCTGCTATATTACTTGAGATCAATTTATAATAGAAACGAGTGGGTAGCATGTTTATTACGTCAAGAGAAAAATCAATCATTGATTTAGTAATGAAGACGTCTGGTAAGCACACACCACATTCACTTGCTAGCTATCTCCATGTAAGTGTGAGAACGGTACAGCGTGATTTGAAGGCTGTGGAAAATATCTTGAAGTCCTTTGAATTACAATTGAAGCGCACAACCAATGATGGACTAATGATTGATGGAAAAAATGAACATATTTTTAAGCTAATGCAGCAGTTGTACCATGTACATCCAACAGATGAAACACCAGAAGAAAAAAAGCTGCAGCTACTTATTATATTATTACATGAAGGATCGTTTTTTAAGACACAGGTCTTGGCAAAGCAGCTTGGAGTAAGTGCTACAACGCTTGCTTCCTATTTAGATGAACTAACAGATTGGTTAGCTAATTTTTCGATTGAATTGACTCGAAAAAGAGGTGTCGGTGTAAGTGTAGCTGGTAGTGAAGCGAATATGCGTAAAGCATTAGCTACTTATTTTTTGTTTCATTTCCACGAAGAGCTATTAGAAAGCCTGTATCTTTTACAGAAGAATAGCCAATTGGAAAGTCCCGTACTCGGTTACTTTTCTTCCGATTATCTTATCGTAATTGATGAAATGGTTCATCATTTGTTTGACAGAGGACAGACACGGTTAGCGGATAATGACTACTTGGGACTGATCATCCACATTGCGATTACAATGCAACGGGTAGAAAATCATTTCTTGTTGGAAGAAGAAATAGAATCAGGTGATGAAGAATCAGCCAGAGCATATCAACTAATTGATCAGCTGTGCGCAGACTTAAAATCTGAATTATCGCTTCCTTTAACGAAAAAAGATGTTCATTATTTAGCGGTTATTTTAAAAGGGTCGAAGCTGCAAGATTCTGAGACGGTAGACTATGACAGTATTATGCTCGGACAGATTATTAAGAATATTATTCAAGATGTTTCAAGCCAATTACACGTTGATTTATCTCGAGATTTTTCGTTATTCCAGGGACTTCTAGCTCATATGGAACCTTCGATCTTTCGGTTAAAGCATCAGATGGGGTTATTTAATCCATTAACAGAACAAATAAATAAGAAGTATCCTGTGTTATTTATGGCTGTTCGGAATAGCTTGGAGAAGGAATTTCCTGATATCAGCTTCCCGGACGATGAAATTGCCTTTATCGTCCTTCATTTTGGATCGGCATTATTAATGAATGAGGAGAAGACGACGATACATGTTGTTATTGTTTGTCCAACCGGCATAGGTACATCCAAGATGCTAGCAAGTCGTATCCAAAAAGAATTTACGGAAATCAATTCTGTCGAAATCAAATCTATGAAAGAAATGGAAAAGTCGAATTTTGATGAGTTTGATATGGTTATTTCCACTGTCAGGCTTCCATTTGATGATGTTCAATACATCTTAGTATCGCCTTTATTAAGTGATGAAGACATCCAAATGATTCGCAGTTATCTGCAGAGTAATATTCAACAATTAACCAGTAAGAATGAGTATGTGAAGGACAATAGTAAAGAGACGAAACAAGTACAATCAAGTTTGCAAGATGTTTTACAAGAGATGAAAGATGTTCAAACGAGTATCGAATCCATCCTGAATAATTTACGTATATATTGGAAGGTTAACACAGATTATAAACAAGTGTTAAAAGAGATGGCAGTAGAATTAGAACAAGAAGGACTAATCACAGATGCTACTAAAGTTTTTGTGAAGCTACAGGAAAGGGAGAAAGTGGGCGGTCTAGGAATTCCGGGTACGAATATGGGATTATTTCACTGCCGAGGTGACAGTGTTCAACAGCTTATTTTTCAAGTATGTCATTTAGAACATCCTTGTGTGATTAAAGGTATGGATGGCAAGGAAGTACAGTTAAAAAACTTACTATTAATGCTATCTCCCGAAAATCTAAGTTTAAAAGAACAAGAAATATTAAGTCTCATTAGTACTAGTCTGATTGAGAATGATACAGCACTGATGATTTTTTCGTCATCAAGTGAAGCAATGATTAAAGGCAAGTTAGAGGAGTTATTTTCAGCCTACCTTCAAAATAAATGGATAAAGGAATGATCGTCATGAAACAAGCAGTTCATTTTGGTGCAGGAAACATCGGTAGAGGTTTTATCGGAGCATTATTTTCTGAGTCAGGATATCATGTAACTTTTGTTGATATTGCCGATAAAATCATCAATCAATTAAATGAACAAAAGAGCTATCAAGTAAAGTTAGCAACAGATAAACAAGAAACAACTACGATTAACCATGTGTCTGGCCTCAATAATTTGACCCAGGAAAATGAAGTGATTGAGACAATTACAAACGCATCCTATTTGACCACTGCTATCGGCCCCAACATTTTGCCAAGAATTGCACCGTTAATCGCACGTGGTATCTCTGAACGAGTGTACCAAACAGATGAAAAACTATATGTAATTGCTTGTGAAAACCAGATCGGTGCAACAGATATTTTGAAGCAACACATTTTAGACAATCTTGATGAAGATACAAAAGAAAGGTTAGCAGGACGAGTGCAGTTCTTTAATTCTGCTGTTGACCGTATTGTACCAATCCAAAAAGATAATGAGTCACTAGATGTATTGGTAGAACCTTATTACGAGTGGGTTGTAGAAGCGAAAGAGCATATTCCAGCTGTTGAAGGGATGACCATTGTTAGTGAGCTTGCTCCTTTTATTGAGCGAAAGCTATTTACCGTTAATACAGGACACGCAGTCATTGCCTATCTTGGTTACTTAAATGGCAAGTCAACGATTGATAAAACCTTAGCAGATGAAGCAATCGAGAAACAAGTTGAAGCAACGTTAAAAGAGACTGGTAATTACTTAGTGAAGCAATATAGTTTAGATGGAGAAGACCATCTTAACTATATTCGCAAAATTGTAGAGAGATTCAAAAATCCATATTTAAATGATGGTGTAACAAGAGTAGGGCGTGCACCAATCAGAAAGCTTGGACCGGAAGATCGCTTAGTTCGACCAGCAACTGAAGCTCAAAAAGCAGGCCTGCCGTTTACAAACTTAGCCAAAGCCATTGCTGCTGCGTTATTATTTGATTATCAAGAGGATGAGGAAGCAGTAAAACTTCAAGCAATGATCGAAAAAAACGGAATTGCCAAAGTGTTGCAGGAAGTGTGCAATCTTGCAGAAGATAGTGAGATTACGCAAGAAGTTGTGAAACAATATGATTTGTTAAAATAAATATATTTATAAGGGTAGTAAAAAAATGGTTCAGTTACGTAAAAAAGGAGCTGGACCTTTTTTATACAGGGCGTTGCGCATTTACGTTGAATTAGTATATTCTGAATGTAAACTTGAATTGAAGTCTCAAAAGGGGTGATGGACATGGAGGAATATAACAGATTATCACCAGCAGAAGCGGCAGATAAATTCATACGAAATCGTTTTAGAAATTGTCAGGGCGCACTTTTAGCAGGAAGTGTGGTTCGAGGAGAAGCAACTAAAACATCTGATTTAGATATCGTCATATTTGATCGTAACATTCACTCTGCTTATAGGGAGTCTATCGTTGATTTGGGTTGGAATATAGAAATTTTTGTTCATAACCTAACTTCCTATAAAGATTTTTTTGCAAGTGACTGTGAAAGCGCAAGACCTTCATTACCAAGAATGGTAGTGGAAGGGGAAGTTATTAAAGATAAAGGGATAATAGCACCTATTAAGAATGAAGCTAAGGAATTACTAGATAAAGGTCCAAAAAAATGGTCAACAGAGACCATAAATACGAAAAGATACTTTATAACGGATGCCCTAGACGATTTAATCGGATCTGATGATCGAGCAGAGTCTTTATTTATAGCGAATAAACTTGCTGAACAAGTAAGCGAATTTGTGCTTAGGACCAATAATAGGTGGATTGGTAATTCTAAATGGGTAATTCGTTCATTGAAAAATTATGATGAAGAGTTTGCTGAAAGATTTGTAGATGCATTTGAAAATTTTTATAAAATAAATCACATAGACAAAATAATCATTCTTGTTGATGAAGTATTAAGTCCTCATGGTGGCCGTTTTTTTGATGGTTTTGCTTTAGGAAAATAGTTTCGAAATATTAAGGTATTTTAGAATTATATTGTTTTTAGCTTGCTTATGAATAAGCCATGTAATCAGATTTTAACTAAATATCTGCATCATTTTATAGTTATCTATCCACTCGTATAGGATAAACATCGCATTAGAATACTATTTCTTAATAACAATAGACAACTTATAATTCGCATGTTTATTTAAATTTTCTAGAAAGCTATCCAATACTTCATGGGATGGAAATTTACATTCGAGCATGTAACAGCCTTCCCCGCTAATTTTATAGTTATTGATAATATATTGTTCTTGTGTTTGGATAAAAGAGAGATAAGGTTTGTGACTTATACTTTTTGTAATGACCGTTACAAAAGCATGTATAAGACACCCTAATTTGACTTGATTAATCTTTATCGTATATCCCTCAATAACGCCATTATCTTCGAGTTTGGCAATTCTATCTGCAGTAGCTTGACCAGTTAAATGTACTTTTCCGCCCAATTCCTTCATTTTTATACGACTATTATTGGACAGTTCTTCTAAGATTCGCATATCCGTACTATCTAACATTTTTAAAATCCTTTCATTAATCAAGTTAATTAGTTAAAAGACTTGATTTTATCCATGTATCTAGAATAGATCTTAATATAAAATAGATGTAAATAAAAGCAAAGGAGTTAAAAAAATGCAGATACAACAAATTCGTAATGCGACACTTGTAGTGAAATATGCTGGAAAGAAGTTTTTAATAGATCCATTTTTGGCTGATAAAGGTACTTATCCGCCTTTTCCAGACTCTGCAAGACAAGATCAAAAGAACCCGTTAGTTAGCCTGCCTATATCAGTTGAACAGATCATGGAAGATATTGATGCAGTAATTGTTACCCATTTACATTTAGATCATTGGGATGACGTTGCTAAAGAGGTACTTCCGAAAGATATCAAATTGTTTGCACAAAATGAAGAAGATGCTAAAGAAATGGAAAGTGCTGGCTTTACCAATGTGGAAGTCTTACAAGCAGATACTGTCTTTGAAGATATTCAATTAGTGAAAACGAAAGGTGAGCATGGTAGAGGGGAAATATTAAAAATTGCTGGTCATGTTTGTGGTGTGGTTTTCAAGCATGCAAATGAAAAAACATTATATATAGCTGGAGACACGGTTTGGTATGACGGTGTACAGCAGGAGATTGAAACACATCAACCCGAAGTTGTTGTTGTAAATGCTGGAGATAATCAATTCCTTGAAGGTGGTTCACTAGTGATGGGAAAAGAAGATGTCTATCAAGTGTATCAAGCGTCTCCTAATGCTAAAATCATCGCTAGTCATATGGAAGCTGTTAATCATTGGACACTATCGAGAGAAGAATTAAAAAGCTTTGTAGATGAAAAAGGAATAGCTTCAAATGTCTTAATTCCAGAGGATGGAGAAGAATACTCGTTTTAATAATGAAGGCAGAAAGGAAGTGAATGTTCTTTCTGCTTTTCTACTATCAAAAAGTATTGAATTTTTAGTAAATTTACTTAAATTATAAATAAAGTCTTCGAACAACACTGAATGGAAGTTAACTTACAAAAAAACGCATTAAATTATTCGCCAAGAATACATAATTCCCTAATGTTTATAAAGTGTTTACTTATCATTTCTGTTCTTTCTTTTTCCACATTATATAGTTATATCCCAATTGTAAACCAAAGCCTCAGCCCTTCTTTGAAAATAGTTATCTAGGTTTCTAAATCCTGTTTTTCATTGTAACATTTTAGAACAAGTAAAAATATCCCTTGAAAATTATTCCTTTAAATAATAAAATTAAACTAATTATAACGAACGGAGGTGGTGGTAAGATGTTGAATCAAGCTGTTTTAGTGTACGGTTATTGGACTGAATTTCTTTATTTTAACCGTGCAAAATTTGCGATTGAAGTTGTTAACGGGATACGTATGCCCTTTTTTAACAATTCAATAGCAAGCTAAAACAGTGAAAACATCTCTTACCCCACATATATGTACGGTTTGTAAGGAGAGCTTTTTCATGCTCTTCTTTTTTTTGGCTATAGAACGGAAACTTTCGGGAGTTCTATACTAAGCCTCATTTGAAGCTATGGGAAGAAATGTCTTCTCATGGCTTTTTTTATACTTTTTTAGGAGGATATTAAAATGATTGTATGCAGTGTAAATAAAATTGCGAAGATGTACGGCGGTAACTCCATTTTTGAAGATATAACATTGGAAATAAAAGAAAATGAACGTGTTGGTTTAGTTGGCCACAATGGTAGTGGTAAAACAACTTTAATACGCTTACTAGCTGGAGTTGAGACGCCTGATGCAGGGCAAATCCATTGGCAAAAAGGAGCAAAAATCGGTTATCTCGAGCAGATTCCTCAGTACGATGAGGCAACAACCGTAAGGGAAGTGTTAAGATCTGCCTATTCCTCTTTACTACAAACAGAAGAAAAAATGAAGAAGTTAGAGACCGAGATGAGCAAGGAGACAAACTCTGATAAGCTGGAAAAATTGATCATCGACTATGGCCAGTTACAAGATCTGTTCAGCCTTCATGGTGGTTATGAAATAGACTCCCGAATTGAGGGGGTCGTACAAGGGTTGAATATTCCATTTCTACTTGATCAGTCATTTTCTAAATTAAGTGGTGGAGAAAAGACGAAAGTAGGGTTAGGCTTAATGTTACTCCAACAACCTGACTTGTTACTCTTGGATGAGCCGACGAATCATTTGGATTTAATGGCAGTCGAGTGGGTTGGCAGTTTTCTTCAGGATTATCGCGGTACAGTCCTTATCATTTCACACGATCGGTATTTCCTTGATGAGGTCGTGAATAAGATCATTGACTTAGAAGATGGAGAAGTAAACGCCTATCATACTAATTTCTCAGGCTTTGTTAAGGAAAAAGAGGCAAAACTTTTACGGGAATTTCAAGCATATGAGGAACAACAGAAGAAAATAAAAAAGATGAAAGAAGCGATCAAACGATTAAGAGACTGGGCAAATAGAGCCAATCCACCAAATGCGGATCTTCATAGAAGAGCTAGAAATATGGAGAGAGCGTTAGAAAGAATGGAAAAATTACGGCGACCAATAGTAAACCGTAAAAAAATGAGCCTACAAATGGATGGGGCAGATCGAAGCGGCATTGATGTGTTAATCCTTAAAGAAGTTTCAAAAGCCTTTGATGAAAAGCAATTATTTCATCAGCTTAATATGCATGTAACCTATCAACAACGAGTAGCCGTTATCGGGGAAAATGGAACAGGCAAAACAACATTGATTAAATTAATCTTGCAACAATTGGAACCGGACCAAGGAGAAGTGAGGGTTGGCAGCAATGTTAAAATCGGTTACCTATCTCAGAATATCTTTTTTGATGTCAAAGACGAAACTGTTATCGAGACGTTTAGAGATGTTGTGAAAGTCGCTGAAGGAGAAGCTAGACAGATTTTAGCAAGGTTTATGTTTTACGGATTTGATGTTTTTAAAAAAGTTGCACAGCTTAGCGGAGGAGAAAGAATGCGTTTAAGGTTAGCACAGATGATGTATCAAGATATTAATCTGCTTATTCTTGATGAACCGACGAATCATTTAGATATTGACTCGAGAGAAGTGTTGGAAGAAGCGCTGGAGGGTTTTCAAGGTACTATTTTAGCTGTTTCCCATGATCGTTATTTCCTTAATAAGCTATTTACCAAAATATATTGGATTGAAGCCCAGACTCTCTACTGCTTTGAAGGAGATTATAATTGGGCAAAGCAGAAAATGATTGAATTTAGAGAGAAAGAAGCCCAAAGACGTACAGAGAAAAAGAAGCAAGCATCCGTACAGAAAGATTCATCATCAACTAATCAGCAAATGGAAATTCACAATTTAGAGAAAAAAGTAGAAATTACAGAGGAAAGAATAATAACGATAGAAAAGAAATTACTGGAAACGGACGATCTGGAGAAATTGCAACAATTGTATCAAGAAAAAGAAGAACTGGAACATGAATGGGAGAAGCTTTTGGAGCAATTAGAGAATCGTTATTAAAAAAGAGTATTAAAATCTCTCCCTTCCTTGGATAAACGATGATATCCAGGGAAGAGAGGCAATTATCCAGGGAAGGGCTCACCTCCTTCCCTGGAAAAGTCTTTCTCTTCCTTGGATAAATGATGATATCCAAGGAAGAGAGGTAATTATACCGGAAAGGACTCGCTTTCCTCCATGAAAAATCTTTGAATAATTGGTGAAATCCAAGGAAGCCGGGGGATATAATCTATTTATTAATTTTACTGAAAGTAGTTGCGATAGCGCCTGTAATGGCTCGCCATATTGCATTGGTAATCAGTACACTAACAATTGCAATAGGGTTGGTTAATGGTCCTTGTAACTGTCCCGAAACTTATACTAAGGCTTATTCCTTAGAAAAAAATAAATAATTTCTTAAATGTATTTTTCGAATATCAAATGAGTGAGTAGGAAAACTAATATAGAGGTGAAGGTAATGAAAAAGATAGTAGCACTAATATCTCTGGGTATTTTCATTCTTGTACCGCACCAAATATATGCTCAATCTGAAGTGGCATGTCCCAAATTAGAAAATCTACAGGAAACAACGATCAAAGATAAGGATGATCTTCTTAAAAAATTAAAACAGATTGTTGATCAAAATTACGTTGAAGGTGAATATGGGCATATGTACTCTGAATGGGAGTTAAGAACGGCTCTCCCTTTTCCAGAGACGGTTGGTCGTGAACAGGAGGAAATATATTATGAAATGGCTAAAAACTTTTGTGGCCAAGAAGTTGCGGATAAATCATGGTTAGTCAGGTTGTACTTTCCTAAATGGGAAGGATTAAGTGCCAGTGCTTTAGAAGGCCAAATTTTTTTAGCGAAAAATAAAGAGGATAAGTGGTTTGTTTGGTTTAGGTATCATTAATAAAAGGATTGCCGAGCGTGGCAATCCTTTTATTTTAATGAAAATGAATTGGAATTATATGCTAAAATGATTTTAAGAATATATTTGGGAAGTCTTCCAGATGGGCTTTTGCAGAGAATACTTTATAACTTTGTCTTTTTCTAGATGGTAATTACAGCGGTTGTTCTTTGGAGAAATATTAACTTTGAAAGGAGCATTCCTGTAATGAAGAAATTTGAGGATTGAAAGAAAAAGAGCCCTCTTGGTATAGTACAGGGTGTCAATGCGCATTGACCCCGAAATTAAATAGATACCAAGGAGAGGACTCAATAATGAATTATAATCAAAATCGTAAATTATCGCAAATCACACCATCAACCCTAATCGTGGGGATTGATATTGCCAAGGACAAACACGTAGCTCGCGCCCAGGATGATCGAGGGTATGAATTTGGCAAACGATTGATCTTTGAAAATCGGGTACATGGCTTTGAACAGTTATTGGATTGGGTATCCAGGCTTCAAAAAGACTATGACAAAACCACAGTTATTTTTGGAGCGGAGCCAACAGGGCATTACTGGCTAAGCCTTGCTTATTATTTAATAGCTCAGAAATATAATTTTGTGCTAGTGAACCCTATGCACGTGAAGAAATCCAAAGAGTTCGATGATAATTCGCCAACGAAAAATGACACGAAAGATGCGCGTGTCATTGCCCAGCTGGTGAAGGATGGTAGATACTCTGTACCAAATCTTCTCGAAGGCATATATGCCGAACTAAGAGAAGGAATAAAATTAAGAGATCAACTAACCAAACAGCTGATGATTATTGAAGGCCGCATTCAGAACAATATCCAACGATACTTCCCGGAGTTTAACGATGTGTTTAAAGATTGGGATGGAAAAACTGCCTTCTTCACATTGCAGGAATTTCCATTTCCGTCTGACATTCGTGACATGACACCAGAAGAAGTATTAGATCGCTGGAAAACAGTGGTGAAGCGTGGTGTTGGAATCAAAAGAGCAACGAAACTAGTAGAAAAAGCACAAAAAAGTATTGGTATTGAGATAGGCTTACGTTTTGCGAAGAAAGAATTACACAGTCTATTGGATCAATACGAATTGTATCGTGACCAATTAGAAGAACTAGATCAAGAAATCGCAGAGTTAATGAATGATATACCAGGGGCAAAAGAAATAATGGCGATTAAAGGTCTGGGAGTAACGACAGTTGCCACCTTTTTCTCAGAAGTAGGGGATCTTATGAAGTATGATCATCCTCAACAAGTAGTGAATATGGCAGGCTTATCATTGCGTGAGCATAGTTCCGGAAAGTTCAAGGGCCAAACGAAAATAACCAAACGAGGGCGAAAGAAACTACGAAAAGCCTTATATTTAGCTGTTCGCCCACTTGTAGCCAGTAACCCAACGTTTAAGGCCCTGCATACGTATTACACAAAACGCCCTGATCGTCCACTGAAAAAGCAGCAATCACTGATTGCGTTATGTGGGAAGTTAGTACGTGTTCTGTTTACCATGGGACAAAAACAGTGTGAATTTGATGGAAGTAAACTATTGAAGGGAATTCCTCCAAACGAAACATTACTAGCTGCTTAATGAGCCATATGGAATTGTAAGTATAAATGCACATGAATTTTTGGAATCGAAAAACACCAATAATGCAGAGTCGGAGCTTATTTTTTTCCATTCGGGCATAGGACCCAGCAAAGGAGCTTTTCCGACCTCCACCTTGTGGATACGCAGGACGAAGGAATGTATGGATGTAAATCCCGTGATATATGGGAGGGTAAGCGACCATAAGTAGTGTGGAGAAAGTGAAGCATGGTTATACTGTTTTTTACCAAACACTACCAATTTGGTCGTTAGGATGGATTAATTGGTGTTAGAATATTCTGTATTCTAACCACAGATATCTCTCCCCGACTGCATTCTAAAATAGGTGTTAATGAAATTCTGAGAAAACAAGAGTATTTAGAAGATATTTTAAATATATAGAGGGAG
>NZ_JAGFVL010000028.1 GCF_017599345.1 Gracilibacillus suaedae
GGGAGTATAAATTATTTTGTGTAAATGGGAATTGCACTCAACTAACATCTAAAGGCTTTACGTGGAGAGGCGGGCGTGATACACTCATCTTTTCCGTTGGCGATAGCTTTGTTTTTTAAAGGTATCTCCATCGCCAAACCATCACGCCCGCAGAGGCTCCATGTCAAGCCGGCACTCTACTAGAGGTCATAGTGACAGCTCCGATTCTAGCCTCTCTCCAAAATAGATGGCAAGTTGTGATATACATTCTGTCCATCCTCTTATCGGCATAGTCCATTTTTTAGAAATTGCCATCGTAGTAAGGTAAATCATTTTGCGCAAAGCTTCATCTGATGGAAAGGCTGATTTTGTTTTTGTTACTTTTCGCAGTTGGCGATGATAGCCTTCTACGATATTAGTTGTATAAATCGCTCTCCGTATTTCGTGTGGATACTGAAAATATGTCGTTAATTCTAACCAGTTTTGTTCCCAAGAGCGTATGATGATAGGGTGCTTTTTGCCCCAAGTTTCTTTGAATGTCGCAAACTCCATTTCTGCTTCTTCTAAAGTGAGCGCTTGATAAACCTTCTTCAAGTCTTTCATCACCACTTTTTGTTCTTTGTAGGAAACGTATTTCATGGAATTTCTGATTTGATGAATCACACAAAGTTGTATCTCTGTGCGTGGAAAGACTGAGTTTATAGCTTCAGAAAAACCAGAAAGCCCGTCTTTACAAGCAATTAAGATATCTTCCACCCCTCTATTTTTTAGATCGGTACATACACCAAGCCAAAAGCTAGAACTTTCACTTTCGCCAATCCAGATACCTAAAATCTCCTTCTGGCCCTCCATATTAATCGCTAATACCGTATAAGCTGCTTTATTGACAATTCGATTTTCTTTCCGAACCTTGAAGTGAATCGCATCTAAGAAAACAATCGGATAAACACGATTTAGCGGTCGATTTTGCCATTCGGTCACCAGAGGCATGATTTTATCGGTAACTTTACTAACCAATGTAGGAGAAATGTCGATGCCATACACATCTCTCATTTGATCTTCAATATCTCTTGTGGACATCCCTTTGGCATATAACCCTAATATTTGTTCTTCAATTCCGTTTACCGTCTTTTCGTGTTTCTTAACAATTTTCGGTTCATAATCGCCATTTCGATCTCTTGGAATATGAAGATCTACTTTTCCAAACTTTGATTGGATCCCTTTCTTACTGTACCCATTTCGACTATTACCTGTGTTATTTCCTTTTATACTGTGTTTCTGGTAGCCTAATTCTTCTTCTAATTCGGCTTCAAATACCTGTTGAAGCGTGTCTTTAAACAATTGCTTCATCATCTCCTGAACATCCTCTACTGTACGACAATCCTTCGTTAGTTCTTTAATCGTTTTGTCATAAAAAAAGTCTTGCATAAATGATCATCTCCTTTTTGGTAAGTATAACCATTTACACAAAACTTTTTACGCTCTCTAGTTGGTGAAGAAATTGTTATTCCGAATATTGAAAAAAAATGAAAATCATTTACCCCCGAAACAGTTGAGCTTGACGGGGGTATTGTTTTATTACAGCTATTAAAATACTTTTTTGCGATCGCGTTCTTCTTTTAATATTTCCACCGCTTCATGGAATCGTTGGGAGTGGACAATTTCTCTTTCGCGCAAAAATTTTAATGAATCGTTTATAAAGGGATCATCAGATATATCGATAATCCATTGATATGTTGCGCGGGCTTTTTCTTCTGCTGCAATATCCTCGTACAAATCGGCTATCGGATCACCTTTAGCTTGGATATATGTTGCCGTCCAAGGAGCCCCAGCTGCGTTGTGATAATATAAAGCGTGGTCGTGATTAACGAAGTGAGCACCTAAGCCTGCAGCCTCCAATTGCTCAGGAGTAGCATCCTTTGTTAATTTATAAATCATAGTAGCTATCATTTCCAGATGTGCAAACTCTTCTGTACCAATATCATTTAATAAACCTACGACTTTGTCAGGTATGGTATAACGTTGATTTAAGTAGCGCAAAGCAGCGGACAGTTCTCCGTCTGCTCCTCCATACTGTTCAATTAAATATTTTGCTAACATCGGATTGCACCTACTTACCTTAACCGGATATTGCAATTTTTTTTCGTAATACCACATTTCTAATATACCTCCCTTTCTATACTTGCCAAGGCCATGGAGCCTCTTTCCAATTCCATGGATAACTGGAATAACTTTGACCATACTGCATCAGAGGGCCGAATTGATCCTCGAATTGATTCTTTAATTGTCTACTCTCGTAAGCAGCTTGATTAAATTGTTTAATGGCATCTAAATCATGGGGGTGGGTATCAAGGTATAGTGTTAACTCAACTAAGACAAAATCTACAGCCTGTATTTGTTCCATCAACTGATAATAACTGTCTGGTAGTGGTTTTTTCTGTGTCATTCGATTGATTCCCCCCTTTTTGAATAGTATGGATCGTACAAACATGGCCATAACGTTCCTGCATATAGTGCTTCCCTAGCAGTTGGAAATTGTTCTATATTGTTCGGCTGAAAACCTATATATAAATTAGGCGGAGTAGAATAACACTTGGTTAAGATAGGTTTACATGGGTCAAATTTGCTCACGAACGGCGAGTAACATTTTGTTAATGTAAAAGACATGATTTTCTCCTTTCTTTCGTATAAAGTGAGACTTCCTTCAGTGGCTTTTAATTCCCTACTTCACTTCTTCCATTTACTTGAAGCTTAATGTGGAGAATTACCACCGTGATAAATTATCGTCAAGTACAGGCGCTAGCTTAAGTTTTCTTTCCTTTTATTGTATGGAGGTGTCACCATGTCCTATTACAATTCTGTATTAATCCATTTGAAATTTTAACATAAGGAAACAGACATTTAATAAATTTTTATCAACTTCATTACTCAAGCGATCAAACAAGTTTACTATGTTTCTGAAAATAAACATGTTAATATATATATGGTCCGTTATTCAATTGGTTTGAAAGAAATCAAGCTAAGGTTGCGCATTTCAAAAGCAGAATGAGATCATACATAACTATGTGAAGTGTTGAAGGAGTGTAACGTTTTATGCAACAAGAAAAAGTGATTGTGATTGGGGCAGGGCCATGTGGTATGTCCGCGGCAATTGAGTTACAGAATATAGGAATAGATCCATTACTGATTGAAAAGGGGAATATTGTTGACTCCATTTATCAATATCCAACCCACCAAACCTTTTTCAGTTCTAGTGATAAATTGGAGATCGGTGATGTTGCGTTTGTTACGGAAAAAAATAAGCCTGTCCGAAACCAAGCATTAGCTTATTACCGAACAGTCGCAATTCGTAAAAACTTAAGAATTAATAGCTTTGAAGAAGTAACCAAAATAGAAGAAACAGATGATGGGTTTCAATTAGAAACGAAAAATCAACATAACGAAATAAATAAGTATCACACAACATATTGTATTATTGCAACAGGCTATTACGGTCAACCCAATTATATGGGAATAAAAGGGGAAGAATTGGATAAAGTATCTCACTATTTTAAAGAAGCGCACCCTTTTTATCAACAAAATGTTGCAGTAATTGGTGGAAAAAACTCTGCAGTAGATGCTACAATCGAATTACATAAAGCTGGTGCAAATGTCACAGTGCTTTATCGAGGAAGTGAGTATTCTCCAAGTGTGAAGCCATGGATTTTACCGGAATTTGCTTCACTTGTAAAGCATGGTAAAGTCAAGATGGAATTTAATGCAACGATAGAGGAAATAACAAAGGACGAGATTATTTATCTAGTAAAGGGCGAGAAGAAATCGGTTAAGAATGATTATGTATTTGCAATGACAGGATATCAACCGAATCAACGCTTTCTTAAACAGGTAGGAATTAAGATTGATCAAGAAACAGGTAGACCTACCTTTAACTCAGATACAATGGAAACAAATATTGAAAATATATATATCGCTGGTGTTATTGCTGCCGGATATGATAATAACGAAATATTTATTGAAAATGGTCGTTTCCACGGCGGATTAATCGCAACTTCCATCAATAACAAAGAAAAATCATAATCACCAAACCCTCCACATTCCAATGTGGAGGGTAATAAATGAATATATTAATCTCTGAAAGCTTTCATTAGTTCATGTTGAGACGCACCATTTTCCAATAACAGCATGAGTTTCAAACGAGCTTTTGGACCATTTAAATGATTAGCAAAGATGACACCGTCCTCTAGTAAAGTTCGTCCACCGCCTTCGTATTGATAAGTAGGTTGTACAATTCCTTTGTAGCAACGAGATACAAATAATACCGTTATATTATGTTTAATAAAGTTTTTTATGGCAGGGACGATTGCAGGAGGAACATTACCTTGCCCTAAAGCTTCAATAATAAGTCCATCGATGTGCGAAGGTTGAATATATTCTAATATTTCATTTGACATACCAGCATATGCTTTCAAGAGAAGTACGTTTTTCGTTAAATCTCGAATATGAATGGTTTCGTGGTGATATGTTTTTTGGTAGAAGTAAACATCTTGTTTCGTGACCATACCGACAGGTCCAAATTGCGGACTTTGAAAGGTTGCGACATTACTGGTAGAAGTTTTGGTGACATATTGTGCGGTATGGACTTCGTCATTCATAACAACTAATACACCTCGATCATATGACTTAGGGTTAGATGCTACTCGAATGGCACAGATCAGGTTATATAGACCATCTGAACCGATTTCATTACTTGATCGCATTGCACCCGTAAATACAATAGGAATACTTGTTTTTACACACAGATCTACAAAATAAGATGTTTCTTCTAAAGTATCTGTACCATGTGTAACAACAATCCCATTATAATAATCTTTTTCTATGTTTTCCTTAATAAAGTCTGCTAATTGAAGCATGTGTTTCGGTGTAATATGTGGTGATGGCAAGTGAAATAAATTTACTTCTTCTACAGGGAAAGAATGTAATATTTCCATTTTGGATAAGGGGTGTGTTTCAGTTTCTACAACACTCCCATCTAGATTCTCTTTCATCGATATTGTACCACCAGTATGAATAATTAATGTTTTTTTCATAATACTCCCAACTTTCTTTTATTACATGTATATTTTGTTTAATAAATTCTTTTGATATTATGCCATAATTATTGGGAGATAGAAAGTAGGTGATATCAGTTGTTTGCTCTTATATCAGTCTCCATTGCTCCAGCATTTGCTCTGTTGTCTTTTTTTTATTTAAAGGATGAATATGAACTAGAGCCGCTTTATGCTATTTTTCGTACGTTTATATATGGAGCATTATTAGTATTTCCAATTATGTTTATTCAATATGCATTTCAAGAAGAAGGTATCGCACAAACTCCTTTTCTACAATCATATTTTATTTATGGATTATTTGAAGAGTTTTTTAAATGGTTTATATTTATTTTCACCACCTATAAATACTCGAAGTTTAATACCGTTTATGACGGTATTGTATATGGGGTTTCCATAAGTTTAGGGTTTGCAACTGTTGAAAATATACTTTATTTATTTGCGCATGGTATTGAATTTGCCTTTAGTAGAGCGATTTTCCCTGTATCATCTCATGCATTGTTCGGAGTAATAATGGGTTATTACTTGGGAAGAGCAAAATTTTCTACTAACAATGGAGTGCTCTCACTGTTAGTAGCATTATTATTACCTACTTTCTTACATGGGACGTATGATTTTATATTAGAAGTAATTGAGAATCAATGGATTTACGGACTCATCCCATTTATGGTTATACTATGGTTGCTTAGTCTACGAAAAGTAAAAGTAGCTAACGAAATCAGTCACCAGCAAGTATAAACCACTCACAGTAGATACATACTGCGAAGTAATGAAAACTCTGTTTAGTGAGCTTTCTTCCATTCTTCTGAAGTGGAGTGCTCATTCGTCGCTGCGGAAAAACACTCCCTTTCCGGGGGCACGGCCTCAGCTAACTTGGTGAAGAAGACCACTTCACCAAGTGGATCTTCGGCTCGCGCTGTTCCCCCAGGAGTGTCGCATTTTTCCGCAGCTTAGTGTGTATTTCTTATCAAGTAAGAAGAAATTTACAGAATATATCTACCAAAAGTTCTCTTCTTTCGAAAATCAGAACACTACGCTTAGTGGAGGCAGAATACGGAGAATCCTATGGGAACTCACGCGAGTCTTAAGACCCTGTGATGCAACTGCGTCTTCTAGTAACGCTTCGAAGTGGCCTCCTCGGTGCAAGGGAGCAAAGAAGATAATTCCAAGTTGTTCCCGGCTAAGGCCGTGCCCGTGGAAAGCGTAGTATCTTGCCGGAGTGCATGTAAGCACTTATCAAAATTCAGAATGGGGGGGGAGTAAATCCATGTCCAGTTTCTGCGCAGTTTATGGATATTTTGAAATAATTTATATTTTTATTAGTAAAGATTTCATGAATGGATACCCGTTTCCTTTTTTAATTAAAGAGGGAAACGGGTATTTTTTTGAGCACTTTTTGGGTGGTCTAGCGTTCAATAGATATAAAAGTTGTCAGTTTTGAATGAATAAATTTCATTTTTTATTAAAAGCTATCCATAACAATATGTTACTTAGATATTAATTTGGAGGTAGCTTTAATGAAAAAAAAGATAACGATTTGTCTTATCATTTTTACCATAAGTTCTTTTTTCTTCATTGATGGAAAAAACGATCAGGTCCATGGTTTTTCGAATCAAGTGATTCAGCATGGTGCCACAGGTGATGACGTCATTGAACTCCAGGCGAGACTTCAATATTTAGGTTTTTATAATGGCAATATTGATGGAGTTTTCGGTTGGGGTACGTATTGGGCATTACGTAATTTTCAGTACGAATTTGGTATGGAAATAGATGGTTTAGCAGGCCAGGAAGTTAAGCAAAAACTAGAGGATGCAAGTGAATTTGATAAAGCATACGTGCATGAGCAAATTCAACAAGGCAAGAAATTTACCCATTATGGTGGAGTAGACAATGAAAAACAAACAGAGCCATCTCCAACAAAACAAAAAGAGACTGATCGAGGTCAACAGGGTGGCAATCAGCAACAAGAAAGTAATCAGCAGCAAAATCAACAAGTTCAACAAGAAAACGATCAGCCGGAAGCTACAGAGGAAGATATAGAACCAACAGCTGTCAATATGCCACAAGGATTTTCACAAAATGATATACAAATCATGGCAAATGCAGTTTATGGTGAGGCAAGAGGAGAGCCCTATGAAGGTCAGGTAGCAGTAGCCGCAGTTATTTTAAATCGTGTGGAAAGCTCCACTTTTCCTAACACGGTATCAGGGGTGATCTTTGAACCGCGAGCTTTTACAGCGGTTAGTGATGGCCAAATTTGGTTAACACCAAATGAGAACGCAAAAAATGCCGTACTAGATGCAATCAACGGCTGGGATCCGACTGGAGAAGCATTGTATTACTTTAACCCAGACACGGCTACTTCGAGTTGGATATGGTCACGACCACAAATCAAGCGAATTGGTAAACATATATTTTGTATGTAAATATTTGGAGGTGAAAAAATGTTTCGTTGGTCGCTTATTACGCTTTTAAGCATTGCTGTTATTGGTGTTTCTGTATGGGGATATCAAGAGCATCAAGAAAAAAATGCAATTCTCATTCAAGCTGAAAATAATTATCAACGCTCTTTTCATGATTTAACCTATAACCTAGATCTTTTACACGACAAAATTGGATCTACTTTAGCGATGAATACCAGAGAACAACTGTCACCACAATTGGCAGAGATATGGCGGTTAACTTCTATGGCTCATAATGATGTTGGGCAATTACCACTAACATTATTGCCTTTCAATAAGACAGAAGAGTTTTTACAACAGATGGGTGATTTTAGTTATCGAACAGCAATAAGAGACTTAGATAAAGAGCCGCTTTCTGATGATGAATTGGAGGCCTTAGAATCTCTCTATGAAGTATCAGGTGGCATTGAACAAGAATTACGTAAAGTACAAAACCTGGTGTTAGATGATAATTTGAGGTGGATGGATGTACAACTAGCATTAGTTAATAATGATGAGCAAGCAGATAATACGATTATAGATGGTTTCGAAACAGTAGAAAAAACAGTTGAAGGCTATTCAGAAGGAAAACTGAATGCAAGTATGATGGGGACGTCAAGTAAGAAAGATGGCTTCGCGATTCTTGGAGATGAAAAGATATCAGAGGAAGAAGCAAAGAAAAAAATGCGATCACTGCTACGAATTGATGAGGAAACTAAAATTACTGTTGCATCAACAGGTGAGGGAGCTAATGTTCCGCTATATAGCGGATCCTATAAAGCGGATGATACAACTGGATATATGGACGTAACACAAAACGGTGGATATCCTATTACGTTAATGATTAATCGAGAAGTAGAAAAAACCAATAAAAGTCTACATGAGGCGATGCAAAATGCTAAAGATTACTTATCGAAATTAGATTTCACTAAAGACCTTGCTTTGGTCGAAAGTAATCAATATGACAATGTCGGGGTATTTCAATTCGTACCAAAGTATGAGGATGTCTGGATTTATCCAGATGCGATACAAATCAAAGTGGCTTTAGACAATGGAGAAGTACTTGGTTTTGTGGCAAAAGATTACTTGGAGAATTATCATGAAAGAGAAGTACCGGAAGTCGAATTATCAGAAGAGGAAGCACGAGATAAAGTGAATCCTAATTTAAAAATCCAAGAAGACCACCTTGCCGTCATTGAAGATGATATGGGTGAAGAAGTATTAACCTATGTGTATTTAGGGACATTAAACCAAGACACATACAAAATTTTTATCAATGCTTCTGATGGAAGTGAAGTGAGAGTAGATAAACTGAAGCAAGCTGAGATGAAATATTAAAAAGTGAGAAAGAAGGACTTTTCCTTCTTTCTTTTTTTTGCGATAATAAGAATTGAACTGGTTTCCATTTTTATCATGGTGCTAAACGTCTATAAGCACACCACTTCAAGCTTTATGAAGGACAAGTTTAGGAATAGCTGTCGCTAAACACAGATAAGTTTCGCTAGTGATCAGTGGGGAGCCCTACTGATCATAGTCCGCTTTATCACTCATACAAATACTTATAAAGAGAAAGAGGATGAACATTGATTAAAATCGGCACATTTTTGCATCTTGAACAGATAAAAGAAGAGAGGAGAACTTATAAATGTAGGGTAATCGAAACAAAAAAAGATAAGCTATATATTGATTATCCTATTGAAGAGCAGACTAAACGCTCTGATATCTTTCCTGTTGGCACACATTTTCAAGTTCACTTTATTGAGAACAATTCGGTATATAGTTTTCCAAGTGAAATCATCGGTAAGGCTAAAATAAAGAATATACCAACACTAATTCTTTCTGTTGAATTAAATAATCTAGAAAAAATTCAACGGCGAGAGTTTGTGCGAGTTGAATCTTTGCTGGATGTATCTGTGCAAAGTGTGGATAAAAAGTTTGATGCCTTTACTACTGTGACTCACGATATCAGTGGTGGAGGAATGGCTATTCTAGTGGATAAAAAATTTGATGTAAAACAAGGCGAGTTACTGGATATTATGTTAGTATTACCTTTAGAAAAAAAGATAGAATATTTACATATCATTGGGGAAGCAGTACGAATACAAGAGAGAAATGAAGATAAAAATATCTTATCTGTAAAATTTAATGAAATGGATATACAGGATCAGCAGTCCATTGTTCAGTATTGCTTTACAAGACAATTAGAAGATCGGAGAAAAGGTCTTTCGTAGATAGAAGGGTAGGATTATAATGAGCGAGAAAGAAATAGCGATCGCAATTGATGGACCAGCAGCTGCAGGAAAAAGTACTGTAGCAAAAATTGTAGCAAAAAAATTAGGTTACATATACATTGATACCGGTGCAATGTATAGATCATTAACTTTTTCAGTGTTAACTAATCAAATTGATATAAACAATTCTGACTTAGTTATTCAACACCTCCATGACATTGCCATTGACATCAATGTTAATCAACAAGTGTTTATTGACCATAAAGATGTAACAGATGCTATTCGAACAGATGAAGTGTCCAAAAACGTTTCTACTGTAGCTTCGATTCCGGAAATTAGAAAAGAAATGGTAAAAAGACAAAAGAAACTCGCTGAAAAACGAGCGGTTGTAATGGATGGTAGAGATATTGGTACACATGTAATTCCTGATGCCGAAGTAAAAGTCTTTCTGGTTGCAAGTGTGGAAGAACGTGCTGAACGAAGACATACAGAAAATTTACAAAAAGGATTTTCATCTGACTTGGATCAAATTAAACATGATATTGAAAAGCGAGATAAAATGGATTCAGAACGAAAAGTCTCTCCGCTAAAAAAAGCAACTGATGCAACCGAAATTGATACAACTTCTCTATCCATTGAGGAAGTTGCAGACAAAATATTATCTTTAGCTAATAAAAAGATGAGGAGTTAGGAATATGAGTTTTTATCAATTTGCAAAAACAGTGGTGAAAATGGTTTTAAAACCAAAGTATAAAGTAAAAGAAGAAGGTACAGAAAACATTCCAACAGAAGGTGCTGTTATTATTTGTTCCAATCATATTTCGAACTATGACCCTCCTATTATTGGAATCACTTGTCCACGGCCGATCCATTTTCTTGCAAAAGAAGAACTATTTAAAAATAAATTATTTGGCTTTATATTAAAAAAAGTAAATACTATTGTATTAAAACGTGGAATGAACGATCGCAACGCCCTTAGAAAAGGGCTAGAAGTTTTAAAAGAAGGAAACGTTTTAGGATTGTTCCCAGAAGGAACGAGAAGTAAAAGTGGTGAATTAAAAAGAGGGCAGGCAGGAGCAGGATTCTTTGCTCTAAGATCAAAAGCAACAGTAATTCCCTGTGCGATTGTTGGCAGCTATAAAAGTAAAGCCCCCCTCAAAGTAATTTATGGTAAACCTGTCGATATGGAGGTATTAAGAGAAAATAAAGCGTCCGCACAGGAAGTGACAGATGCGATTATGAATGAGATAAAAAAAATCAAAGAAAATCGTTAAGTTTTGTATATATAACTTGACAAATCACGCTAAATATTAGAAGTTAGAAAAAAGCACATTTATGTTTTTTGTGTTGGAAATCGAAGGAGGTCTTTGTCATGGATGAAATGAATCCAGAAATTTCTGAGATTAAGGAACTTTCAGTAGGCGATATTGTACAAGGTAAAGTAGTTAAAGTAGAAGAAAAACACGTACTTGTCGATATCGGATACAAAGTAGAAGGGATTGTTCCGATTAGTGAGCTCTCTGCACTTCGCATTGAAACTGCAAGTGATGCAGTTAGTGAAGGTGACCAACTGGAATTACAAGTAAAAAAAGTAGAAGACGAGGAAATTGTCTTATCTAAAAAAGCTGTAATTGCGGAAAAGGCTTGGGAAGACTTACAAGAAAAGTTTGAAAATAACGAAATTATTGAAGCTACCGTCCGTGATGTCGTGAAGGGTGGCCTTGTAGTAGACGTAGGTGTCAGAGGTTTTATTCCAGCTTCTTTAGTAGAAACACACTATGTTGAGGACTTTGCTGATTATCAAGATAAATCGTTAACATTAAAAATTGTAGAATTAGATAAAGAACAAAATAGAATTATTTTATCTCATCGCGCTGTTATTGAAGAGGAAGAACAAAAGAAAAAAGGCCAATTACTTGATTCACTTCAAGAAGGTCAAGAGATAGAAGGTACGGTTCAACGTATTACAGACTTCGGTGTATTTGTAGATATTGGTGGATTAGATGGATTAGTACATATCTCACAACTTGCACATACGCATGTAGAGAAAGCTTCAGATGTCGTTTCTGAAGGTGATGCACTTAAAGTAAAAGTGTTATCAGTAGATAAAGAAAATGAAAGAGTATCTTTATCTCATAAAGCAACACAGCCTGGACCTTGGGACAATATTGAAGAGAAAATTGCCATTAATGATGTAGTAGAAGGTAAGGTGAAACGCTTAGTTAACTTTGGTGCCTTTGTTGAAGTACTACCAGGTGTAGAAGGGCTTGTCCATATCTCACAAATTTCTACAGAGCATATTGGAACACCAGGTGAGGTGCTCGAGGTTGGACAAACTGTCAATGTAAAAGTACTTGATGTAAGTGAGAAGGATAAGCGTATTTCCTTAAGTATAAGAGAAATTGAAGAAGAGAAGAACCAACAAGAAATAAAACAGTATGAAAGTGATGACGATCAATCAGGATTCCAATTAGGCGATATGATCGGAGATAAATTAAATAAATATAAAGACGATTAATTCCAAAAAAACATGCTACGTTTTGTAGCATGTTTTTTGTTAGTTAGGGTAAGCAAATATAAACGGAGATGTCTAGCTCCAAACACCAATTAGTTTTTCTTATTTTCTGATACAACAGGTTTAAATATGTAAAAATTCAAGGGATAAAAATACTATACTCGTAAAATCTTCTTCTATGTACTTAAAAAAAGATTAAAAACTAGGAAATCCGTACATACTGTTAAAGGTGATGTCAATGTATCAATATTTAACAATTTATTTATGCTGGGTGTTGTGGTGTTTTGTCACTTTTTTTATGTCGAAACAAGCCAAACGTACCACCTATTCGATTGTATTGCTGTTATTTTTAATATTACTTCCTTATGAGATTATAATCATTGATATGCCAATGAATGTTTCTTTCGTGTTTCTATTAGTTTATAGTGTTTTTACTACTATTCAAAGCAAATTGCCATTTAAAAAGTATTTTTTTATTCTATTTCTCAGTTATTTATATGCTATTTACTTTATTTGGCGGATTACAAGTCCAATTCTGAATGATTTTACTTTTATTACCATTGCAGTTATAAGTGGATTTCTATTATTGCAAATATCATCCAAAAATATTCATCAACAAATAATCATTTTAATTGCAGGAGTCAGCTTTGGTCAATTTATGTACAGCATTATATGCCGAAGCTATTACTTGCAATATACGATTAATGAAACACATTTTTTCAGTATTTTATTTTCGATACTGTTACTCATTGCTATCCAACATAGCTGGGAATATATAATCTCTAAAATAGAAAACATTGTAAGAATAGTGGAATTTAAAAAGAGGTGGAATTCGTGAACGAATATACATATCCGATTTTATTTGGAATTATAATTGGTACGCTTGCTCGGTTTATTATGTTAAAAACGGATTATCGACAATACCCCACCTATTTGCATGGAAAAATAATTCATTTGGCACTAGGATTTATTGCGGCAAGTCTTGGAGCAGTTGCTGTTCCAGCGCTAATGGAAAAAGAATTTACAGCTGTAACGTTTTTAACCATTGCTGCATCTCAGTTTAGAGAAGTCCGCAATATGGAAAGAGAGACACTTACAGAAATGGACAGTTATGAGTTAGTTCCGAGAGGTAATACATATATTGAAGGTATAGCGATTGCTTTTGAAAGTAGAAATTACTTAGTAATTTTCACTTCACTATTGGCAACTTTAACGTATTTAGTTTGGAATATATATGTCGCCATTGTTGTTTCGGTATTTTGTTACCTTATCAATCGTAAGTATATGAGTGGGTCAACCCTCGGAGAGATTGTGGATATAGAACATGCTCCAGTATCTTTTGATGGTGCAGGGTTATACGTGGATAACATTTATATTATGAACATCGGTTTACCACAGCGCCAAGAAGAAATCTTAAAATATGGTATGGGTTTCGTAATAAAACCGAAAACTTTTGATGTTCGTTCTTCTATTGCAAATTTAGGTCAACGACAGGCGATATTACATGATATTTCCGTTTCATTAGGAGTTGTTAGAGATTCTGGAACGCCTGCTTTAGTTCCACTTATTAAACGTGATTTGGATGATGGTCGTATCGGGGTATTTATCTTACCCCAAAATCAGGATTTAAATCAGGCTTTAAAAGTGCTTAAATCAGTACCGGTTTTAGAAAATGCCGTTCGAATGCCTTCTGAAGCCAATGCGCAAAATAAGGAGTGAATGCGATGAAATTAGAAAAAGCTATTCTAGCGACAATTACAACTAATTCAAATAAAGTAACAGCAGGTGCATCAATTTTTATTTGTGAAAATAAGGAAGAAATGGACAAGGTAGCTGCCAATTTAGAAGCAATATTAGACGGTATCAGCCATGCACTTAGTGATGAATTATATATTATCGTGAAGCACTAATGGTGAACAATAAATTTATTATGTAAACAAATATATATTAACTTGTTTTATTTATATTAATTGTGGTAATTTAGTAAAGTGAAACGCTAGCGGAACATTTTAGAAATTAATTTTAGGAAGGGTGTGCCTTCATGAGAAGTTCAATTGTAGCAATAGTTGGAAGGCCGAATGTTGGAAAATCAACTATTTTTAATCGATTAGTAGGGGAAAGAATATCAATTGTGGAAGATGTTCCTGGAGTAACCCGAGATCGAATTTACGCAGAAGCAGAGTGGTTAAATACCACTTTTCGTTTAATAGATACTGGTGGTATTGAAATTGGCGATGAACCGTTATTAATTCAAATGCGTGAACAAGCAGAAGTCGCTATCAGAGAGGCTGATGTTATCATATTTCTTGCAAATGGAAGAGAAGGGATTACAGCGGCTGATGAAGAGGTTGCTAAAATTTTGTACAAATCAAACAAACCTGTCGTATTAGCAGTAAATAAAGTGGATAACCCGGATATGCGAGAACAAATTTACGAATTTTATGCTTTAGGATTCGGAGAACCTCATCCTATTTCAGGAACACATGGATTAGGGTTAGGGGATTTATTAGATAGCGTTGTTAGCCTTTTTCCAGAGAGAGAGAATGAACCAGTAGATGAAGATGTAATTCATTTCAGTCTCATTGGTCGACCAAATGTAGGAAAGTCCTCGTTGGTTAATGCCATTTTAAATGAAGAAAGGGTTATAGTTAGTGATATTGCTGGAACAACGCGTGATGCGATTGACACCAATTTCAGTAAAGACGAGCGTGATTTTGTTATTATAGACACTGCTGGAATGAGAAAAAGAGGAAAAATCTATGAAACTACCGAAAAATACAGTATTTTAAGGGCCTTAAAAGCAATTGAGCGATCGGATGTTGTTCTAACCCTAATTGATGCTGAAACAGGTATTATCGAACAAGATAAAAAAATCGCAGGCTATGCTCATGAAGCAGGAAAAGCCGTTGTGATTGTTGTAAATAAGTGGGATACAATAGAACAACATGACCAGGCTATAAAAGAATTTGAGGATAACGTAAGGGCTCATTTTCCATTTTTAGATTATGCACCGATTGTGTACTTATCAGCTAAGACAAAAAAAAGGATTCACACGCTTTTACCAAATGTGGTACAGGCTAGTGAGAACCATACAAAACGTGTCGAAACGAATGTTTTAAATGATGTCATTATGGATGCATTAGCGATAAATCCAACACCAACCAAACACGGGAAAAGGTTAAAAGTGTTATATGCAACTCAAGTGGCGGTTAAACCACCTACTTTTGTTGTGTTTGTCAATGAGCCGGAACTTATGCACTTCTCGTATGAACGATTTCTTGAAAATCAGATACGGGAAGCATTTGGCTTTGAAGGTACTCCGATAAAAATTTATGCTCGCAAACGAAGTTAGAGGTGAATGAGATGTCAAAAGTAGCTGTTCTAGGTGCAGGTAGCTGGGGTACAGCACTTGCCATGGTTTTATGTGATAACCATCATGATGTAAGGCTCTGGACACATAACCCAGATCAAAAACAATCGATGGAACTCGAAAGAAAAAATCAAAAATATTTACCTAATATTGCACTCCCAGAGTCATTAGCCATTTATGATGATCTTAGTCAAGCAATTGAACAAGTAGAAGCGATTGTATTAGTTGTACCAACAAAAGCAATACGAGAAATTTGTCAAAAATTGAATCATGTTCTAGATCATAAAGTAGTAATCATTCACGGCAGTAAAGGGATTGAGCCTGATAGCCATTATCGTATTTCCCAGATGATAGAAGAAGAGCTATCCCACAGTTTATATGATGATGTTGTAGCACTTTCAGGACCTAGTCATGCTGAAGAGGTAAGTGTGAAGCACCCTACTACATTGACAGCCGCTTCAGAAAATGGTGAATTGGCCGCATTTACACAAGATTTATTTATCAATCAGTATTTTCGAGTGTACACAAGTAAAGATATTATTGGGGTAGAACTAGGTGGTGCACTAAAAAATATCATCGCTTTAGGTGCTGGAATTTCCGACGGTCTAGGTTATGGTGACAATGCAAAGGCAGCGCTTATCACCAGAGGTTTAGCTGAAATTTCACGATTAGCGACCATTAAAGGTGCGAATCCATTAACATTTATCGGTTTATCAGGAGTTGGTGACCTTATTGTTACTTGTACAAGTGCGCACAGTCGTAATTGGCGTGCGGGTAACATGTTAGGTAAAGGAATGCCGTTACATGATATTTTGAGTAAAATGGGCATGATTGTAGAGGGAATTCGTACGACCGAAGCAGTTTACCAGCTGGCGAAGAAAGAAAATATCGAAATGCCGATAACTACTGGCATATATGACGTAATTTATGAAATAAGATCACCGAAAGAAGTGGTCGACGATCTCATGACTAGAAACCGAACAAATGAAGTAGATGATATATCATCCTTACTTCTAAATAGGTATATGGATTAACTGTTTAACTCCTCCGTGCATACTATAAGAATGACTATAGTAGTTAGGAGGAGTTAATTTTGAGTGACTTTAAACAAAACATGTTTGATCAGATTCAAAAAAATTCAAATGTCCAGCCTGATCAAATTATGAAAGTGGCACAATCAGTACAAAATGCTGACTTTTCAGATGAAAAGACAGTAAGAAAATTAGTAAAGCAATTAGCTAAACTTTCTGGCAAGCCTGTGTCCAAACAAAAAGAAGAAAAAATTGTGAAAGCAATTACAAGCAATAATATGCCTAAAGATATGAATTCATTAAGTAAATTGTTTAAAAACTAACATTATAGGCACATGAGGATGCAAGGTCTTATTGCTTCGCATACAATAAATCGCACAAGCATTCACTTTCAGGGTGATGATGGGTATTTATTTAGTCATAACCGGAGTAGATTTTGCCCCTACTACTTCGGTCTTTTTATTGCACTTTAGAAAAATAATAAATGATCTCTCCGTGATTCCCTAGTCTTTGATGATTCTAATAGCGATGCTTCTATACAGGAGTTCTGTATTTTTTTATACAAACCTCTAATAACAAAACACCTTGGATGCTTTCCTTTTTAAAAAAAATTTATGTTATAATATGTAACGATGTATTTAATATTGTAGAAATCGTAAGAAAGGATGAATGTCAGTTGTCAGATCCATTAATGAAAATGTGGATATCGTTTGGAGGCATGGGTGCACTTATATTATCCATGGTTTTAATTGTACTTAGCAGGTATAAATTAAAAGGAATTTTATCAGGTATTGTGGCATTTGTAGCCTATAGCTGTTTAATTATAGGTGGCATTATCATTACGTTAGTAGTTATTAGTGGGCCATCATCCTGATAAGGAGGAAAGACAAAAAAACAATGATACATAAACTTATCGTATTTAGTTTGAGTTTGATTATGCTGACTGGTTGTATGTATCCATCAGAAAACCTCAGCCAAAATCAAATTTCAAATGATACTCAACTACAGTTAGTTCAAAATGCTATAGATCTATACGCAGAACAAAATAATGGTATTCTACCGATTGTAACCAAAGAAAGTGACACACCCCTATATCAAAAGTACCTTATTGATTTCAGTTTGTTAAAGCAGCAAGGACTTATTCAATCTATTCCTGGAACAGCTTTTGAAAATGGTGGTAGTTATCAATATGTTTTAGTTGATGTGGAAGAAAATCCAACTGTTAAAGTAATTGATTTACATTTAACAGATGAGATAAGAACTATCCAACAACGTTTAACGATATATCGGGATGAACATACATATCCACCATTTGGAGACAAAGTAGACGATGCTGTATACGAACTAGATTATGAGGAGCTAAATTTAGATGCGGCACCAAGTGTAAACAGCCCATATTCTGAGAATCGTCTACCTGTATATATCAGTGCGGACGGTAATCTATTAATTGATTATCGAATGGAGCTGTACCAAGCTTTACAAGAAAAAAATCACTCCTACAAAAACAGTGATGATATTAGACCTATACTCATAGAAGATCACCCCGTAGTTCCAGCCTACAGTATTCCCTTTACTGTAGAAGACAATGAACCAGTATTTGCACCAGAAATAGAAGAAGGATGGTAATTTTAACACCATCAAAAAACTTATCCAGCTTGGGTAAGTTTTTTTACGTATTCCAGCTTTCTTTCAAAGAATGCTTTATTCTGAAAGTTGTTATTGGTTCGCAGTATTTATTTTTGATGATTCATAAGTTGTATGGGGTGTGTGGCTTTGCAGAGAGGTGTGAGGGGTAATTTGTCACCTTTTGCAACAAAGGCTCTCTGTGGCTAGAATTCGGCTTTCTAACAGGGTTATTAAGCATTAGTATTACAAATGGTATTATTAAAAAGATTCCCTTCTATGAAAGCTTTTCTAATTTTTTGTGAATAAACAAGTTCTTTACATCATATGTTGAAGTTAGAACTGGATAATTCATAGGCGCAATACCAGGAAAAGTTTATTTATTATGCGAATATTTAGCATAAATTAATAGGACAACATCATAGAATAGAATTGTCAAAGATTCGAAGGAATGATGAGGTCGAATAGATCGGGAGGGGATCATTTGGAAAGGGTAGATATCTTCAAGGATATTTCAAAACGGACGAATGGTGATATTTATTTAGGAGTTGTTGGAGCAGTTCGGACCGGTAAGTCTACATTCATTAAGAAATTTATGGAAAAGACTGTCTTGCCAAACATGGCGAACGAAAGTGATCGATTGAGAGCACAGGATGAATTACCTCAAAGCGCAGCTGGAAAAACAATTATGACAACTGAACCGAAATTTGTTCCTAATCAGGCAGTGTCGTTAACAGTTGAGGAGGGATTAGATGTAAATGTCCGATTAGTAGATTGTGTTGGATATACCGTTAATGGCGCACAAGGTTTTGAAGATGAAAATGGACCACGCATGATTCATACACCTTGGTATGAAGAACCTATACCTTTTCATGATGCAGCCGAAATTGGAACAAGGAAAGTTATTCAAGAACATTCTACAATGGGGATTGTCGTTACAACTGACGGTAGTATTGGTGAAATTCCAAGAGAAGACTATGAAGACGCTGAATCACGCATTGTAGAAGAATTAAAAGAAGTTGGTAAGCCATTTATTATGATTATTAATTCCGTACAACCTTATAATCAAGAAACGGAATTGTTAAGACAAGACCTTATAGAAAAATATGATATTCCAGTTCTGTCTATGAGTGTGGAAAGCATGACTGAGCACGATGTTAATAACGTACTAAGAGAAGTACTTTACGAATTCCCAGTGCTTGAAGTCAATGTTAACTTACCTAGTTGGGTTTTAGTTTTAGATGAGTCACATTGGTTAAGACAAAATTATCAACTTGCCATCGAGGAGACTGTTAAAGATATAAGAAGATTAAGGGATGTTGATCATGTAATTGGCCAATTTGATCAATTTGATTATATTCAACAAGCATCTTTAGCAGGAATTGAGATGGGGGAAGGTATCGCTGATATTGACCTTCATGCTCCAGATGAATTATATGATCAAGTATTAAAAGAAATTGTTGGTGAAGAAATTAGAGGCAAAGATCATTTGCTGCAATTGATGCAAGAATTTACCAATGCTAAAAAGGAGTACGACCAAATTGCTGAAGCATTAAAAATGGTAAAACAAACTGGTTATGGGGTAGCAGCTCCAGCTTTAACAGATATGGCATTGGAAGAGCCTGAAATTATTAGGCAAGGTTCAAGGTTTGGTGTTCGTTTGAAAGCTGTAGCACCGTCTATCCACATGATAAAAGTAGATGTAGAATCCGAATTTGCTCCAATTATCGGTACCGAAAAACAAAGTGAGGAATTAGTCAGATATTTAATGCAAGATTTTGAAGAAGATCCATTATCTATTTGGCAATCTGACATTTTTGGAAGATCCTTAAGTTCAATTGTTAGAGAAGGTATTCAAGCAAAGCTATCACTTATGCCTGAAAACGCTAGGTTTAAATTAAAAGAGACACTAGAACGAATCATCAATGAAGGTTCAGGCGGGTTGATCGCTATCATTTTATAAAGAAGATTGAAAAAGCGTTAATGTATCAACATAACGCTTTTTTATTTTGTTTAAATTCAGATTTTTTGGAAATAATAGGTAATATCAATAAAACTTATGTCCTAATTACTAAAAATATTATGATATCAACGTTTGAAAACACTTGCATCCCGAAATAACATGTGATAACATTCTTGATAACTTAGCAGGAAATGGAGAAAATAATAATTTTTTCTCTAAGAAATGCGAATAATTGTTGAATTATCTTTCATTCTCAGTTATTATAAGCCTTGTCATCATTTGATGGGTGACAATTAGCTATAAGAAATTCTTTGAAAGAAGTTTATAGCTTTTATTGGGAGGAGGTGAATATCATGAACAAGACAGATCTAATTAATGCAGTTGCAGAAAAAAGTGAACTTTCTAAAAAAGATGCAACAAAAGCTGTAGATGCAGTTTTTGAATCTATCATGGATTCACTTAAAGATGGTGAAAAAGTTCAATTAATTGGTTTTGGTAATTTTGAGGTACGCGAGCGTGCTGCACGTAAAGGGCGTAATCCACAAACTGGGGATGAAATCGAAATTCCAGCAAGCAAAGTGCCTGCTTTTAAACCAGGTAAAGCCCTTAAAGATATCGTAAAATAATATGGTATTACATATGGGCAAGAGAGGGTGCAGATTGCACCCTTTTTTCATACCAACTATCCTAATTTCTCCTCTGAAATTTTTCCTTTCATAAAACACAGTTTTATCTATCCTGTAAGATGTAAACTTATGCTATACTATGTTAATATAGAATAGGATTTTGAAGAATTGCGGTGAATCTGATGACATACATAGACACAATTAATTATTATACAAATTTAATAACGCAAACCATTAACCAAAGTTTCCTGAATAAACATTTAGATGAACCAGAGGTAGAAGTACATAAATTGATTACTCTTCATGAATTAGTCCAAGATAAACCAAACTATCAGGAATTAGTTCAGACTACCATGTTAGTTCAAATAGCGCTGAATACACATGATAAAATCACCAGTGATTTTAAAGAAGAAAATATAAGGAAACAGCAACTCACAGTATTGGCAGGAGATTATTATTCAGGAATCTATTATCATTTATTAGCAAACCACAATAATTTACCGTTCATTCGTTTACTTGCTGATGGTATTAATGAAATGACACAAGCTAAGATGGCTTTTTATTATTCCAATTTTAGTGATCTAGATAGTTTTCTTGTCGACTATAAAGAAATAGAGAGTAAACTGATAGAGAAAGTAGCTGATTTTGTTCATAAAACAGAACAGCTACCGTATATTACTACGTGGCTCATGGCAAAACGTCTAGAATTCGAATTAATAAAATTACGTAACAATAAACGTACCTTTCTCCATAAATTAATTATAGAAAATGTACAAAGTATACAAAATAATGTACAGTTGGAGAAAAAAATTCGCCAACAATTAATGAAATTTAATCAGGATTTAGATGAAATTATAACTGATAACAAGAAGACTATAGCAATTCCAAAAGATTTAGATTTATTTAATTATGATACGTTACAGAAAAAATGGAATATGGTGTTGGAAGAAGGATTATCACAATGACAAAGCAATCAAAAGAAGAAAAAGTACATCAAGTTTTTGAAAAGATTTATAATAATTATGATTTTATGAATTCAATTATTTCATTCCAGAAACATAAAAAATGGCGAAACGATGTAATGAAAAGAATGCAAGTACAACAAGGAAGTAAAGCTCTAGATGTATGCTGTGGGACAGGAGATTGGTCTTTTTCATTATCTGAAGCTGTAGGAAAAAACGGTGAAGTGATTGGTTTGGACTTTAGTCAAAATATGTTATCTGTTGCTAGAGAAAGACAATCTGATTATTCGCTTAACAATGTAGAGTTTATACATGGTAATGCAATGGAACTACCGTTTGAAGATGACTACTTTGATTATGTAACCATCGGATTTGGTTTGCGAAATGTTCCAGATTACTTGCAAACTTTAAAGGAAATGTACCGTGTAGTTAAACCAGGAGGTATTGTTGTATGCCTCGAAACTTCGCAACCAACTGGAATCATCTTTCGGAAATTATACTATTTTTATTTTAAAAATATTATGCCTTTATTCGGTAAGCTTTTCGCGAAGAGTTATCAAGAATATGTATGGTTACATGAGTCAGCGAAAGACTTTCCAGGAAAGGATGCGTTAAAGAGTTTATTTGAAGATGCAGGACTTGTAAATGTCCAATATAAAAGCTATACAGGTGGGGTAGCGGCCATGCATCTAGGTGAAAAACAAGTGAAGAAATAAAGGTGAAGTCTAATGAAGCTTGCAAAAACATATGCTTTTTTAAAAAAAGATTTATCATTAATTGAAGATGCATTGGAAGACACGGTGTATGCTGACCAACCGGTTTTGCACGAAGCGTCAACCCAGTTGTTAAAGGCCGGAGGAAAAAGGCTGAGGCCAGTTTTTGTATTATTAGCATCTAAATTTGGTGATTATAACTTAAATAAAATCAAAAATGTCGCCAGTTCACTAGAATTAATTCATATGGCATCACTTGTACACGATGATGTCATTGATAATTCTGATATAAGGCGAGGTAAACCAACAGTAAAGGCGAAATGGGACAATCAGGTAGCTATGCTAACAGGTGATTTTATTTTCGCTAAGGCATTACAACAATTTACTGAAATAGATAAGCCTAGAGCTCATCAAATACTGGCTAAAACCATGATGGAATTAACGGTAGGTGAAATTGAGCAAATTAAAGATAAATATAACCTAGATCAAAATTTAAGGACCTATTTAAGACGAATAAAAAGAAAGACAGCACTGTTGATTTCTTCAAGCTGTCAGTTAGGTGCTATTACGGCAAATACTGATAATGAAACAGAAAAAGCTTTATTTCGTTATGGTTATTTTATGGGGATGTCCTATCAAATTATTGATGATATATTAGATTTCACTGCATCAGAGAAAGAGTTAGGAAAACCAGCTGGAAGTGACTTGATTCAAGGAAATATTACATTACCTGTATTATATGCAATGGAAAATCCGTCTATTCGACAAGAGTTGAAAGATGCCTTGGCAGATAGCCGTAATATAAGTCCTAATCTATTGAGCCCTATCATCTCTAAAATATCACAATCTGATGCCATTACAAGAGCTAGAGATGTGAGTGACCAATATCTTAAGAAAGCATATGATTCCCTTAGCTTATTACCAGATATTCAAGCTAAAGAAGCTCTAGCTAATATTGCTAATTACATAGGAAATAGAAAAATATAACGAGGTGATTATGATGGAACAGACATTTTTAATGATCAAACCAGATGCTGTGCAACGTAATTTAATTGGGGAAATTGTGACTAGATTTGAAAGAAAAGGTTTCAAGTTAGTGGCTGCGAAGCTTATGACAATTTCGGAATCTTTAGCGAAGCAACACTATGCTGAACATGAAGGAAAGTCTTTCTTCAATGATTTAGTTTCTTTTATTACATCCGGACCTGTGTTTGCTATGGTATGGGAAGGTGAAAGTGTAATTGAAGCTTCTAGAAAGATGATGGGGAAAACGAATCCTCAAGAAGCTGAAACAGGTACAATAAGAGGTGATTTCGGACTGGTGATGCATCGTAACATTATTCATGGTTCTGATTCACCGGAAAGTGCGGCTAGAGAAATCAATCTCTTTTTTGGGAAAGAAGAAATACAGATCTATGAAAAAAATGTTGACTACTGGCTTTCATAGTAGCATCTGAACAGCAATATTGAGGGAGAAGAGACATGACGGATTATCAAACTTTTATAGGTCAGATATATAAGAAAACCGGTCTTGATTTATCTTTGTACAAAGAGGTACAAATGAAAAGGCGTTTAACATCTTTACGAAATAAACGAGGTTATCAATCATTTAGCAGCTATTTCCAAGCAATCAACAAAGATCAGCAATTACTTCAGGAATTCTTAGATAAGGTTACCATTAATGTATCAGAATTTTATCGTAATCCAGCAAGATGGAGAGTGCTGGAAAGCAAAATTATTCCGACATTTAAAAACAAAAAGAGTAAAATTAAAATTTGGAGTGCAGCTTGTTCTACAGGGGAAGAACCATATACATTAGCGATTATAGCCAATCAATTCTGGAACGTAGCAGACATTGAAATTCTGGCAACGGATATAGATCCTAACGTGTTAGCTAGAGCAAAGCAAGGTATCTATAATGAAAAAGCACTGCAAGAAGTACCTGCAGATATTAAAAAGAAATATTTTCATCAAGAAGGTGGTACATTTAAAGTTGATGATAAATTAAAACAAGCTATCACCTTTAAGGAACATAATCTACTAGCGGATCCATATCCAGCTCAAGTAGATTTAATTGTTTGTCGTAATGTACTCATTTATTTTACAGAAGAAGCCAAAAACACGATATATCATAAGTTTAGTGATGCATTAGCTGAAGATGGTGTATTTTTTGTTGGAAGCACGGAACAAATATTTTCACCTGATAAATATGGATTTAATGTTTTGGACACCTTTTTTTATGGAAAAAAATAAAATACATAAAAATCAGAATATTTCTACACACATTTTTCCCATGCTGTGTTATAGTAATACAAAAAATGATTTTGAGGGGGAGAACAATGCGATATTTAACTGCAGGTGAATCGCATGGTAAACAACAAACAACGATTATCGAGGGTTTACCAGCGAGAATGCCGATTACACAAGATGATATTAATGATTCACTTCTGCGCCGTCAAAAAGGCCACGGCAGAGGGAAGAGAATGCAAATAGAGAAAGACTTAGTAGATATAGTGGGTGGAGTACGTCATGGTTACTCTCTAGGGTCTCCTATCGCTCTAGTTGTGCATAATGATGATTTCAAACACTGGATTGATGTAATGGGAGAAGATCCAGTACCACAAGACCAAAATATTCGTCGCATAGTAACTCGTCCACGTCCAGGCCATGCCGATTTAAATGGTGCACTGAAATATGGCCATCGTGATATGCGAAATATTTTAGAACGTTCGTCTGCCAGAGAAACAACCGCTCGAGTTGCAGCTGGCGCAGTTGCAAAAACGTTATTAAAACAATTAGATATTAAAATTATTGGTTATGTGAAAGAAATTGCGGGAATTAAAGCAGAAGAAAAAACGGAATTATCAATCGATGACAAGATCCGTGTTTCAGAAGAATCACCTGTCCGCTGTTTAGATGAGATAGCTGGTAAACAAATGATGGATGCGATCGATCAAGCGAAAAAAGATGGGGACTCAATTGGTGGTGTTTGTGAAGTTGCTATTGAAGGATTACCTGCAGGAATTGGATCCTATGTACACTATGACCGGAAATTAGATGGCCGTATAGCCGGAGCGGTTCAAAGTATCAATGCCTTTAAGGGTGTGGAGTTTGGGATTGGCTTTGAAGCAGCTCGTAAAAATGGCAGTGAGGTACATGATGAAATAATATGGTCTGAAGAACGGGGTTACTACCGAAGAACGAATCGTTTAGGCGGTTTTGAAGGTGGAATGACAACAGGTATGCCTGTGATCGTAAAAGGAGTCATGAAGCCAATCCCTACCCTATACAAACCGCTTCAAAGTGTTGATATTGAGACGAAAGAAGCTTTTAATGCAAGTATTGAAAGATCTGATTCCTGTGCTGTTCCGGCCGCAGCTGTAGTAATGGAACATGTCGTCGCATTTGAAATTGCAAAAGCGATCTTAGAGCAATTCCCGAACGATCAATTTCCGAAATTAAAAGAAGCGATTGATAAGTACCGTGAGGAAATAAGGTGCTTCTGATGCATAGGCAGACAATAACAACTAGCACTAATCAATATGATGTCTTTGTCGGTAGAGATATTTTGGGGAATTTGAAAGATTACCTTCCTAAATCATATCGAAATATACTGATTATTACAGATTCAATGGTGAACGAACTTTATACGGAAAAAGTTGTAGCGAACCTGCCAAAAGATGCAAAGGTATCTATTAGTGTAGTTCCAAGTGGCGAAGCTTCTAAAAGTATAGAGCACTATTATCAATTGCTGACTGATGCGATTCACCATCAGTTAGATCGCAAATCGCTGATTATCGCCCTTGGTGGTGGGATGATTGGAGATTTGGCGGGATTTGTTGCAGCTACTTATATGAGAGGTATTGACTTTATACAAGTTCCTACCACCATTTTAGCTCACGATAGTAGTGTAGGTGGCAAAGTTGCGATTAATCATCCTGAGGGTAAGAATTTAATCGGGAGTTTTTATCCACCGCAAGCAGTGCTTTATGATATTGATACGTTATATACGCTACCAGGTAAAGAAAAACGATCAGGTTATGCAGAAGTAGTGAAACATGGATTTATTAGTGACCGTGGTTATCTGGAAGATATATGGAAAGTAGACCTTACGCAAGAGATCGACCCCAATGTGATGACCGATCATCTTCAAAAAGGGATTGCTGTCAAAGCAAAGATTGTAGAACAAGATGAGAAAGAGTCTAATATTCGGAAATTTCTGAATTTCGGACACACATTGGGTCATGCCATTGAATCAGAGCTAGGCTATGGCCAAATTACTCATGGTGAAGCAGTTGCAATTGGCATGTTATTTGCTATAAAAGTAAGTGAACAAAGATTAAATAGTAAATTACCATATGAAACACTTTATAACTGGCTATCCCAAAATCATTATCCTTTAAATTTACCGGCGATATCAACTACTCAACTTGTTGAACGTATGAAAATAGATAAAAAATCAGAGAACGCTACCGTTCAGATGGTATTATTACAAGAAATAGGTGATCCGATAACAGAAAATATACCTGATCAAGATCTCACCAATCTTCTTAAAAACTTTATGAGAGAGTTGGGTTCTTAATGATAAGAGGAATACGAGGAGCAACAACTGTCAAGAACAATGACGCTAATGAAATGGTCCAGGCAACAAAAGAGATGATTGAAGCGATGGCTAAAGTAAACGATATAGAACCTGAAACGATTGCTTCGGTAATGATTTCAGTAACTTCTGATTTAAATGCCGCTTTTCCAGCTAAAGCGTTACGTCTTATGGATGGATGGAAATATGTACCGGTAATGTGTATGCCAGAAATTAATGTTCCTGGCAGTTTACCGAAGTGTATTCGCGTAATGATGACGGTGAATACATCAAGAGCTCAAAAAGAAATTGAACATATTTATTTAAATGATGCAGTAAAGTTAAGGCCTGACTTGCTTGAAGAGAAGTAAGCACACGAAAGGAGCTATGTCATTGCAAGCAAAACAAGTATTTCGAAGTATGTCACCATATACTCCAGGAAAACAAATAGAAGATGTAAAAAAAGAATATGGTTTAACAAAAATAGTCAAATTAGCCTCAAATGAAAATCCATTCGGGTATTCGAATAAAATAAAAGAAGCCATTCCAAATATGATTGATCACTTGGAAATATATCCAGATGGGTATGCAACGGCATTAAGACAAACATTAGCTCATAAATTAAATATAGAAGAGCAACAGCTAATTTTTGGTTGCGGATCAGACGAAGTTGTCGATTTCATTTGCCGCACCTATTTAGAGCCAGGAACAAATACGGTAATGGCAACTCCAACATTTCCTCAGTATAAACATAATGCATTAATTCAGGGGGCGAATATTGTAGAAGTTCCATTAATCGATGGTTATCATGATTTAGAAGCAATGCTAGAGAAAATCAATGGCCAAACAAGAGTTGTATGGCTATGTTCACCAAACAACCCTACTGGTTCGTTGATCAGTCGTGATAAGCTAGCCATTTTTTTAGAAAGATGTTCAAAAGATGTGATGGTTGTATTAGACGAAGCTTATTATGAATATGTCGAAGATAGCCAAAACCCGGAAAGTCTAGAATTTTTGAAAAATTATCCGAATTTAGTGATTTTACGAACCTTTTCTAAAGCGTATGGTATCGCTAATCTACGTGTAGGATACGGGATTGCATCAGAAGAGGTTGCCACTTATTTAAATATCACTCGTGGTCCGTTTAATACAACTTCGATTTCACAATTATCTGCTTTAGCAGCGCTTGAAGATGAAGCTTTCTTACAACGTACGTATGAAGAAAATCTCGAGAATAAAAAAGCGTTTATGAGAAGCTGTGATGAGATGGGATTAAGCTACTATGATTCAGAAGCGAATTTCTTATTTGTGAAATTACCGACCTCAGGTGATGCCTTATTTGAATATTTATTAAGAAAAGGTTTCATTGTTCGCTCTGGTGAGGCATTAGGTCACCCTAATGGCGTACGGATTACCATTGGTTCTAAAGAGCAAATGAGTGAATTAGTAACAAACATGAAAGAATATTTAGCATCAATATAAAAGGAGAATAAATCGTGAAACAAACGGTTTTAATAGCGGGTCTCGGATTAATAGGAGGCTCGCTTGCTTTAAGTATACGAGAAACGAAAGAAGTACGATTGATAGGGTATGATTCCAATTACAGTACACTGGAATATGCTAAAATGAATAAAATAGTAGATGGAGTCTATAGTGATTTTACTGAGGCAGTGCTTCAGGCAGATATTTGTATTTTAGCTGCTCCAGTCTCTGTAACGATTGAGCTGATTAATTATTTAAGCACTATTTCGTTGGAAAAATCGCTCATCGTGACAGATGTTGGGTCTGTTAAAGGGCCGATTATGGAGGCTGCAAGTAAAATTGATTCCCCTCATATAGCTTTTATAGGTGGGCACCCGATGGCAGGTTCACATAAGAAAGGAATTCAAGCAGCAAAAAAGCATTTGTTTGAGAATGCGATCTATGTTTTGTCGCCAACAGAAAGCAGTAGGGAAGAGGATGTAGAACGATTACAAGCACTATTAACACCTACTAATAGTAAATTTTTAATTTTAGAACCAGAAGAACATGATGAGATGACAAGTGTCATTTCTCATTTTCCGCACTTAATTGCTTCATCACTTGTTCATCAAGCAAGAAATTGGCAAAAAACGCATCCATATATACATAAGCTTGCTGCAGGTGGGTTTCGAGATATTACAAGGATTGCTTCTAGTAATCCCTTAATGTGGAGAGATATATTTTTTCAGAACCGATCCAAAATGAGTCGATTATTAGCTGATTGGATAGAAGAAATGAGGCAATTAAAAGATTTGATTGACATGGGGGAAAAAACACAAATCCAGCAATATTTAGAGCAAGCACGTGAGTATCGTGATGGATTGGATAGTAGAAAACAGGGCGCTATTCCATCTTATTATGATATATATGTTGATATTTTTGACCAACCTGGTGCTATATTGAAAGTAATTGAGCTATTAGCTAATCACGATATTAGTATTAATAATATTGAAATATTAGAGATTAGAGAAGGAATTACTGGTGTGTTACGCTTAAGCTTCCAAAATAAAAATGATCAAGAGTTAAGTCAGGCTATTTTGAGGAAAAATCACTATGATACGGTGATTGAAGAATAGGAGAGGAATAATCTTGTCACAAAAAGTATTAGCATTTGAACAAAAGACGCTAACGGGTCATATTACGGTTCCTGGAGATAAGTCTATTTCACATCGAGCAGTTATGTTCGGTTCACTTGCAGAAGGAAAAACAAAGATTACTAACTTTTTAGCTGGTGAAGATTGTTTATCAACCATCGCAGCTTTTCAAGCAATGGGTGTTTCTATTAAGCGTGAGGATAATACTGTATTGGTTGAATCTGAAGGGGTTAATGGATTGAAAGAACCGGATCAGCCAATTAATCTTGGCAATTCCGGAACAACCGCTCGACTGTTGATGGGAATTCTAGCAGGCTTGCCATTCCACTTTACTTTATATGGTGATGATTCGCTATCAAAACGACCGATGGACCGTATTGCCCACCCATTACGCGAAATGGGAGCAAAAATAGATGGTCGTGAGCATGGCAGGTTACTTCCAATAGCAATAAGAGGTGGGCAATTGTTGCCAATCGATTTCAAACCAAATGTCAAAAGCGCACAGGTTAAGTCAGGTGTTTTATTAGCTGGTCTTTTAACAGATGGCGTGACAACTGTTGAAGAAGTAACAAAAACACGTGATCACACGGAAAATATGCTAAAAGCGTTTGGTGCTAATATTAATGTGGAAGGTGCAAAAGTAAAAATAACAGGTAATAAAAACTTAACAGGCTGTGATATCGAAGTACCTGGGGATATTTCATCTGCTGCATTTTTCCTGGTCGCTGCTGCTATTACAGAAGGAAGTCATGTCACTATTGAAAATGTTGGTCTGAATCCGACAAGAACAGGTATTATTGATGTCTTGAATATGATGGATGTTTCCATTGATGTTATGAAAAAAAGAACGATTGGCGGGGAGCCGATTGGTGATATTACTGTACGAGCTTCAAAACCAAAAGCTACTGTTATAGAAGGGGATATTATCCCCCGAATCATCGATGAAATTCCCATAATTGCATTATTGGCAACTCAAGCAACAGGTCAAACCCTCATAAAGGACGCAGAAGAATTGCGTTTTAAAGAAACAGACCGGATTGAATCAGTGGTCCATACATTATCAAAGTTAGGTGCGACCATTACTGGTACAAAGGATGGAATGATCATCGAGGGCAATACCAAGCTACATGGAGGTGTAACGAATTCATTTGGTGATCATCGGATTGGTATGATGATTGCAGTTGCTTCTCTTTTAACAGATGAAAAAGTAGAATTACATGATGACGAATGTATCGCTATTTCTTATCCAACTTTTTTCGAAGACTTACACTCCTTATTATCCAACTAAACCACCAAAAGCTCCAAGTTTAGTACAATTCTGAACTTGGAGCTTTCTATGCTTAGACAAAAAACATAAACTGCGAAGTAATGTGTACATGAATTTGCTCTCTTCCACACTATATTTTAAAGAGTGCTACCATTCGCTCCGGCAGAATACTGCGCTTTCCGTGGACACGACCTCAGCTAACTTGGAAAAGAAAAGCACTTAACCAAGTGGATCTTCGGCTCGCGTGAGTTCCCACAGGAGTCTCCGTACTCTGCTTACGCTATTTTTGTGCTCTGATTATAGAAAGGAATGAATTCATGGAACTAAACTTTTCTGTTTTATTACAGTGCTAACGTCTGTAAATCGCTTCACTGAGTATATATAGTGGTGAAATCGACTTGATGAATTCGTATTAGCGTTGTTGAGCACATCTCAGCGATGGCCGCCCACTTCTACTCCTGTGGGAATCGTTTGACCTAAAGATCCACTTTTTCGAGCGGTTTTTGCTCAAAAAAGTTAGCTGAAGGGCAAACCCCACAGAAAGGGAAATGGGCAGCCAGAGTGGCGGTTATCATCACGATATATGTCAAAATTACTTCATAAGTGACCACGCATTTATTTTCGAACAAATAGTATTTTCACTATTTCGCAGTATTTATCTAATGTGTATCTTATGGATATCGTGCAGGGACGGACTATGCATAATTTTTTGTTTTTACAAATTGTCTTAGTTGCTCGATTGGTTGTTATCAGATAAGATGAATAGTTAGAAGTATACGTTATAAAGAAAGGTTGAAATCATTGAATACGATTGAACAAGCAATTGAAATGATCCATGCTGGGGAAGTAGAAAAAGCCTTATCATTGCTTAATGAAACGGCAATTTCAGCTGATATAGATACCAAGCTTGAGATTTCACAGATTTTTGTAGAATTAGGAAATCATGATTTAGCGGAAGCAGTTTTAGACGATATCTTAAACATAGAGTCAGCTAATAGTGAGGCGAAATTATTATTAGCAGATATTATGACTGATGATAATAAAGATGAGCAAGCAATAGAACTTTTGAACGAAATACAAGAAGGTGATGATAACTACCTACAGGCACTGGTACAACTTGCAGACCTCTATCAGGCTCAAGGGTTATTTGAAGTAGCAGAACAAAAGTTGTTGATAGCCAAAAATATCGCACCAGAGGAACCAATCATTGATTTTGCATTAGGTGAATTATTATTTTCTTCGGGGGAATATCATAAATCGATTGTTTATTATGAAAAACTGAGAAGTAAAACGGAAGAATTTGCCGGTGTTAACATTGCCAGTCGCTTAGCAGAAGCATATGCGTTAAACGGTGAATTTGAAGATTCTCTGAATTACTATCAATCATTAGATACTGAAGATCCTGAAACCCTTTTTCGTTATGGTTTTTTAGCTTATAAATCTGAACGATTTGAAATAGCAATTCAGGCTTGGGAAAAGTTATTGGAAGAAGAATTAGAATATCCTTCTGTTTATTTGTATCTAGCTAAGTCATATGAAGAAGAAGGCATGCTTGATGAGGCATATCAAGCGGCTAATCAAGGGGTGGAAATGGACCCATTTAATAAAGAAATGTGGTTTACCGCGGGCAGAATCACTCTAAAAACTGGTAACACATCCCAAGCATTTAAATTAGTGAAAAAAGCGATATCGTTAGATAATGAATATCAAGAAGCATTATTATTTCTAATCGAAGCATATAAAAAACAGGAAGACTATTCTGAAATTATTCACATTTTAACAGAACAGGTTGATGTTGAACCATTAGATGGTATTTTTTACTGGGAGCTTGCAAAAGCTTATAATGAGGAAGAAGAGTATAAACAGGCATTAAATGCATACCAAAGTGCATACAATAAGATAAAACAAGATACCGACTTCTTAAAAGATTATGGATATTTTCTAGTAGAAGAAGGGAGGACTAGTGCAGCTCTAGAAGTATTTGAAGAGTATCTGGTAATAGAGCCATCAGATTTCGATATTCAACAATATGCCGAAAGGTTGAAAAATCAAAATAATGATACTCTCTTTTAAATGGAGGGGAAGTGAAAATTGGAAACTTCAATTCGAGCGGAGGATAAGAAATCGTTTATTCATTGGTTTTTAGGGAATTATCAACTAAAAAAACGAGAAAGTGTTTGGATTCTAAATTATTTATTAAATCATGAACAATTATTAGAGCATGTTCATTTTGTATTAGAAGCACGGTTCTGTCCAAGGGCGATGATTATTTCTACACATTGTTCAAAAGAAATAGCTTTTCGTTTTTATAAAAAACATATTGTAACAACGGATGCGGATAAATCGTTTCATGATATTCGTTTACATGCCAAAGAACCTATATATATCCAACTTAATTTTAAAGATTCCAAACAGTGCATCCCTTATATGAAGGTATTGGAGGATAATCCATTTATTCCTGATGATTATTTTTTGACTAAAAGCGATAAAAGGATGGCCGAAGAATGGTTAGCATATTCGTTATATGAATATAAAAGAGAGAGGTTGCTCCAAAACATCAATGAGGCATTAGATCAAAAAAATCAACAATTGTTTGAACAGTACTCTGATCAATTGAAAAAACTGGAAGCTTCTTATATTATTAAGAAGTAGATGGAATTGTTTGAACGGAGCCCATTAAAATGGGATATTCCGTTTCTTTTTGTGACTTTTATTTACTCAGCATTTATAGAAATCATGATAGGGAGGATAATAGATGCGATGGAAAAAGAAAGATCTGGAAATGTTTTTTCAATCAAAAGAGTTTATTGATACGCTATGTATACCACTGATACCATTAGACTTACAAACAGAATCAGAGGCAATCAAACTAGCTGATCAAAATACGTCCTTACAAATTATATCAGATGAATTAGAAAGAAATTATACGGGTAGAATAATGTTAAGTCCAGCTTATACATATATACGAAGTACAAACTATGAGAGTGAGAGTGCTATTCTTAATCAGTGGACAAGCATGCTTTCCTATGATCATTTTAAACATATATTTCTCCTTACTTATGATGTGAACTGGAAAAAACATGAACGTCTTCTTGATAGTAACTTGATATGGCTAACTGCTACTACGATTGATGATTATCAAACAGACCAAACAAAAAAATGGATAAACGAACAAGTAACTCAAATTAGTGAGTTAATTAGAAGCTTTTGGTAGGGTTTGTTCTTAATAGAAAATAGATATTATAAATTAGATTTTATTGACCAGGTTAAAAGTTTGCGCTATCATAGTAATGTCCTAGTAATATATAAGAGTTTATAATCCATGAAGTCGGAATATGTGTAGAGGGGGGTAAATGATGTCAGAGAAAAAACAACAAGTGTCCCGTCGTCAATTTTTAAATTATTCATTAACAGGGGTCGGCGGTTTTATGGCTGCTAGTATGCTAGCACCGATGGTACGTTTTGCAATTGATCCAGTATTACAAGCTGCTGGTGGAGAAGATATGCATGCGGTCGTTGATGTATCAGAGATCACTGAAGAACCTCAACGTTTTGATTGGACCGTTGAGCAAGTCGACGCTTGGTATACATCAGACGTAACTCACAGTGCATGGGTTTACAAAGATGAAAACGATGAAATTGTTGCGCTATCACCAACATGTAAACACTTAGGTTGTGCAGTGAATTGGGCTGGTAATCCAGATTATCCTGATCAATTTTTCTGCCCATGTCATGATGGACGTTATTACAAAAATGGTTTAAATGTCCCGGATACACCGCCAAATGCGGCATTAGACTTATTTGAATTCGAAGTGAAAGACGGAACATTATATCTAGGAAATGTTAAAGAGAATCCGGTTCAGGAAGGAGGGGCTTAATAAATGCTACAGAAGATTTATGACTGGATTGATGATCGTGTAGACATAACCCCGCTTTGGCGAGACATTGCAGATCATGAAGTACCAGAGCATGTTAACCCTGCACATCATTTTTCTGCGTTTGTATATTGCTTTGGTGGCTTAACATTCTTTGTAACAGTCATCCAAATTTTATCGGGGATGTTTTTAACGATGTATTATGTGCCTGATATTGAAAATGCATGGCGCTCTGTTTATTATTTACAAACAGAAGTAGCACATGGACAGATTGTAAGAGGTATGCACCACTGGGGAGCAAGTGTAGTTATTGTGATGCTATTTTTACATACGTTGCGTGTTTTCTTTCAAGGTGCTTATAAGAAACCACGTGAGCTTAACTGGATGGTAGGTGTCCTTCTATTCTTTGTTATGCTTGCACTAGGATTAACTGGATACTTATTACCATGGGACAATAAAGCATATTTTGCAACAGTAGTAACACTTGAGATTGCGGAAGGTGTTCCTTTCATAGGAGAAATGGCTAAAACATTACTTAATGGGGATCCGTCTATTGTTGGAGCTCAAACATTAGCTCGTTTCTTTGCGATTCACGTGTTCTTCTTACCAGCAGCACTATTCGTGTTGATGGCTATTCACTTTATCATGATCCGTAAACAAGGGATTTCTGGCCCGCTATAAACTAGAGCTTAAGAAGGAGGGATAGCAGTGAAACGAGGAAAAGGGATGAAGTTTGTCGGCGATTCACGAGTTACAGCTGATAAGCAAAAGTTTATTCCAAAAGATTATTCAGAGTATCCTGGTAGAACAGAAGCGTTTTGGCCAAATTATTTGTTAAAAGAGTGGTTAGTAGGGGCAGTATTTTTAGTAGGATTTTTATGTTTAACCATTGCACACCCTGCACCATTGGAGAAAATGGCTGATCCAACTGATACTAGTTATTTACCATTACCCGACTGGTATTTCTTATTTTTATATCAATTATTGAAGTATAAATTTGCAAGTGCTCAATTCTTTGTATTAGGTGCAATTGTTATTCCTGGACTAGCATTTGGTGCACTTTTCTTAGCACCATTCCTAGACAAAGGCAAAGAGCGTCGCCCACATAAACGGCCAATTGCTACTGGATTAATGCTTCTTAGTTTTGTTGCTGTATTTTGGTTAACGTATGAAGCAGCAGCACATGTTGACTGGGAAGGAAAAGCAGAAAACAATAAACCAGAGTGGCCGGATGATAAACCTTCAGTCGAGATAGATGAGTCTGCTCCAGGATATGCACTGTATGAAGAGAACAGTTGTATTAATTGTCATGGTGGAGATCTCGCTGGTGGGGGAGCAGCACCAGGATTGATTGGTATTGATTTAGATGTAGAAGAAATTAAAGATATTGCAGTTAATGGTGTTGGTTCAATGCCTGCAGATCAATTTCAAGGGACAGACGAAGAATTACAAGAGTTGGCAGAGTTTATCATATCTGTGAACGAAGAAGCTTCAGAAGAAGAATAAATCAAAACCCTCGCTCGTAATGCGCATGAGCGAGGGTTTTTAATAGCGTTCAATTAATTCTGGTAAGGTGGTAAGTCTATCTTTGTTTATGGTTGTAATTTATTCAGAAAAATAGAGGGGAAATATATAATGCTGCAAAAAATATTGTTCCATCCATATTTTATTGCTCTTTTATTTATTGTGAATCTACTAGGTACTATTTATGGATACTTCTGGTATGGTAATCAACTAAGTGATACACCTGTTCAGTTTCTTGCCTTTGTACCAGACAGTCCAACAGCTAGTCTGTTTTTTACATTGTTTTTATTTTTTTTGTTAATGGGGAAGCATGTACCAATTATTGAAGCATTAGCATTTACTTCACTTGTGAAATATGGGACCTGGGCTGTTGTTATGAACCTATTAACACTTTACATTAGTGGAGATTTAAGCTGGCAAGGGTATATGTTAATCGCTTCTCATGGAGCGATGGCCATTCAAGCATTTTTGTACGCGCCACTTTATAAAATTAAATTGGGCCACTTAGCGATTGCCGCAGTCTGGTTATTACATAATGAGTTGATTGATTATGTGTATGGGATGATGCCTGTTTACGGTAGTCTAACTGATTATCAACAACATATCGGATACTTTACTTTTTGGCTATCGATTATAACTATCTTTACCGTTTATCAGATATCGGTAAAGAAAAATATTAGACAATTATAACCTGAAACATGAAACCAACCGCCATAGCCCACTTAATGTATATAAGATCATACTGTGCAGTAGATATATACTGCGAAGTAATGAAAATACTGTTTGTTCGAAATTAAATGCACAGTCACCTATGAAGTAATTTTGACATATATCGTGATCATAACTGCCACTCCGGCTGCCCACTTCCCTTTCCGTGGGGTTTGTCCTTCAGCTAACTTTTTCGAGCCAAAACCGCTCGAAAAAGTGGATCTTCAGGTCAAACAATTCCCACAGGAGTGAAAGTGGGCGGCCTTCGTTAAGATATGCCCTACAACACTAATCCGAAATCAACCAATCGAATTCTCCACCATATGTATTTCCATGAGTTCTATCCTTTCTATAACCAGAGCACAACAATAGCGTAGGCAGAATACGGAGACTCCTGTGGGAACTCAC
>NZ_JAGFVL010000029.1 GCF_017599345.1 Gracilibacillus suaedae
GGGAGTATAAATTATTTTGTGTAAATGGGAATTGCACTCAACTAACATCTAAAGGCTTTACGTGGAGAGGCGGGCGTGATACACTCATCTTTTCCGTTGGCGATAGCTTTGTTTTTTAAAGGTATCTCCATCGCCAAACCATCACGCCCGCAGAGGCTCCATGTCAAGCCGGCACTCTACTAGAGGTCATAGTGACAGCTCCGATTCTAGCCTCTCTCCAAAATAGATGGCAAGTTGTGATATACATTCTGTCCATCCTCTTATCGGCATAGTCCATTTTTTAGAAATTGCCATCGTAGTAAGGTAAATCATTTTGCGCAAAGCTTCATCTGATGGAAAGGCTGATTTTGTTTTTGTTACTTTTCGCAGTTGGCGATGATAGCCTTCTACGATATTAGTTGTATAAATCGCTCTCCGTATTTCGTGTGGATACTGAAAATATGTCGTTAATTCTAACCAGTTTTGTTCCCAAGAGCGTATGATGATAGGGTGCTTTTTGCCCCAAGTTTCTTTGAATGTCGCAAACTCCATTTCTGCTTCTTCTAAAGTGAGCGCTTGATAAACCTTCTTCAAGTCTTTCATCACCACTTTTTGTTCTTTGTAGGAAACGTATTTCATGGAATTTCTGATTTGATGAATCACACAAAGTTGTATCTCTGTGCGTGGAAAGACTGAGTTTATAGCTTCAGAAAAACCAGAAAGCCCGTCTTTACAAGCAATTAAGATATCTTCCACCCCTCTATTTTTTAGATCGGTACATACACCAAGCCAAAAGCTAGAACTTTCACTTTCGCCAATCCAGATACCTAAAATCTCCTTCTGGCCCTCCATATTAATCGCTAATACCGTATAAGCTGCTTTATTGACAATTCGATTTTCTTTCCGAACCTTGAAGTGAATCGCATCTAAGAAAACAATCGGATAAACACGATTTAGCGGTCGATTTTGCCATTCGGTCACCAGAGGCATGATTTTATCGGTAACTTTACTAACCAATGTAGGAGAAATGTCGATGCCATACACATCTCTCATTTGATCTTCAATATCTCTTGTGGACATCCCTTTGGCATATAACCCTAATATTTGTTCTTCAATTCCGTTTACCGTCTTTTCGTGTTTCTTAACAATTTTCGGTTCATAATCGCCATTTCGATCTCTTGGAATATGAAGATCTACTTTTCCAAACTTTGATTGGATCCCTTTCTTACTGTACCCATTTCGACTATTACCTGTGTTATTTCCTTTTATACTGTGTTTCTGGTAGCCTAATTCTTCTTCTAATTCGGCTTCAAATACCTGTTGAAGCGTGTCTTTAAACAATTGCTTCATCATCTCCTGAACATCCTCTACTGTACGACAATCCTTCGTTAGTTCTTTAATCGTTTTGTCATAAAAAAAGTCTTGCATAAATGATCATCTCCTTTTTGGTAAGTATAACCATTTACACAAAACTTTTTACGCTCTCTTTTTACGCAGGGTATCAATTTTGATATCCTGCCTTTATTAATCTAAATCATATTCTGTTCGCACCATTTTGTTAAACAACTTTCATCTCAACTGACTCAAAATAATCCTCCAATATCAAAAGAACCTTCTTCCTTATAGCCGGATTAAAATAATTCCGTTTTTCCTTTGTATTGAAAAAGCCCTGGCGTGAAAAACCAGGGCTTAATCTTTATTCAAATGTCACGCTAACCTCTGCTTGTTCTTCATAATCCATGTTGTCCCAACTAAATACATTTAATAGCATTTCGAAATCTTCTTCCATTGCTGGAAGTTCTCCACCTTCATAATCTTGAATAGTAAGAACTGCATCTGCTGATTTGCCACTTGATACTTCGGTGCTCATCATAAGTAAGCTTTCATCAACCATCTTTCCATCAATTGAAACTTCACGTGCTTGGAATTCTATAGTTTCATCACGCTTATTTTCAACTTCAAAGGTAACATCGATTTTTTCTTCGTCAAAAGTTTCGTCATAGATTCTTTCGATACTAACTAAAGTCGCTTTAAAATTATCGTTGTCTTCAATCTCTTCGTTTATTTCGATAAGCTTATTATCAGACGTTTTTTCCTCTTCTTCTGTAGCTTCAGCTTCTTCACTTCCATCACTTGCTTCTTCTTCACCCGATGCTTGCTCAGTATTTTCTTCTGTTGACTGATTGTCCTCAGATGTACCAGCGTCTTCGCCATCTCCACACGCTACCAGTAGTCCTGCTAGTACAATAGAGAATAGTAAAAGTAATGCTTTTTTCATGGTATGTATTTCCTCCCTTTTAATTATCAATGAATAATATACCATAAATGGAAAATTAATTAAAGAAAAATCAGTACCTACGAAATAAGTAGGTTCTTAAAATGTATGTGATACTATAAATGATACAGTTTTAACCTAAAAATAGTTTTATTTTAATTTTCGCCAAACCTCAAAAATGCTGTTATATAGGCGTTTTATTATATTTTTAAAATTATGTTTTTAGCAAACGCGGAAAGTTACTTATTCTGGTAGTGATCATCTTGGCCAACGTAGTAGATCAAATATTAGGTTTAAATGGTGCAGCGACTGTGCTTTTTTATATTGCCAATGAAGGTTTGAGTATTATCGAAAATCTTGCTGAAGTTGATGTTGTCGTTCCTAAAAACTTAGCTAAGAGAATTCGATCAATGATGGATCAAGAGGGAAATAGTCAAAGAATAACAGAAGAAATCCGCAATGAATTTAATGATAAGGAGGGAAAATAAGATGGTAAAAATCTTTTTAGATCCTGGACATGGTGGTCAAGATCCAGGAGCAGTTGCAAATGGCTTGCAAGAAAAAGTACTTGTATTAGACATTGCAAAACGAATCGAGAAGAAACTAAAGGGTTATCCAGGAATACAAGTTAAACTTAGTCGTACTACAGACAAGTTTCTTTCTTTATCAGAACGTGCGAATCTTGCAAATAGCTGGGGAGCAGATTACTTTATCAGTGTGCACATTAATGCTGGTGGTGGAGATGGTTATGAAGACTTTATTTATAACCGAACTTCTTCAGAGGCTACGAAGGCAAACCAAAACATTATGAATACTGAAGTTGTTAAAGAAACAAGCTTCGACAATCGAGGCAAAAAACAAGCTAACTTTGCAGTGTTACGGTTGACGAGCCTGCCAGCAATACTAACAGAGAATGGTTTTATTGATGACAAATCAGATGCTAATAAATTGAAGTCAGCAAACTTCCGTGACAGGGTAGCACACGGGCATGTAAATGCGATTGTTAAAGTTTTTGGGCTTAATAAGTCTAAAAAACCTGCAAAACCTATCCAATCAAAAAGTAAACAAAAAGAAAAAGAGTTTCTTACTGTTGATGGTAAGTGGGGTACTGAGACAACTTACGAGTTACAAAAAGCGTTGGGTACTATTGCCGATGGTATTATCAGTGACCAATTACGTAATACAATCACCGAAGCTTTATACGGATCCACTATTGATTTTGGCAATGGTAAAAAGGGTAGCTTAGCCATTAAAGCACTGCAAAGCAAGATTGGTGCTAACGTGGATGGTTTACTAGGTCCTAATACGATTGGAAGGTTACAGAAGTATTTAGGTACCGTTTATGATAAGAAATTAAGCCGTCCGTCTCTTGTGGTTAAAGAGTTGCAACGTCGTTTGAATAAAGGTACATTTTAATTAAGTCGTGAATACAATATAATCTATGTCGTTAACAATTGCCCAGGTGTGGAAAGCCTGGGCTTAAATTTTTAATATATACTTCTGCTTATTTCGAAAAAAGTATCCATTAATTAAAGAAGAAATTATCAAAGTTTTAGTTTATACCTTTATTACTTTGTTTGCCTTCTTCATACCAAATCTGAAAAAGGTATATTAAAAGGGCTACGCCTATCATCGTTAAATAGGTAATATGCGGTGACATTTCACCGGTGGCTAAGCCAAGTTTTTGTTGAATTGGATACCATAAATATATGTATGCACCATCTAATATAAGAATTGTTATTATATATGCAATAAATTTTCCATAGGTAAACTTAAATATCCATATTGTTGCTACTAAATAAGCACTATAGACCCAAGGAATATTTGCGACTTTATCCCAGGCAAACAGCCCAGGCTCTCTCCACCAATTATAATGATATGCAGCTTGGTAAATAAGAGTGTTGATTACAGTAACAAACAAAGCAACCGGAAGAAATCTTTTAAAAGTCTTATCTCCAACTAGCACTAGTGATGCGATAGGAATTAGAAACATCCCCCATAGTATTATTTGGTTCACATTAATTCTCCTTAACATATAAAAATTTACTTTTATTTAAATTACCCATTTGTTTAAATTAAATGTATTAATTAGATAAAGGATTAAAGAACACCCAACAAAATTCCTGCAAAAACATCATAATTTTTATCATTTTATCCATACTAAAAAAGCAGTGCCGTAATGCAAACACTAACACTGCATTCCCCTCAACGCCCATCACTAATAAGTGGTGGTTTTTTCCCTTTTATCTTAAAATATCGAAAGTTCTCCCTTCTCACATTGAGTTCAGTCCTTACCCTTTACCACACACCGCTAAACTCCGTATCTCGGGTAAGGATTTTTTATATTAGTTACGCGGTGCAAATAACATGATGGAAACCCCTATAAGGCAAATGCTTGCACCGAGCCAATCATATAAATCAGGTGTTTTTCGATCAACACCCCATCCCCAAAGAACGGATAGTATAATAAATACACCTCCGTATGCAGCGTACACACGACCAAAAGATGGAAAGGATTGAAAGGTAGCAATTACTCCATAAAGTGCTAATCCTAATCCTCCACCGATTCCCCAATAATAGGGTTTACCTTCACGTAACCAGAGCCAAATTAAATAACCACCACCAATTTCAAATAAGCCAGCGAGTATAAACAGTGCAATAGTGTAAAGAATATGAATCACTTCCCATAGCATAAATAATAACCGCATTATACCAGATGATTCATATTTTGTTTACTGCTTATATGGCTACCCTCCCAAACAACTCCTCAATTATCAAATGCACTTTCTTCCTTATAGCCGGATTAAATTTTTTTGTATTAAAAGAGCCCTAGTGTTGAAGGCTACATAATTTTTCATCCATATTTTCCGTACGTAGAGTGTACTGTATTATAATAAAAGTGGAGTAGTTTGTCGAATTAAAGGTGATTCTACTAAATGCAGTTTTAAGTATGTAAAAAGCACCAGTTCTCCCACTGGTGCTAAAAAAGTACGAATAGTTATTTATCTAAAAAGGATTCTCTGAGTGAATGGATTTCTTCTTGCATTTCTTTGGTATCTTCTAATTGATGCTCTAAAGAGTTAGTGACTTCAACAATATGATTATTTGTTTTTTCTGTATTAGATGTTAAATTATCCATCGTTGTTGTAATTTCAGAACTTGATTCTGCGATAGACTGTGTATCTTTATTGATTTTCTTTGTATGCTCAATGTTTTGAACGATACTGTCAATAATGTCTTTGAAACTATCATTTAAATTTAATATACTATTCGCTTCTTTATTAATGCTATCAGCTCTATTTTTAGATTGATTTGAAATATTATCGACATCATATAAAATTCGTTCCACAGTTTCTGTAATTTGTTCTGTAGCTTCAACAGAACCTTCTGCCAATTTCCGAACTTCTTCGGCCACAATTGAGAAACCTTTTCCATGTTCTCCTGCACGTGCAGCTTCGATGGAAGCATTTAACGCTAACAAGTTCGTCTGTTCAGAAATATCATTAATTAAGGTAACAACTTCTTTTATTTTTATTATTTCATCTGAAAGTGTAACAATGGAATTTTTTGTTTGTTCAGATTTTTTTGCGATTTCCGCCATGATTTCAGATGAGTTTTCGATTTGAGAAACACCAGTTTCTGCGCGTTTTTGCATGTTTTTAAAGCTTTCAGTTACTTCTTTTAATTCAATTGCAATGGATTGTATAGTGTCATTCATATTCTCATTTATAGAGGTTGTTTCCTCAAACGCACTTACATTATCATTCGAATAAATAGTAATGCTTTCCTGATGTTCTTTCAACTTAGACAGTGAATCCGTAATCTGATTTACCTTTTTTAAGATGCTTTGCGATTTAGATTCTACAATATCATTTTGCCTTTGTTGATTCGCTTGAAAGGTTGAGATCTGTTCAAATAAATGATTTAATTGTAAACCAAAAAAAGATATTTCACTTTTGAAGTTTTTTTCTTTAAAACGTACTTCATACTCGCCGCTTTCGAATTGTCTTAGCATTTTTTCCATCTTAAAAATAGGCTTTAAAATTAAAAATCTTAAAAGTAAACTAATCAAAATAGTTGCTACGATAATATTCATAAAATTATTTAACCATATACCAATTACGCCTAGGTCAAATCCAGTCATGTCAATCAACGTAATAATAAAATTAGAGATAATGGAGTTTAACAATAATACAATAACAAGAGCCAATGTAATAGTAAACTGTAGTCTTTGCCATATTGGTAGTTTCTTCATAGATGTCATCCTTTCAGTTGTTTTTATAATTCTTATATATATATATATAAGAAAAAAGAACTATAAATTATTCAGAATCATATTTAAAACTATATCAAATTTCCTATGATAATAAAAGAAATATGAACAATCACATGTATTTTTTTTAATAAATTTTATCTAAGTTTTGATGAAAACGGCCAAACTTTTGTTTACTATGAAGATGAAGTAAAAAACTTAATCAATAGAGATCTACACCCGATGAAACACCATCTTCGTAAAAGATGCATCTGATCAAACATGGAGCATATGACAAGGCACCTACCGAATAAGTAGGTGCTTAATTTATCCCTTATTATCATCTACCCACGTATTATTTTCAGTCCAAAACAGCCCCAAAAATAGCCCCAGAAACTCTCAATAGTATACACCAATTTGCATTTGCGTTTTATACTGATTAATAGTAAAGTGTTGATATGATAGAGTTTTAAGTTTTTAAAGATGCACTTTGCGTTTCAGAAATCATAATAGAAGTAATATACATAATTTTCACCAAGATAGATAAGTGGAACTCATTTTTGCCACATTAAGAATCGGCGAAAGACGTTTGTTGGGGAGGGGTTGTTTGGGATGGATTGGTTGATTGAGTTTGGCGGGGTTATCGCACGTGTTTTTATGCAGCCGTTTATCTATTTATTTGTACTGCTCCTATTGCTGAGCGGTTATTGGCGCATTAAAAAGGATCGTCAAAACTTTGGAACAAAAGTATATCCATATTTTCATGAGGCAAAACATACATGGTCGATATCGATCATGATAGGCTTGATCCTATCGATATTAGCGATTGCGTTTGGTTTTGTGATTTCCATACCATTTGCTCTATTATTAGGTCTCGTTATGTTAATCGTTGCAATTGGTAACCGATTTAGTTGGCTTTCGGCAGGATACACGTTAGCCATTGTGTCCGCAATGATGTATTTTCTCAACATATATGGGCAGGATTATCTACCAAGCACTTGGCTCGACTTATTAGATGCAACAGATTTATTTTATATACCTTTTATTATTGGTATTCTGTTACTAACAGAAATATGGTTCTTAGCAAAAGTACAGCATGATGATACGTATCCGGAACTTGTAAAAAGCAGTCGCGGTAAATATTTAGGTCAGCATCGAATCAAAAAATTGACCATTATCCCATTTATTGCTTTAGTACCTGGTGGGTGGATAGAGCCTTTTGCGGAGTGGCCGTTATTAGAGATTTCTGGCGAGTCTTTTGGAGTGATGATTTTACCATATGTTTTCGGTTTTGAATATATCGTGAAGTCACGATTGCCACGTGATGCAGCCAAATGGCTATCCAAAAGGGTTGCATTACTAGCGATATTGACTTTACTAATTGCAGCAGGCAGTTACTTCATGCCATTTTTAACAGTTGTTGCGCTTGTTGTAGCATTCTTAGGAAAAGAGTTAATACAGATTGTTTACCGCTTAGCAGAAGAGCGGCATACACCGTATTTCCGTCCTGCCAAAGAAGGCCTGTTAGTACTTGGAACATTGCCAGATACGCCAGCTGTTGATTTAGGTTTAATTCCAGGGGAAAGAATTGTGAAAGTGAACGAAATAACAGTAGAAAATGAAGAAACCTTTTATCAAGCAGTGAATCAAAATCGAGCTTTTTGTAAATTAAGTGTGAAAGACTTAAACGGTGAAATCCGCTTTGCGCAACGAGCATTATATGAAGGCGAGCATCACAAACTGGGAATATTGTTTGTGAAAGAAAATGATAGCTATGTACAAGAAACCATATTAGAAAAACAAGAGAGCTGATCATCAGCTCTCTTGTTTTTCATTAAATTGCAACAGTTCGCGAATCTCTTCTTCTGATAATTTAGATAGTAACGTTTCGCCTGGCTGAATTATTTGATCGACAAGTTCGCGTTTCTTTTGTTGCAGTTGATAAATTTTTTCTTCAATTGTTCCCTCGGTAATAAATCGAATTACTTGTACCACGTTTTTCTGACCGATTCGATGCGCTCTTCCTGCTGCCTGTTCCTCCACTGCTGGATTCCACCATAGATCATATAAAATCACAGTATCAGCACCTGTTAGGTTAAGGCCTGTTCCACCAGCTTTGAGAGAAATGAGGAAAAATCCTTTTTCTCCTTCATTAAATGCTTCGACCATCTTCATTCGTTGTTCAGAAGGAGTGGAACCATCCAAATAAAATACTTCCTGACCGTTAGCTTCTAATGTATCACGAATAATTTCCAGCATGCTGGAAAATTGTGAAAAAATCAATGTTCGTTTGCCATTTGCTTCTAATTCAGTCGTTAACTCCATCAGCTGATCAAGCTTTCCTGACTTCCCACTATAATTTTCCAAAAACAAACTCGGATGGCAACAGATTTGCCGTAGTCGGGTAAGTCCTGCTAAGATTTGCAGCTTTCCACGATCAAAACCTTTTTCTTCAATGGTTTCATCTAGTTCATTTTGAATCCGTTGTAAGTATCCAATATAAACTTCTTTTTGTTCCTTCGTTAGTTCGGAATATTGAACCGACTCAATTTTGTCTGGAAGTTCATCCAGTACTTCTTTTTTTACTCGTCGTAAAATGAATGGTCTGGTAATCTTGGCGATATAATCCGTATCCAGGTTACTAAATGCTTTTTTGCTACCGAAAAGCCCAGGTGATATTGTATAAAAAATCGACCATAATTCATCCAAAGTATTTTCGATAGGTGTACCACTCAGTGCGAAAAATTGTTTCGCCTGTAATGATCGAACCGCTTTTGCTGTTAAGGTTAAATGATTTTTGATCGCCTGTGCTTCGTCTAAAATAATGCAATCAAACAAGTGATGTTCATACAAATCCTGGTCTTTGCGTAGCGTCGGATAGGATGTAATAAGGATATTGGTATCTTGATGCTGCTGCAACAATTCTCGTCGATCCTGTTTAGGTCCGATAATGACACCCGCAGTCAGTGTTGGTGCGAATTTTTCAACTTCTTTTTTCCAATTGTATAACAGTGATGCAGGTGCAATGACAAGTGCTTGATAGTGACCAGTTTTACCATTTGCTTCTGACAGAATATAACTGATCGTCTGTAATGTTTTGCCTAACCCCATATCGTCCGCTAAAATGCCGCCTAAATGATAATGCGATAATGCTTTCATCCATTGAAATCCAGTGACTTGGTAGTCGCGGACATCCGCATCGAGTTGCTCTGGTAATTCAAATTGTAGCTGCTCTGGATGTTTTAACTGCTCGAGCATTTGCTGGAATGATTCACTATAGCGGTGATCTGTCTTATTCAATGCCTCTTCGACCTGGAAACTCTTAGCAGCTGGAATTGAGATTTTGCCATCTTCCATCTGCTTTTTGGTCAAGTCTAGTGTCCTTTGCAGCCTTTGAAAGGAAGAAAAGTCATCTGATTCTAGATGGATTAGTGCTCCGTTTGGGATTCGATAATATCGCTTTTTTTCAACTAAAGCTTGCAAGATGTTTGCGACATTTTCGTCGGAAATACCTTCCAAGTCAAATTCAATATCTAGCATTCCTTCAGATGGGCGGTAATCGACATTGGATTGTAAGGTAATCTGATCGATGCCTGCCAGCATTTGTTTCACACTTCTTGATAGGAAGACAGACGCTACAGTTTCCATTTGATAGACACCTTCATGGATGAACGAATAAATCGCATCATCATTAAACAAATAAAACGCCTGGTTCATTTCAATAAATGCTTCATCACGAAGCAATTGCAGTGTTTCCTGCTCCTTGTGTGTTTCGCGTTTGACAATTGTTTCCCCTGATCCTTGTTCGGAGAAAGGGGTGAATACGGATTCGCCATAGTGATATTCCACTTCAGCTTTTAAGGCTCCATCTATTTCGTCGACATAGATTTTTGTCTGTAATGGCGCCGTGTTGATCTGCTTTTCCATTTTTTCCGTCATATTTAATGTACCAACCTGTTCAAATTGCGGCATGACATTTTTGACGAAGATATCCATTTCATTTGGCGAAATCATTTGTTTTTTCTTATTTTGAAAAGGGATGACACGGAACAATTTTTCTAAAATCATTTTCTGTTGATACGTTATTTTGTAGAAGTGATGTTCATGGATTACGTATCGATAACTATCTAAAAAGTAATATTCAGATAGATCGGTCATCTCTAATGTATAATTATTGGACTGTTGATAATCGAGATGGAACTGTAGCTGATCAGCCAGTTCGCACACTTCTATTGCTTGATATTCCTTATTGTGTTGATGTCGAAATACATAGTCCATTTCCGTTAGTTGATCTAACAATTGGTCAATTAAACTTGGAGGAATATAAATACTTCTAGGTTGCTCCAATTTCAAAACATAGCTATTTCCGAATAGACGCTCCTGCTCATAACAGGTCAAAAGCATTTCGATCATTTTTTGATCTTTTGATGTAAAGTAATGAATCGATGGATAAAAAGTAAAACTTTGATTTACTTTATAGGATTCACCGCTACTCAACGCTTTTAAAAATCCGCGAATATCTCGAATTACATACGGTCTTTTATCCCCGATTTTTACCTCAATACTAAGGGCATACTGAGAGTTTTTGTTTGCCTTCGTTAAAGACAAAAGGTATTCCGTCTCAATCACTAGCGGTGTCTCTGTCTGTTCTTTTTTATCACGAAATGTATGTAATAGTTGTTTAGCGAACAAATCGGTATCCTGTGTAGGTGCCTGTTGTGCACCACGATCCACTGCGAATTTTCTGCGATTAGATTGCGCATCCTGCGTAATGGCTAATAGCACCGCGGCAACATGTTTACATGTACCATGTGTCTCAAAGGCAGGACAGTTGCATATCGTATCAACTTTCATCTCGTCCGTAAAATAAATGCGAACGGTATAAATTTTCGTTCCTTTCACAAGTCCACGCCAAGAGTTGGATTCCGGATTATAGGAAAGCCCGTATACTTTTCCTGTTTGATAATATTGATAACCTCGCTTATAGAAACGTTCACCAGTAAGCTGGCGGATCGATTGTTCTGTCATTTGAATTTGTTGCAAATTGATCCCATCCTTATTTAAAGAATCCATCATTATATTATATCAGATTCTGTTTTTGATGCCATCCAGATGATATTTTTATTTTATCTCTGTTTGATAAGTGGTAAAATAGGAGAGGTTAAAAGGTACGTTTAGCAGAAAGTAGGTAACAATATGGAATTACAAGAAGAAGTGCAAAAAAGAAAAACATTTGCGATTATTTCTCACCCTGATGCAGGGAAAACAACGATGACAGAAAAGCTATTGTTGTTTGGAAATTTAATCCGCTCGGCAGGTACTGTCAAAGGGAAGAAGTCTGGAAAATTTGCGACATCGGACTGGATGGAGATTGAGAAGCAACGTGGGATTTCGGTCACTTCCAGTGTGATGAACTTTGATTATAAAGGGCATAAAGTTAATATTCTCGACACACCTGGTCACGAAGATTTTAGTGAAGATACCTATCGAACCTTAACAGCTGTCGATAGTGTAGTCATGATCATTGATGCAACCAAAGGGATCGAAGCCCAAACGATCAAGCTGTTTAAAGTTTGTAAAATGCGTGGGATACCGATCTTCACGTTTATTAATAAATTAGACCGGGAAGGACGCGAACCGTTAGAGTTATTAGACCAAATCGAGGATGTCCTAAATATTGAAACCTATCCTATGAATTGGCCGGTCGGCATGGGGAAACGTTTCTTAGGTATATTAGATCGTTACCATGATCAATTTATCCGTTTTAATGGTAACGAAGAAGAAACCTATATACCTATGACTGAGATGGAAAAAGAGGAAGATATTTATAATCATCCGACCTATCAGGATACGGTGGAAGAATTGGAATTGCTGGATGAAGCTGGTGATCAATTTTCGTTAGACCGTGTATTAGCTGGCGAGCAAACACCGGTATTTTTCGGTAGTGCGCTCGCTCCATTCGGGGTCCAGACTTTTTTTGATACGTTCATCGACATGGCTCCTGCACCAGGACCGCGTCGTACAGAAGAAGAAGTCATCAGTCCTGATTATCCTGATTTTTCCGGATTCATTTTCAAAATTCAAGCAAACATGAATCCACAGCACCGTGACCGGATTGCCTTTTTACGTGTCTGCTCTGGCCGTTTTGAGCGTGGTATGAATGTAATGCTTGCTCGTACAGGGAAAAGTATTCGCCTGGGGCAGACGCAACAATTTGTTGCTTCATCACGTGATACGGTAGAAGAAGCCTATGCCGGTGATATTATCGGTGTCTACGATCCAGGATCATACCGAATTGGCGACACAATGATCGAGGGGAAGAAGTCATTTGAATATGATGAACTGCCACAATTCCCACCTGAAATGTTTCAGCGCGTAACGGCAAAGAATGTGATGAAGGCGAAGCAGTTTAGAAAAGGGATCGAGCAACTCGTACAGGAGGGGGCGATCCAATTGTTCCGCGGTTATCCAACCGACTCGATGATCATCGGTGCTGTAGGACAGCTGCAATATGAAGTGTTCCAGCATCGGATGAAAAATGAGTATAACGTAGAAGTGATGCTCGAATCAATTGGTGACCGTATTCCCCGTTGGCTTAAAAAAGAACAAGTCGATCCAACATTATTTGATGAACGCAACCTGTTAGTGAAAGACCGTGAAGGCGAATTCCTCGTGTTGTTTAAAAACGATTTCGCCTTAAGATGGTTCATTGATAAACATCCAGAGATCGACCTTATTGATTTATATGAAGTAAACCAATACGATCAAACCATATGATGAGAAAAGCCACAGCAATGAATAGCTGTGGTTTTTTTGTAAGTACAGAAAGTATAAAATCAGTGCAATGACTGCATTAAGCGAAGTAGTTATTTTGAAATGTTTGATGTATTTTCGCAACGCTCCGACTAATTACTTCGCTTTCCATGGGCACGGCCTCAACTAACTTTGCAAAGTGGATTTTCGGCTCGTGCAATTCTCACAGGAGTCTTCGTAATTAGTCTCCGCTATGAGGAGGTGCAACAATTCTTGTCAGAAGTAATAGATTGATTTTTTACAATAGGTTAAAAATAGTTATTTGTGAGTAAAAACAACCCTGTTACCTCATGCTAGCGTTGTAGAGCATGATAATAGCGCAGGCCGCCGGAGTGGTGGTCAAGCAGTTGATATAATGCCATAATGGGCACTAGAGGAAGCGTGAATCTTGAGCATTTATGATAAGGACTGAGCGAATTTTGCTCGGTTTTTCTTACTGTGTTTGATTGATGATTGAAGGTTGATAGTAAATCTCAAAAGTTGATAGTAAAATCCCCAAAGTTGATAGTAACCCCTAACATAGCTCCGTGATCCACTACTATCCCTCCATTACATCATATCTTTTTATCATCCCGACACCTTTGGTTATAATGTAGAAAGAGAATCAAAAAGCAAAACGAATATTTGTTCGCTTTTTAATGGAATATAGTGTATAATATAAAAAGTAGTATGAGAACGGAGGTATCAAGGTGGAAGAACAAACTTTTTCATTACAAGCACCTTATCAGCCACAAGGGGACCAGCCTAAAGCGATTAAGGAGCTGGTAACAGGCATTGAGAAAAAGAAACGTCACCAGACCTTGCTCGGAGCAACTGGGACTGGGAAGACGTTTACCATCAGTAATGTGGTCAAAGAGATTAATCGGCCAACATTAGTTATTGCACATAACAAGACGTTAGCGGGGCAGCTTTACAGTGAATTTAAAGAATTTTTCCCAAACAATGCGGTTGAATATTTTGTCAGTTACTATGATTATTATCAACCAGAAGCATATGTCCCATCTACAGATACGTTTATTGAAAAAGATGCGAGCATCAATGACGAAATTGATAAACTGCGACACTCAGCAACGTCCGCACTGTTTGAACGTAGTGATGTCTTAATCGTTGCTAGTGTATCTTGTATTTATGGTTTAGGTTCGCCGGAAGAATATCGCAGCCAAGTGTTATCCTTGAGAGTAGGTATGGAGAAAGACCGAGATGAATTATTAAGAGGTCTCGTCGATATTCAATATGCTCGAAATGATATTGACTTTCAACGCGGTACATTCCGTGTGCGTGGTGATTCAGTCGAAATTATTCCAGCATCAAGAGAAGAGCATTGTATCCGTGTTGAATTTTTCGGTGATGAAATCGATCGAATCCGTGAAGTAGATGCGTTAACAGGTGAAATCATCGGTGATCGTGAGCACATTGCGATTTTTCCTGCATCACACTTCGTTACCCGAGAAGAAAAATTAAAAGTAGCAATGGAAAACATCAAAAAAGAATTACAGCAACAACTAGAAAAGTTTCGTGAAGAAGATAAATTATTAGAAGCACAACGTTTGGAACAACGAACCAATTATGACCTGGAAATGATGGAGGAGATGGGATTTTGCTCAGGAATCGAAAATTATTCCCGTCATCTTACATTAAGAGAACCTGGTTCGACTCCCTATACATTAATTGATTATTTTCCGGATGATTCCCTCATAGTCATTGATGAATCTCATGTTACCTTACCGCAAATTCGCGGGATGTATAACGGAGACCAGGCACGGAAACAGGTATTAGTAGACCACGGTTTCCGTTTACCGTCTGCTTTAGATAACCGTCCATTGACATTTGAAGAATTTGAGAAAAAAGCAAACCAACTGATCTATGTATCTGCAACACCAGGACCATATGAACTAGAACATACACCTCAGATGACAGAGCAAATAATCCGTCCGACAGGTTTATTAGATCCAGAAGTGGATGTTCGACCTATCGATGGTCAAGTAGATGATTTAATCGGTGAAATCAACAAAAGAGTCGATCGCAATGAGCGAGTGTTAGTAACAACACTTACGAAAAAAATGTCAGAGGATTTAACGGATTATCTAAAAGAAGTTGGGCTAAAAGTTGCTTACTTACATTCTGAAATTAAAACATTAGAACGAATCGAAGTCATTCGTGATTTACGAGTAGGTAAATATGATGTCTTAGTCGGTATTAACCTGTTACGGGAAGGATTGGATATTCCAGAAGTATCGCTCGTAGCGATTTTGGATGCTGATAAAGAAGGTTTCTTACGTTCTGAACGTTCCTTAATCCAAACGATGGGGCGTGCGGCTCGTAATGAAAATGGTAGGGTTATTATGTATGCTGACAGAATTACAGATTCGATGCAAACCGCTATCGACGAAACATATCGACGTCGAGAAAAACAACAGACCTATAATGAAAAGCATGGTATCATACCGCAAACGATCAATAAGGGAGTTCGCGATGTGATCCGTGCAACTATGGCGGCAGAAGATGAAGAACAATATGATAGCACAGCAAAACAAGTAAGTGAAATGACGAAGAAGGAAAAGCAGGATTTAATCGAGAAAATGGAAAACGAAATGAAACAAGCGGCTCGCGAGCTCGATTTCGAACGAGCAGCAGAGCTTCGTGATCTTGTTTTAGAATTGAAAGCAGAAGGGTGAAATAAATGGCTAAAAAATCCATTTCGATAAAAGGAGCACGTGCTCATAATTTGAAAAATGTATCCATTGATATTCCAAAGGATAAGTTAGTTGTTTTAACAGGATTATCTGGTTCAGGTAAATCATCATTAGCTTTTGATACGATCTATGCTGAAGGACAACGACGATATGTCGAATCACTCTCGGCATATGCTCGTCAATTTTTAGGACAAATGGACAAACCGGATGTTGATTCTATCGAAGGCTTGTCGCCCGCGATCTCGATCGATCAGAAAACGACAAGCCGAAATCCGCGTTCCACGGTTGGCACCGTAACAGAAATCTATGACTATATGCGTTTACTATTTGCCAGGATTGGACATCCGATTTGTCCAATTCATGGTGAGGAAATTACTTCTCAAACTGTTGAGCAAATGGTCGATCGCATTATGGATTATCCCGAACGAACGAAATTACAAATCCTTGCCCCGGTCATTTCTGGTCGTAAAGGAACACATGTAAAAGTGTTAGAGGACTTACAAAAAGAAGGATATATCCGTTTGCGTATCGACGGAGAAATGCGGGAAATTAGTGATGATATTCAATTAGATAAAAATAAGAAACATTCGATTGAAGTAGTGATCGATCGGATTGTAGTCAAAGACGGTATCACAGGTCGACTATCTGATTCCTTGGAAACAGCCTTAAAATTAGGCGATGGTAAAGTTATCGTCGATGTTATTGATGATGAAGAACTATTATTTAGCGAAAATCATGCCTGTCCAATTTGCGGATTTTCCATCGATGAATTGGAACCAAGGCTATTCTCTTTTAACAGTCCTTGGGGAGCTTGTAAAACTTGTGATGGTCTCGGTTCACAATTGGAAGTAGACATTGACCTGGTGATCCCGAACAAGGACTTAACCCTTAACCAAGGGGCTATTGCTGCATGGGAGCCGACAAGTTCACAATACTATCCGCAATTACTGAAAAGTGTTTGTAAACACTATGGAATAGATATGGATGTACCGGTGAAAAAACTGCCAAAAAAACAATTAGAGAAGATTTTGTATGGTAGTGGGAAAGAAAAAATCTATTTTCGTTATGAAAATGATTATGGCATGCTTCGTGAAAATGATATTTATTTTGAAGGAGTATTAAATAATATTGCTCGTCGTTACCGTGAAACGTCATCAGATTTTATCCGTGAGCAAATGGGAAAATATATGACAACGAAAGCCTGCCCGTCATGTGAAGGTTACCGTTTAAACGAGGAAGCACTTGCCGTTAAAGTAAATGACTTGCATATTGGTCAAGTCACAGCACTATCTGTGACAGAAGCACATCACTTTTTTACATCACTCAAATTATCTGAAAAAGATAAACAAATCGCACATATGATCATTAATGAATTAGATGATCGCTTAACATTCTTAAAAAATGTTGGTCTAGAATATCTCACTTTATCCCGTTCTGCTGGTTCGTTATCAGGTGGGGAAGCACAGCGTATTCGTCTAGCAACACAAATCGGTTCCGCATTAACCGGTGTGCTCTACGTATTAGATGAACCATCAATTGGGTTACACCAACGAGATAATGATCGATTGATCCAGACATTGGAACGTATGCGCGATCTTGGTAATACACTGATTGTTGTGGAACATGATGAAGATACGATGTTAGCGGCTGATTATTTAATTGATATTGGTCCAGGTGCAGGGGAACATGGCGGAGAAGTTGTAGCACAGGGAACTCCAAACCAAGTGATGAAAAAGAAAAAATCATTAACTGGTCAGTATTTATCCGGAGATAAGTTCATCCCAGTCCCTGCTAAACGCTCTGCTCCTGATGAACGGTTTATCGAAATCATAGGAGCTGAAGAAAACAATTTAAAAAATGTCGATGTCAAGATTCCAATCGGTATTTATACAGCAGTTACTGGTGTTTCTGGATCAGGAAAAAGCTCTTTAATCAATGAGATATTACACAAAAGTCTTTCGGCGCAACTGCATCGTGGGAAACAAAAACCTGGTAAGCATAAAGAAATTAGAGGAATCGAATATTTAGAAAAAGTTATCGATATTGATCAATCACCAATTGGCAGAACACCTCGATCCAATCCGGCAACTTATACAGGTGCATTTGATGATATTCGTGATGTTTTTGCCCGAACGAATGAAGCAAAAATCCGGGGTTATAAAAAAGGACGTTTCAGTTTCAATGTCAAAGGCGGTCGTTGTGAAGCCTGTCGTGGTGATGGAATAATAAAAATCGAAATGCACTTTTTACCGGATGTCTATGTTCCTTGTGAAGTCTGTGAAGGCAAACGATATAATCGCGAAACATTAGAGGTGAAATATAAAGGGAAAAATATTGCTGATGTTTTAGATATGACAATCGAAGAAGCAATGAAATTCTTTGAAAATATTCCGAAGATCAAACGAAAATTAGAAACCATTTATGATGTTGGGTTAGGATATATCCGTCTCGGACAACCAGCAACCACATTGTCAGGTGGTGAAGCACAGCGTGTAAAATTGGCAAGTGAATTACATCGCCGTTCAAACGGAAAATCACTGTATATTTTGGATGAGCCGACAACAGGCTTGCATATCGATGATATCTCGCGTCTGTTAGCGGTAATCGAGCGTCTAGTTGAAAATGGAGATACCGTTATTATTATCGAGCATAATTTAGATGTGATTAAAGCAGCAGACCATATTATTGACCTCGGTCCAGAAGGCGGCGATGGTGGTGGAACGATTGTCGCAACTGGCACACCAGAGAAAATCGCAGAAGTTGAGGAATCCCACACCGGAAGGTATTTAAAACCTATTTTAGAGAGAGACAAAGCTAGAATGGAAGCGAAGATAGGTAGTTAAGCATCAATGGCTGTCCCCATAAGGGCAGTCATTATTTCTACTCCAAGTTACTTACTTATTATCAGAAAAATCTTGCAATTCTGAGACAAGAACTTCTGCTGATACTATGCTAAAATAGAGGCAGAATGTTGGAAGAGGAGGAGTCCATTTTCTATGGAACCAATCGAAATCAATCAACTACAAGAATATATTGATAGTTTTGCAAATAAAGAAGTATATGTTCACTTGGAAACGACCAATGGAGCATATGCAAGCCATTTTAACCAAGATGCCTATAATGTAGGGGCATTTATTCGTAATGCTAAAGTAACATATCAGAGAGGAAAGGTAGTAGGAGCAGGAGCTACATATCGTGTTGGACTAAAGCTGGATATTGGCTGGATATATGCAGAAGGTGTTAACCAGTTCGAAGTGGATATGCAAAAGCGCCTTTTAATGGCAGGTCATGATCGTGAAGGAAGATTAATGGTTGCTTTACAAATAAGTGAATCACCATTTCAGTATTAACGAAGAGGGGGAATTATTGTGTCAGAACACGTTGTAGTTATTTATCCACATCCCGATGATGAAGCATTTGGTGCATCTGGAACGATCACAACTTTTCGAGAAAAAGGGGTTCCTGTCACCTATTTGTGTGGAACATTAGGTGAAATGGGAAGAAATATGGGGAATCCTACTTTTGCTACAAGAGAAACTTTACCTGAAATTAGAAAAAACGAATTAATCAAAGCATGTGAAGTTCTAGACATTAACTTAGAGATGCTGGGATATCGAGATAAAACTTTAGAATTTGAATCTACCGAGGAAGTAGCAGAACATCTTTTTTCTTATTTAGATAAAATTAAGCCATCATTAGTTATAACGCACTATCCGGGACATGCTGTACACCCTGACCATGATGCATTCGGTGCAGCGGCAATTAAAGCAGTAGAAAAGTTCTCTGAAAATGAACGCCCTACTGTTTGGGCACAAGCAATCAGCCGTAATCATTTGGAAGAACTAGGTGAGCCAGATATCCAGAATGATGTAAGTGAAGTGTTCACTAAAAAATTTGAAACAATCCAAGCGCATCAATCACAGGCTGATGGTATGCTCTCCAAGGTCAGAAACGAAGCTGATGATATTGTAGAAGCAACCAAACAATGGTTAGGTGTAGAATCTTTTTATACTTGGAAATTTTAAGCAAATTTCTTAGAAAAAATCATAGTATAATAACAAGGTTTAATTTGTCTCAAAGTGTGGAATTGTAATAATACGAAACTGACCTAGGAGGACTAACGATATGAATAATAAATTGTATCGTTCCGAAACTAACAAGATGGTAGCAGGAGTATTAGGAGGCATTGCAGAAGCGTCTAATTTAGATGCGACAATATTACGCTTGTTATATATTATATTGCTGATTTTTACAGCTGGATTCCCACTATTTATTTTGTATATAGCAGCAGCGTTCATCATACCTAAGAGAGGTGATTCTTAAGCATGCGCTGGATTTTATCACTTGTATTTAATGCATTAGCCTTAATGTTAATTGACTATTTATTTGAAGGCTTTATCATTGAGGGTTTTGTTGTTGCTTTGATTGCTAGTGTTATTCTTGCTATATTGAACGCTATTGTAAAACCAATTTTAGTTATACTAACGTTACCTATCACGATTATAACCTTAGGGTTATTTTTATTGGTAATCAATGCGATCACTTTATGGCTCACTCAAGCATTATTAGGTAGTAATTTCATTATCGACGGATTTGGCACTACCTTTATAGCAGCCATACTTTTCTCGATTATGAATTTAGTCATTAATAAGATAGTAAAAGATTAACCGTTATGTGGTCACATAGCGGTTTTTTTCTGCGGAATTAAGAAAGTACATTCCTGTGCCATTGCTGCATTTTAAATGAGTAAAGCGCGCTGTGAAACAGTTGGGTGTAAAGTATGATAGGTACTAGTTATTTATCCAAGTAACCATTTTGAAATTTAGTGACTGCTAGAAGAAGCTCCGGAAAAATGTTTCGCTTTCCACTGGCATGGCTTCAGCTAATTTCGTGAAGAAAATTAAATTTTCTTCACGAAATGGATCTTCAGCTCATGCTATTCCAGTAGGAGTCTACACATTTTTCCTCCGCTTTAAAATATGTTCAACAACGCTTAATACAGCTAGCATAATGGATTATTACCAGATTCAAAAGATAGACAATCAAGTAACTTGCTAATTACGTTATAGAGCAAATATTAATGAAGGCCGCCTGCTTCAACTCGAGTTCACTGTAAAAGTGTGTGAACAAAAAAGAAATAAATGCTCCAATAAAAGCAGCGTTGAGACCAAGCAATGAGCGCTTTTTTGCTCATGAGGAGGCTAAACCGGAGCTCACGGAAAGCGAAGTGTGCAGTCGGAGTGTGGGTGTGACTGCCACATTGAAGTTAGCGAACTTCATACACCGAATTTGACTGAGATGCGCAGTATTTACCTTATGCAATTAAGACATACGCTCGAATTTTTTCGAATAAATCTGTACTATATCTTTGAAAAAGTGCTACAATAGTTACATCATGGAATAAAAAAGAGATGAAAGAATGGGACAAGGACACTGTCCCTATGTTCCGAGATAAGGGGGCTTTTGTATGGCAAAGGTGCGTACACAGGATTTGTTGGATCGCTTTAAGATTGAACTGATTGCTGGTGCGGAGGGAGTTCATCGTGAGATTTTTATGAGTGAAGTTTCTCGACCGGGGATTGAGTTGACGGGTTATTTTAAATATTATCCAAAAGATCGGTTGCAATTATTAGGGAAAACGGAATTATCATATTTTTCAGAATTAACACAAGAGGAAAAAAAGGACCGTTCTTATCGTCTATGTACGGATATTACACCGGGCATTGTCGTAACAAGAGATATGGCTGTCCCAGTTGAGTTAGTGGAAGCTTGTGAAGCATCAGGTGTACCTTTGATGCGTTCACCATATAAAACAACACGTGTTATCAGTCGTATTACAAACTTTTTAGAGGCGAAATTTGCCCCTTTTACAGCAGTTCATGGTGTTTTAGTTGATATCTACGGGATTGGTGTACTGATTACTGGACAAAGTGGAGTCGGTAAAAGTGAAACAGCACTGGAATTAGTCAAAAGAGGACATCGACTTGTAGCTGATGATAGTGTCGAAATTCGCCAAGAGGACTATGACCGGTTAATTGGATCATCCCCTCCGTTAATTGAACACTTACTGGAGATAAGAGGATTAGGTATTATTAATGTCATGACATTATTTGGTGCGGGATCGGTTCGCTCTCATAAACGAATATCATTGGTTATTAATCTGGAAACATGGGATCAAAAGAAACAATATGACCGACTAGGATTAGAAGAAGAAACGATGCAAATTATTGATGTTAAAATTCCAAAAGCAACACTTCCTGTTCGACCTGGTCGTAACTTAGCTGTTATTATAGAGGTGGCTGCGATGAATTTCCGCCTGAAACGAATGGGCGTCAATGCAGCAGAAGAGTTTTCCCAGCGATTATCGAAGATGATTCAAAATGGGGAGCAAGAGGTTTCAGAATTTGATACAGATCTAGATATGGATTAATTAATGAATGGAGGAGATCAACTTTGGCATGTGAAGCTCCTGCACTTGATCCTGTTTTCCTGCAATTAGGCCCATTTTCTATCTATTGGTACGGGGTGATTATCGCATCTGGTGTCTTTTTGGCATTATGGATCGCGACAAAGGAAGCAGACCGATTAGGTGTAAAAAAGGATTATATTGTCGATTTAGTAGTATTTGCCATACCAATTGCTATTATATCTGCACGTGCATACTATGTTATTTTTGAATGGGATCGCTATGTGGAGGAACCTTGGTGGAAAGTGTTTGCAATTTGGGAAGGTGGTATTGCCATACATGGTGCATTAATTGGTGCTGTGTTAACGGCTATCCTTTATACACGAGTGAAAAAGCTATCTTTTTGGCAAATTGCCGATATCGTTGCGCCAAGTATTATACTAGGACAAGCAATTGGTCGCTGGGGCAATTTTATGAACCAAGAAGCACACGGTGGACCTATTTCAGAAGCTACATATCAAAATTTTCATCAATACTTACCAGATTTTATTATGAATCAAATGTGTATTGACGGTACGATGTATCATCCAACCTTTTTATATGAATCGGTTTGGAATATCATTGTTTTCATTTTATTAATAATCTTGCGCAAGTACCCATTGCGTCGTGGCGAAATGTTCTTGACTTATGTCATTTCGTATTCAATCGGACGTTTCTTCATTGAAGGGATGAGAACCGATAGTTTATATATTGTTGGTGATCTAAGGACAGCGCAGTTTATTTCGATTATGTTAATTGTGGGTGCAGTGCTTTTAGTACTTTACCGTCGCAAGAAAGGCTTAGCCGATAGAACGTATCAAGGTAAAAAAATAACACAAGATAAGAAGAAATAAGGAACGTTGAGCTTTTGCTATGTTCAAGCAAAAGCTCGTTTCTCGTCATTTGGAGGTAAAAGCATGAAAGTAGAAACGATTTTATTCGATTTAGATGGAACGTTAATTAATACGAATGAATTGATTATCGCTTCCTTTAGTCACACTCTGGAGAAATACGGAGATCGCACATATACGCGAGAAGAAATCCTCGATTTTATCGGACCGCCATTAGTGGATAGTATGAAAAAAGTTAACCAAGAAAAAGTAGAAGAAATGATGAAGACTTATCGGGAGCATAATTATGCCAACCATGAAAAATATGTAGAAGCGTATCCAACTGTAGTCGGTACGATCAAAAAATTGAAGGAATCAGGAGTCAAATTAGCAATTGTTACAACAAAACTGAGTGATACTGCTAAATTAGGTTTGAAGATCACCGGAATGGATCAACTTTTTGATGTGTTAATCGGACTTGATGATGTCGATAATGCCAAACCACATCCGGAACCTATTTTAAAAGCTATTGATGAATTAAAAGCAAATCCGATGACAACGATGATGGTCGGAGATAACTACCATGACATCGAAGCAGGTCATAATGCTGGTGTTCAAACGGCAGGTGTTGCCTGGACGATAAAAGGAAGAAAAGTATTAGAGGCCCATAATCCGGATTATATGTTAGAAGAAATGAGTGATCTATTACAAATCGTTGGAGTGGAATAAATATGCGCAAAACAGATCGATATCGTGTTCATGGAGCCAATAGTTTATGGCATGTCTATAAGACCGTTCCTTTCTGGAAAGTAATCAAAAATTTTATTGTAATTCAGCTTGCTAGATACACCCCTTTTTTAAAATTAAAAAATGCGATGTATCGTACTTTTTTGAGGATGGATGTCGGGAATGAAACTGCTTTTGCACTAATGGTCATGTTAGATATTATGTTCCCAGAAAAAATTCACGTCGGGAAAAATACGGTAATCGGTTATAACACCACGATTTTAGCTCATGAATACTTAATTGAAGAATATCGTTTAGGTGATGTTTTTATTGGACAAGAAGTAATGATTGGAGCCAATAGCACCATCTTACCTGGCGTGACAATAGGTGATAGCGCAATTGTCGCGGCAGGTACAGTTGTACATAAAGATGTTGAAGCGGGCACGTTTGTTGCTGGTAATCCAATGCATGTAATTTATACAAAAGAAGAAATGCAAGAACGTAAACAAAAGGATATCTTTTTTCAAAAAGCTGATGATCAATAATGTGATCATCAGCTTTTGATTGGTGCTCTGCGCTTTTATAAAGCTGGAGTGGTGTTCAGCAGGTCGATATATTTCATATTGGCCTTCTTTTTGATATCTGCGCTTTTAAAACTCCATAAATGGTTTTTAAATGGGGAATATCAAGTTGATGTTTGTTTGCTAACTCAATAGCCGTACCTTGTAAATGTTCTAATTCCACACGGAGTCCTTTGCGATAATCCTGGTGCATCGAAGAAGTCGCGTTGGTAGGTAAACTGTACAATGTTTTCCAAGCTTTTTCTAGATGTTGATCAGTCAGATCTACCTTTTCACAAGCAGCAATCTGCCTCATTTCGTGAAACAGCTGGTGAATAATATCCTTCGTTTCCTGATGTGTAAGAAGGTCACCTATCTCCATGTTACTGACGGTAGTGATTCCCGAAAATGCTGTAATAAACATATACTTATACCATATATCCGTTAAAATCTTATTACTATACTTGGAAGTCATGTTGGCGGTAGCTGAAATTTCGGCTAGTTGTTCGCAAATTTTAAACTGCCCTTCATCTAGAGGACCGAATCGAATTTCATCGATCTTGCTTGTATGTGTTACATGTCCCTTGTCATCTAATGTCGCGATAATATTGGCTAAACCTCCAAGTACTTTTTCCTTGCCAAAATGAACAGTTAACATGTCGTAATGCTTAACACCGTTGAGAATAGGTAATATATATGTATGTGGACTAACTAACTTTTTAAGTGTATCGATCACGCTTTCTAAGTGATACCCTTTTACTGACACAACGATAATATCAGTAGGTGCTGCTTGAGTTGGGTCGGTAATGATCACAGGCCTTTCGATTTGATCATCGCCGTTAATACTATTGATTTTAAGCCCATTTTCTTTTAATTGGGCAGCACGCTTGTTACGAACCACAAATTGCACATTAGCACCAGCTTTACTCCAACGAGTACCAAAATAACTTCCTAAAGCACCTGCACCAACAATTGAAATGTTCATATCATCTCCACCTTTCTATCTTCATGATACTATAACTCACTTTTTTTACACGAATGATACATTTGAAAAAAATCTTTCAATGTGGCAAAAGTGTGTTATAATGCTAAAGTCATTATATTTAAAAATGAAGGAACAATCATATAGAAAATATCGTTGGAATGGGAGGGGAATACTAAGCGTGTCTAATCCATATCAAATAGAAGGAAACATCATACCTTTCATACCAGAAGGGGATTTTTATTTTTCAAAGGGAGTTGAAGCCTTTCAAAAACGGAAATTTGACATCTCCTTAAAATGGTTTAAGAAGGCAATTGCTGATAAGCCGGATAACCCGCTTTATCAATGCCAGGCATCGATTGTCTATACGGAAATGGGCTCCTATCATTTAGCTAATCAAATATTAACAAAAGTACTGTCTACACACGGTGAAGATTATGTTGATTGCTATTATTTAATTGCTAATAATTATGCGCATTTAGGTCTCCTTCAGGATGCAGTTAAATATGCTGAATTGTATATCGAAAAAGCACCAGATGGTGAATTTACGGAGGGAGCATATTCCTTACTTGATGTATTAGATTTTAGTGAAGTGGAAGAAGACGACGATGATGAGTGGATGCTAGAGCAAGAAGATGATCTGTTAATGTATCAGGAAACAGCTTTTTATCACTTGGAACGCGAAGAATGGGAGGAAGCAATCGCCATTTTAGAAGAAATGATTGCATTGTTTCCTGAGTTTTCACAGGCAAGACATGAATATCACTATGCACTATTTTTTGCTGGTGAACGAGAAACAGCTATTACGATGGAAGAAAAATATTTAAAAGACCATCCTGATGAATTGTTCAGTTGTATGAATTTAGCTTGTTTTTATGGACACGAAGCCAATGAGGATAGGTTACAGCATTATACGGAACTGCTTGATAATATTTATCCGATTCATGAACAGCAAAAACTAAGAATTGCGGTAACATTCACTCAAATCGGACTGTACGAAAAAGCATTAAATCGATTCAAATTATTGCATAAATCAAAGCTAAAAGGCCATCCTTCCTATTATAGATGGTATAGTACTTGTCAGTATTATTTAGGAATGAAGGAAATGGCGCAACATTTATGGAATGAAGGCTGTAAGCAACATAATATCCTAGCATTGCAGACACCTCCATGGAAATGAAAGAAGTGAGCAGAATAGTAGACCTTTTATATCGAGCGTAGGATAATGGTTTTAAGATAAAGAAGAAAGGAATGACGATAATGACTGGAGAAAGAATTTATGATGTTATTATTGCAGGTGCTGGACCGGCTGGTATGACTGCAGCTGTTTACACATCACGTGCAAATTTAGATACATTAATGTTGGAAAGAGGAATTCCTGGTGGACAAATGGCAAATACGGAGGATGTCGAAAATTACCCAGGTTATGATCACATCTTAGGACCGGATTTGTCGAATAAAATGTTCGACCACGCTAAAAAGTTTGGCGCGGAATATGCTTATGGTGATATTAAAGAAGTCATTGATCATGGTGACTACAAAACAATTGTAGCCGGATCAAAGGAATATAAAACGAAAGCTGTCATTATTACAACCGGTGCACAGTATAAAAAATTAGGTGTTCCGGGTGAAGAAGAACTTGGTGGTCGTGGTGTATCATATTGTGCAGTTTGTGACGGTGCATTCTTTAAAGAGAAAGAACTGATCGTCGTAGGTGGAGGAGACTCCGCTGTTGAAGAAGGTGTGTATTTGACAAGATTCGCTAGTAAAGTGACGATTGTTCACCGTCGTGATGAATTACGCGCACAAAAAATCCTACAAGATCGAGCCTTTAATAATGACAAAATTGATTTCATCTGGGATACGATTGTAAAGTCGATCAATGAAAATGACGGTAAAGTTGGCAGTGTTACATTGTTTAATAAAAAGACTGGGGAAGAATATGAGCATAAGATAGATGGAACTTTTATCTATATTGGAATGGTGCCATTAAGTGAACCATTTAAGTCATTAGGTATTACTAATGAGGAAGGTTACATCCCGACAAATGAGAATATGGAAACAAGTGTACCAGGCGTATTTGCTGCTGGGGATATCCGTGAGAAGGATTTACGTCAAATCGTAACAGCTACTGGTGATGGTAGTATTGCAGCACAAGCAGCACAGTCATATATTGAAAATTTAGAAGAAGCTGTTAATACACCAAGCTAGTATTTGTAATCTTTTCGACATAAATACGTAATTGGAAATTAACGTGGCTGTAACACGCACGAAATATTAATTAGATATAATGTAATTAACTAATTGACCCCCTTTTTAATAAATATAAACTTGAAGGCATAGGTTTACATACCTATGCCCATTTTTTTTGTGGATGAAAATTGCTCATTATTGGAATATGCAGAAAAAACTACAATAACGACTACTAATAGACATATTCTTATTAAGTATTTTGGTGGTAGAGGGCATTTACTCCGTGTATAATAGAGGTATAAATATATGTAGTATCGTTAGTTACATAAATTTCTGAAAGAGAGGAGTGTTTAACCCATGGGGAGACAATCTGAGGAAACAAAGCTCGTTATTATCACAGGAATGTCAGGTGCCGGTAAAACAGTAGCCGTGCAAAGTTTCGAGGATCTCGGTTATTATTGTGTTGATAACCTTCCGCCAGCTCTCCTGCCTAAATTCCTTGAACTCATGAAAGACGCCACTAATAATATCCAAAAAGTAGCACTAGTAATGGACTTACGTGGTAGAGAATTTTTTGATACACTATTTGAAGCATTAGACACACTCGGACAAGAAGAATGGCTAGAAGAACATATTTTGTTTTTAGATGCTAATGACCATGTTCTTGTATCTCGATATAAAGAAACACGCCGTTCTCATCCATTAGCACATGACGGACTACCACTTGAAGGAATTCACGCTGAACGAAAAATATTGGACGAATTGCGTGGCCGCGCACAACATTTCATTGACACATCTAAATTAAAACCAAAGGAATTACGTGAAGAAATTGTACAACGCTATAGTAAAAAGGACCAAGAAATTTTTTCTGTCCATACTGTTTCTTTTGGATTTAAGTATGGTTTGCCGATAGATGCAGACTTGGTATTTGATGTCCGTTTCTTACCGAATCCACATTACGTCGAGCAAATGCGTCCGCTCACTGGTTTAAATACGGAAGTTTCTTCTTATGTATTTAAATGGTCTGATACACAGAAATTTTTAGAGAAAACGATCGACTTATTGCAATTTATGCTTCCGCAATATAAGCGTGAGGGGAAAAGCCAGCTCGTTATAGCGATTGGATGTACAGGTGGACAACACCGATCTGTTGCGATTGCAGAGCATTTGGCAAAGCATTTTCAAAAAAATTATGTCACACATGTTAGTCATCGTGATATAGAGAAACGAAAGGGATAAAAATGTCACAATCTGACCTAAAAAAAGTAGTGGTCATCGGTGGTGGAACTGGTATGCCGGTTCTGCTACGAGGGCTAAAGGAACAACCAATTGATTTATCCGCAATTGTAACTGTTGCTGATGATGGCGGCAGTTCTGGACGCTTACGATCTGAAATGGAAATGCCTGCACCAGGAGATATTCGTAACGTTATCGCCGCACTTTCTGACGTTGAGCCAATGTTGATGGAATTATTTCAACACCGATTTACAAAAGGAAATGGTCTCTCTGGACACTCGATGGGGAATCTCTTATTAGCAGCTATGACTTCTGTTACCGGAGACTTTTACAACGGAATAAAAGAGATTTCACGCGTGTTAAATGTAAAAGGGAACATTTACCCGATTGCTAATCAAAACATGTTTCTCCATGCAGAATATGAAGATGGTGAAATAGTAGTTGGGGAATCCAATATACCGAAAGCTAATAAACGGATTAAACGTGTCTTTTTAAAGCCAAACCCGGTATTGCCATTACCGGAAGCAGTCTCGGCTATTCAAGAAGCAGACTTGGTCGTGATTGCACCAGGAAGTTTATATACAAGCACATTACCTAACCTGATTGTTCCACAAATTGGTGAGGCTTTACGCAATACGAAAGCAAAAGTTGTCTATGTATGTAATGTTATGACGCAAGCTGGTGAAACGAATCATTATACTGCATCCGATCATGTACAGGCAATCATGGATCATATAGGTACAGGATGTCTGCAATCTGTCATTGTTCATAATAAAACAATCGCTCGTGATGTCCAAATGGTTTATGCTGAAGAAAATGCAGAACCGGTAAAATATGATTTCGATAAATTACGTCAGTTTGGCTTGGAAATTATTGAAGAAGATATTGTCAAAGAATTAAATCATTCCTTACGGCACGATACGGACAAAGTGGCGAAAGTGTTGTGTTCGTTAATGTAGGGGTTAGCAGTTGGCAAAGAGGGGAGGGAGAAAGTTGTCGTTTGCAGCAGATATAAAAAAAGAGTTAACGAAAATCGAAAGTGATGATTGTTGCGAACAAGCAGAATTAGCAGCATTGATTCGGATGAATGGTGCGCTCTCTTTTTCAAAAAATCATTATTCCTTAGATGTGCAAACGGAGAATGCAGCAATCGCACGTCGTATTTATACGTTAATTAAATCGATCTATCAAATACCGGTAGAATTATTAGTACGTAAAAAAATGAAATTAAAAAAAAATAACGTCTACATCGTTCGGATGAATGAAGGCGTGAAAGAAATGCTCCAAGACATGGAGATTTTAGCAGAACCATTACAATTTATTCGTACGATCTCTAAGAAGTATACGAAAAAGCAATGTTGCCGAAGAGCATATTTGCGAGGCGCATTTTTAGCTGGTGGATCCGTTAATAATCCAGAAACTTCTTCCTATCATTTAGAAATATATAATTTTCATGAAGAACACAATCAATCATTGTGTGATTTGTTGAATGAATATGAACTTCATGCACGCATTTTGGAACGTAAAAAAGGGTTTATAACATATATTAAAGAAGCAGAAAAAATTACCGAGTTTTTAAATTATATTGGCGCACATCAAGCATTATTTAAATTCGAGGATGTAAGAATTGTTCGGGATATGAGAAATTCTGTCAATCGCTTGGTGAATTGTGAAACAGCCAACTTGAATAAAACAATTGGTGCCGCATTCCGACAGGTTGAAAATATCCGTTTTATTGATAAGACGGTCGGATTGGATGCATTACCAGATAAATTACAGGAAATTGCCAAACTAAGAATGGAACATCAAGATGTATCATTAAAAGAATTAGGTGAAATGGTCTCAGGTGGTAAGATTAGTAAATCTGGCATTAACCACCGATTGAAAAAAATCGATCAATTTGCAGATCAATTACGAAAAGAAGAGTTATCCATGAAATAACAAGAGGAGGATTTTCCCTCCTCTACAATATTATAAGAATAAGATGAGCTATCCATTAGTAGAATGGAATGATAGCGCTTACTAAACGGGAGGGGTTAGCATGTTAGAGAAAGAAGTTGTTATTGCAGTAGATCCTGGGTTACAAGCAAGACCAGCGGCTCAATTTGTACAAAAGGCAAACAGTTTTACGTCGGAAATTTTTATTGAAAAAGACAATAAGCGGATCAATGCTAAAAGTATTATGGGATTAATGAGTCTGGCATTGGCCAAAGGGAATACAATAAAAATTATTACAGATGGAAGTGATGACAAGGAAGCATTAGACGAACTAGTGGCTTTTGTTGAAGGAAAAAAATAAAGATGTGTATAACACTGCTTTTCTGCAGTGTTTTTTGTCGAGAAAATATATGATTGGAATAATAACAGAAACATAGTAAGTAGCAACAGAATGAGCTGCATATCGACTATATATGGAATGATGTTGATGCAGATCGTAAAGGAAGGATGGGGAAAATGTTGCTTAAATAACAGGACTGGGAAATAAATCTACATAGAAAAGCACTTCTCCAATCCATATTGGATGTGAGAAGTGCTTTGGTTGGCGTTTACTTGTTATAAAAAGCGCGCCCGGAGGGATTCGAACCCCCGACACATGGTACCGGAAACCATTGCTCTATCCCCTGAGCTACGGGCGCATGGATCAATCAATGGAACGGGTTAATGTTCATTGTTATCACTTTCTTGAATTGGCGATTAGCGTCGTGATAAAATGCGACAAGAATAATTATAGCGAATCGTTAGTATAATTTCAATACATATAGCAAACTTTGATGATTTGATCTTAGAGGTTTAAATCGTTACAGTTAAGGGTAGGATGAAGTTAGAAAATCAAATCGTTTGACCTTTTTTGACCATTCCGTTAAGATGAAAATAGTTAGATTTCATGAATGAAAAAAAGCAAGTGTTAAAAGGAGGAAATTTTTCATGAACTTAATCCCTACAGTTATTGAACAAACAAACCGAGGAGAACGTGCATATGATATTTATTCACGCCTTTTAAAAGACCGAATTATTATGTTAGGTAGTGGCATTGACGATAATGTAGCAAACAGTGTTGTAGCGCAAATGCTATTTTTAACAGCTGAAGATCCCGATAAAGATATTTCCCTATACATCAACTCACCTGGTGGTTCGATTACTGCTGGTATGGCTATTTATGATACGATGCAGTTCATCCAACCGAATGTTTCAACAATCTGTATTGGTATGGCAGCATCTATGGGTGCATTCCTTTTAGCTGCTGGCGAGCCTGGTAAACGATATGCATTACCAAATAGTGAAGTAATGATTCACCAACCACTAGGTGGTACACAAGGTCAAGCGTCTGACATTCAAATTCACGCTAACCGTATTATTGAAATGCGTAAAAAATTAAACCAAATTCTAGCAGACCGTACTGGTCAACCACTAGAAGTAGTTGAAAAAGACACAGATCGTGACAACTTTATGTCAGCTGAAAAAGCTAAAGACTATGGTCTCATCGATCAGGTAATGGAAAAGAAATCATCAGACTTAAACTAAAGAAGCAAAAGCGACGGTATTAACGAACCGTCGCTTTTTTCGTAGAAGGAAAAGTTGCCAGTAAACCCCCCGAAGTTGCCAGTAAAATCGGAAAGTTGCCAGTAAACCCCCCGAAGTTGCCAGTAAAATCGGAAAGTTGCCAGTAAACCCCCCGAAGTTGCCAGTAATAATCAAAAAGTTGGTAGTAAACAACAGTCACTGTCGCATTTTATCTGAAATAATTTTCAGAAAACATATTGACATCATTTTGACGCCATGCTAAAGTATTAAATAACGAAAGTGAAAAGCAAGTAAACAACTCGGAATTCTATACTTCTTATCGAGAGAGGTGGAGGGATTGGCCCTATGAAGCCTCGGCAACCATTAAGTGAATCGTCCTTAATACAGGTGCCAATTCCACTAAGCGTATATGGCTTAGAGAGATAAGAGAGCGAATATATTTATTCAAGTCTCTCTATCTTTAGGATAGGGAGATTTTTTAATGACCAACTAAATAACATCACTCTTATCCAGAGAGGCAGAGGGACTGGCCCGATGACGCCCAGCAACCATTAAGCAATGGCTTAAAAGGTGCTAATTCCTGCAGGATACTTATCCTGATAGATAAGAGGAAGACTACTACTGTTATGTCAGTTAAAGCCTTCTTCTTATCGAAGAGGGTTTTTTTAATTTTCTGAATTTAAACTTGGGGAGGAAATATACAATGACTGATTTTAAACGTTCAACTTACGATCCGGAAACAATTCATCTACATGGAGGGCAAGCACCTGATCCGACAACAGGTTCACGAGCAGTGCCTATCTATCAATCTACTTCTTACGTGTTCCATGACACAGAGCATGCAGAAAGACTATTTGCACTTGATGAACCGGGAAATATTTATTCCAGAATTGGTAATCCAACTGTAGATGTTTTCGAAAAAAGAATGGCACTATTAGAGGATGGAGTTGCAGCTGTTGCAACTGCTTCAGGGATGTCAGCTATTACTTTATCGATTTTAAACTTAGCAAGTGCAGGAGATGAAATTGTCGCAGGTGTTAACCTCTACGGTGGAACGTACAATTTGTTCAATGTAACACTTCCGCGCTATGGCATTAATGTTAAATTCGTTGATCCAACAGATCCTGAAAATTTCAAAGAAGCTATTACAGATAAAACAAAAGCTGTTTATGGTGAAATCATTGGTAACCCAGGCCTACAAGTATTAGATGTCGAGAGAGTATCGGAGATCGCACATGATGCTGGTGTTCCGTTAATTATCGATAATACATTTGCAACACCATTTGGTTGCAAACCAATCACGTTAGGAGCAGACATTGTCGTACATTCTGCAACAAAATGGATTGGTGGACATGGTACATCAATCGGCGGAATTATTGTCGATGGTGGACATTTCAACTGGAATTCTGAAAAATATCCAGCATTTACTGAGCCGGATCCAAGTTACAATGGCATCCGCTATGCAGTAGATTTCGGAACACTAGCATTTATTACAAAAGTGCGAGTGCAGCTACTGAGAGACTTTGGTGCAGCGCTAAGTCCATTTAATGCTTTCCAATTGCTACAAGGACTTGAGACATTGCATATTCGTGTGGAACGACATAACCAAAACGCACAAGAGCTTGCAGAATACTTAGAGAAAAATGAAGCAGTGGAATGGGTTAGATATCCAGGGCTTGAAAGTCATCCATCTCATGAGTTAGCAAAACGAATCTTAAACAACGGGTTTGGTTCAATCATTGTATTCGGTATCAAAGGTGGACGTGACGCAGGACGTGATTTAATCAACAATGTTGCGCTATGGTCACATGTTGCAAACGTGGGAGATGCCAAATCACTGATTATTCATCCGGCTTCTACAACACATCAGCAGTTAACAAAAGAAGAGCTTGAAGAAACTGGTGTTACAGAGGAATTAGTTCGTCTATCTGTAGGGATTGAATCTGTAAGAGATATTAAAAATGACTTGGATCAAGCACTTGTGAAGGCAACAGGAATTGGTGAAGAGAAAGAAAAACAAATTGTTGTTAACGATGAAGGTATTATTAAATGGGCATTAAATTCTCCATATGAACGATACATTGAAAATGGTGAAGAAGTAACGCGCCAAAAAACATTAGCAATTGTAGGTCTCAGTGGAAAAGAAGCAAGACCAAGTTATCGTCTGGCTAGAAAAATGCAAAGACTAGGTTACAAAATCATTCCGGTCAACCCTAGAGAAACAGAAATTCTTGGCGAAAAAGCTTATCCAGACTTGAAAAGTGTACCGGTTGAAATCGACATTGTACAAGTATTCCGTAGTCCAGAAGCAGCAGTAGAGATTGCTAAAGAAGCAATAGAAGTAAATCCAAAAGTATTCTGGCTGCAAGAAGGTGTTGTCTCTCCAAAGGCAGAAGAAGTAGCGCTCGAAGGTGGCTTGCAAGTTGTTCATAACCGTTGCACATATAAAGAGGCACAGCGTTTAAGAGGAACAATTTCAACATATGCATGTGAAATTTAGAAAAAAATATGAGGGGGATGTATCTATCATGAAAAGAGTACCATTAATTGATTTAAGAAGTTTTCTTGCAATTGCAGCATTTGGAATTATTATTATTTTAGCAGTTGGCTGTTCATCCGACAGCCAAGCGGACGAAGGAAAACCATCTGAAATTCGTTTAGACTATGCTTATTATTCACCTACAAGTCTTGTATTAAAAGAATTTGGCTGGGCAGAAGAAGTATTCGGTGAAGAAGATATTGATGTAAAGTGGAAACTAAGTCAAGGGAGTAACAAAGCAATCGAATTTTTAAATAGTGACAGTGTTGATTTTGGCTCGACAGCAGGTGCAGCAGCACTTATCGCCAAATCAAATGATGTACCATTGGAAAATGTCTATATTTATTCTCAACCAGAATGGACAGCACTGGTGACTAATGAAGGCTCCGGAATTGAGTCAATTGAAGACCTGGAAGGTAAAAAAGTAGCAGCAACTTTTGGTACTGATCCATATATTTTCTTAGTTAGAGCATTAGATTCAAAAGGATTAACAATCGATGATATTGAAATAGTGAACTTACAACATGCTGATGGTGGTAATACACTTGTTAATGGTGATGTTGATGCATGGGCAGGACTTGACCCACATATGGCAAAACATGAATTAGAATCAGGAGCAGAGCTTTTTTATAGAGATATTAATCTAAATACGTATGGATTTTTAAATGTTCGTGAGGAATTTGCTGATCAACATCCAGAATATGTTGAAAAAGTAATTGAATTATATGAAAGAGCGCGTCAATGGATATTAGACAATCCGGAAGAGGCTGCAGAATTATTGGCAGAAGAAGCTGATATTAGTATAGATGTGGCAAAAATTCAGTTAGTAGAAAGAACTGATTTGTCTAATCCAATACCTGGAGATGAACATATTGAATCTATCCAAGCAGCTGGTAATGTGTTGAAAAATGCTGGAGACTTGGAAGCAGGCGATGATGTCGAAGCATTAACGAATGAACTAATCAATCCAGAATATGCAGAAGCGGTAATCGAATAAAGTAAGATTTCCATTAGTGAGGGCTTGCGAAGTTTTAGGGATTTAGGAGGGGCAAAAAATGGCTGAGCAACAAAATAACGTAACGGCTGGCTATGTTAAACCAGCACCATCAGAAGTGAGAGGGAAAAAAGCATCCATTAAGAAGAAAAAAGATTCACTGGTAAAAACCGTATTTATGGGTAGCATCATTCCTGTCCTTTTAATTATCATATGGGAGATTTTATGTCGTGCTGGTGTTGTCCCTTCTAATCAACTACCAGCACCAAGTACCATAGTTGAAAAAATTATAAGTATGGCACAGGATGGATCTCTTTGGGGGCATGTTTGGATCACAACCTATCGAGTACTTGTTGGGTTTGTTATCGGGACAGTTGCTGCGATTGTTCTCGGATCATTTGTCGGTTTTTATAAAAAGGCAGAGCAGCTTTTTGATCCGATGATTCAGGCGTTTCGCTCGATCCCATCGCTAGCATGGGTACCATTGTTTATTTTATGGCTGGGTATTGGTGAAACATCAAAAGTTACCATGATTGCAGTTGGGGTATTTTTCCCTGTCTATTTAAATATTGTTAGCGGTATATTAGGCGTAGACCGTAAATTAATTGAAGTAGGAAAAATGTACGGATTAAATACTTTACAATTGGTGAAACGAATTATTTTGCCGGCTTCGTTACCGTCCTTTTTGGTAGGGATGCGTAGTGGCTTAGGGCTTGGTTGGATGTTTGTAGTGGCAGCAGAACTGATGGGGGCAAGTCAAGGGTTAGGATTTTTACTTGTCTTTGGTCAGAATATGTCAAGTCCTGAAACTATTTTGGCAAGTATTATTCTATTTGCGATTATCGGTAAAATCACCGACTGGATTTTAAAGCTAGTAGAAGATCGTTCCTTGCATTGGCAGGATCGTTTGGAGAAATAGGAAGGAGTATTTAATATGAGTCTAGCATTAAGAGATGTCAGCCGTACATTTAATGGTACTACTGCTGTACAAAATGTTAATTTAGAAGTGCAACCGGGAGAAATTATCGGTTTGCTTGGAACTAGTGGATGTGGGAAAAGTACCTTATTAAGAGCGATATCAGGGCTAGATCCTGAATACGATGGTGAAATTGAAATTAACGGAACCGTATCTAAAGAAATTCATGATACAACAGGCTTTATTTTCCAAGAGCCAAGACTTCTACCATGGTTAAATGTGTTAGATAATGTAACATTCGGATTGACAGGCAGCCGTAAAGACAAAGAAAATAGAGCTATTGATTACTTAGAAAGCGTAGGTTTAAGGGGAAAGGAAAAGCTGTATCCTCGTGAGTTATCAGGAGGTATGGCTCAACGTGTAGCCATTGCGCGGGCATTGGTAACATCACCTGAAATTCTTCTTTTAGATGAACCGTTTAGTGCTTTAGATGCTTTCACCAAAATGCAATTACAGGATTTATTATTAGATGTTTGGAAAAAATATCAATCTACTATCGTATTAGTAACGCACGATATAGATGAAGCAACCTATTTATGTGACCGTGTTGTTATTTTAAGAGGGCAACCAGGAGAGGTAGAGAAAGAGGTTACGATAGAGCAAGAGCGACCAAGGGATCGTGGAAGTGAAGAGTTAGCACATTTAAAATCAGAAATTTTAGAATCTTTAGACTTGAGCAAACAGTAACCGGTCTTCAAGGGGGAACATCAGATGACGCAACATGCAACAACACACATTGCAACAATAGAAGGCGATTATAATCTTAGCAACTATGAGGAAAAAAGAGCAAATTTTGATTGGTCAGATGCAAAAGCATTATTATCTGCTGCGAAGACAGGAAAGATAAATGCAGCATATGAAACCATTGGTCGTCACGTAGCAGAGGGATATGGAGATAAGATTGCTCTCCATTATATTAATGAGAACGAAAGGCGATCGTACACGTTTAAAGAAATAAAGGATCAAACTGACCATTATGCTCGCATATTAAAAGAGCATGGAGTAACGAAAGGGGATCGTGTCTTTGTATTTCTTCCTAAAACACCTGAATGCTATATTGCGATATTAGCAGCTATTAAAGTAGGGGCAATTGCTGGTCCTTTATTTGAAGCATTTATGGAAGAAGCAGTGAGAGACCGTATCAATGATTGTGCTGGTACTTTGCTGATTACTGATCAGGAGTTAGTCAAACGTGTACCGAAGACGGATATTCCTTCACTAGAAACGATTCTTTTTGTGGAGGATATCGAGAAAGAACCGTTACAACCTGTTGATGGTGATCAGTATGTGGAGTGGGTAGACTGGGAGGATGGTTTAATCATCCATTATACAAGTGGCTCTACTGGTAAACCAAAAGGCGTACTACATGCTCATCGTGCAGTACAACATCATATCGTGACAGGAAAATGGGTACTAGATATTAAAGATGATGATGTTTATTGGTGTACGTCACACCCAGGCTGGGTAACAGGCAGTGTATATGGCTTGTTTGCTCCACTATTGAATAGAGCAACTGTTGTGATCCAAGGTGGACGCTTCAGTGCAGAGAATTGGTATTCCTTAATTGAGGAATTAGGAGTAACGATTTGGTATAGTGCACCGACAGCTTTCCGTATGCTCCTGTCAAAAGGTGACCTCTATAAACAATATGATTTATCTTCTGTACGGCATGTCTTAAGTGTAGGGGAACCTTTAAACCCTGAAGTAATCCAATGGGCATGGAACAGTTTACATGTTCGTATCCATGATACATGGTGGATGACAGAGACAGGTGGGCATTTAATTGTCAACCTTCCTGCTGAAAAAATTAAACCCGGTTCCATGGGGAGACCTTTTCCTGGCGTACAGGTGGGTATTTTGGATGAAGAAGGTAATGAACTACCTCACGGTGAAGTTGGACAACTAGCGGTACGTACACCTTGGCCAGGACTTATGAAAGAAATTTGGGGAAACCAAGATAAGTTCCAATCTTATTTCCAATATGAGGGCTGGTATATTTCAGGAGATCTAGCATTACAGGATGAGGAAGGATATGTCTTCTTCCAAGGGCGAAATGACGATATGATCAATTCTGCTGGTGAGCGTATTGGTCCCTTTGAAGTGGAAAGTAAGTTAATCGAACACCCCGCTGTAGAAGAAGCTGGTGTTATCGGTAAACCGGATGAATTACGCGGGGAATTAGTCAAAGCCTTTATTACGTTAAGAGCAGGCTATCGACAATCAGATCAATTACTAGAAGACATTCGAATATATGTGAGAAAAAATCTTTCCGCACATGCTGCTCCTAGAGAAATTGAAGTAATGGATGAATTACCAAAAACCAAGATCAGCGGAAAGATTTTAAGAAGACAATTAAAAGCACTAGAAATCGAAAGAGCTAAGAAAGTGAGATTTTCATAAGTGGGAATCCCCACTTACGGTTAGCAAAACTTATCAAGGTTATAACCGTGATAAAATTAAAAACTAAAACATATAGATACTCTTATGAAGAGCGGTGGAGGGACTGGCCTGATGAAACCCGGCAACCTTAAGCTATTAATGCTTAAAAGGTGCTAAATCCTGCAAACTTTAGTTTGAAAAATAAGAGGGAGATAATAGCTTTAGTCTCTCTTGTTTATCAAGAGGGGCTTTTTTGTTTCCCTAAATTATTAGGAGGCATATAACATGGTAAAAACAAAAGTGAAGGGAAATTTTATAGCTGATTTAGAGGAAGTAGCTGAAAAACAATTATCTGAAACAGCTAAATTATATTTAGATCAAGTAACATCCAAGAAAGGAAATGCTACATCATTTATACTTAATAGTAATTCACCATCTAAACTGAAAATTTCTCCTCTATTGTTAGGTGCGGTTGGTGCGCAGACATATTTTCATGAAGATGGAGAACTAGCAACGGCCAAAGCTGCCAGTAAGCAGGGGGTACCTTTTATTGTTAGCAGTCATTCATCCTATAGCATTGAAGAAATTAGTGATGCTGTTCCAGATAGTGAACTTTGGTTCCAAGCTCACATTTTTCAAGATTTAGAACTTACTAAACATTTTGTCCAGCGTGCCGAATTAGCCGGTTATCAGGCAATTATTTTGTCCATAGCTAAAGATGAAATTCATTGGAAAGCAGATCAATTAGTGAAAGGAACTACCAATTTTGTTGTCGATCCAATTTTTGCCAAGAAAAATTATGCGAATAAAAGCCCGCTGGCAGAACAGGTGGCAAATGAATATCAAAAACGGTACATTAATTGGGAAGAGATTCAATATATAAAACAGTTTACGACATTACCAATCTTTGTTTATGGAGACTTGTCATTAGATGATGTTCGTTCAAGTATAGAACAGCAAGTTGATGGGATTATTTTGTCCAATATTAATGAGTCTAATCTTGATTTACTGGAACAGATCAATATAATAATAAGTGAAAGGTTAACCGTTGTTGTAGAGGCGGAAGTGAAGTTGAAAGATGAATTAAACCACTATTTACAACAAGGTGCTGATGCAATTTCGATACGAAAAAGTTATATTTATGGATTATCGACTTCGGGTGTTTTAGGCGCAGAAGAAGTCATTGCTCAATTATTCACATAATTTTCAGATATCATTGTTTCATAAGTAGCAAAAATGGGATATAGTATAACTATATCCCATTTTTCGATGGAAGGAATGGTTATTTGTGACAATACGCAAAACAAAATTAAGAAAAGTAGTCATTATTGGAACAGGTTTAGTCGGTACTAGTTATGCTTATGCGTTATTAAATCAAGGCGTTGTCAATGAATTAGTCCTAATTGATTTGGATCAAGCGAAAGCGGAAGGAGAAGCACGTGATTTGAATCATGGCATGGCATTTGGTAATCCGATGCGTATTAAAGCAGGTGATTATGAAGAATGCCATAATGCAGATTTAGTTGTCATTACAGCAGGTGCCAATCAAAAACCGGGTGAAACTAGATTGGATCTTGTCACGAAAAATGCCAAAATATTTAAAGGTATTGTCGAGAAAGTCATGGGCGTTGACTTCCAAGGTATTTTTGTTGTAGCTACCAATCCGGTTGATATTTTAACACATCTGACAAGGGAAATTTCAGGTTTATCGAAGGAACGTGTCATTGGTTCTGGAACGATTCTGGACACTGCGCGTTTCCGTTATTTATTAGGAGAACACTTTGAGGTCGACCCACGAAATGTACATGCTTATATCATTGGTGAACACGGTGATTCAGAATTGCCGGTATGGAGTCATGTGCAAATTGGTGGTGTACCTTTAACTCAATATGCAGGTATCGATAACTTTTATCAAAATGAAGCCATGACAGAGATATTTGAGAATGTACGAGATGCGGCATATCATATCATTGAACGAAAAGGAGCAACCTATTACGGGATCGGCCTAGGGTTAGTTCGATTAACAAAAGCCATATTAAATAATGAAAATGCGATTTTAACTGTTTCCGCAAAATTAGAGGGACAATACGGATTGAATGATCTCTATCTAGGTGTGCCAGTACTGCTAAACGAAAACGGCATCCGTGAAGTAATCGAATTAGAACTGACAGAAAAAGAAAAACAACAACTTCACCAATCATCAGAAGTGATTCAAGAAATGATCGACACAGGAACGAAAGCAATAAAATAAAACTATGATCGGTAGGGGCTTACAGCCGATTAGCACCGTGATAATGTAGCCATAGATTCAAACTGGAATACGGACTGAGTGCGGACATTTGTTCCGTTATTTATGACAAAATGGTCGTTTTTAGGCTATATGTGGACAACTATTCCGCTATTGATCGAAAATTGTGCTCATGTAAGCTGAAATGAACTGAATAAGGGATTCAATGTCCGCCAACATCAAAAAAAACTACGTTATTCCACCAAATAACGTACTAAATGTCCGCTCAACAAACTCGGTGTGGGGTCCTCACTGATCATTAGTTTTCTCGTGATACTTGAAGAGTGGGACATACAGACGTTTCGTTCAGCAGGTTTTGTTGAGGTTTGTAATCAAGTCAAAGGGTGAGAATGATGAAATTAAAACTTTATGGAAAAGAAAATTGTAGTCTTTGTGATCAAGCAAAAGTGACGCTGGAAATGTTGCAACAAGACTATTTATTTGAAATTGAAGAAATTAATATTTATAATGATGATGTACTGCTAGAAGCTTATCATCTCATGATCCCTGTCATTCAACATGAAGACACGATTGTCGATAGTGAACTAATCGACATGGAAAAGATCGAAAACTATCTAAAGAAGAAAAATAATTCAGAAAATAGTTGAGAGATGTTAAGCCATTTGATACAATAATTTATGGAAGTTATTTTTTTGTTCTAAGTGGGACGAAATGCGACTAGGAGGGACAAAAATTCCCCGGAAAATGATAAAGGAGCGTTTCCGATTGAAAGATTTATTAGATATTCAAGAAAAATTGTACCCGGATTTACTCGATATCATGCAGAAACGATATAAAATACTTCATTACATACAAATGATGCAACCAATCGGACGCCGTAGCTTAGCTGACAATATCAAACTAAAAGAACGAGTTGTTCGTAGTGAAATTGAGTTTTTAAGCAAGCATGGGTTTATAATGGTAACCTCTAAAGGGATGCAGGTTACGGATGAAGGGGACACGATTATTGAGAAGTTATCGTCATTTATGAATGAAATTTCCGAATTTCGTGTTTTAGAATCTCAAATTAAGGATAAATTACAATTGGAGCATGTCATTATCGTATCGGGGAATAGTGATACACAACCATCTGTTAAGCAGGATATGGGAAAAGCGTGTGTGCAGTTTTTAAGTTCCATATTAACTTCCAATCAAACAATAGCAGTTACAGGTGGCACATCGATGGCGGAAGTAGCCAATCAGATGAAGCCGTTAGAACATGCTGCGAATTGTACGTTTGTCCCAGCAAGAGGCGGTTTAGGAGAGCAAGTGGAAAATCAAGCTAACACCATTTGTGCCCAGATGGCTAAAAAAGCAAATGGTAATTATCGCATGTTATATGTGCCTGATCCGTTAAGTGAGGAAACATACCATTCAATTATTGAAGAACCAGCTATTAAGGATATTTTAGAAATGATTCATGATACTAAAATAGTCTTACACAGTATTGGTGACGCATTTACGATGGCAAAGCGCCGTAAAGCTTCTGATCAAGTATTAAATAAATTAAGAAGTGGTAACGCTGTGAGTGAAGCCTTTGGCTACTACCTTGATGAGCAAGGGGAGGTCGTTTACAAGGTTCGCACTGTTGGTATGCAATTAGAGGAACTCGAACAAGCACAATATGTTATTGCTGTAGCCGGTGGTTCTTCGAAAGCAAAAGCCATTCAATCTTACTTCAAACAAGGGAAAAGTAATGTATTGATCACAGACGAAGCGGCAGCGCAGGAGTTGTTAAAGGGTTCATCCCTTTAAATATAAATTATAAAGGATACTTTAAGGAGGAATTAAGCATGGCAGTAAAAGTAGGTATTAATGGTTTTGGCCGTATCGGTCGTAACGTTTTTCGTCAAGCTTTAAAAAATGATGAGGTAGAAGTAGTAGCAGTTAACGACTTAACTGATGCGAATATGCTTGCACATCTACTTAAATATGACTCTGTACACGGAAAACTAGAAGAAGAAGTTTCTGTTAATGGAGATTCTCTAGTTGTAGGTGGCAAAGAAATTAAAGTTCTTTCTGAGCGTGACCCAGCTAACTTACCATGGGGTAACCTTGGAGTAGAAATCGCTGTTGAATCTACTGGTATCTTCACACAACGTGATGCAGCAGCTAAACATTTAGATGCTGGTGCGAAAAAAGTTATCATTTCTGCACCTGCAAAAGAAGAAGATATTACAGTAGTTATGGGTGTTAACGAAGATCAATACGATCCAGCTAACCACCATGTAATTTCTAACGCTTCTTGTACAACAAACTGTTTAGCTCCATATGCTAAAGTATTAAACGATAAATTCGGTCTAAAACGCGGTATGATGACTACTATTCACTCATATACTAACGACCAACAAATTCTAGATTTACCACACAAAGACTATCGTCGTGCTCGTGCAGCTTCTGAGAATATCATTCCAACAACTACTGGTGCTGCAAAAGCAGTATCTCTAGTACTACCTGAATTAGAAGGTAAATTAAATGGTATGGCAATGCGTGTACCTACTCCAGACGGTTCACTAGTTGACCTAGTTGCAGAACTAGATCAAGAAGTAACAGTTGAAGATGTAAATGGTGCATTAAAAGAAGCAGCAGACGGTCACTTGAAAGGTATCCTTGGATACTCTGATGAGCCACTAGTATCTGTTGACTATATCGGAAACACTAACTCTTCTACTATTGATGGACTTTCTACAATGGTAATGGAAGGTAACATGGTAAAAGTAGTATCTTGGTATGACAATGAAATGGGATACTCTAGTCGTGTAGTGGACTTAGCTGCATATCTTAAAAAACAAGGACTATAAGCGTAACAAATGAACGGGAGGGGGATTGATCCTCCTCCCGTTTTTGCCTGAAGTTCATACTAGGTTAAACTATTGGTGGTGGAATGTAAGTGTGTCCACACATCCCATCATCACATTGCAATATCCAAGTCCTTAAGGAGGTTCATACGAATGAACAAACAAACAATTAAAGACATTGACGTTAATGGTAAAAAGGTATTCTGCCGTGTTGACTTTAACGTGCCAATGAAAGACGGCGAAATTACAGATGACACACGTATTAAAGCAGCATTACCAACAATTAAATACTTATCAGAACAAGGTGCAAAGGTTATCCTTGCCAGTCACTTAGGTCGTCCGGGTGGAGAAGTAGTAGAAGAACTTCGCATGGATGCAGTTGCTAAACGTCTAAGCGACTTAAGTAACAAATCCGTTATTAAAACTGATGAAGTATATGGCGATGAAGTCAACCAAGCGGTTAGCCAACTAGGAGACGGTGACCTCTTGTTAATTGAAAATGTACGTTTTGAACCTGGTGAAACAAAAAATGACCCAGCTCTAGCAAAAGAATTCGCGAGCCTTGCAGACTACTTCGTAAACGATGCATTTGGTGCTGCACACCGTGCACATGCTTCAACAGCAGGTATTGCAGAACATATTCCATCTGCAGCAGGATTCCTTTTAGAAAGAGAATTAGAAGTATTGGGAAAAGCATTGTCTGATCCAGATCGTCCATTTACAGCAATTATCGGTGGTGCAAAAGTAAAAGATAAAATCGGTGTGATCGATAATTTATTAGATAAAGTTGATAATTTGATCATCGGTGGTGGTCTTGCCTATACGTTTGTTAAAGCATTAGGACATGAAATTGGTAAATCACTATTAGAAGAAGATAAAATTGAATTAGCAAAAGAGTATATGCAAAAAGCTAAAGAAAAAGGTGTAAATTTTGTTATGCCTGAAGATGTTATTGTTGCAGATGACTTTTCTAATGATGCGAATACGCAAATCGTTGATATTGATTCGATCCCAGCTGATTTAGAAGCATTGGATATCGGACCAAAAACCCGCGAAAAATATGCAGATATTGTTAGCGATTCTAAGCTTGTTATTTGGAACGGACCAATGGGTGTATTTGAATTAGAAACATTTGCTAATGGTACAAAAGCTGTCGCAGATGCACTAAGTAAAACAGAAGGTTATACTGTAATTGGTGGTGGAGATTCTGCAGCAGCAGTTGAGAAATTTAACTACGCAGAGCAAATGGACCACATCTCAACTGGTGGCGGTGCTTCCTTAGAATTTATGGAAGGTAAAGAACTGCCTGGTGTTAGTGTACTAACCGACAAGTAATCAAAGGAGAGGTGAAGAATATGCGTAAAAAAGTAATTGCAGGTAACTGGAAAATGAATAAACTACTAGGTGAAGCTGTACAATTTGTCGAAGATACCAAAGACAAAGTAGCTAGCAATGACAAGGTAGAATCTGTAGTTTGTGCACCTTTTCCTTACTTACCAACATTAGTAGAAAAAACAAAAGGAACCGACCTAGAGGTTGCAGCACAAAACATGCATTTTGAAGAAAGTGGGGCATTTACTGGCGAGGTAAGCCCAAGTATGCTTGCTGACATTGGTGTAACATACGTAGTGCTAGGACACTCTGAGCGTCGTGAAATGTTTGCTGAAACAGATGAAACAGTAAACAAAAAAGCTCATGCTGCCTTTGCTCATAACTTAGTACCAATTGTTTGTGTTGGTGAAACACTAGAACAACGTGAAGCAAATCAAACGATGACTGTTGTGGAAGAGCAAGTAAAAGCAGCACTTGCAGGACTTTCAGAAGGACAAGTGAAAGAAACGATTATTGCTTATGAGCCAATCTGGGCAATTGGAACAGGAAAAACAGCTACTTCTGAACAAGCTAATGAAGTATGTACCCATATCCGTAAAGTCGTAGCAGATGCGGTTTCTGCTGCAGCAGCTGATGCTGTTCGTATTCAATACGGTGGAAGTGTCAAACCAGCTAATGTGAACGAATTATTAGCACAATCTGATATCGATGGCGCATTAGTAGGTGGTGCAAGTCTTGAGGCTGATTCCTTCTTACAGTTAGTGGAGGCTGGTACAAAATGAGCCAGAATAAACTAGCAGCACTCATCATTCTTGATGGTTATGCATTAAGGGATGAAGAAAAAGGAAATGCAGTAAAACAAGCTAATACACCAAACTTTGATCGTTACTGGAACCAATATCCAACAAGTCAATTAACTGCCTGTGGTGAAGCGGTTGGCCTTCCAGAGGGACAGATGGGTAACTCAGAAGTTGGCCACCTAAATATTGGTGCCGGTCGTATCGTGTATCAAAGCTTAACTCGTGTTAACTTATCGATCAAAGATGGCGACTTTTTTGACAATCAAGTATTACTAAATGCAGTAGAACATGCGAAAAAGAATGATAAAGCACTCCACGTTTTCGGATTGTTGTCAGATGGTGGTGTACATAGTCATATTGAGCATATGTATGCAGTATTAAAGCTTGCTGCCGACAAAGGTCTTAAAAAAGTATATGTACATGCCTTTTTAGACGGTCGTGATGTCGATCAAAAATCAGCTAAAATCTATATTGAGCAAGCTTTAGAGAAAATGAAAGAATATGGTGTTGGAGAATTTGCCACAATTTCCGGACGCTATTATTCCATGGATCGTGACAAGCGTTGGGATCGTGTTAAAAAGTCTTACGATGCGATGGTATACGGAGAAGGCCCTAAATATACCGATCCATTCGAAGTTGTAGAAGATTCTTACAAAAATGAAATCTATGATGAATTCGTAATCCCGTCTGTCATTACAGATAAGAATGGGGAACCAAGAGCTACGATTCAGGATGAAGATGCGGTGATTTTCTATAATTTCCGTCCAGACCGTGCCATCCAAATATCACGTACGTTTGCAAATGAAGATTTCCGTGATTTTGACCGTGGCGACAAAGCACCAAAAAATATCCACTTCGTATGTCTCACAAACTTTAGTGAAACAGTCGACGGTTATGTAGCTTATGAACCAGTCAACTTAGATAATACAGTAGGAGAAGTTTTAGCACAAAATGATCTAAAACAACTACGTATTGCAGAAACGGAAAAGTATCCCCACGTTACCTTCTTCATGAGTGGGGGACGTGAGCAAGAGTTCCCTGGTGAAAAGCGTATACTGATCGATTCACCGAAAGTGGCAACATATGACTTGAAGCCAGAAATGAGTGCATATGAAGTTACAGATGCATTATTAGAAGAGTTAGATAAAGATGAACAAAATGCGATCATCTTAAACTTTGCTAACCCAGATATGGTCGGTCACTCAGGTATGCTGGAGCCGACAATTAAGGCAATCGAAACCGTTGATGAATGTCTAGGAAAAGTGGTTGACAAAATCATCGAAAAAGGTGGTCAAGCGATTATTACAGCAGACCATGGTAATTCAGACGAAGTAGTTACGCTTGATGGTGATCCGATGACTGCTCATACAACGAATCCGGTGCCAGTCATCGTGACAAAAGATGGTGTCGAGTTGCGTGAGGGTGGTATTTTAGCTGATCTGGCGCCTACATTATTAGATTTATTACAAGTAGAAAAACCAAAAGAGATGACAGGCGAAAGCCTTATTCAAAAATAATCTTAAAAAGGAGAGTTTTACATTATGCCTTACATTACAGATGTTTATGCACGCGAAGTATTAGATTCCCGTGGTAACCCAACAGTTGAAGTTGAAATCTTTACAGAATCAGGAGCATTCGGTTCTGCACTAGTTCCAAGTGGTGCTTCTACTGGTGAACATGAAGCAGTAGAATTACGTGATGGTGACAAAGACCGTTACCTAGGTAAAGGTGTATTAAAAGCAGTAGAGAACGTTAATGAAGTAATTGCACCTGAATTATTAGGTATCGATGTAACTCGTCAAGTTGTTATTGACCAACTATTATTAGAGCTTGATGGTACAGAAAACAAAGGAAAATTAGGTGCAAATGCAATTCTTGGTGTTTCAATGGCAGCAGCACACGCAGCAGCTGACTACCTAGGAGTACCTTTATACACTTACTTAGGCGGATTCAATGCCACTACACTTCCTACACCAATGATGAATATCCTTAACGGTGGAGAGCATGCTGATAACAACGTAGATATTCAAGAATTTATGATTATGCCTGTAGGTGCTCCAACATTCCGTGAAGCACTTCGTATGGGTGCAGAAGTATTCCACAGCTTGAAAAAAGTATTAAGTGGAAAAGGCTACAACACTGGTGTTGGTGATGAAGGTGGTTTCGCTCCAAACTTAAAATCTAACGAAGAAGCACTTTCTACAATCATTGAAGCAATCGAAGCTGCTGGTTACAAACCAGGTGAAGAAGTAAAGCTTGCAATGGACGTAGCGTCTTCTGAATTCTATGAAGATGGCAAGTACAACCTTAAAGGAGAAGGTGTTGTTCGTACTTCTGAAGAAATGGTTGGATGGTATGAAGAGATGATCAATAAATACCCAATCGTTTCTATTGAAGATGGTTTAGATGAAAACGACTGGGAAGGTCACAAGCTATTAACTGACCGTATCGGTGACCGTGTTCAATTAGTTGGAGACGACTTATTCGTTACAAACACAAAACGTCTTGCACAAGGTATCGATCAAGGTGTAGGTAACTCTATCCTTGTAAAAGTAAATCAAATCGGTACACTAACAGAAACTTTCGAAGCGATCGAAATGGCAAAACGAGCTGGTTACACAGCAGTTATCTCTCACCGTTCTGGTGAAACAGAAGATGCAACTATTGCAGATATCGCAGTTGCAACAAATGCTGGTCAAATCAAAACAGGTGCACCATCTCGTACAGACCGTGTTGCGAAATACAACCAACTACTTCGCATCGAAGACGAACTAGTAGGCACAGCAAAATACGCTGGAAAAACAGCATTCTACAACTTAAACAAATAAGCTATAGCATAATTAAAACAGCACCCCAATAGGAGGGTGCTGTTTTTCGTTATATGTAAAAATATATACCTCAGCGAGAAGATGTGTTGATGTGAACACAAATCCAAGAGGAGAACGAAAAGATTTGTGGAATAAATCAAGATAATCAACAAATCCAAGAGGAGAGCAAAGAGATTTGTTGAATAAACCAAGGTTTACAACAAATCCAACGTGAAGATAAGATTTAAAAGCTAGATAAACAAGCAAGTAAAAACAATGATTTTACCGATGACAACTAATTCTTTGATTAGCAGTTCTAATTCTACTTGACAGTTTACTGACGGAAGTGTAATATGAATATGTTATAAATGATAATCTTTTTCAATTAGAATAAATACATAAGAGAGGGGACAATCTTTTTATGAAAAAGGGACTATTACTATTAATGATAGGATTGCTCGTTAGTATCTTTGCTGTTGCTTGTGGAAGTGACAACAGTGAGACTGAAGAAGAGCAAAATCAAGAAGAAACAGATACAGAAGATGAAGCAGCAGCAGAGAGTGGTGCTATTACTGTCTCAGACATTGATGGAGAGCATACATTTGATGAAGTGCCTGAACGTATTGTTGTATTAGAGTGGGTTTATGCAGAAGATTTATTAGCGCTTGGTGTACAACCAGTTGGTATGGCTGATATTGAAGGATACCATTCATGGGTAAACATAGAAGCTGAATTAGGTGAAGAAGTAGAAGATGTAGGTACTCGCCAAGAGCCAAATTTGGAAGCTATACATGCATTAGATCCAGATGTTATTATAACTGCTAATTATCGTCATGAAGCGATTATGGACAGTTTAGAAGAGATTGCACCAACATTGGCCTATAATTCCTATCCTGAAGAAGAAGAAGGTACGCAATATGAAGAAATGGAAGCTACCTTCAAAGAAATGGCTAAACTTGTTCAAAAAGAAGAGCAAGCAGACGAAATTTTAACAGAGTTGGATCAAAGCTATCAGGATATCGAAGCAGAAATTGCTGAAGCAGGTATTGACAATACAGACTTTGTATTATCACAGGCATTTAGCTCTGATAGTTCTCCTGTTATTAGATTATTTAAAGATAATGCGATGGCAACAGAGATTATGACTAAAATCGGCTTGGACAATGCCTATCAGTCAGAAGGATTCCAAGTTTACGGTTTTGATGAAACTAGTGTAGAATCATTACAGACAGCCCAGGATGCTCATTTCTTCTATATTGTGCAGGAAGATGATAATGTATTTACCAATCAATTGGCAGGTAATCCTGCATGGGAAGAACTCTCATTTGTGAAAGAAGGTAGAACATATCAATTGCCAGGTGATACATGGACATTTGGTGGTCCATTATCTGCCGAAGTTTTTGCAAATCAGATTAAGGAAGCATTAATACAAGAGAAGTGATAATTGATGTCAAAACAGAGTTATATAGCAAGAGCGGTTCTGACCTTTGGGGGCGGAGCCGTCCTTTTGCTTTTCCTATTATTTATACATATGAATCAAGGTAGTGTCTCGATTGCACCCTCTGCTATTTTTAATGCGATTTTTAGGCCAGAAGATCAGTTGGAACACCATACCATTCGTTTTCTACGCATGCCACGAGCAGTTATTGGTATCTTGGCTGGTGGCGCTTTAGCAGTATCTGGAGTGCTTTTGCAAACGATAACGAAAAATCCGTTAGCATCTGCCAGTACTTTGGGGATACATTCTGGCTCTTATTTTGCGGTTGTATTTGCTAGTGTATTTATTTCTGCAACAAGTGGCTGGAGTGGCTTATTAGTTGCTTTTCTTGGCGGTATTTTAACAGCAGTCCTCGTATATACGTTGGCAGGAGTGGCCAATGCAAATCCTGTCAAAATGGTATTAGCGGGTATGGTTGTTACAATGATGTTCTCCGCTTTTACTTCGCTATTACAGATCTTTTTTGAGAATGAAACTGCTGGTCTATTTTTATGGGGAGCGGGTACACTGGTGCAAAACAACTGGCAAGGCGTACAATTTGCCTTACCTTTTATCATAATCGGACTCATTGGCTCTATATTGATTGCGAAATCATTAGACTTGTTTCAATTGGGAGAAGAAGTGGCGACTGGATTAGGACAAAAAGTACAACGAATAAGAATTATTACGGTAATAATTGCTGTTTTTCTTACCTCTGTAACCGTTAGTGTGGTGGGACCGATTGGGTTTGTCGGGTTGATTGCTCCTCATCTTATTAAATTATTAGGTTTTCAAAAGCATCATATAGTCATTTTAGCTTCTTTTTTATGGGGAGCTATTGTCTTAATAGGTGCGGATGTTCTTGCTAGAATATTAGATCCATCTTTTTCCGAGTTACCTGTAGGGGCTATTACAGCGTTTATCGGTGCACCATGGTTAATCTGGCTAATAATGAATAAACAAAACAAGAAATATAGTAGCAAGGATACAGGCATATTAGCAGGGCAAAATAATTCGCTAGCTATACAAAAATGGATAATTCTCTTTCTTAGTTTGGTCGCAGTGGCGGTACTATTTGTCGGTATTTCTACTGGAAACAACGGAATCCAATTAGTTCAAACCTTTCAGGCACTCTTTTTAAATAATGATGAATTTATTAAAAGTATGGTGCTAGATTTGCGGCTACCAAGGTTATTAGTTGCTGCAGCAAGTGGTGTGTTGTTAGCGATTAGTGGCTATATTTTTCAGGGAGTATTACGTAATCCATTAGCAGACCCATCTGTAATCGGTATTACATCAGGTGCTGGTGTTGGAGCGTTAATTTTCCTATATATTGGTTCTATTTCGGCCGTATGGGTTCCGTTAGGTGCGTTTATTGGTGCGCTTGTAGCCTTTATAGTTGTAATGGCGCTTGCTTATCGTGCGGAATTTCAGCCGACTTTGCTAGCATTACTTGGTATCGGTATCTCTGCGTTTGGATCAGCAGTGATTCAAATTATGGTAGTTCGTTCAGATATGGCAGTAGCTTCTGCATTAACTTGGTTATCTGGTACGACCTATGCGAAAAGTTGGACGGAACTAGTATATTATTTGGTTGGACCACTTCTTATTCTCGTTCCAATAGTCTATTTAGTCAGTGATCGGATTCATACATTGGCACTGGGAGATGATACAGCGAAAGGGTTAGGGTTATCGGTAATGAAGACGAGGTTTTATTTAGCCTTATTAGCTTCTGTTGTAGCGGCTGCAAGTGTTGCAACGGTTGGTACAATAGGGTTTGTTGGATTGATTGCACCGCATGTTGCCCGTTTGCTGTTAGGACCGGCTCACAAGCATTTGTTTTTTACTACAGCATTGTTAGGTGGTGTCACCCTTATGGTTGCTGACGTATTAAGTAGAACACTCTTAGTGCCAAAAGAAATCCCTTCAGGAATCATCGTGGCGATCATCGGAGCCCCTTATTTCCTATGGTTAATGAATCGATCAAATAAAGTGAGACTATGATCAGTGAGGGGCTTACAGACGGAATAGCATCAAAATGTAAATAAATAGCCTGTGGGCAGGGGAACGTCCGTTGATTTGCTGGGTACCCTTGCCCTCAGGCTAAATTATTGCAATCATAATTGTTTCATATTAAAATGTTGAATGAGTTTTCATGTATGCGCTTTATTACAAAAGCAAGAGTACACAGAAAAACGACCCAGAATAAATTCCGAGTCGTTTTGAGAGTTTATTGATTTGTTTTTTCTCGGACAAACGCTTCTACTTCGTCTGCTGTATCCATGCTGAGGAGCTGTTCCTTATAGGAAGCTAATTCTTCTTTTGATAGGTCTTTAATTTGTGTACGAGCAGGCAAAATTGACGTTGCACTCATACTAAATTCATCAAGACCTAATCCAAGTAGAATCGGAATTGCGATCGAATCACCAGCCATTTCTCCACACATTCCAGCCCATTTACCTTCTGCATGTGCTGCTTCAATCACATTGTTGACAAGGTTAAGGATTGCTGGGTGATATGGTTGGTATAAGTAGCTTACTCGTTCATTCATACGGTCAGCTGCTAATGTATACTGAATTAAGTCATTTGTTCCAATACTGAAAAAGTCAACTTCTTTCGCAAATTGACGAGCAATAACTGCAGTGGAAGGAATTTCAACCATAATACCAATTTCGATACTATCAGATACTTCGGTTCCTTCATTCGTCAAGTTTTCCTTTTCTTCCAGTAGGATGGCTTTCGCTTGACGGAATTCGTCCAGTGTTGCAATCATCGGGAACATAATTTTTAAATTTCCGTATGTACTTGCACGAAGTAATGCACGTAGTTGTGTACGGAAAATATCATCACGTTCTAGACAAAGACGAATAGCACGATAGCCAAGGAACGGGTTCATTTCTTCCGGTAATTCTAAATAGGGAAGTTCTTTATCTCCACCGATGTCGAGTGTACGAACGACTACAGGCTTGTCTCCCATTTGTTCCAATACCGATTTATAAGCTTCAAATTGCTCATCTTCTGTTGGAAGTTCATTTTTACCCATGTATAGGAATTCGGTACGATATAAACCTACACCTTCACCACCATTGTTGATAACACCTTCTACATCATTTGGTGTACCAATGTTAGCAACTAATTCAACATGTGTACCGTCTTTAGAAACAGTAGGTTCATCCTTCAGTTTAGCCCATTCTTGCTTTTGTTTTTCAAAATTCTCTTGTTTCTTTTGATATTCGTTAATTTCGTCTTCTGTTGGATTGATAATGACATCACCATCAATACCGTCAACAATTAAGATGTCGCCTTCTTTTGCTTGCTCTGTAATTGTCTTGGTTCCAACAACTGCTGGAATTTCTAAAGAGCGTGCCATAATAGCGGAGTGAGAAGTACGACCACCAATATTTGTTGTAAAACCTTGTACAAATTGTTTGTTTAATTGTGCAGTATCTGATGGAGTTAAGTCCTCAGCAATGACAATTACTTCTTCATCTATTAAGGCAGGATTTGGGAAGGAAACCGCTAATAAATGTGCCATTACTCGTTTCGTAACATCCTTGATATCTGCAGCACGTTCTCTCATGTATTCATTATCCATATTTTCGAACATGTCAATAAACATTTGTGCTGTTTCATCTAATGCAAATTCTGCATTGACTTGTTCTGACTCAATTTTATCCTTGATCGGATTAATGAGTTCAGGATCACCTAGTACTAGTAAATGAGCAGAAAAAATTTCCGCATGCTCGTCGCCTAAGGAGGTACGAGCATGCTCTTTGATTTTTTCCAATTCTGATTTAGAAATTTCCAACGCTTTCGTTAAACGTTCGACTTCAGTTGATGTATCATCTACTTTCTTTTTATCAAAAGAAAGGTCTGGAATAGCGAGTTTATACGCTTTTGCAATCGCTATTCCATTTGATGCTGCTATACCTGTTAATTGACTCATGTATGAATTACTCTCCTAGACCTTCTGATTTGATTACCTCAACCACTGCATCTAGTGCTTCTTGTTCATCAGAACCATCAGCAATGATTTTGATTTCAGCACCTTGAGGAATACCTAGAGACATAACACCCATAATAGATTTTAAGTTGATGGATTTCCCGTTATATTCTAAATTCATATCAGATGCAAAGCTACCTGCTTTATTCACTAGTACTGTTGCTGGACGTGCGTGAACTCCTGTTTCATCTGTGATTGTTACTGTTTTTTCTACTGCCATAAGAAAAACCTCCTAATAAAATTATATTTAGATAGTACTACAACCTAATTTTACTCTTTCTATAGGTTATATTTCAAGGAAAATTATAAAGTAACATGCTTATTATAAAGATTGTGTTAAGTTGTGACAAGTCATTTGCTCTTCAATCCATGTGACAATATCGTGAAATATCTCTGTTTTGTTGGTTTCATTTAAAATTTCGTGTCTTCCATTCTCATATAAATGATAGTCAACATGTTCCAAACCTAAAGAACGGTAAAATGCAACTGCTTTTAGTACACCTTGTCCATATTGTCCAACAGGGTCTTCTTTTCCGCTTACAAAATATAAAGGAATACCTTTTGGAATGGTATCGGTCGTATCCTTAGATTGAATTAATTGTAATCCAGTATACAAATCGTAGAAAAATTGGTTGCTCGGTATAAAACCACACCATTTATCTTGTTGATATTTTTCTACTTCATTTTGATCTGAACATATCCAATCAAAAGCCGTTTGATTATCCGTATTTTTGTTATAGCCGAAAAAGGTAAGTTTATTCATTAATTTAGCTTCTGTTTTCTTTCCTTTGAGGTGACCGACTACTTTTGTGAGTTGTTTGGCGATTTTTAATAAACTGTTTGGTTGGAATCCTGTACCAACGAGAATAACTCCTGCTAAGTGTTCAGGTGCTAACATGAGATATCTTCTACTAATAAAGGATCCCATACTGTGTCCTAGGAGGAAAATAGGGATTCGTGGATGTTTTATTTCAATCATCTCAGTCAATTCGATGCAATCTTGTACGACACGGTCAAACCCGTTTTCCTCAGCAAAATAGCCAAGTGCGTTTACATTAGTACCAGTTTGACCATGTCCACGATGATCATGTCCATAGACAGTAAATCCATGTGACGCTAAGAATGTTGCAAAGGACTGGTATCGTTCGATATGTTCCACCATGCCATGAGCAATTTGAATAATTGCTTTTGGTGAAGAACTGCTTTGCCAGCGCTTAACGAAAAGTTCATGATCATCAGTCGTACGAAACCAAAAAGAATCAGCCTTCATCTTGTTCACGCTCCTTTTCTATAGCTGGTTCGATAAATTCGAGTGGAATGCGGACATTTAGTACGTTATTTGTGACAAAATTACCGTTTTTAGGGTGCATGCGGACATCTATTCCGCTATTGATTGAAAATAACGCAAATTAAGCCGAAATGAAACGAATAAAGGATTAAATGTCCACCAACAGTGAAAAAGGGTAATTATTTCAGCAAGTAACGTACTAAATGTCCGCTTACAAACATTATTGCCTAGAGAGATACAATCGCCGTTTGTTGCTTTTACTATTTCATATTCTATCTTATCATATCACTAGGGGATAATTAGTAGAAACTTCTTGCTATTTGATATACTTTTTGCTACATTGTAGATATGTATTTGTACGTCTAAGGGGGGTTTGCAACATGTTAACCGTTGCAATGACTTTGTTAATTATTGATGCCATCGTATTAATCGTATTTGTATTATTACAGTCCGGTAAGAGTGCAGGACTATCTGGAGCTATTTCAGGTGGCGCTGAGCAATTATTTGGTAAGCAAAAAGCAAGAGGTGTCGATGCAGTGTTACACCGTGGGACAGTCATCACGGGTGTACTACTATTTGTTCTTACTTTTGCTATTGCTTATCTATTATAATCAATAAAAGGACAAATTAATATAGCATCAATAAAACATCCTTTGCAAAAATGCAGAGGATGTTTTTGTTTCAAAGCTAAGAAAGTATAAAGTTTGGGTATCTGTCCACGCAAGCGCCAGAAACTAGGCGACTTCACGAATTGCCTACGATAAGTCATCATCGGTTCGCTTTTTACCGTGATTTCTTTATCTCAGTTAATTCGCTCCAGTCGCTACGTTCTTTAGCGGGCGCTCTGTGCTTTTCTTTAACATAAAAAGAATGTGAAAAAGATTAAAGGGAAATATACATTAATAGGATGTAGGCAGTCCGACTGTCTTGCTTTATGAAAGGAGTCTACATAGAATGAAGATGAAAAAACCAGAACCATTTATGTTTGAAGGAGACGAACGTGCGGTATTATTATTACATGGTTTTACTGGTCATTCAGCAGATATGAGAATGCTTGGAAGATATTTAAATGGTGAAGGCTATACCTGTTATGCACCGATCTATCGAGGCCATGGCAAGTCTCCGGAAGAATTAATAGGTGTTACTGCTGAAGAATGGTGGGAAGATGTTCAACAAGCTTATCAACATCTTAAAGATAATGGCCATCAAAAAATTGCAGTTATAGGTTTATCGCTTGGAGGAGTATTAGCGTTACGGCTAGCAGGGAATACACCACTGCAAGGAGTAGTAACGATGTGTTCTCCGATGTACTTTGACAATGAGCAGCAATTAACGATCGGTTTCCGGAAATTTGCGAAAGAGTATAAACAATTAGAAGGAAAAGATGATGAAAAAATCGAAGAAGAAGTAGAGCAATTATTAGAAGAGTCCAAAGAACTTTTTCGAGAAATTGAAACGTCGATTACACGTGTTAAGGAAAATGTAGATATGATTTACACGCCGACTTTCGTAGTACAAGCAACAAACGATGAAATGATTAATCCGGAAAGTGCGAATTATATTTATGAAAATGTAGAATCTGATAATAAGCAGATTAAATGGTATGAGAATGCAGGACATGCAATTACATTTAGCAAGGATAAAGAACAATTACATGAAGATGTGGCTACATTTTTAGAATCACTGGACTGGTCATAGCCATACGATAAGAAAAACAACTGGAACTAGACATCTCTGTATATACTTCGTTGTAAAGCAGAAAATAGAGAAAGAGGTGACGATATGGAATCATTACAACAACAAATACTAAACTTTTTTAATGAAAATGCTACAAAGCCTCTGTCGGTACAGGAAATAGAAGAGGTTTTAGAATTGGAAGACGCGGATCAATTTACAGAATTAATGAAAGCTTTAAACGCTCTGGAGGAATCAGGTGAACTTATCCGAACACGAAAAAATCGTTATGGCTTACCGGAGAAAATGAATTTAATTCGTGGAACGATTCAAATGCATGCGAAAGGGTTTGCCTTCTTAATCCCAGAGGATGAAGGAATGGAAGATGTTTATATTAATCATGCCGACTTAGCATCTGCTATGAATGGAGATAAGGTTTTTGTCCGTGTCGATCGACGTGATGATGACGGAAAAAGAGCAGAAGGTGTCGTCGTAAGGATTATAGAACGTTTTACGAAGGAAATTATCGGTACGTATGAAGATAATGGTGCATTTGGTTTTGTAATAGCAGACGATAAACGAATACCAAATGATATCTTTGTACCGAAAGGAGAAACAAAAGGTGCTGTAGATGGACACAAAGTGATTGTAGAAATTACTAAATATCCTGAAGGGAGAATGAGTGCTGAAGGAAGTGTGGTGGAAATCCTTGGGCATAAGAATGATCCTGGTATGGATATTTTATCGATCATCTATAAAAATGGTATATCGATCGATTTTCCACCAGAAGTACTAGAACAAGCGGAAAATATTTCCGAGGAAATAAGCGAAGAAGATGTACAAGGGCGTCGTGACTTAAGAGATGAAACAATTGTTACCATTGATGGAGCAGATGCGAAGGATTTAGATGATGCGGTAACAGTTAAAAGGCTAGACAATGGTAATTATAAATTAGGAGTCTATATTGCCGACGTGACTCATTATGTAAAAGAAGATTCGCCTATTGATAAGGAAGCGTTTGAGCGGGGTACAAGTGTCTATCTAGTTGACCGAGTTATTCCAATGATCCCACACCGTTTATCTAATGGTATTTGCTCATTAAATCCACAGATTGATCGTCTTGTATTAGGATGTGATATGGAAATTAGTTCGAAAGGTGAAGTAGTCAATCACGAGATATTCCAGGCAGTCATTAAAACAAAAGAAAGAATGACTTATAAAGCGGTCAATCAAATATTAGTGGATAATGATCAGGAAATGATCGATCGTTATGAAGCATTAGTGCCTATGTTTAAGGATATGGAAGATTTAGCCGAGATATTACGAGGAAAACGATTTGGGCGTGGTGCAATTGACTTTGATTTTAAAGAAGCACAAGTATTAGTGAACGGAGAAGGAAAAGCTCAGGACGTTGTGATTCGAGAGCGTTCAGTAGGGGAACGTTTAATTGAAGAGTTTATGCTATGTGCCAATGAAACAATAGCAGAGCATTTTCACTGGATGGATGTTCCTTTTATTCATCGTATTCATGAAGATCCAGACCCATCTAAATTGCAAACATTCTTTGAATTTATCGCAAGGTTTGGTTATGTCGTGAAAGGAACTTCGAATGAAATTCATCCGCAAGCATTACAAAATGTTCTAGACGAAGTAGCGGGAACAGAGGAAGATATGATTATTTCCAAACTGATGTTACGTTCGATGAAACAAGCGAAATATGATCCACAGGGGATCGGACATTTTGGGTTAGCAACCGAGTTTTATACCCATTTCACTTCACCGATCCGACGATATCCTGACTTAATTGTTCATCGCTTGATCAGGACTTATCTTATCGAAAACAAATTAGATGAACAAACAAGACAACGCTGGAAAGATAAGATGCCAGTCATTGCCAAACAAGCCTCATTAAAAGAAAGAGCTGCAGTGGATGCTGAACGTGAAGTAGATGACTTGAAAAAGGCAGAATACATGCAAGATAAGATAGGTGAAGAGTATGAAGGAGTCATTAGTTCTGTTACAAACTTTGGTCTGTTTGTAGAACTGCCAAATACTGTGGAAGGTCTTGTGCATGTAAGCTATTTAACTGATGATTATTATCATTTTGACGAGCGGGCTTACGCAATGATCGGAGAAAGAACCGGTAATGTATTTCAAGTAGGTGATGCAATCACGATAAAAGTTGCTCAAGTCAATCTAGATGAACGAGCTGTTGACTTTGAAATTGTTGGGATGTTGCCGAGAAAAAAGAAGTCTTCTAAAGAAGGAAAAGTCATCAATGCCAAGCGTGGTAATGGTGAATTAAAGAAGACAGCAAAAAAATCCCAAAAATCAGGAGCAAATGGCAAGAAAAAGAAAAAAGCACGTAAAAAGAAGAAAAATAAATAATTAACTTTACCGATGCAGCTGGGACCTTGCTTATTCCAGCTGCTGAAGGGTTGTGAAAGGATCAACCTTTCTTAGAAAATTTCAACTAACCATTCGCACGTTTCTCGATTTTTTGTTAAAATAGGCTTTACGTAGCAATAGGAGGAACGGATTATGGGAAAAAATGATGGAAGAGTAATTGCACAAAATAAAAAAGCAAATCATGATTATTTTATAGAAGAAACATATGAAGCTGGTCTTGTCCTCCAAGGAACGGAGATAAAGTCGATCAGAGCAGGACGAGTTAACCTAAAAGATAGTTTTGCAACGATTAAACAAGGGGAAGCATATATTAACAATATGCACATTTCCCCGTATGAGCAGGGGAATCGTTATAATCATGAGCCTACTCGTGCTCGAAAATTATTATTACATCGTAAGCAAATCGATAAATTAATCGGAGAAAGTCAGCAAGCAGGGTATTCGATTATACCATTGAAGGTTTATATTAAAAATGGTTTTGCCAAAGTCCTAATTGGTTTAGGTAAAGGGAAAAAGAAATATGACAAACGAGAAGATTTAAAACAGAAACAGGCCAAACGTGATATGGACCGAGCAATCAAAGATCGTTTGAACTAAAATTTACCAAGTGGGATATCTTGAATTCCATATAATTTATGGTATAATAAAAATATCGGCAGGACATCTATAATTGAATAAGAGCGAGTAAAAAATGCTCTTGTCCGTGGGCCCTTATATTTTATATGGGGACGTTACGGATTCGACAGGGGTAGATCGAGCTCAGGTTGCGCGTCGAGGTTACGTCTCGTAAAACGTTAACGCCAATAATAACTGGCAAAGAAAACAATTACTCTTTAGCAGCTGCGTAAGCACTGTTAAAGGATCCTTCCTATCATCGCCCATGTGGTAGATTGAAGGGTCTCACTTATTAGTGGGCTACGCTGCCATCCTCCGTCTGTGGATCGGTAGAAGAGACTAATCAGACTAGCTATTCGGACGCCTGTTGGTAGGCAGAAGAGCTAGCGAATGCGTAATATACCAACTATGCGTGTAGACGCCTGAGTGACGATATCCTTGGACGTGGGTTCGACTCCCACCGTCTCCACCAATACATAATTGGTGGTTTTTTTATGTGATAATTTGTTACTTCAAGCATAAATTTTCATAAAATGAAAGCTTATGCTTGAATATACTTTATGCAATCTTATGCTTGATAATTTATTGTGAACTACCATAATAAATTCAAATAAGCATAAACTATTGCTACAACGAAAATCCACAAACTTTTGGTGGTTCAATATTGTTTATTTAAATAAATTCGGGTTTTTTTAAAAGTATTCCATCTTTAAATGTATCGCACAAAATCAATCTTTTTCTTTGAAAGAGAGAAAGATGATTTAGAATCGACACAATTTAATTGGAAATTAGTCGAATAAAGATGGAAAAAGAAAAACTTGATACATTAAAATTAAGAACGTTTGGATAGGCTGGGAGATTAAAGAGTTTCTTTTTTCTTTCAGTCTTTGTTTATTGGCCCCAGAATATATGTCGGGGTAAATAAAGCGTTTTCGATACTTTTATTACTAAGTATATTGTTGCAATATTAATAAATTTATATCACATAAATCTCCAAATATTCTTACATCTATAGGGAACTGGATTTAAATTCCTATTTTGTTAACTTTTTAATAAATCATAATCGCAGTGTTGACTTTAGGATATTGTTGAACACTAAAAGAGAACAACAAGGAGTAACATCGGTTTAATACGACCACTGAAATGTACCACCTCTGGCATAGTTTTTTACCACAAAATGACCCAAAGTGTACCAAAGAACTACAGACTGTTTACCACTGCGGTTTCTCTGGTGATAAAAGATTTAATATTTTATAATCAGTTTTTACACATGGCTCAGCTTAACTCTTGTATTACGTAGTAGACTTAATACTACGCAACAAACATCTTCGTTTTTAGAAGAATTAATGAACTTGGAGACATAAATGTAAACTTTCACTTTATTTCAGATTGTGAATTTCAGATTAATTCAGCACCCAATCTCTTATAAAGATACAAGCACGGCTTTACATGGAGTGGTGGGCATGATAGCCTCGTCGGAGAAGTCAGTCCCTGAAACTGCTGGCTTCCTGGTGTGAGAATCATGCGCACAGAGGCTCCATGTCAAGCCATTTTCGGTATAATTATTTATAATTGATTGAGAATATACAAAAAATGTTTGTGAAAAAATCCGTCTCAATTTGATAAAAAGTGGCTGTTTTGTGCAGAAATATTGTGCCCGTTTACAACATAAACACAGAATTAGAAAAAGACAATAAAAAGTTTTAAATGATGAAGATTGTAGCGTTAAAGGTACGTTACTTTAACATCCAGCTGCCAATTAAGCTATTCTTACTTTAACTAACCCATTACTTAAATAAGACTAATAGTTGTATTGGGTTCATAACCCGATTTGCTAAATCTTTATAAACTCTTCTTATTGGATTATAATACAATCTAAGGTGAGAATTTAGGGGGGAAATAAATGAACAATGTAAACCATATAACATGTGAGAAAAGATCCTATACTAGAGAGTTTAGATCTCATCATCATGAGTATGGACAACTTATTTTTCCCTTGAAAGGATCCTTAGATATACAATTGATGTGGCAAGAAATCAAACTTAACTCAGAATATTGTTTGTATATTCCTCCCAAGGTAGAACATAACTACCGTTCTATGGATAGAAATGAATTCTTGGTCTTAGATATTCCAATACAATATTTACCTGAGGATACAAGTCAAATGAATATACAATTGGATAAACAATGGGCTTCAATCCGTTATTTGCTATTGGAAGAGGCTAGAAATCAAGAGAACATATCTTCTTTAATAAATTTAACTAGATATGTGACTAACAAAATTCAAATCTCTAAACCTCCTTCTATAGAATACATTCATAAAAATTACAAAGAGTCAATTAGATTGGAAACTTTAGCAGAAATAGAGCATTACCATCCAGTGTACTATTCATCATGGTTTAAGAAAAAAACCGGAAAAAGCCCAAAAGTATATATATCAGAACTTCGTTTAAAAGAAGCTAAACATTTAATAATTTCAACACAGTGGTCCATGTCAAAGATCAGTGAGGAATTAGGTTTTGAAAATTCTTCATCTTTTACAAGTGGTTTGTTGGTTTTGAGGGAATACCTCCACAAAAATATAGAATTCTTAATAATTGATAAAAAGGATATTAAACTTGGTAAAGAAAGTTTTTGAGAAATTTTCTATTATAAGTTTTAATATTCTTTTTATTTTTTTTCATTGAGGTGAGCAAAATGAAGAAAAACTGTCTCTCTTTTGTGAAAAAATATATTTATAGCGAAAGAAACGTATTCATACTGTACAGATCACAGACAATTATAACGAGACTAAATAAGTCTTAATAGGGGGATTAAAGTGGGAAGAACAAAAAACCAAGCTCAAGAAGTGCAGACAATGAATGAACCTAAAACTGGAGCAGATTTGCTTGTGGAGTCATTGATTAATGAAGAGGTTGAGACATTATTTGGCTATCCAGGTGGTGCAGTTCTATCTATCTTTGATGCCTTATATAAAGCTAAGGGTTATTTTAATCAAATCTTAGCGAGACATGAACAAGGTTCGATTCATGCTGCTGAAGGATATGCGCGTGTTTCAGGAAAGCCAGGTGTTGTCATTGCAACTTCTGGGCCTGGTGCAACGAATCTCGTTACTGGTATAGCAGATGCGATGATTGATTCCTTGCCATTAGTTGTGATTACTGGCCAGGTAGCACAAGGAGATATCGGTACGGATGCTTTTCAAGAAGCTGATGTAATGGGGATTGCAACGCCGATTACAAAGTATAATTATCAAGTAAGAGACGTCAAGGACCTTCCTAGAGTTGTAAAAGAAGCATTTCACATTGCTACAACAGGTAGACCTGGTCCTGTCTTAATTGATATGCCGAAAGATATTTCTGCTGAGATTATTGATGAAAACTTTCAAGCAGATGTCGAATTAGATTTACCTGGTTATCGACCAACAACATATCCGAATCCATTACAAATTAAGAAACTCGCAGAAGCAATTGGTAAAGCAAAAAAACCAATTGTCCTAACTGGTGCAGGAGTACTGTTTGCAAAGGCATCTGAGGAAATTAAGGAATTTGCTGAAACATACGCTCTCCCGGTTACTTCGACTCTATTAGGCTTAGGAGCTTTTTCTGGAGATCATCCGTTGTTTTTAGGGATGGCAGGAATGCATGGAACATATACAGCAAATACTGCTCTATATGAATGTGACCTATTAATTAATATCGGTGCAAGATTTGATGAGCGTCTAACTCGGAATTTAGCCTCTTTTGCACCAAATGCAACGGTTGCTCATATAGATATTGATCCTGTTGAAATTGGCAAGAACGTCCCAACACACATTCCTATTGTTGGAGATGCGAAAGAAGCATTAAAAAAATTACTGCATCAGTCCATTGATGAACCGGAGCATGAAGACTGGCTCATTAGAATTCATGAAAATATGGAAAACTATCCTTTATGGTATAACAACCCTGAATCTGAAATGATTGGACAATGGGTAATTAAAAAGATTCATGAAGTAACTGAAGGTAAAGCAATTGTCACAACAGATGTTGGGCAGCATCAAATGTGGGCCGCACAATACTATAAATTTAATACACCTGATCGTTGGGTTTCTTCTGGTGGTCTTGGGACGATGGGCTTTGGCTTCCCTTCGGCGATTGGTGCACAATTAGCTAAGCCAAATGATACGGTTATTGCGATTGTTGGTGATGGCGGTTTTCAAATGACATTGCAAGAGCTTTCCATCCTTCAAGAACGAGGATTACCTGTTAAGGTGATCATTGTCAACAACCAAGCGCTTGGAATGATTAGACAATGGCAAGAAGCTTTCTACTCAGAACGTTACTCCCAGTCTATTTTCAACATTCAACCAGACTTTGTAAAAATAGCGGAGGCATATAATATTAAAGGTTTAAAGGTATCCACACAGGAAGAATTTATCAAAGCATTACCTGGAATTTTCGACTATCAAGGTCCTGTAGTTGTGGATGCACGAGTAATCCAACAGGAAAATGTCCTTCCTATGATTCCACCTGGAAAAGGCATAAACGAAATGATTGGGGTGAAACCATGAAACGTATTATAACTGCAACTGTAAGAAATCGAAGTGGTGTATTAAATCGTGTTACAAGTCTTTTACAAAGGCGCCAATTTAACATTGAAAGTATTTCTGTAGGAAGAACAGAAACAGAGAATATGTCAAAAATGACGTTTGCCTTTGAGGTGGATGATTTTCCAAAATTAGAGCAAGTTACCAAACAATTAAACAAACAAATCGATGTTCTCAAAGTATCGGATATTAGCGATAAGGCGATTGTTGCAAGTGAACTTGCCTTGATTAAAATTGTTAGTAACAGTCAATTGCTTGGAGAAATTCAGGGCATTATTGAACCATTCCGTGCCTCTATTATCGACGTTAGTAAAGATAGCTTAGCTCTTCAAGTTACTGGTAAGCCTGAAAAAGTTGAAGCACTTATAGAGCTCCTACATCCATATGGCATTATAGAGCTAGCACGAACTGGTTTGACCGCATTTGTTCGCGGTCAACAACCAAACACTCAAGATCGTAATATTCAATCATTATTTTGAATATTGCTCAGTTAATACTTTGTCCAAATGGTATACAGCATTAGAAATCGAAAGAGAAACGAGAAAGAAATATGGTAGTATGATTTCTGGTATAAAAGCTGGAATTATCTGTCCAATATGAACAAACTAGTCCTAGGCTATTGAATAAAGAAATATACATTTGAAGATTTAGCAGATAATGTGTATCACCATAAAACAAAGCAATATTTCGAGCAAGTTTTGATTCAACTTTACACAAACTGAATCCTTTTCTTTTGCTAAAATAAGTATTTATAATATGTTTTTTCCAAATTTCCTTCAATGCAACACTAATCATTATTCAATAAAAGGCTCTAATGTTGAATAAGCAAGACGAAAAAACAACAGATCTATTTACTGCGTAGTACAACCATCCCGCGTAGCAAATGATTATCTAAGAGACGATCACTCAGAGTGATCGTCTCTTCTTCGTGTTTGACTCTTACTGTTCAGTAAAGTTCTTCATTTTTTAGCTGACTTATTTAAAGAATGTACTAAATTAACGGCAGTAAATTTAGTAACAAACAATATTCTGTATCGAGTAAAATCAGTTAGACAAGTGAAGATTAATTATAGTGTTAGTCACCAACACTACAATTCGATGTGGAGGGATATTCTGTGAATTCTCTTGTCAGCTTAATCTCAAACTTAATTTTATTGGTGATGAAGCTTGCATTCTCAATTAAGAGGAAGACATCTTGGGTAAAGTCAATATTAAGAAGGCCATCGTTAACCTAAGCATTGGAGAATACTAATTAGAACATCTAAAATCACATCGTACTATGAGAAAGGTAGCTTACATTTTTTTTAGCTTATCAAAAAATACAAATATATGGGAATATTTGACGCCCTGCCAATTGTTTAGTTCACTAAATTTAATTTTGCTTTTTTTGTTTTATTAACTTTACTTTATCCATAGTCCCAGGCGGTTGTTTGTTCGAGCCATTCATTTTGAATCATTAAATCTACAATATCTTTTGCATACTGTGCAATCTCAAGGGAAAATCTTTCATAATTTAATATCAAATCACTTCTTTGACTGGTGGCAGTGGCGGTTGCATAATCTCCCGTCCCTGAAGCGGTTAACATCCCGTATCAGAAAATACTTCTACGGTTGAATTAGTTATAGACACATTATCCACTTATATAATTACGATTAAAAAATATTGCTTAATCCTTCTTGTTATGACAACGATATAGGTGAATAGAGAAAACAAAATAGAGATTACTAGTGCATGGATAATTCCAATCGTTAAGTTTTGATTATAAGTTAATACCATTCCTACTCCACTTAAAAGCTGTAAAAATATTAGTGATAAACTAACAAAACTGAGACTTAATAATAGACGTTGATGCTTATAAAGTTTTATTACCCAAAAAACAAACACTATAACAAAAACGGTTAACACCATGCCTGCTAAACGATGAAACATCTGAGCAAAAACAATAGTTCCTTGGCTAAATAAGACGAATTCTCCATTACATAAAGGAAACCCCGTACAAACTTTAGCCGCCCCCATATGCTTTACAAATGCACCTGTATAGATAACAGCATAAGCATAAATAGTAATTACAATGATAAAACGTTTAAAATGTATTCCGACCTGTACGGTGACCTTATTAAATTGTTTTTCAAATGTAAAAAAAGTAATCGTAAATACGGCTGCTAAAGAAATTGCTGAAAAACCAAAATGTAATGCCATAATTAATGGAGGTTGTCCAAATACAACTTGTCCAGCCCCCATTAAACCTTGAATAATAATAGCAGCCGAAGCTAGAATTGCAAAGAATTTTATTTCTTTAATATAATTCAATTTACGCCAAGACCAGAACGATAATATTAAAACCAATATCCCTGCAACGCTGGAGATTAACCTATGGGTGTACTCAATAATAGTTTCTAGCGTTGGATTATATGGAATGACATTTCCAAAGCAAAGCGGCCATGTCGTTCCGCATCCTTGACCAGATCCTGTTTTGGTGACAACGGAACCTTGTAAAAGGACAAATAGCACAATAATTGTTGTTATAATTGAATAGGCTTTTAATTTTTTCATGTTTCACCTTGACTAGTGCCATGAACATTATCCAACCAATTAACAATTGAATCTATGATGGTTGCTTGTTGTTCACTAACTGTGATCTGAGCTTCATTGTCACCGGACTGACTACCATATACACCAAAATAAGCATGGTTACCACCTGATATTTCAATGAATTTAGTTCTTTGTGGTAAGTTCGAGCTGTTTTCTTTAATTTTTTCAGGTGTACTTAGTCCATCCTCGGACCCGCTTATAGATAAAACGGGTAAGTTGGATTCACTTAAAAAATCATTACTTGCTGCATATGCACCAAGTAATATTAGCCCGTTTACTCTGTTTAAATATTGATCTGCATACATAGCCGCTGCTGCTCCTCCCATTGAATGACCAGCAATATACCATTCAATTCGATTATCATTCTCTATTACTTCATTTGCTTTTGAAACATCTAGAATTGGCAAATTTAATCTAACTGAGGGTATAGCTACTGTAATATTTTGCTTTGATAACTCTTGTGCTAAATAGGCATACGCTTCAGGTTCAACTTTTGCACCAGGATAGAGTATTAAACCTTTATCAGCATTTACCGCTGTATAGATATACCATCCATCCTCTGAATTCTTGACTTCCTCTATTTCGATTTGATGAGCATCTATCGCACTATATGTATTTTGAGTCCATATAAAAAATAAAGACAAGCTCAAGATTACTACTATACCTAAAGTGATAAACGAAATAAATAACGCTTTTTTGTTGAGAAATTTTTTCATCATTAAAACCGAATTATTCCAAATTTCAATTAGGCAGTGGAGTGTAGATATTCAACTGCTTATTTGAAATTAAAGAATAATTTCCCTTTCTTGAATTTTTTTAGGAGTATCTCATTTAACTCGAATTAGAGTAAAGTTCCAAACAACTTGACTATAAACACAACGGGAAAAGACATGTACAAATAGGTAGACGAAAAAGCAATTATAGCACAAAAGGGCTAAGAGTAAATTTAAAAAACACCGATGTGTAATATGAACTTGGCATAGCAATCATATACCCTTTCTTATATATGTCTTTTTAGACATATGAAACTATGGTTATAATAAACAATGATGAATACTTTGGTCAAGTTAATATGCTATAATTTCATTAAATAGACAAATATTAAGGAATTGATGTTTTATGAGCTTGCGTTATGCTTTATTAGGAATAATTTTAAAAAAACCAGTAACAGGTTATGATGTGGTGAGAATATTTAAGCAACAGATGATTTATTTTTGGAGTTCGACTCATAGCCAAATCTATACAGAATTGCATAAAATGGAAAACGATAACTTGATAGATCACGAATTAGTTATTCAAGAAGCTTTACCAAATAAAAAAGTATACTCTCTTACAGATACAGGTAAGAAAGACTTAATACGCTGGGCAATTGAAGAACCTTTAAAACCAGCAAAAATTAAAGATAATTTCTTAATTAAAACGACTATTTTTCCTTTTTTATCGGTTGTTGAAATTGATAAATTGTTAGATGAAGTTATAGAGAGAGAAGATAAAATTTTAAGTATGACAAAAAAGTGGCAAGAACACTTTAACAGTCAAGAAGAACGAGACGTAGGCACTATATTAACAGTTGAATATGGAATAAGGTATTCTGAAATGTACTTGGAATGGTGTAAGTGGGCAAAGCAGTATATCAATGAAATTAAGTAACAAGTCACACGTTTTTTATATCCATTGCTTTTTCTTTATTTCACTACTTTGTAAATAAACCTTTGTATTTTAAGGAAAAAGACAATACTAAAGTAGGCGTAGCTCCTCCATTTATTAAAAGGGGAGAGCTACAATTCATCTATAAATGGGTGTGGTATGTCGACTGGCTTAAGATACTTCAGGTTCTTGTAATGAAACAGTATATCCTAAACTTTCAAGTCTTCGTAGGAATTTCTTTTGCAGCATATTTTTTAGTCTAGATTTCATCATATTCTTGTTTCTTGAGAAACACTTCACACGTTTTTAAACACCAATACCTTGTATCATTAATCACTAGATCAGGCTCAGGAATAATCCCTCTTTTGATGTACATGCTTAATTTTGCAGGAGAAAAATTCAATCCATTTTCATTTAAAAAAGAGACAAACCGACTTTGATTGAAGTATTGATCACCTTAGTTATGGGTGTTTTAAAGAAACACATCATATGAAATTGACATTATTTATGTAACAAGGCGCAATCTCCTCCGAAAATGCGCCTTGTTGTGTTTATAAGATCGATCTAGCATCTAGCCATTGATTATTATTGAGCTATCATTTCCTTACATTGTTTCATTAGTCGTTTTCTTTCTTCTAAAACGATAAAAAACGAGGTATAGCATTGGTACCATAATCAGCGTTAACACGGCTGAGAAGATAATACCAGATATGATGGTAACGGCAAGTGGTGTAAAGAGAGCATCGCCACTTACAGCAACTGGAATTAAAGCAACGATTGACGTAATGGCCGTTAGAAGGATCGGGCGTAGGCGTACGCGCCCGGATTCAATCACAGCTTCTTTCACATCCATACCTTTCTTCAGTGCTTGTTCGATAAATTCAATTAACACAACCGAATTTCTCACTACAATTCCGGTGAGTGATACCATACCCATGACACCAAGGAAACTAATCGGTGTTTGCGTGACAAATAGTCCAAGGATTGCACCCGCGATCGCAAGATATACCGCGACAAGTACAAGGAAAGGTAACGAAAGAGAGTTAAATTGAAGTGCAATTAACAGATACACAAGAAAGAGCACTATGATGAAGAGCACCGTAATTTCGGCAAAGAAATCACTTTGAGCTTCATTTTCACCGCCAATTGTAATGCTGTAATCAGCATCATCGAGCTGAGCACGCTTATCATCGACGATTTCGGTTACGTTTGCCTTATAGTTCTCCTCATTTTCTGGAAAGGCTCGAAGCGTAATCGAGCGTTCTCCATCAGTGTGAGGAATCCTTTGAATTTTTTCGTTTTCTTGTGTTGTGACAAGCTCATCCAAAGAGATAAGTTCGGGTGTTTCGCCTATAGACTCGGCTGGGAGCTCGAGTTTAGAAAGATCAATTCTTTTTTGGCTTCCTTCAAGGACGATATTCATATCACGCTTTACAACGCCATTATCAAATGCTTTTAAAGGAATGCCTTCAGTCGCAAGTCGAATTTGCTCACTGACCTGATTGACGGTAATACCATTTTCTTCGAGTACATCACGCTTTGGTACATACTCGAGAGAAGGTTCAAATTGTCCTACGTTATCATCTACAAGATTTGTTTCAAGTCCTTTAATTTCCTTCGTCAATTCATCTCTAAGGTCAACTAATTGGTTGATTTCCGGACCACTGACGGTAACCGTTACCGGGGCTCCCGCTGGAGGTCCTTGTTGAATTGTTTCCATGAAGATCTGAGCATCAGGGTATTTATTTCTGAGTTTATCTTCCCAATCATTAATCAGTCCTTGGGCTGTTTGACCTTCTCGATCGACTCTGGCTACAATTTGCCCAGTATTCTCTCCAGGGCTCGTTAATGAACTATTAAAGAGACCAGGAGTACCAGTTCCTGAGAAGACGCTAGTTTCGTAAACGCCGTCATCCGTCTTTAACCTTTCCTCAATCTCCTGAAGTGTCTCGTGCGTTTCTTCAATTGGAGTCCCGATTGGAAGAGTGATGTCTACCGTTACTTCTTCCTTATCAGCTGCTGGGAAGAACTCAAACGGTGTTAAAACAACTAATCCAAAAATAGCAGTGGTAAAGACAAGACTAAGAAAGGAGACTAAAACCGGTTTTTTAGAAAATTTGTTTAAGAGCTTGTCTGCATAAACATTGGCAAGCTTATTTAACGGTTTTCCAATAATTCCCGGTGCGTCAGATATAGGCTTCTTTGATCGACGGCTTAAGAAGTAACGCAAAATCGGTACAAATACTAATGCAACTAGTGTCGATGCGATAATCGTTGTAATTAGAACCGTTGGCAAGGCACGTATAAATGCTCCATTTCCACCAGAAAGGAAGAGAAGTGGCAGGAATGTAAACACAATGGCAAGAGAAGAGGTCACAATAGATACCCAGACTTCTTTGACACCATCTACAGTGCCCATTAATCCTTTATTACCTAGCTTATATCTTCGTTGGATATTGTCATTAATAACGATTGAGTCATCCACGATAATTCCTAATGCAATGATTACACCAATAACGGAAATTTGGTTGAGATCAACACCAGTGAACGAAAGTGGTATTAATCCCATGAGCACAGCAATTGGAACGGCAAGTGCCACAACCAGTGCACCAGATCCAGATAGCCCAAGAGATGTTGCCACAATAACTGCCAGAACAGATATGGCTAAAGATAGGAATAGGCTATCAAAAATATCTGTTACGACTGATGCTTGTGAGTAATAAGACTCCAGTTCAACGTTTGAAGGCAGACTTTCGGAAAGTTCATCCACTTTATCACCCACACGTTCATCAACGGTTGGGATGTCTTCCCCTGCTTTTACGTATGCAGTGAAGGATACAGAAGGCTTTCCTTCAAATGTAATAATGTCTTCCAGCTCTTTCGGACTCACCTCAACATTAGCGATGTCTTTTAAGTAAACAATTTCCCCCGCGGGGTTTTTACCAACAAAAATTTCTTTCATCTGGTCGAGTGATTCATAATTTTTAACAGAAAGCTGGACAACTTCATTATCCATCTGCTGTTTCCCTAGAGGGGTTGGGTAATATTCATTATTAATGGCATTTTGAACGTCTGTCACGTTCAAGCCAGACTCTTTCAATTGATCTTGATTCAATTTTATTAAGATTTTTTCTTCAGGCAGTCCTTTAATGGTCACACCTGAAACGCCTGACAATTCCTCTACTTCATCTTTCCATCGGTTTAATTCCTCTTGAAGGGAAAGAAGGTTTTCGCGTCTATCGCTTGTGAGATGGTAGGAAACAATCGGCGTTTCTGCTGTTGATTCGTTAACATTGGGTTCCTGGGCCTCCTCTGGAAGCGAAGCAGAAGTATCAGAAACCACCTGGCGGACATCACCAAGTACTTCTTTCTTATTTTCTCCTTCTTCTACTTCCACAACAATGTTGGAAAAGCCAGCTGTAGAAGAAGATGTTACTTCAGCTATGCCATCGATTGAATCAAGCGATGACTCGATGGGATTTGTAATTGATTGTTCAACATTATCCACTGTCGCACCAGGATAAACAGTACTAATTGTCCCAATATTCACTGTCGTTTCTGGTAGTTCACGCTGTGGCAATTGTATGAAAGTATATGCTCCAACACTTACAAATAATATAATCAATACTATAAAAAGCTTGGAACGTTGTAAGATCCATTTCAGCATTAGTAGCCTCCTCTGTTAGTTTTTGACTAAATGGTCAACGAACTCTATTATATTTTAATAAACGTTCTTATATAAACATTTATATCATCGACTCAATAGTCATTTTCACTTATAAAAGCATAGATGTCAAGAAGTAATTGTGTTAGAATATTTTATTGGAAAGAGAAAAGCTACAAATGATATGATAAAGTGAATTACAAACGTCAAGCACACAGTTAGTGAGTTAGGTTACTTGCTACGACTGACACCTCGCTAATTAAGTAGTGTGTACTGGCGGAAGAAGACTTCGAGGTGAACGTAATGGATAAAAAAAAAGCAATACTTGAAGCTGCTGTTGAGTTGATTGCAGAAAAAGGATACACGCATACATCAATGCAGCAAATCGCTGATAGCGTTGGTATATCAAAAGGATCGCTTTACTCCTATTTCCCATCAAAAGAAGATTTGTTTGTATCCATATATGAGCATTATCAGCAACTTGTTTTTGAACGTGCTTTTGTGGTTGGATTAGACCATAACCTGCCACCTTATGAACGTTTTGCTAAACAATTTCAAGTTCAATTTGAGGGGGTATTAGAATATAAATCGTACATGAGAATGCATATGCGTAGTGAATCCGCTCAAAATAGTGAAAAGCTAAAAGGATTAGGCCATCGTATGAGAGGACGATTATTTAGCTGGATGGAACAAAATTTAATTGATTTATATGGAGAAGATATTGGGCCATACAAATGGGATTTAATGTGGATGACACAGTCAATTTATACGTCATACACAGGTCTCATGACTTCTTCTGAGGATGAGGATCAGATCTCCCCACAAGAGCTTGGTAAACACATCGTAAGGCAGGTTGACATCCTTGCGAATGATTTTCTATCAGGAAAAAGCACACCTCTTTTAGATGAAGAGATGATGCGTCCATTTTCCGTAGGGATGGATCAAGCGGGAGCCTTTACATCTTTCGAGAAAAGAGAAAAAGCCTGGGAAGCACTTTATAAAAGCATTCATGAGCTAAATAACTCACAATATTATATTGCCATAACAGACCGGATCTCAGAAGAATCGAGAAAATCAAAACCTGATGAGATTGTGATGAAAGGATTGTTTCATTTATTGAAAGAGGAAGAGATGCTAGAGGCAAAAGCACACATATTAGAACAACAAATACTTCCAGAAACAAAACATTAAAAAAGTTTCTTTCCTTTAGTGTGTGCCCTAAATGCAAGATGCGTTGCAGTGCCGGCACCGGACGTGGACTTCTTTTCCAACTAGCGGCAAACTCAATGTATGCTCCTTTCTTTCAACCTAAATAAGTAGCGGTATGTCTTAATTACATTTCAGTTGCTCAACGGCGTAACGGAGTTTTTAAACTACCCATGATCAATTAACTGCTTTCGATGAACCCACTTTATCTAACTAACCTAAGACATAATATACTTTAAAATCTTACCAAAATACGCAGTGTACCATTGCAGGAATATTATAGTGCTAATTAAGAAACATCTGAATAGGGGATTCTTATATCATTAGAGTTAACAAAACAGGAGGAGAGTTAATTGGATACATTTCTTTTCAGCTTTTTTACAGTTGCCTATATCGTTCTATTTGTTTTAGGACTATTACTATTTAGAACCTACCACATACAGAGTATATTGTTACTTTTACCTGTAATGGTTGGGCTTATCTATGACAACGGAATTATTGCTATTGGGCGATACATAGGAGCAGGAACTTTATTAGAAGGATTAAACCTTGCTCGCTTTTGGATACATGCATTATTCACTCCCATGCTCGTTCTATATGCTTGGAAAACACTTGAACAAGGAGAAGTCTTATGGGCTAAGCAATCTTTAGGGCGTATATCTGCCTTTTTATTAACCGTATCATTGGTGCTGATAGAACTTTTCACTGAAGTATTCGGACTTAATTTAGTGGCAAGTGTTGAATACGGTGTACTAAGTTATAGTTCAAACGAAATATCGAACGGACCTCCCATCATGGTATTAGGTGTATCACTCGTATTGTTTGTTGCTTCTATTATCATCTGGCGGAAACAAAAATGGCCGTGGTTTTTCGTGGGTTCCCTATTAATGATTATCGGAAGCGCTGTGGGGTTACCGATAGAAAGTGGAGCAGTTATAAACTTTTTCGAATTAGCGTTAATCAGCTCCTTGCTTTGTACAGCCTACTTTCAAAATAAAAGGGGGACCAGAAAAACAGGATAATTGGCTTATTTTCAAGCCAGAAAGGGATCCGAAAACGGGGATCATCTTATATTCAGGAGCGAAGGTGGAGCCAGAAGCCTATAGTTATATCGGACATCAGCTTTCCGAACAGGGCTATCTCGTGGGAATTCCACAAATGCTCTTTAATTTCCCTATCCTTGACACGAATAAGGCAAATGAGATTATTGACAATTATTCATCTATTTCTCATTGGTTTATAGGGGGGCGTTGGGAGGTGTTTCAGCAGGACTTGGTTCAAATAAAAGCCGAGGAGTTTTAAAATGACCAGAAGAATGAGAAGAAGCTTTTCCAAAGAATTTAAGGAACAAATGGTACAACTGC
>NZ_JAGFVL010000030.1 GCF_017599345.1 Gracilibacillus suaedae
AGAGAGCGTAAAAAGTTTTGTGTAAATGGTTATACTTACCAAAAAGGAGATGATCATTTATGCAAGACTTTTTTTATGACAAAACGATTAAAGAACTAACGAAGGATTGTCGTACAGTAGAGGATGTTCAGGAGATGATGAAGCAATTGTTTAAAGACACGCTTCAACAGGTATTTGAAGCCGAATTAGAAGAAGAATTAGGCTACCAGAAACACAGTATAAAAGGAAATAACACAGGTAATAGTCGAAATGGGTACAGTAAGAAAGGGATCCAATCAAAGTTTGGAAAAGTAGATCTTCATATTCCAAGAGATCGAAATGGCGATTATGAACCGAAAATTGTTAAGAAACACGAAAAGACGGTAAACGGAATTGAAGAACAAATATTAGGGTTATATGCCAAAGGGATGTCCACAAGAGATATTGAAGATCAAATGAGAGATGTGTATGGCATCGACATTTCTCCTACATTGGTTAGTAAAGTTACCGATAAAATCATGCCTCTGGTGACCGAATGGCAAAATCGACCGCTAAATCGTGTTTATCCGATTGTTTTCTTAGATGCGATTCACTTCAAGGTTCGGAAAGAAAATCGAATTGTCAATAAAGCAGCTTATACGGTATTAGCGATTAATATGGAGGGCCAGAAGGAGATTTTAGGTATCTGGATTGGCGAAAGTGAAAGTTCTAGCTTTTGGCTTGGTGTATGTACCGATCTAAAAAATAGAGGGGTGGAAGATATCTTAATTGCTTGTAAAGACGGGCTTTCTGGTTTTTCTGAAGCTATAAACTCAGTCTTTCCACGCACAGAGATACAACTTTGTGTGATTCATCAAATCAGAAATTCCATGAAATACGTTTCCTACAAAGAACAAAAAGTGGTGATGAAAGACTTGAAGAAGGTTTATCAAGCGCTCACTTTAGAAGAAGCAGAAATGGAGTTTGCGACATTCAAAGAAACTTGGGGCAAAAAGCACCCTATCATCATACGCTCTTGGGAACAAAACTGGTTAGAATTAACGACATATTTTCAGTATCCACACGAAATACGGAGAGCGATTTATACAACTAATATCGTAGAAGGCTATCATCGCCAACTGCGAAAAGTAACAAAAACAAAATCAGCCTTTCCATCAGATGAAGCTTTGCGCAAAATGATTTACCTTACTACGATGGCAATTTCTAAAAAATGGACTATGCCGATAAGAGGATGGACAGAATGTATATCACAACTTGCCATCTATTTTGGAGAGAGGCTAGAATCGGAGCTGTCACTATGACCTCTAGTAGAGTGCCGGCTTGACATGGAGCCTCTGCGGGCGTGATGGTTTGGCGATGGAGATACCTTTAAAAAACAAAGCTATCGCCAACGGAAAAGATGAGTGTATCACGCCCGCCTCTCCACGTAAAGCCTTTAGATGTTAGTTGAGTGCAATTCCCATTTACACAAAATAATTTATACTCCCACCAACTATGAGTGTACCATCTTCTAATTGATTGGCATCCATAATATGTTTTACAAATTTCGTATTCCCATAATATTTTTCGGAGATAGTAAACAACGTATCCATTCGGTCTACTTCATGGATAACAATATCCGAGTCATTTATTTCCTCCTTATCAGAGGGATTCGCTTTAATTATTACCTGCTCAGCAAAATGATCTTTTTCCTCAGATTCTGCTGACGATAAATATTCTTCGCCCCAAAGTTTGACGGTTAACAATAGGAGTATAATCACAATAAATAATAGTAAAATAAACTTTATAAATGGAAAAGATATTTTCCATTTTGCCTTCGTTTTTCTCCTTTGATGCACTTCACTCCTGGGAGGCAATGAATAGGTATTATCGTATTTCGCTTGCTGCTGTTCAACTTGATTTCTTAGCGATGATGCCTGGTCATCTCTTTGATTATGATACATGATGAAACCTCCCCGACCTGATTAACAAAGCCAATATAACGTCCACAAGAAAATGCAGTGTGATTACCACAGTCAGATTGCTTGTCCAATGATATACCAAGCCTATCCAAAAACTCAAGCCAATAATTGTAATAAAAAGGACCGCTTTTGATAAATATCTAATATGAACGACCGCAAAAAGAATACTTGCAATCAATATGCCAAAATTAGTTTGGATCACACCTCTAAATAGGAATTCTTCGACAATAGCAATAACAAAGCATAATAAGATGATGCTTGTATAAGAGCCTTCTTGAAATATTTTTTGATTGATACCGCCATCATCCCACCAATTTTTTGGACATATCCTCATGAATAGTAAATCCATTAAGATGATGATAAGAGCAGAGAAAACACCAAATATAATCCAATCAGAAAAATTCCAATAAAACAATGAAGCTATAGTTTGCCAGTCGTTAAATAAAAAGGAAGCTAGAACGACCGCAATCAGTCCAAGAAGTAGCTGAGACAGCCATATTTGTTGCTTTAATTGTTTACTTGACAGTAGTCTGATAAGTTCTGCTTGGCTTTTTTGCATGTTAGTCTCCTTGATATAATATCTCTTTCAAACTAGTTTGCCAGTCTTGATTACTATTATTACTATGTTCAACTGCTGGATACCAGTTTTCCCATTGGAAATCACAATAATCACAACACATATTTGTTGGCTTTTGAATATGATCTTGAAAATGCGAAAAGAGTGCTTTTCTCTTGCATCCTGTCGTATAAAGCCATTGTAACATTTCGTTTAATTTATTATATTTGTATCGATAGCGTTTTTCGATTGTTTCTTGTAATATCATAAAGGCATCCTGAAATGGAAAAGCGGTTATATTAAATTGTTCATGTTCTAATATTTTAAGTTTTTCTAACTGATAACGAAAAAAACGCCAATGAGGCTCCACCCCATTTACTTTCAACATAAATTCCTCCTTTAAATCATTAAATGACACATCATTATTATAAATTAGTTGTAACATTTGCTTAACAACGCTAATGTCAGGTAATTCTGCATCGAGTAAACGTTGTGGAATGATGTGATCATACTCATGAAAAAGGATTACACTAACAGCTTCTTGGCCATCTCTTCCCGCTCTGCCTATCTCCTGTATAAATGATTCGATTTGGGATGGAAAATGATAGTGAATCACTAATTGGATATCTTTCTTATTAATGCCCATACCAAAGGCATTTGTACAACAAATAACATCCAATTGCTTGTTCATAAATTGTTGTTGAATCAATAATCGATCCTGATTATCTAAGCCGCCATGATAATAAGCGACATTTCGATTGTGTTCTTTTTCTTGCAATATTGTCGCAACTCTAGCAGCTTCTTCTCTACTGGAAAAATAAATTAAAGTTGGAACCGGATAACTCCGGATAATTTGTGCAAGTTTATTTTCTTTTTCTTTCACTTGATTAACCTGTTCCACTACAAAAGAGATATTCGGTTTATCCATTGGGTAGATAAATTTTTCAACATCAGGTATTTGCAATGTATCCATAATATCTTGCTGGACATCTGGTGTTGCCGTTGCGGTCAGTGCTAATAACGGTGGGTTATTTAATAATTGGTGCGCTTGTTTAATTCTAAGATAATCAGGACGAAATTCATGACCCCATTGAGAAATACAATGTGCCTCATCCACTACAAACAAGCTAACCTTCAAAGACTTTAATCTTGATAAAATCCTTTTACTTTGTAGCATTTCTGGTGACAAATATAGTAATTGATAAGAATCAATTTGTTGTAATAGTATTTCTTTTTCTTGGTAGGAAAGCATGCTGTTTAATGCAGCCACCCTTTTAAACCCTGTAGCCTTCAACTGTTTAACTTGATCCGTCATTAATGAGAGTAACGGTGATACAACAATAACGGTTCCTGATAACATCATGGCTGGTAACTGATAGCAAATCGATTTACCTGTTCCAGTTGGGAGGACTGCAAAGACGTTCCGCTTCTTCAGAACAGCTTCGATAATTTCTTTTTGGCCAGCACGGAAATGCGAAAAACCAAAATGGGTTTGTAAATGCTGTTCTAGTTGTGATTCAGGCATAATGATTCTCCTCCACATTCTTTGTCCCGCCTAAAGCTATTACCAGTTTAATTTGAAAATAGCTAATTGAGTCTGGTAGCTGACTTTTAATATCTTTTAATCTTTTGGATTCAAGCTTTTTTAATATGGAACTAATCAATAGATATTCTTGTTCCGTAATATATGCAGACCAATTCAATTCTTGATAGATATAAGCAATCTCAACAATGTGATCCTTTATCGTATTTTCTTTTAAATTACGAACATTAGCAATTTCATCAATCGATAGACCCTGTTTCAAATAATAGAATGTCTGATTTGTCGAATCACTTAACAACTTATTCATTTTATGATCAGGATATAACTGAGGAAGAAACGTAAAGTGATGGTCCGTTTTGATTGCTTTACAGATAGCATGTATAATGTTCATGAAAGATAAATAAACATCATGAGTAGTAATATAATATTTCTTAGCAATTTGGTATCTGCTAAGTCCAACTTTTTTCAGAGAGGTTAAACTATCAACAAAAGCTGCTGCATGACTATCTGGAAAATTCTCTAATATCATGGTTAAATCTTGATAGAGATATTTCAATATTGTATCAGTTCCAAGTTGGTGTTGGTTGTTCCACACTTTCTTTACAAATTGCTGGCTTTCAACATCCTCTATAATCGGTATAAAGCGTGTATTTCCCCGATGTATATGTGTCAATGTTTGAATAAAAAGTAGTAAATGTTTGGAAAATTGCTCTGCTGTTTCATGAAGTTCCCCACCGTTCAATTGCAAATAATCGTCTTGTTCTTCCATTAGCTTTTGATAATACACCTTTCCTCTATCACTAACATGTACGGTTTGTTGATCAGGGTTAACTGTAATAAGCTTGTGATATTCCAAACGATCGATTTCCTGATTAAAAGCTTGTCTAGTTAATGATTTATATATTCCGAAATAATTGGTTAAACCAAATAAATTGCTATCTTGTATCGTTTGAGTCGATTTCTTTGCTGTTAACAAGTGAAGTATATTATATACTGTTCGTTCACCATTTAACTTCATTATACTATCTAATAAAATACATTCAAACATGTAAACACCTCAATCTAAGCTACCTATATTTTAACAATTATTATGAGATTTGAATACAACATCATTGTAACTTACAAAAGTATTTGATAACCTAATAGCTAGAAATAAGAAAGAAAAGGAAGTGGCGATTGATGCCATATTATACTTGGATAGAGAAAGAAACGTGTATTGCGTGTGGGGTATGTGGTGCAACTGCACCGGATCTATTCGATTATGACGACGAAGGTGTTGCATACAGCAAGCTCGATAATAATAAAGGTGAAACAGAAGTGCCACCAGATTCAGAAGAAGATCTTTTAGATGCACATGAAAGCTGTCCAACAGAATCAGTAAATATATATCATAAAGAATAGGGATTGCTACGGCCCTATTCTTTTTTGCAAACTATCAGAAAGACTAAAACTTCATAGCATACGTAAATGCGTATGCTCGGTAACTTGGGCTGAGTGCGGACATTTGTTCCGTTATTGGTGACAAAATTGCCGTTTTCAGTGTATATGCGGACATCTATTCCGCTATTCAGCCAAATAGTACCGATATGAACCGAATAAGGGATTCAATGTCCGCTCAACACAGACTTTTATAGTCACTTAATTTTTTGATTGCGACCATTTACTGAATAATGTTAATTTGATCGGTAGTTTGAATTGGTTCGGATAAATCATACTTTCCAATTTGATCGATCCCTATACTAAACATGACTTCCTGATATCCATAAGTGGATGCAGTAGCTAGAATTGCTTCAATCATTTGAATGGTAATTTGATTGTCACCAATTTGAGCAGATGATAAGGAAACAAATACCTGACCAGCTGTCTGATCCTCTGTCTCAATAACTGTATCTTCCGGTATAGAAGGCTGAATGTTGAATTCTGGTTCCGCTATTTTCATATCTTCTAACGCTCTGGTTAATGTTTTAAATGTTCCATCAGTTTTGGCAGCAAACCATTCTGACCCATTATTATATTGATATATTTTAAAAGGTACTTGCTCAACTGGACTTATTGGATAAAGGTTATTACTAATAGCTCCTTCATCTAAAATAGCATGGTAATTCTCAAATTGAATTTCCTCAATCCCTAATGGTCCAAACATAAATGCTAATACCTTTTCGAAACTGCTGTAATTATTGCCACTAGGTTGCAATTCAAATGAATCTGTAAATGTAGCAATTATTTTTTGGTTATTTCTTTCAAATTGTATATCACGTATTCCGATATCATACAAGCCGTTTTCTGCTAAATCGATATATTCGTTAATTTGATGATAAGAAAAGTTACTGTTCAAGATCGTAATCGGTATGATGTGTTGTCCTTGTTCTGTCAAAAACGCCATATAGCTAGCGTCTTCTTCATCTCCCATATCAAGTAAATAACGATATTCTTCATTTATATTGTCTTGTATTTCCGCTTTATCAAAAATTTCTGCTTCTCGAGATTCTTCTGTTGCTGATGTTTCACCATCAGCATTATCAAAAGTATCCACGTCTGAATCATCTGCCATTTCAGAAGTTGACTGATCATAACTCCTTGAAAAATCTTGCCCTTGTATAATGACGAAAATTAACAATGCTGCACAAGCAGTAGCAAGCATCGGAACCCATATAAATGACCGCTTCTTCCGAGAAGTTCCTTTATCTTGCTTCATTTGTGCTTGTATTTGCTGGAAAATATCGTCTTTAGTACGCTTATCTTCTATTTTAGGTAATTTTCGTAGCAGTTCCTTTAAATGTTCATCATTTGACTTATGATTCTTCATGATAGCCTTCCTCCTCTCTCAACGAGGTCATCATACATTGTTGCAGGACTTTTAGCGCTCGATGCTGAGTAGTTTTTACTTTACTGGTAGACCAATTTAATATTTCTGCTGTCTCTTTTATATTAAAGTCTTGAATATAACGTAATATAATCACTTGTTTTTGATCATTGCTACAGCGTTCCATACATTGATAAATCTGCTTCATTCTGTCATCTAACATCACATATTCTTCCGGAGCTTGCTGATCAGATTGAAGTGTCTCTCCTTCTTTACCCCAATTAAAGAATTCTAAAAATTTATTTCGTTGTCGCTTTAATTTGCGAAAATAATCAAAAGTTACATGCCTAGCAATTGAAAAGAGCCATGTCTTTTCCGAACTTTCTCCTTTAAAATGTTGATATGAACGTAAGACCTTGATATAAACTTCTTGAACAATATCTTCCGTTTGTTGTTTATCTTTTACCATATAAAATATATATTGAAATAAGTCCTGATGATATTTGTCATATAGTTCCTCGAAAGTGGTCTTCACGTCAAGACCCCCTTACCTTATTCTATTTGTCGAAAATCATAGCGAAAAGTTACAAATCAATTCAAATTATGTATACAAAACTAAAATGAGTCTGGGACAAAAGAGTAATTAGATAGGAAAAATCCGAACATTAAAGTTTGAGTATGCATACCGCTTCGGCAAAATACTTCGCTTAATTCAAATTGTTCGGATTCCAGTTCTACCTATTTAGTTATGTCCCAGCCACAGTAATTATTTTATAATAAATGTTTAGTATACTGAAATATCCTACCTAATACTGGAAATAAGAGGATCATAAAAATAACATTTCCTACAGCGTGAGCGATATCAAAGGATATACCTGCCAAGTAGTAAGCGACAAAATTACCAGCAAACGTAAATGTCCCTAAATTGACGATCAATCCATAAATAAATGCTGAAATAAACGCAAAAATAGTTAATAGTATCATGGTATTTTTACTGTTATATTTCCCTATAACACCAGCTAAGATCCCTATTATCGCCCATGCAATCATTTGCCAAATAGTCCAAATGCCCATGCCTAAAAAAAGATTAGTAATGTAGGTTGAGATGATGGCGATACATATTGCTGGTAATACACCTACCATGGCACCAGAAATGATGATAATGGCAGTCACAGGTTGAATATTGGGTAGAAATTGAAAGGTTATTCTGCCTATAACGCAAACTGCTGCTAATAATGATATAAGTGTAAGTTTATAGGTATTCAACGTATCACTCAATTACTTGAAGATCAAATGTAATATGGTCTCCATCCTCTACTTGATATTCAGCAATCCCTTTATTTATCATTTCTCCGTTTGCTTCATATGTCCAAAAGATATTTTCAACCGTATTCTGTTGGTGTCCTTCAATAGCGGTAAGAAAACCATCGTCAGATACTTCCACATCATAATTTTCTTCTAGGACAGTTTGCAAGCTTGCTCCTGCTTGAACAGTCAATTCATCCTCACTGACCGTAGTATCAGATGTTTGATCTGTAATCGTTAATGAAATAGATACTTCCTCATCTGTGGTTGAGGTATTTCCACAAGCAGTCATTACAATTGCTAAAATTGTGATAATAACTAAATGTTTGATTTGTTTCATAATCCATTCTCCTCAATGTTATGATGTTGAGGATTAAAAGCTGTTAATGTATGTATAAAGGGAGACTATGATCAGTGAGGTTTCTGACCACCACTGATCATTAGCGAAACTTATCAGGTTATTAGCGTCTGTTATCCCTAAACTTCTCCTAATAAGAATTGATGCTTGAAGTGGAGAGGCTTACAGACGATTAGCACCGTGATAAAGTTGATACAACAGTCAACATACTTAATCCTCGAAGCATGAATAAATGTTTAAAATGGCAGGTCTCCTGACTTTGTGTATTATTCTACTCTAGCGTCTTCCCATACGTAAATTTACCGCACAGTGACATAGGCTATTTCGTAACACTTACAGTTGCGAGGACAGTTCTGGATTCACACCAGATTCCCTTTTAAGCAATACACCATTAAACACGTCACATTCTATGAGTTATGTGTCACTTCGAATTTATAACCGACACCCCATACTGTTACAATCATTTTAGCAGCATCTGTTGATACTTTACTTAGTTTTTCTCTTAAACGTTTCACGTGCGTGTCTACTGTTCGTAAATCACCAAAAAACTCATATTTCCATACTTCTTTCAGTAATTCTTCCCTTTCAAAAACTTTATCCGGGGATTTTGCTAGAAATAAGAGCAATTCGTACTCTTTTGGTGTTAAATTAACTTCCTTATTATCTGCTAAAACACGATGTGCATCATTATCAATTAATAGATGCGGAAATTCGATCATATCTTTCGATCGGTTTGCTGTATGTATCGTATTAGAACTTGTGGATCTTCTCAATAATGCCTTGACCCTTAATACAACTTCACGTGGGCTAAAAGGTTTCACGATATAATCATCAGTTCCTGCTTCAAAACCATGAATCCTACTTAACTCTTCTCCTTTAGCAGTAAGCATAATAACAGGTGTTGTCTTTTGGGATCTCAGTTCTTTACATACCTCTAAACCGTCTTTACCAGGCATCATTAAATCAAGTAAAATCACTTCATAATCTTCAGTCAAGGCTAACTTCAAGCCTTGTTCTCCGTCTTCTGCTTCATCAATCTCAAAACCTTCGCGTTCGAGATACATTTTTAATAGACGGCGAATTCTATCTTCATCATCGACAACAAGAATTTTTTTCGTTTCCTTCTCCATCCTTCTCCCCCCCTATCTCTTAATAGTATATAGGCAAAAAGCACAAGAGACAAATATCACTTGTACTTTCCATCAAAAATTTTATGCATAAGAATGTAAACCGGCTAACACTAGGTTAACAACGATTAAATTGAACATAATAATCGCAAACCCTATAACGGCTAACCAAGCTGATTTCTCACCATGCCATCCTCTCGATAAACGAAGATGTAAGAAAATAGCATAGAAAAACCAAGTAATTAGAGCCCAAACTTCTTTGGGATCCCAGCCCCAATATCTATTCCATGCTTCTTGTGCCCAAATGGCTGCAAATATTAATCCTCCTAGAGTAAATACCGGAAATCCAATAGCAACTGCTCGGTAACAAACTTCATCCAATAATTCTGGATTTGCTTTTTTTAGTAATGGTTGGATTGCAGCGGCTATTCTTTGTCTCAATATGGCTCTCGCTATCAAATACAATAATAAACCAGCAGCTAAGGACCAAACTAATGTATTCAATTTCCGAGGAGCTTCTGCACCATGAAGCCATCCCGGTGCTGCAAAAACAGCATCCATCTTATCTTCTGTTGTTAGTTCACCATTCTCAGGACCGAACAACGCTGGCAGTTGATAATCTAATGTCATTTCTTCTTCATCAACCACATAAGAAAATGTTGCATTATAATCCATGGATGAAAAAATCGTTGTCATAATCACAAATCCTAATGTTGCACAAATAGAATACATAATGACTTCTAACCAGGTAGTTTTGGCAGTAGTTTGTGATTGATTAATTTGACGAATTAAATAGATCATACCTGCTACAAAACTAACCGCAAGAATCGCTTCACCTAAAGCAACTGTTGTAACATGAATGTACAACCAATGACTTTTCAAGGAAGGAACTAAAGGTGAAATTTCTCTTGGATACATACTTGCATACCCGATAATTAATAATGCTACAGGTAAGGCAAATAATCCTAATAACTCTATACGATAGATAAAGTATAAAATGATAAACGCCAATACAAGCATCATACCGAAAAAGGTAACAAATTCAAACATGTTACTAACCGGTGCATGTCCACTTGCCATCCATCTTGTAAAAAAGTATCCAACTTGTGCGATGAACCCCAGTATAGTAGTACCTATTGCTAACTTGTTCATAAGTGTGAACTTTTTTTCATGTTGTTTATCCCTAATGGTTGCAGCAAAAAAGATGACTGCTATTAAGTAAATCACAAAAGCAGTATACAATAGGCCACCACTCAAAGATATTAAATCCATACACTTTCTCCTCCTTGCATCACCTCAAACGGTAATGAGTTACGAATCATTCTTTTTTTCCTGGTCTCGAACCATGGTAAAAGATGTCCCATCAATCATTTTTTCAAATTCTCTTGTTAATCCATACCAATTTTTATTCGTATGACATGCTATATACATGCTATCTGCCGCTTGATGAATCCAAATTCTTCGATGCTGCCAATACATCCCTTGTATAACACCAACCATGAATATAAATGCCCCTAAACCAATAATAGGGAGCGTCAAATCTTTTCTTATCTTTAATCCGCTAACATCGCGCACACCAAAATCTGTTAAACTTAGCTTGTACTGATTGTCACCTGAAGGAATATTTTGGCCAATCGCTAAAAAGCTAGCCTCTCGCTCTTCTATATCAGGTCCATAAACAAAGAAGACAAATCCCGGATTTCGAGGGTAATTAGATACGGATCTCGGCTCACCATTATTTAATTCATATTCCGGATAATAACGATTCAGCTCAATACGGTAGCCATTATCAAATACATATTCACTTTCAGGATCTGTTAAATCAACGGTAAACTCTACAATAGCTTCTTCCTCTTCATCATCTACTTCATGCAATTTAAAAGACATCGTCTGAAATTCATTAAGTTGATAACTATCTTGATAAAGTGCTAATCCATTTATTTTCAACGGTTCGTTTACGATAATTTCGCCGCTTTTGACCTCTTTTAACTCTGGATCCGATCCAATAACATCCCTTGATACATCTTCATATATTACGGCATTCGTTTCAAAATGCTTCGGTACAGGTCCACTTGTATTTTGTAAAGCCTCTTCAAAAATCGCATCTTCGTCATCATTTCCATATGTTTCAAATATAAATTCTTCGTTTTTTATGTAATATTGTTGATTAGTACTAGGTATAACTGCTGTCTCGCCTTCTCTTACCCAAACAAAATCATCTACGTACATAAATGGAATGAAGCGAAAGAGTGTACCTACTAAAAAGATAATAAGTCCTAAATGATTTACATATGGACCCCATCTTGAAAATCTACCTTTTTCGGCAAGTATGTGGCCGTCTTCCTCGCTAATCTTATACCGATGCTTTTTAAGATTGTTGATAAATTGAGTCTTATCGTCTGTATTATAGTCGGTATATTCACCAAAGAGTTTCTGTCTTTTTAAAAAATTCGGATGTCGTTTAATAGCTTGATTTTTCAGTGCTTTATATAAAGGAACTCCTCTGTCGATACTTACGATAAAAATAGAAATACCGATCAAAGCGATCAATACCATGTACCACCAAGAATTGTATAAGTTATGAAAACCTAATTGGTAATAGATTTGACCTAGTATTCCGTATTGATCCCGATAATGTAAAGCAGGATCGACATTTTGCGGAATGTACATTTCCTGAGGATATATCGTTCCAAGAGCAGATGCAACTAAAGCAATCGTAATTAGCGTTACACCTATTTTAACTGACGAAAAGAAATTCCATATTTTATCTACTATTGAACGATTCTTCGTTTTGGAACGAATCGCACTACCGTCATATCGCATATTCAATAATGTGCCTTGCTGATCATTATCTAACGGTTTTCCACATTTTTCGCAAATAGTAGTCCCTTCTTTATTTTGATGACCACATGTGCTACATTTCATTATGTTCATAAGAAACCCCTCACGTTCCCTTTGGTACAATCTCTTGTAAATAGCTCTCTAATCGTTCAAGTGAAAGTTCTCCTAATACTCGGTCTACCACCACACCATTCTCATCAATAAAATAAGTAGTTGGCAATGGTACGATACCATAAGCGTCCAACACTTGACTATCTTTATCATGAAGTATTGGAAATGACAAATTATAATGATCTACAAACTTATCAATGACTAATTCTGTTGCATCCACACTAACAGCGACAATTTCTACTCCTTGCTCTTTATATTTCGGATACAATTCCTCCATATAAGGCATTTCTCTTTCACAAGGTTCGCAATACGTAGCCCAAAAATTTAACATAACGCCCTTACCCTCAAGATCAGAAAGCTGCAATGAAGATTCTACGGCATCCCCGTTATTTGCAACACGATCTAATTGAAAATCTGGTGCTTGTTCATTTTTGTCAACAGCCGTTTCTTCTTCAGCGGTTAAATTCGAAACAATAGCAAACACTAAAGCTCCAAATAGTACTACCAATATCGCAGATCGAAAAATAAAGCGATTTCGCTTCTTAACTCGTTTTTTTCGTTTCGCTTGTTCAACCTTTTCCATGGATCTCACTCCCTTCGATCATTGTACCATTTACGATGATCAAAAATTGTGACAGTTATTTAACAATTACTTGGCCAATTTCTTTAGCTCGGACACTTCTTGTGGGGTCAACTCTCGATGTTCACCTGCATTTAAACTATCTAATGTTAAGAATCCGAATTTTTCCCTTTTCAGCTTCTGCACTGGTGTACCAATCGCTTCAAACATTCTTCTTATTTGTCGGTTTTTTCCTTGATGTAGAATCATTTTAATAATCGCTGTTTTTTTCTTAGGATCAGTGGACAATACCTTTACTTGTTTTGCTTTCAATATATCTCCTTCTGAGCGAATTCCCTTTTTGAATAATTGTAATTTTTCTTTTGAGGGAATTCCTTCTGTTTTAACGATATATTCTTTATTAATCTGATGACTCGGATGTAACAATAAATTGGTAAAGTCACCATCGTTAGTCATTATTAATAATCCTGAAGTATCATAATCTAGTCTGCCAACTGGATAAAGTCTTTCATCATATTCTTCAAAAAAATCAGCCACTGTCTTCCGGTTTTTATCATCGGATACGCTAGTAATCACACCACGTGGTTTATAGAATAGAAAATATAATAATTTTTCTTTTTCAATTGGTACTCCCTCTACTTTCACTTCATCTTGATCAGATACTTTGGTACCTAATTCTGTCACTACTCTTCCATTTACTTCTACTAGACCATCAACGATCATTTTCTCTGCTTTTCTTCTAGAGGTAACACCGCTTTTAGCAATTACTTTCTGCAGTCGTTCCATTATGCTCACACTTTCCATCTAGATTTATGTTATCATTGTTAACCATGTCATTTATTTCGTATACATGAAAAACAGTAGCGCTTGAAAACGAGCGCTACTATAAGAATATCCAAGACACAATTATTACTGAAACTATTATACCAATAAAATCCGCAATCAGTCCAACTTTTAAAGCGTTCCCCATTTTTTTTATCCCAACTGCACCAAAATAGACAGTTAATATATAGAGAGTTGTATCTGTACTTCCCTGCATGGTGGATGCCAGTCTACCTAAAAAGGAATCAGGACCATAAGTTTTGATAATCTCAGTTGTTACACTTAAGGCAGCAGTACCAGAAATGGGTCGTAATATTGCTAACGGTGCTATGTCCGCTGGTATTCCGACCTTTGATAAAACAGGCTGTAATAAGCCGATAAACGCATCTAATGCTCCTGAGCTCCTTAGAATCGCAATAGCAACTAACATTCCTAATAAAAAAGGAAGAAGAGAAACCGACATTTTTAAGCCTTCTTTCCCACCTTCCACAAACACCTCATATGCTGGAACTTTTCTGATAATGGCCACAATTAAAATCATCATTACGGTCACTGGAACTAACCAAATACTTATGACCGTCAACCATTCAACCATGTTGAGACTCCTTTCCTTTACCTATGCTATAACCTTCATTTTTGTCGTGATTTTTGCATCAAACGATCAATCGTTATCGCTGAAACAGTTGTAATAAAGGTAGCCAAAATCGTACTTGCAACGATTTCAGTTGGTGCTGCTGAACTATACTCCATACGAATGCCAATTACCGTGGTCGGTACCAATGTAAGACTGGAAGTATTAATAACTAAAAAAGTTATCATGGAATTACTGGCGTGATCAGATTTACTTATTTTTTTCATCTCTTCCATTGCTTTGATGCCCATTGGTGTAGCTGCATTTCCTAACCCGAATAAATTGGCAGAAAAGTTAGCGAGTATATATCCCATTGCAGGATGACCATCAGGAATTTCAGGGAATAATCGTTTTACAATCGGTCTAAATAATTTTGAAAAACCTTTTAATATCCCTGCTCGCTCAGCAACTCTCATCATACCTAGCCAAAAAACTAATACACTTGATAAACTGATTACCAGTGTAACAGCCTCACTGGCCCCTTCAAACAAAGCCTCATTGACTTGTTCCATCGTTCCATTAAACATGGCATAAACAATACCAATGATCGCCATTAATGCCCATATCACATTAATCAAGATTATCACCAAACAATCGTTTCAATTGTTCTAGAAAAGTGGTCCAGAACGATGGTTCTCTCGACTCTTCCATAGAATAGAGATATAGTGATGTATCTGTAATTGCTTCATCATTAAGATAGAAAACACGCTTTCCAATCTTATCAAAATCAGAAGGTTTACGACTAACATAATTTTCATAGCTAATATTATTCACTTCGTTTTCTGCTAAAGGATAGTAGATAGATTCTTGAATTTCTGCCGTAATGATATCTTGCTCATCGGTTTTCAGTCTCATCGTGGATTTATCTTGTATTTTTTTTAATGGGAATTTTTCAAATCCCCATTCAAATAAATTTATATGATCTTGCCAGTCGCTTGGAGCGTTTAAGGTTACTACTATTAGTGTTTGTCCATTTTTTTCAGCTGTTGAAACTAGTGTTCTTCCTGCAGCTCGTGTATAACCGGTTTTTCCACCATTACTGTACTCATATAATTGAGTAAGCAATTTGTTTTTGTTTATCCAAGCATAATCGCGGGCAGAAGATTGATATGATGAAGTACCGGAAATTTCTCTAAAAACAGTATTTTCCATAGCATATTTGGTTAAAAGTGCCATGTCATAGGCTGTGGAGAAATGTGTATCAGAGTCCAGTCCATGTGGATTGTCAAAATGACTATTTGTCATACCAATCCATCTGGCTTTTTCATTCATTAAGTATGCAAAGCCTTCTTGACTGCCACCGATATGCTCACCAATTGCTACGGCTGCATCATTTCCCGACCTTAACATTAAACCGTAGACAAGATCTCTTAATGTGATTTTATCGTCTTTCTTTAAATAAATGGAGGATCCTTCTGTTGATATCGCATTATCCGATATTTTAACGTATTCATCTAATTTTCCAGATTCTATAGCTATAATAGCTGTTAAAATCTTGGTGATACTTGCTATCAGTGTTGGATTGTCTGCATTTTTCTCATATAGGACTCTACCTGTTTCTTGATCCATTAAGATAGCACTCTCTGCTGAAACCTGTACATTTGCTTTTATATCTGGTTGTGGTAATAAGACAAAAATTAATACAATACATATACTATAAATAAACGGTCGCATGGCACACCTCATCTCACTTTGCAGATACGTTTGTACCATTCTATGCAGACAAGCAGTGCATATGACTACAAAACAAGCAAAACCACATGTCTTCACTATTCGAACCAATGTGGCGGTTTATGATTAAAGTAAGTTTTTAATTCTAAGTAGATACAAACTGCGAACAAATAAAAAATTCCGAAGTGAGACTTTCCTCCATTCTTTCCATAGGAAGTGTTGGAATACCGCTCCGGCAGAATACTCCGCTTTCCGTGGGCGGTTTTTAGCTAACTTTGCAAAGAAAACTACTTTGCAAAGTGGATCTTCAGCTCTCGTGAGTCCCACAGGAGTCTCCGTATTCTGCTGCGCTAATTTTACTTTTCTGATTGTTGTAAGAATAGAACACCTGGGTTTGTATCCTTAGGATTTTCTGCCACTTATTCAGAACACGATTCTAAGCTGCGGAAAAATGCGACACTCCTGGAGGAATAGCGCGAACCGAAGGTCCATTTGGTGAAGTGGTTTTCTTCACCAAGTTAGCTCAAGGTCGCCCCGGAAAGGGAGTATTTTTCCGCAGCAACGGTCACGCACTCATCAACAAAAGAATGGTAGAAGGCAACTCCATGTCCACTTTACTTCGTAGGATATGTTTTTTGTACTGTTATTATATAAAGGAAAAAACCTGTAACTTTGGTAAGCTACAGGGTTAGTCGTTCATATTTTGTAGTCGATCGAAGAATAGGTCAGCTTCTTGCTCTACATCAATTTCATCAATATCTTCTGGCAACGGTGGTAAATCATCAATAGAACTTAAGCCGAAATAAGTTAAAAATTCGATAGTTGTGCCAAACAAGATTGGTCTTCCCACCCCTTCTTTACGACCTACTTCCTCAATTAATGCTCTGGAGATAAGGGTTTGTAATGGCCGTTCACTTTTAACACCGCGAATTTGTTCGATTTCCGTTCTGGTAATTGGTTGCAAATAAGCGATAATCGCTAATGTTTCTAATGCCGCTTGTGATAGCTTAGCATGGACTTTCGCTTCTTTCAATTTCGTAAAATATTCACTATGCTCTGGCTTTGTAGTTAAAAATAGCACTTGTTGTGACTCCATCAACATAATGCCTCGTTTAGCATGTTCATATTCAAACTTTAACTCATTAATTAAGTGGTCCGCCATATCTATATCTAAATCTAAAACTTTTCGCAGTTCTTTTTTATGTATCCCGTCATCTCCAGCAGCGAAAATTAAACCTTCCATTATCGCCTTAATATCATTTATATCCAACTTGATAACCTCCATCAATCATTAGTTAGGGTTGGTAACGATATACGATCAATTCATCCAACTGTTTTTCTTGTTTACAATTTATCTTTCTTTGTTTCATCAATTCCAGTATCGCAATAAATGTCGCAACAATATATGTTCTAGTTTTGTTTGGAAAAAGTTGATAAAAAGAAATAGGGTGTTCAAATTCCTCTAATTTCTCCATAATTTCATTCATCCGTTGATCAATTGGTATTTCTTGACGTTGAACAGAGGTCTCCATTGGTCGGTTCCACTTTTTTCTTTCCAATACTTTCCCAATTGCTTCAATCATATCATATATATTGGCTCCACCTTCAGGTAATGGATATGATTCTTCTTGCCCCATTTGAAGTGGTGGTCTTGTATGCACTTGGCTTTGCTCCACTTCTCTTTCTTTAAGATGCTCCGCTGCTTCCTTATACTTTCGATATTCAATAAGACGGCGCATTAATTCTTCACGTGGGTCTTCTTCATATTCTTCCTCAATTTCAACGGTTGGATTAGGTAATAACAGCTTACTTTTGATTTCCAGTAATGTAGCTGCCATCACTAAATACTCACTAGCTATATTTAGCTCCAATTGTTGCATCGTATGGATATAAGCCATGTATTGTGCAGTTATCTCTTTAACCGGAATGTCATAAATATCGATTTCATATTTATTAATAAGGTGTAATAATAAATCTAAGGGACCCTCAAACGTCTCTAATTTAACTTGATAATGGTCGGGCATACGAATACCTCCAACATGAGAATAAAGATTTATAGGCTATTCTGACAAACGCCTATACCATATAAATAAAATTGCATACATTAATGTTGAGAAATCAATTTTATAATTGATTAATTACATCTTTAGGAGGTTTGAAAATGGGATACGCATACGGCGGCGGCTTTGCTTTAATCGTTGTGTTATTCATTCTTTTAATCATTGTTGGTGCAGCTTGGTTCTAGAATAAAGTTTACCATAGCTTATCGCCAAAATGGCGATAAGCTTTTCTATTGGATGAAAAGAATCCACTACGGAAAAAACCTTTGCTATTTCATGATTAGCAAAGGTTCTTTACGATTTTATTCATCCGTATTTTCATTGCATTTTTGTAGAAATTTTTCAGTCTGTTTATTTGCAATCACTTCATAAGTAGCGCCATAATGTTTTTTTAAAGCATTGACCATTTTCTTTCCTATTCCCAAGTTGCGGTGGGATGGATTAACTGTTAAATGCTGAACAACTGCAGATTCGGATTCTTTAACCAGGTATACGCCAATTGCTCCTAGTACATCTTCTTCTTCTTTCCAAAGAAACAACTGCCAATCCTCATTCGTTTCGTATTCTTTAATTGTATCTTGAAGTTTTGAAACTTCTTTTTCTTCGGGCATAAAGGAAAGTAAACCCATTGCTATTTTTTCAAATCTTTTTTTAAAGCGAATTAACATATTGAACCCCTCATTATTCATAACAATTCATATATTGATATGTTATGTTTTCGTACAAAAGTCGTTACTATTAATTGTTTCCAATTACTAGGAAGAAAATACAATTCCAAACCAATAATAACAACCCCACACAATACTTAAAATTAATAAAACAAGAAAAAGTATGCCATTTTTTCTACGCATATTTATCGTTCCTTCGAGTTCAGAGAATATGAGCTTTCCTTCACTTACAATATTATATTACTATTTGGATGTCAATCTTTATCTAATTATGGTAGCTGAAGAACTTAATTTTACACTTCTGAAACGCGTACAGTTTTCATGGTATCTCCTTGACGGATACGAAGAACCGTATCCATGCCCTCTGTTACTTGACCAAATACAGTATGAACACCATCTAGATGTGGTTGAGGTTCATGTACTAAGAAAAATTGGCTTCCACCAGTATCTTTACCAGCATGTGCCATCGATAATGAACCTGCTACATGCTTATGAGGGTTCCCCTCGGTTTCACATTTTATCGTGTATCCAGGCCCCCCCATACCAGTACCTGTTGGATCACCGCCTTGGGCAACAAAACCAGGGATCACACGATGAAAAATCACGCCATCATAAAACTTATCATTTGCTAATTTTTCAAAGTTAGCTACCGTATTAGGTGCTGCTTCTTCAAATAAGTCTATAACAATTTGCTCGCTATTTTCAAATTCTATTACTGCTTGTTTCATGTTTATCCTCCTATTCATATGACAAGTCATTTTGAATCATATCTTTAAATGACTCTCGTTTAATAACTAATTTATCTTGCCCATCTTCTACAAAAACTACAGCAGGTTTTGGAAAACGATTATAATGATTAGACATCGAGTACCCATAAGCACCGGTTGAGAAAACAGCTATAATATCATCCTGAGTGACCTTTGGTAATTCTATATCCCAAATTAGCATATCACCAGATTCACAACATTTTCCTGCAAGAGATATTTGTTCTTTTTCGCTACCGTCGACATTATTGGCAATAACCGCATCATATTTAGCGTTATAAAGTGCTGGACGCAAATTATCCGTCATCCCACCATCAACGGACACATACTTTCTGACATTTGGTATTTCTTTGACAGACCCAATAGAATACAATGTTAACCCTGCATCTCCAACAATCGAGCGACCAGGTTCTATCCAAATTTCAGGAAATACCATCTCATTTTCATTCACTTGCTCGCTAATTTTATCAGTTAAAGCTTTAACATAAGTTGAAAGTGGTAAAGGATCATCTTCAGCTGTGTACTTGATACCAAATCCACCGCCAACATTTAATACTTCTGATTCAAAATCATAGCGGTCTACCCACCCTTTCAATGTTTGAAAAAGTCTTTCAATCGCCATTGTAAAACCATCTGTTTCAAAAATTTGCGAACCAATATGACAATGCAGTCCTTTTACATGGATCCCATCAATTTTCATTAATTTCTGTAATGCTTCTTCCGCTTGACCATTTGTTAAATCAAAACCGAATTTTGAATCTTCGTTTCCAGTTAAAATGTAATTATGTGTATGTGCTTCAATTCCTGGAGTAACTCTGATTAAAACATCCATCTCTTTATTCTGTTCTTTTAAAACATGTGCTAATAAATCTATTTCATAAAAATTATCGACAACAATACAACCTATATTATATTCTACCGCCATCGAAATTTCATCAATACTTTTATTGTTCCCATGCATATGGATTTTTTTAACAGGAAAATCTGCTTGCAATGCTGTATATAACTCACCCTGGGATACGACATCTAAACTTAAATTCTCTTGTTTGGCAACTTGAATCATTGCTACGGATGAAAATGCTTTACTCGCATATGCAACCTGTGCTTGCACACCTAGTTCCTCAAATGTATCTACAAATGCTCTTGCATTTTCACGAATTTTATTGACATTATAAACGAATAATGGAGTGCCGTATTTTTTAGTAAGATCAACAGCATCCAAGCCACCAATGGTTAAATGGCCATCCTCATTAACTGCAAACGGATGTAACATCTTATTGAACCCTCGCCTTCTATCTCTAGCTTCTACACCTATTCATCAAACAAAAATCCCTTATCCCCATCTTTCTTAACGAAGACAGGTAGACAAGGGATAAAAGAATTCCCATTTCTACAAAATCTAACAAAGTATAAAGATAATTTATCACAGGCTTATCTCCAGTTCAAGTGTTTACAATTAAGATTATGCTTGTTTTTGATTATTTTTAGGCCTTACTATGCTAGGCCTTGTTTTAGACAAAGGCATTGACACCCGGAATAAAATTTGCCATAGGGCTTTGTCGTTAAAAGGAAGAAGTGGCCATAAATATGGCGTTTGTAAGGATCTCGTAGATATCAATAGCAAGAGGAAAATTGTCAATCCAATGACGAGTCCTTTCACTTGAAAGATAAAAGTTAAAATAATTAAAATAATTCTTGCCATTTTATTTGCAACACTTAATTCATAACTTGGTGTTGCGAATGTACCAACTGCACTAATCGCAACATATAAAATAACTTCTGCACTAAATAGGCCTACATCTATCGCAATTTGCCCGATTAACACCGCAGCAATCAACCCCATCGCAGTTGATAAAGGTGTCGGTGTATGAATGGCTGCCATCCGTAAAAATTCAATACCAATATCCGCTAATAATATTTGTACAATGATTGGCACGTTCCCTCTTTCGTTGGGGCCGATAAATTGTAAATTTTCAGGTAATAGCGATGGGTCCATTACTAATAATAACCAGAGTGGTAATAAAAATAAGGAAGCAAAAATCCCGATAAACCTGATCCAGCGGACAAATGTACCTACTGCTGGAGACTCTCGGTATTCTTCAGCGTGCTGCACATGATGAAAATACGTAGTTGGCATAATTATCATGCTTGGGGATGTGTCAACCATTATGAGCACATGTCCTTCAAATAAATGGGTAGCAGCTACGTCTGGTCTTTCTGTATATCTGACAAGTGGATAAGGGTTAAACCCTTGTTGCACCAAATATTCTTCTATAGTCTTGTCAGCCATTGAAAGCCCATCTACTTCAATTTGTTCTAATTCATTTTTAATTAAATCTACTAGCCCTTTATCAGCTACATCTTGAATATAGGATATACAAATATCTGTTTTAGATCGTTCACCAACTTGCATCATCTCATGACGTAGGCGTTCATCCCTTATCCGCCTTCTAGTTAAGGCGGTATTTTCAATAATATTTTCGGTATATCCATCTCTAGAGCCTCGTATGACTTTCTCTGTATCAGGTTCCTCCGGTGACCTACCGGGATAGTGACGAACATCAACGATAAAACATTCGTCTTGACCATCAACGAAAATAACAAGTAGACCAGATAACATCTGATCGACCGCTTCATCCATTGTTTTCGCTTTTTCAACCTGTTGATGAACGATACGATTATTCAATACTTCATAAATTTCACTATTGTATTCTTCATCATCATTAATGGAAATTAGTTTTTTCATTACTTCAATCACAAAGTCAGTATCAACTAAACCAGTAACATAATATAACTGAATTTTCTTCTCGAAAATAGTAAGTTCACGAAATCCAACATCGAAAGATACATCAATACCTAGTTTTGTTTCCATGTATTCTTGGTTTTTTCTTAGCAATTTATTTACTGGTGTTTTATTTTTATTCATGATGAACTCCTTCTTTAAAAAATATCTACGAAGATGATCCAATGAAACAAAGACCCGGCTATTTTACCGATCACAATTGCCATTAATAGCCACAGTAGTTCTTTATCAATTCCTAATCTTTTCATCAAAATTGGAAAAACATTCAACACTTCTGTTAATGCAGCAGCTAACATTCCAATAAAAATACCATGTAGTAACCCCCAAAAACCTAAGATGTAGACCGGAAGGTTCAACGTCCACTCTGTAAAGGATAAATATGTACCTAATAAGGTACCAACTATAACACTTGCTTGATAATGTTTCATCCAGTCGATTGATTTACTTAGCTGAACTAATCTCGGTATAATTCCTAATACAGTTAAGAAAGCTACAAAGCCCGCACCTACCATTAGCCCTGACCCAAATCCTATTGCGATTTCCACTACAATATATACTATTTCACGAGTCATTGCGTTTATTTAGAATATTTTCATGATGTATTAAATATTGATCAAGGTCCTGTTGATAGTTAAACATTTCAACTTCTAACGGGCTTGGTTCTTCATTGAAACGTTTTTTGAAAATATGATTAAAAAACAAGATCATTCCTAATCCTAAACCGATTGAATAGGGGATTTGAATCCATAGTGGTTTATTTTGCTGTTCCCCTGTTAACAAGAAATACAATCCTTGATGTACTTCTTCCATACTTACATCATAATGAAAATTCATGATCGCCATTGCTGAACCTATGCAAAGAAGTAACCAAATTAACAAAATTAAAAAGATACTAGCTTTTTTATCATTTTTTTTAATCTCTACAATCACCTGATTGGATCCTAATAATTCAACACTAAGGAACGGATAAGCTTCTACTAGAGTATCTAATAAATGGAATCCATCAATAACAGATACATTATGATCTTTTTCTGTTATTTGATAAATCTTCAAATTTTCTAATTCATTCAAATAATCAATATTTCCGGTGACAAAGGCAATGTCCTGTAAAATAATTAAATGTTTTTTTTCCACTGCAATCTTTTTTTTGAGTCGAATATATATTTTTTCTTCCTGCACATTACATCATCCTTTTATTATTAACTTGCTTGTGAGGAAAATGGTGTTCTTAGTATAAGTTGAATTTAAATATTCATTCATAACAGCATAGAAAAACAAAACCCTCTATTTAGAAACGTAGATAACGACTGCAAGGTTGTGAAAGTTCTGTTTGGAGTAGCGTGATAATTTGATGTTCGGTCACCTAAGAGATAATTTTGAAATATATAGTGATGTTTACTACCACTCCGGTCATCCTCTTCCATTTACTGGATATAGTCGATTATCTCAGAAGAGAAGACTTTTTCCTCGGAACAGGTTGGGCCCTTCCGGGGATATTTCCTTCCCTTCCCTGGATATAATCGTTTATCCTCGGAAGGGAAGACTTTTTCCTTGGAACAGTACGGCCCTTCCGAGGATAGCTCCTTCCCTTCCCTGGATATAATCGTTTATCCTCGGAAGGGAAGACTTTTTCCTCGTAACAGGATGAGCCCTTCCGGGGATATTTCCTTCCGTGAGGTTTACACGACAGCATAGAAAACACTAGGAAAGTTATTTTTGGTTTGAGTAGATGTTGCACTTGTTCCCAACGAAGTATTCTGCCGGAGCGTATGGCAGCAATCATCAAAATGCAAAGTGGAAGAGAGCAAATCTATGTCCACTTTACTTCACAGTTTATGGATACTATGTAAATTTTCCATAAAAAAAAGACTATCCCGGAGGATAATCCTAATTTGTGATTTCTTCTTTTATTTTTTCTAATATTTTCTTTTCTATTCGGGACACTTGAACTTGTGAAATTCCCAGTCGGTTCGCAACCTCTGTTTGGGTTTTATCCTTATAATATCTTAAATATACAATCAACCGCTCTCTTTCATCCAGATCTTTAATAACCTGTTCCATCGTCATTTTATCAAACCAATTGTCATTGACGTCTGCAATCTGATCCAATAACGTAATTGGATCACCATCATTTTCATACACTGTTTCGTGTATGGATTGTGGTTTCTTCGTCGCTTCCTGCGCGTGGATGATATCTTCAGGTGTAAGATCTAGCTTTTCAGCAATTTCTTGTACTGTCGGGGCTCGAGCCAATTCTTTTGTTAACTCATCTGTTACCCTTCTGATTTTATTTCCAATTTCTTTTAAGGAGCGACTAACCTTTACAGTACCATCATCTCGTATAAACCGCTGGATTTCACCAATAATCATTGGTACAGCATAAGTGGAAAATTTTACATCATATTCTAAGTCGAATTTATCAATTGATTTTAATAAGCCAATGCAACCGATTTGAAATAAATCATCTTGATCATAGCCTCTGTTGAGAAAACGTTGGACAACAGACCAGACAAGGCGAATGTTTTTCTCCACCAATATTGATCTCGCTTCCTCATCTCCTTGTTGACTTAACTTGATATACCTCTTTACATCTTTATCATCTAAAGGTGATGCGTTAGACATTTGTGTTTTCATAGACATCACCTAATTACACATGGTTTTGCTAGTTTGAAAATCTTTTGTCATTTTCACCTTTGTGCCTTCTCCTGGGTGTGAAATAATTTCGACTTTGTCCATGAAGTTTTCCATAATAGTAAAACCCATTCCTGACCGCTCAAGTTCAGGTTTAGAGGTATAAAGCGGTTCTTTAGCTAAATCGATATTATCGATTCCCATCCCTTCATCCTCGATTAGGATGGATAATGTTTGATCAGTTAAGCTACAAGTTATATAGACGTATTGATTTGGGTCCTCTTCATAACCATGAATAATAGCATTAGTTACTGCTTCCGAAACAACGGTTTTAATTTCTGTTAATTCATCCATATTTGGATCAATTTGTGATACAAATGCTGCAACAGAAACTCTGGCAAATGCTTCATTTTCACTGACACTTCTAAACTTTAATTCCATTGCATTATTCATGACGCCACCCCCAAACTGGAAAGAGCAAAACCTTCATTCGACTCTAGCCTGACAATCTTGAATAATCCCGACATATTAAATAATCTTTTAACTGCTGGATTGACAGAACAGACAATCATTTCTCCACCTAATTGTTTTACTTCCTTATAACGTCCTAATACAACGCCTAAACCTGAACTGTCCATAAAATGTAAGGCATCAAGGTTTAAAATGACGTGCTTAATGCCTTCTTGATGCAGGCGTTCTTGCCATTCTATTTTTAATCGAGCAGCAGAATGGTGATCTAGTTCACCATCTAATCGGACGATTAATACATCTTCGACAACAGTAAATTGTGTCTGTAATTGCATATATTTCCCTCCCAGTTTTTTCTGTAATACTTTTTTCTATATCTCTTATACATAATCCTGCTAATTGACAAAACTAGAACGAAATCGTCTAAATAAGCTTATTTTCGACCTATTCTTTCCACTTCGTTAAAAGAATGATTGAAATGTTCGTTTAAACAGCTGAAGTACATTAGCATGCTTAATATCTTCTAATACAATTAAATCTGTTTCACTGATAATGTCTTCACCCTCTACCACTTGCAGCTTACCGACCATTGTTCCTTTTTCAAGTGGTAACTCTATATCTTGATTAATGGTTATTTTTGTATCGATTTTATTTAAATTGGTTCCTTTTGGATAAAGAATGGATACGGAGTCGTTGGTAACTACATCCACGTTCTGTTTATTTGCTTTTAACCATTCAAACGACGTCACAGCCTGATTTTTTTCGTATAATGGCTTTGTTTCAAATTTCGCATAAGCATAATCTAGCAATTGGCTTACATCACTATTGCGATCTTTTGTGCTTTCTGCTCCCATAACAACAGCTATAGTTCTCATACCATTTTTCTCTGCAGTTGCCGTCAAACAATATTTCGCTTCGTTTGTATATCCTGTTTTCAGACCGTCTACACCTTCATAGAAACGAACCAGCTTATTTGTGTTAACAAGCCAAAACTCATCTTCAGTATCTTTACGCAAATAATCCTCATAAATACTTGTGTAATTTGTAATATCCTCATACTTTAGCAGCTCTTTAGCCATAATGGCCATATCATGAGCGGTACTGTAATGATTCTCTGCTGGTAAGCCAGTTGAATTTTGGAAATTGGTAGATTTAAGTCCCAATTCTTCTACTTTTTCGTTCATCATTTCCACAAAAGCTTGCTCACTGCCAGCAATTCTTTCGGCCATAGCCACACTAGCATCATTACCTGATGCTATAGCAATACCCTTGAGCAAGTCATCTACTGACATTTCTTCTCCAGCTTCTAGGAAGATTTGTGATCCACCCATTGATGCAGCATTTTCACTGACTCTGACTTGTTCATCTAAGGATAATTCACCCTTTTCAATTGCTTCCATAATAAGTAACATAGTCATGATTTTAGTCATACTTGCTGGTGGTAATTCTTCACTAGAATTTTTATCATATAATATATTTCCTGTATCACGCTCGATAAGTATCGCTGATTGCGAATGTTTAGCTAAATCTAATGATTCACTTTCACTTACTTCGCTTGCTACGTGATTTTCTTCATGATGAGCAAATGCGCTTCCTTGACCGATCATCACCATACTTATAACAACGAGTATAGTTATGCTTATTCTTTTCAACATCTTCACCTCCGATTTATAACATTTCTATTTTTTCCAAAATAATCTAAAAGTATAACTTTTACTTTGAAATATTTTTAAAAAAGCAGTTAAAACCCACCCTATCCATATCAATAAAACCTAAGTACACCATTAAAAGCATGATAAGCACTACTTCGATTTGGTGATTTTTGAAATATAAAACAAATAAATATCTCTACTCCGGCGATCTACATTAGCTATAAATCTACAACCTCAATATTAAGTACCATGAGGTAGAAACTGTATTCGGTCACATCAAGGGCAATTGGTCATTCCGCAGATTTTCACTTCACGGCCTAGAAAATTGCTTTATTCATTAAATGAAATCTTAGTTGCAGATTAATTGATTTGATACCGGAACAAATAAGATGCTAAATTGATACACCTCCGTAAACAAAAAAAATCGCCACGATGATAATCGTGACGAAATTAAGCTCTTGGATGATGTGTTTTATAAATATCTTTTAATCTTGATTTAGACACATGGGTATAGATTTGAGTTGTAGAGATATCCGCATGACCAAGCATTTCTTGAACTGCTCTTAAATCAGCACCATTCTCTAGCAGGTGTGTCGCAAAGGAATGGCGTAATGTATGTGGAGACAACTCCTTTTTAATACCTGCATCTCTGGCAATCTCTTTAATGATCTTCCAAAATCCTTGACGTGACAATGAGTTGCCATGATGATTGACAAATACTGTTTCGGTTTGCTTTTTCTTAACTAAATCGGATCTAGCAGATTGAATATATAATTCTAAAGCATCTTTTGCAATATCACCTAAAGGAACAATTCTTTCTTTCGATCCTTTTCCGAAACAGCGAACAAATCCCATTGTTAAATGCAAATCGTTCATTTTTAAGTTAATCAGTTCAGAAACACGAAGCCCTGTTGCATAAAGTGTTTCTAACATCGCTTTATTACGTATCGAATATTTATCTGTAGCTGGTATATTCAGTAATTTATCAATATCTTTGGTAGATAATACTTTTGGCAATTTACGGTTTGCTTTTGGCGTTTCAATATGTAAACTCGGATCCTCTTTAAGCTGATATTCTCTTATTAGAAATTGATGAAATAACCTTAAAGTGGACAACATTCTTGCGATAGTAGCAGATGATTTACCCTGGTCGTTCAAATGATACAAAAATTGCATAATATCATGACGACCAGCTTGTTTCCATTCTTTTAGTTCTCTTTCTTCCTTAAGAAATTGATAATACTTGAGAAGGTCTCGTTTATAGGCTTGCAACGTATTATCAGATAATCCTCTTTCTATTTTTAAAAAGTGAAAAAACTCTTCTACTGGATATTGCATTTCATCCATGATTTATTCTCCCAATCGAAAAAAGATACTTAAACGTTCCCAAACATCGGGTTCTTCCTGGTGAAAAACTTTTACGGCATTTCCTTGAGGATATTCATAGCGATCTAATTTTTCATATTCTTGATGTAACGCTTTGATCACATAATAAAATAAAATGGTACACAATACAAAAATAATAAAAAACTTCATCATTTCAAAAAAAACTTTTACAATGGATGACATATGGCATTCTCCTAATAGAATAGACTCTATTAGAATTTATACCGATATTATATAAAAATATACCTATTTAGCAGATAATTTTTTTGCTTCACAATTTCGACAAATTCGATCCTGACATTTTTGGCATATTCCGTGGAATGTTAATCGGTGATCTTTGACAATAAATCCCCAATCTGTTTGAACAATTTGTTCCACATCTTCTAGCAAGTCATCCATTATTTCTTCAACTGAACCACATTCGGTACAAACTAAATGATGATGGAAATGCTTTGCCCCTTCTTTGCGAAGATCGTAGCGAGAAACCCCATCACCAAAGTTAATTTTATCGACAATTTCTAGTTCCGTTAATAATTCTAGTGTTCTATATACAGTTGCTAAACCTATTTCCGGTGATTTATCTTTTACTAATAAATAAACATCTTCTGCACTAAGATGATCTTCTTCTCTTTCCAATAATACTCGAACAGTTGCTTCACGCTGTGGAGTTAATTTATAACTTTGAGCGTGCAATTCCTTCTTAATACGGTCTAATCGGTGTTCCATAATGAGGACCTCCTTACATATGTTCATTATAAATAGTCCTATGTAAGGTGTCAATTAAAATAATTATAAAAAACACTAATAAACATTTATTTTTTAATAATTATTATCAATTAATAAATCGATCGGATATTAATCTCATCGTTTCAAAGGAAACAACGGATTCCAATAAAGCTGCAATGCTAACGACAACCATTAAACAGATAAAAACAGCAGTATATCGATAAAAAATTTGTAAGATCGGTTGTTTATAACGTCTGGAAAACATACTCTGCAACAACGTTAATGAGAATATCATAGCAAAGCTGCTAGCCATAATATAGATTGGAATGATAATCAGATTTTGTGGTGCTATTGCAGAGAATGAGAACAGCAATCCTTGGATACCTAACTGATTAACAAAAAAGCCTACAGTAAATCCGATCGCTACTCCTTTTACAAATAATAATACCCAAATGATAGGCAATCCAATAACCGCTAATCCTAGGAAAAAAAGCAAGCATAGAAATTGAATATGATAAAATATTGCATTTTGAAATAATGCTTGTTTAGATATATCTTCATCTTGTAAATAACCAAGAAAGAACCGTTCTAAATAAAAAAATAAATCTTCTTTTTGAACAAAATTCATGCTATTGACGATAATTGCGCCAAATATGATCCCGGTTATAAAAAGAATGATCGTAAATATATAGATGGTATGGTATTTTACAAGGTGATTGGAGATTGGCTTTCTACTTTTTGGTAGTATCAATTCATTCACATCCTCTAATTAAGTTCTCGTTTCCAATCTATGAATGGAATAATAGAAATAGAACTCAACTAGAGTTTATTTTCATTTTACATAATAGTATTATGGTTAACTTTTAACTTTTCCATATCTTCCTCCGCCACCTTCAGCCACCATTAACTTCCCTTCACGTAATTTTATAATCATATTAGCTAATTTTTCTCCAACTACTTTTACTAAATCAGCCTTTGATACATAGTGAATGATATTCATTTCGTTACCAAAATGATCTAATAACTTTTCCATAGTTTTTGGGCCCAGTTTAGGCAAATATTCAAGTGGTACTTGATATACATAATCTGGCCGCGTACTATCAGTAACTTGATCGGAGGATAATTCCCGTATTCGATCTGAAACACCTTTAACATATTTACTAGAACCACACTTGGAGCATCTGCCTCCTTTAAATGTGGCAAGACAATTGGCACATACTGTTGCATAATATTTTCCTAGTTTTGGATTCATCCCAAAATTTTGTGTTACGCACCGCCCGACTTCATTATTTAATGCCATTTTTAATTCTTTAAAACTTGGTTCAGCTAAAAGTAACTGTTGATATTCTCTTGCAATTTTCGGCAACGAATGGGCATCGGAATTCGTTAAATACGTGTACCGATGTAATTCTTTAATTTGATCAGCCATCTTGGTATCAGAACTTAACCCAAGTTCAACAGCGTCCACTTGATCTGGATCTAATACTTCTGTTAGAGAATAGGATACTCCTTTACCGAACAGACTCTTAAATGGTGTAAAAACATGGGCAGGAATGAATAACCCTCCAAGTTCATGTGTTTTTGTTTGTAAAGTTACAGCATCACCGTAATAGCGCTGTGAACTTAGTTCAATATTTTTCATATGTGAGGACAACCAAAGGGAAAATTCCCTCATATTTTGAATAAATGGAAAGAAACATAACACATGTATCGGACCTTTACAATTTTTATCATATACTTCTACTTCGCTACCTAAAATTAAAGTTGTGTCTCCAAATTGAATACCACCATCTCCAAGTTCAGCTGCCTTCTCCTGTTTGACAGCTAATTCAACCTCGTTTAAAACTGTAGGAGCATGACAGTCTATAATGCCGACAATATCTATCCCTTTCCGTTCACTAGCCTCTTGCATTATATTCATCAATGTTAAATGCTGAGAAGCAGTAATCTTCACTGGTTTCCCTTTTGCATTACGTCCAATATGAATATGTAAATCGGTAAAAAATTCTTTTAGCATTTCACTTCAAACCCTTGTGTTGTAGATAAAGAATCGCATAAGCTGTTTTTGCATCATGTATTTTTTGTTCTGCAACTAACCTTTCTGCCTCTTCCAATGATAGTTCGATTAATTCTACAAATTCATCTTCGTCCATTGCTTTTGGCTGCTCTACTTTTCTCAGTGAACTTGTTTTATATAAGTACATTATTTCATCCGCAAATCCTGGAGAAGTGTAAAAGGAAGTCACATATGTTAATTGATCTGTCGTATAACCGGTTTCTTCTTCTAATTCTCTTAATGCCGTTACTTCAGGTTCCTCAGCTTGTTCTAGCTTTCCTGCTGGAATTTCTACTAATGTTTTTTCTAATGGCTTACGATATTGTTTGACAAAAATAATTTTATTATTCTCCGTTACAGGAATTATCGCTACAGCGCCTGGATGTTTAACGATTTCCCTTGTTGATGTTTTCCCATTTGGTAAGGTGACGTCATCTACTTGCACATTAATCACCTTCCCTTCAAAAATAGGTGTGGTATGTGTGGTCTTCTCTTCCAAACTAGTCATGAAAATATCATCCTTTCTCTTCAAACTATCTCTTTCATTGTATTTCTTTCTTAGGATTTGTACAATGAATTTATCATGGTGCTAAACATCTGTATGACTCTGTTCAAATTTCAAAGGTACACCAGGATATCTTTATAGGGATAACAGACGCTAAACACCTGATAAGTTTCCCTTATGATCAGTGGGGACAAACCTCCAACTTATAATAGTCTCACTCTATATGGATGAAGAAGAAAGGATGAGCGATATGAAAAAAACGAAACTCGGAATGTCTGAACTTGAAGTTTCTCAACTTACACTTGGTTGTATGTCTCTTGGGACCGACCCAACCAAAGCAAGTGAAATTATTGATGAAGCATTGGAACTTGGTATTAATTATTTAGATACAGCTGATTTATATGATCAAGGCGTAAATGAAGAAATCGTAGGTCAATCGATAAAAAATAAACGAGATCAAATTATATTAGCTACAAAAGTAGGTAATCATTTAAAAGACGATGGCAGTTGGTTTTGGGATCCTAGAAAAGCTTATATTAAAGAACAAGTAAAAGAAAGCTTAAGAAGACTACAAACTGATTACATTGATTTATATCAGTTACATGGCGGTACGATTGAAGATCCAATAGATGAAACGATTGAAGCTTTTGAGGAACTAGTGAAGGAAGGCGTCGTACGCTATTACGGTATTTCTTCGATTAGACCAAATGTAATTCGAGAATATATAGCAAAATCTAATATCAGTAGTGTGATGATGCAATATAGCATGCTTGATCGTCGTCCAGAAGAAGAAGTAATGACACAGTTAGCTAATCACCAAATCAGTGTAGTAACAAGAGGATCATTAGCTAAAGGAATGTTAAGTGCTAAAGGGCAAGAAGTCGTTTCAAAAAAAGGAAAGAAAGGATATTTAGATTATGATGCAAATACCTTAAAAAATACGGTTGAGCAGTTACAAAGGGTGCTGGAAGATAACCAGACATTGAATGGCTTGGCATTGCAATACGTATTACAAGAACAAGCTGTTGCTGCTGTCGTAGCTGGCGCGAGCTCTATTGCACAATTAAGAGCGAATGTCGATGCATTAAATCAAGATTTTGAACCTGAACAATTTGCAAAAGTTAAAGAAATAACCAAAGCAAATACCTATCAACAACACAGATAAGAAAAGCGCAGATCGCCTGTTTAGAAACGTAGCGACTTCAGAATTAACTGAGATATAGGAATCACTGAGAAAAGCGAACCGATGATTACTTATCTTAGGACAATTCGTGAAGTCGGTTAGTTTCTTGGTACTTGCGTAGACAAATACCTGAATTTTATGCTTTCTTTCCCTATAAGAAAAACTGAGCAATCAGCCTAGTCCTGATCACTAAATGCTATGTAGATCTACCATTCCTCTAGTAGCCATTATGAAATATATCGCCTGTTTGACCATCACTCCGGCTGCCTACGTTGAATTATATTCTACAACATTTCTCGGACCAAGCAACTTGGGTTGTTAACCGTAAGGAAGTGCAAAGATATGGCATAGGAAATCATTAATAAATGGATATAAAACCAATATGCCTTATGTTTCACCAAGTACTTTTTTCTACCAACACACGATAATGACAGAGATTTTATACTCCTCTTTTATTTTTAAGCTATTACTGAATGAATATGAATAAACGGATTTAACATTTCATTCGGACTTGTTAACCTGAACGTTGCACCATTATAATCTAATTTCATTTTTTCACTAAAAAATGTAGCTTCTTGGTTATGAACAACCACATCAAATTGATCACATTCCACCTCTATGTGATTCGCTTCTCGCCTGGCAATGAGTGAAATAGTAGGCATACCGTTAACGCCACACCCACATCCCTCTGTATCATATGTTAAAGCTAAGATAGTGCTTTTCGAATTCGCTAATGTATTTATTTTAGCTAACGCATTTTCTGTAATCATCAATTGCATAATATCCCTCCATTACTTCTTCTTAAAAGCAGGTTTCAATATGGTTTCCATTATTCGTGGAAAGTTTTGATATAGCTTACTTCCCGCATGCATCCAAAATGGTAAATTTATTTCCCTTTTATTCTTAAAAAGGGATTTGATTATGTGGTTCGCTACATCTTTTGGATCTAACATATATTTTGTGACACTTTTTTGATAATCACCTTTTGGATCTGCAATTTCAAAAAAAGGAGTTTTTACCGGTCCAATATTCACCGATGTAACAGGTATCTTTCCTTCCAGTTCCATACGTAAAGCATTAGAGAAACTGATAACACTCGCTTTCGTAGCACTATATACAGCGGATTTAGGTGTAGCTATTTTCCCTGCTTGAGAACCGATGTTTACTATATGTGCAACAGGTTGATTCATAAGTGTTGGAAGCGTATAGTAAGTAGTAAAAAACAGAGAATCCAAATTGAGCCGGATCATGTTATCAATCTGTTCCCAATTTAATTGATCAAATGCCTCAAAATAACCTACTCCTGCGTTATTGATAAGGATATCTATTTTCCCACATTCCTTGAGAATTTGATCCATTCCCTTCTGCCATTCTTTACGATCTGTAATATCAACTGGATAAGTAATCGGCTTGATTCCATACATTTTGTCTATTCTGCTTGCAATTTCGATTAATTTATTTTCTGTTCTAGCAACTAAGACAGGAATAGCTTTTTGTTCCGCTAAAGCAAAAGCTAACGCTTCACCAATACCACTGGAAGCACCAGTAATTAATACATGTTTTTCTTTTAACTTATTTAATTGATTCATTCTATCAACTCCACTCTTATCATAACATATTCCATAATACAGACAGAATCAATTGATTTGGTGATGAATGTAAATTTTTTGTTAGAAATATCGAATTTATCAGTTAGATCATTGACTTTTTCTGATAAATTAAAGACAATCATGAAGAAGTTAAACTTTTTCTTAGAGGTGAAATGATGTCTACCATTATTTATGCACATCGCGGCGCAAGCAAGCATGCACCCGAAAATACAATGCCTGCTTTTGAACTCGCTTATAAACACGGGGCAGATGGTATTGAAACAGATGTACAATTAACAAAAGACAACATTCCTGTTTTAATTCATGATGAACAGTTAAACAGGACAACAAATGGGATCGGCTTTGTGAAAGATTTTACATATGACGAACTGGAACAATTAGATGCAGGAAGTTGGAAATCTTCCCATTATAAAAATACAAAAATACCAACCTTAGATGATCTGCTTGCATGGAACCAGGATAAACAATTAAAATTGAATATAGAACTTAAAAATAACATTATTCCTTACCAAGGATTAGAAGACATAATCTGCCAGAAACTAGTGGAATATCAAATGACAAAACAAACCGTCATCTCGAGTTTTAACCACGATTGTATTACAAAAATTCATGATAGAGGAATAGATATTGATTATGCTTTATTAACTGGTAGACGAAATAAAGCATTGGTGCCATACAGTAAAAAAATTAAAGCAAAAGGTATCCATATCAGTTATCGCCTGCTATCCAACAGGTTAGTTACGCTGGCAAATGATAACCAATTATATGTCGCAGTATATACAGTAAATTCATCTATTGCTATTAACAAAGCGATCCGTTTAGGATGCCATGCACTTTTTACAGATATACCAAAATTAGCGATTGACATCAAAAAAAGAAGGCTTGCAGAAAGGAATTAATCGATGCACATACATTTTTTAGGCACAGGGGCTGGATTACCTAGTAAAGATCGTAATGTTACATCGATCGTACTAGACTTGTTACAAGAGCGTAATGCTCTTTGGATGTTTGATTGCGGTGAGGGAACTCAACACCAAATTTTACATACCACAATCAAGCCAAGGAAGATAGAAAAAATATTCATTACCCATTTACATGGAGATCATATCTTCGGGTTACCTGGTTTGTTAAGCAGTCGATCTTTTCAAGGTGGAGAGGAACCAGTAACCATTTACGGTCCTTCAGGAATTAAACAGTTTATAGAAACTGCATTAACAGTTAGTCAATCAAAACTATCCTATCCCATAATTATTGAGGAACTGAAAGAGGGGCTTATTTTTGAGGATGATCAATTTGCTGTCTCTGTAAAAAAATTAGACCATGCAATTGACAGCTTTGGATTCCGCATTGATGAAAAAGACAGTCAAGGTCCATTATTAGTAGATAAATTAAAAGAAGCAGGTATTACACCTGGCCCCATCTATCGGCAATTCAAAACGCATGAAACAGTTAAACTGTCCAATGGTAAAACAGTTCAATCCAAAGACTATATTGGAGAACCTAAGAAAGGAAGAAGTGTTGCCATTCTAGGTGATACCAGGACTAAAGAAGAATATGCTACTTTTGTTCAAAATGTGGATCTATTGATTCATGAAGCTACTTTTAATCAGGAACAGGAACAACTGGCATATAATTACTTTCACTCCACAACAGCACAAGCTGCAAAAACCGCACAAAAAGCAAATGTTAAGGAATTAATCCTTACACATATATCATCGAGGTTTCAACTGGATGAGGTGGATCAATTACTATTAGAGGCTAAGCAATATTTTGAACAAACTGTTATCGCACATGATTTTTATTCAACTTCTATAAAGTGAGACTATGATCAGTGCGGGTTTTTCCCTCCACTGATCATTAGCGAAACTTCAGTTTGCTAGCTCACCTGGCCACTCAATTAGCAGTAATAGGATCTTAATTTAGCTCACCTAAATATTGAAACAGGTCTAACTGGTAAGTAATATCCTCTTTCTTTACGGCGTTTTGTACAGTGATACCTAGTAATCTAACTGGATCAGCATTCCAATGTTCTTCTAATAACTGCTCACTGTAAAATAATATATCAGAAGACTTTTCAACGTACTGATTCAATTTCATTCTCCTTGTGATTGTCATTCTATCACTGTAGCGGATGGTTAACTGGATGGTATCACCTACTGCTGACTTTCGATGCAGACGCTTTTCAACACTTTCCGAAAGAACTCGTAATTGTCCAAGTAGTTGCTCATAATCAGAAACATCAACTGGGAAAGTCTGAGAGCTTCCGATACTTTTAAAACTGCTCGCTCTTTCTGGATCAACTGGACGTGGGTCTTCTCCCAACGCCCTCGTTTTTAACCTCTCCCCATTCACTCCTAATAATCCTTTTAACAGCAGTGTATCTGTTTCCACTAAATCTTCAATTGTTTCGATCTGGTATTTCTTTAATTTTTCGGCTGTTTTATTTCCAATCCCATACATTTCTTCAATTGGCAACGGCCATAGCTTAGAGGAGACATCCCTTTTTCTTAATATCGTAATACCGTTTGGTTTTTTCATATCTGAAGCCATTTTCGCCAGAAATTTATTAGGTGCTATCCCGATACTACAAGGTAAGTGTAAATCATTTGCGACATGTTGTTGAATAGCATCAGCAATATCGAGCGGATTACCTAGATCATAGCTGTCTGTAATATCCAGAAATGCTTCATCAATCGAAACAGGCTCCACATATGGTGTATAATCTTCCAAGATACGAAAAATTTGATTGGAAACTTCTCGATAACGATCAAAATTTGGTCTTTTTACAATCAATTGAGGACAATGTTTCTTCGCTTCCCAAAGAGACATCGTTGTTTTTACACCTTTACTTCGTGCTTCATAACTACTTGTAACCACAATTCCTTTACGTTCATCAGGATTACCGGCAATAGCAAGCGGCTTACCTTTTAACTGTGGATTATCTGCTATTTCTACCGATGCATAAAAGCTATTCATATCAACATGTAATATCACACGGCCGTTTTTCGGATACCATGATTTCATATCATCACGCTCATTCAGCTGATTTTTTAACGATTTCATATAATAAAACAGGTACCTCTGTTAAATCTGAAATATTAATCCTTTCATCTTTCGAATGAATATTTTCGTAGCCTACAGCTAAGTTAACTGTTGGAATTCCCTTTCCGGATAGGTGATTTGCATCACTGCCACCACCACTTACCTTTAATGAAGGGGTCTTGCCCACTGCTTTTACAGCATCTTTAGCTACTTGTACGACTTGATCCTTTTCTGTGAATCGATAATTAGGATACATGGGTTTAACCGCAATATCAACAGTTCCACCCATTTGTGAAACAGTTTCTTCCAGCGCATCACACATTACATTCACTTGTCTATCTAATTTATCCTTTGATAAAGACCTTGCTTCTGCAACTAATAACACTTGTTCACAGACTACGTTCGTTGGCCCTTTCCCTTCAAAACTGCCAATGTTTGCAGTAGTTTCTTCATCAATTCGACCTAATGGCATCTTCGTAATTGCTTTAGCAGTCATACTTATCGCAGAAATTCCTTTTTCTGGATTCACCCCAGCATGTGCAGCTTTTCCTTGTATAGTGGCATATAGTTTTGCTTGTGCTGGTGCAGCAGTAATAATAGTTCCAACCTCCCCATCACTATCCAGTGCATAACCGTACTCCACCGGTAATTGTTTAACGTCAAATTGTCGGGATCCTACAAGTCCAGATTCTTCCCCACTCATAATCACAAAATAAATATCACCATGTTCTATCGGATTTTCCTTCATGATATAAATAAGCTCTAAAATAGCTGATATTCCAGCTTTATCATCCGCACCTAAAATAGTTGTTCCATCTGAATAGACGATATTATCACGTATTTCTGGCTGAACCCCTTCGCCAGGAGCAACAGTATCCATATGTGCGGTAAAATAAATAGCCGGCATGTTTTTATTTGTTCCTTCTAGTCGCGCTATGATATTACCTGCTTCATGTCCTGTTATTTGATTAGTTTGATCTTCTTTTACTTCTAACGCTAATTGCTGAAAATGATTGATTAAATAATCAGCTATTTTTCTTTCTTTTCCCGTTTCGGAATCAATTTTTACTAACTCGAAAAATTGGTTAACAATACGTTCTTGATTGATCAAAGTTTATACCCCTTTTCTTGATATGTACTTGTCCATTCTTTTAATTAGTTGTAAAATATAGTTTAGTATTGCTCATAAAGGAGGATTTAATATGGCATCTAAACGTGAAAAACGAATGAAACTGGTTATATATATTATGATTGTAGCAATGGTATTATCAACTTTAACAGCAGGTTTAGCAATGTTTGTTAACTAATTTTGATTGATTATCTTTCTGCTGAATGACAAATTTAAACCCGTTTCATTCGTGATTGAAACGGGTTTAAAACTTCTCAGGCTAAGTTATGTAATCTCGAGATTACACTTCCTCACAATACTGATCAAACAATCCTTGCAGTTTATTCACTACTTCTACTGGACTATGCCCTTCTATTTCATGTCTTTCCACCATTTTCAAAATTTGCCCATCTTTTAATAAAGCAAATGATGGTGAGGATGGCTCATAACCTTCAAAATATTGACGTGCTACTTCTGTTGCTTCTCGATCCTGTCCAGCAAAAACTGTCACTAGCTGTTCTGGTCTTTTATCATAATGAATAGCACTAGCTGCTGCAGGTCTTGCAACACCACCTGCGCATCCGCATGTGGAATTTACCATTACTAATGTGGTACCACTTTTAGATAAAGCTACTTTCACATCTTCAGGTGTTCTAAGTTCTTCAAATCCTGCTTGTGTGATTTCGTTTCTTGCTGATTCCACTATATCTCCCATAAATAAGTTAAATTCCATTTTGCTCGCCCTCTCTAAATAAAGTACTTTCTTAAATAGTAACAATTGACATCAACTTTTTCAATTAACTGAACTTTTAGTCTTAATAATAGGCAGTGTTATTTTAAATGTCGTTCCTGAAGAATCACTGGAAACAACAGAAATATCGCCTTGATGATTTTTAATAATTCTACAAACAACATTTAATCCTAATCCGGTTCCGTTAGATTTAGATGTAGAGAAAGGTTCAAACAAGACATCTTTAACAGAATCTGGAATACCTGATCCTGTATCACTTACATAAATATGGTATTTGTTATTCTCCACTTTACTCTCTATTTTTATTGTACCGCTGTCCCCGATTGCATCCATACTATTTCTGAGAAGGTTTAGGAACACCTGCTTGAACTGCTTTTGATCCGCGAGTATGAATTCATCTGTAATGTCTGTAACAATATTAATATTTTTGGCTTCTAATGAACTATACATAAGCGGTAGCAATTCTTCTAGTATGTTTTTCAATAATAACATATCTTTTTCTGGCTTTTTATGATTTGACATTAATAACATTTGTTCCACAATAGAATAAAGTCGGTCAATTTCTTTCATCATTAGATGGAAGTTGAATTTTTCCATTTCCTCTTTCGACATCGATTCTTTCATAAGCGTTAAGAAACCATGAATAACTGTTAACGGGTTTCTTATCTCGTGAGCTGAGCTAGCAGCCATCTCCCCAACTAAAGCAAGTTTTTCTGACTGAATGATACGGTTTTCCAGTTTCGTTGATTCAGTAACATCAATAAAGAAAAGGATTTTTCCTGTTGTCATTTGATGACGACCTTTTAGCTTACTTTGTGAAACTAGTAATACATATTCTTTATTACGAATAGTAATATGAAGCTTTTTATTTTGGAAACACTCATTAGAAATAAGCATTTTTAGAATAGGATATTTATTTTGCTTTTCGATAATATCCTGATCTGTAATGATTTCATTGCTCAAATCAAATAAATCACGAACATATGAATTTGCTAAATATTCATCGGCATTATTGTCATACGTAATAATACCTACAGGCAACGAGTTTAAAATTTGTTCATGCTTCATTTTATCAGAAATAATTTGGTGGAACGACTGTTGCAAACTGGCGGACATTTGGTTGATTGACTTTGCTAGACTTTGAAATTCTAACTGAGTAGTACTAGAAACAGTTTCTCCATAATTACCATTTGCAATTTTGTTTACCTTCGTTACCATAGATTCTATAGGCTTTGTAATACTCTTGCTCATTTTAAATGAAAAATATAAGGAAATTAAAATGCCAACAATAGTAATGATAAGTAAAAAGTATAAGGACTTTTCAATAATTTCGGGATATGTATTTGTATTTTGTTGTAAAGAACTGTACTCTTCATCTCTCTGTGTAATGATTGTTTCCTTAAGTGATTCTAGAACAGGTAAGTATTCTGATTCAATCACATTTCTAGCTGCCTCTACTTCCCCATATTCAAGTAAGCCAAATACTTTATTGGTAACAGTAAAATCTAATAGCATGAGTTGCTTATGTATACTTTCAATGCTATCTGGTATTGGAATTTCTTCTGCTAATTCCAGACTACTTGTGGCAACTTCATTCTCTTCAAATTCCTGCTGAAAATCATGTTCAAAATCTGTATGAGAGTAACTGAGAACAATTTGTTTTTTAATTGCTAGTTCCTGTTCCCATTGATTTAACCAAACGATTTCAGGTAGATTTTCATCCTTGATAGTATTCGTTACATCACTTACTTCTTCAATCGATTGAATTAATAGAAGCGAAAAACCACTAAAAATAACCATCACAGTAAGGAGAATACACAGTAATTTATTGCGTAATGAAAATTTTTGAAAAAAGGAAATCATTTGGCATTTCTCCTAACATCAGCTAAATTATTGGGGAATTTTATAATTGGTTGCTTCTTCGATTAATTCAATTTCATCTTCTGAAAACATAGGACCAAATGGCGCTATACCATAAACTCCATCACTATCATCCAAGTATTTCTTTTCAAACTTAATTCCTTCTTCACTTAGAAAATCTTCCAATATAGCATTATAAGCCATTGGGACGTTATTTAAAACACTAGTAAGAACCTTATTTTCAGCCATATAAGATTGATCTTCTAAATAACCTATCGTGTATACACCTTGCTCTTTTGCATAATTAATAACTTCTTGATTATAGCTGTTCCCTTTCGTATAGATGACATCTACACCTTGATCTATTAATTCAGCGGCAACTAATTTTGCGGCTGATTTACTTGTTCTTTCAGGGACTACTTTATAAAACAATTCTACTGAATCATCAATTAATCCAATTCCTTTCGGAAATCCCCAATCCTTATGGCTATTATCAACAGCATCTATTAGTCCAATTTTATTCGACTTTGTTTTTAATCCAGCGGCCATACCTGCAATTACTTCTATTTCATTTTGATTAAAAGTATAAACAGCAAGGTTTTTCGCAATATTATCACCATGCAATGTCACAAATTGAACATTTTTATACTGATTTATAATTCGGTAAAATGGTTCAGAAAATTCTCTACCATGTCCGATAATTAATTCGTAACCTTCTTTAACATACTGTTCGACAAGGGAAGATGTATCTCTTTCTGCATTGACTTCTCCTAGAACTTCAGCAGTTACATTATACTCTTCTTCAATAAGGATTTTTCCTTTATAAGCTAAGCTTCCCCAGCTTTGATCATTTAATCGGTCAGTCGTTAAGATTAATACTTTAGTAGGAGCTGTTTCAGAAGCATTCATATTATTCATTATCTGATTAGATTTAAACACTAAAAAAATAACAAAGATCGATACCACAATCAATGTAATTGCTAATATGTATTTTACTTGTTTTTTTGCTTCCATATGCCCTCATCCTTATTCATAGTAACAAGTCTATTATACATAAAAAGACAAGTTTTGAACACACTTTTACAATTTTCATTCATTTTCGACATATTACTCAGAAAAATAATAGTCATATCGACAAAGTAGACGAGCATATAGTTAAACGATATCGGATTTAAAAGCGACAAGGGAGGAGAGTAATGCATTGAATATATCATTGTTTGAAGGAATCGATTGGATCAGTTTATTACAAATAATCTCAATTGATATAGTATTATCAGGGGATAATGCTTTAGTTATCGCGATGGCAACAAAAAATCTCCATAAAAAGAATCAAAACAAAGCTATTTTAATTGGTGTTGCTGGAGCTATTATCCTTAGAATTATCTTTGCGACTGGAATTATTTATCTGCTGAAATTCCCACTAATTTACCTTATAGGTGGTATTTTATTAATTTGGATCGGTTATAAGATTTTAATAAAAGAGGAGGAAGCACAAGAAATCACGTCACATCATTCTTTATACAAAGCAGTAATGACCATTATTCTTGCGGATGTCATCATGAGTTTAGACAATGTTGTAGCAATTGCAGGTGCTTCCAAAGGTAGTGTTACATTACTGGCGTTGGGTGTTATCGTGAGTATTCCGTTAATGATATTTGGAGCTAAATTTATAGTTCATCTTCTAAAACGTTACCCCTATCTCATGTATATCGGATCAGCTATTTTAGTTTACACTGGTGTTGATATGCTGGTACATGAGCCATTTGTTTATCAGTTTTTCCAATTGAAGTCCGGACTGATTACTGTTTTATTAAGTGTTATAGTCACGATCGGCGTAATAGTTTCCGGTTATATTACCAATAAACAAACTGAGTAAATTTTTTAATAATTGACCGTTCCTTTCTTAACTGGTGCTTTTTTATGAACAACTGGGACATTCCATTTCCATTTGACGGCTAAGATACGAATGGTTAAGGTCACCGTTAGACAAATATATAAGCTAATCGTTGGTGACAGCAATTCATATGTGGTGATTAATGCAATAGAACCGGCAATCGAAGCAATCCCGTATATTTCTTTACGAAATACGAATGGAATTTCTCGAACAAACACATCTCGTAAGACACCACCGCCAATTCCTGTTACTAATCCCATTGCTACAATAAGGAATGGCTGAGAATAATCAAGACTAATGGCAGCATTGGCACCTACAGCCGTAAAAACACCTAATCCAATCGCATCTGAGAACGTGATTCCATGTTCAAATTTGTCGATTTTGTCATAAAATAATATGGTTGCCAAGCTTGCTAGTAAACTAACTAAAAAATACTGCGGATCAGCTAGATTAGTTGGTGGTATATTACCGATCATCAAGTCCCTGATAACACCACCAGCTAATGCTGTAGTCAATCCTAATAAAATAACACCAAATATATCTAAATTTTTTTTGATGGCGATTAGAGATCCAGAAATAGCAAACGCTATTGTTCCAATATAAACAAATGCTTCAATTAAAAACATGGCTATCCCCCACTTTTCGTAGATGAAAATATACGTTTTCTTCTATACCAAGTAACTTATAACTTATCAAAAAACCATTGTAACACTAATCCTTGAATAATAACACCAAATATGGATGTTATCGTTAATAACAAAAGACTAGGAAAATGGTTGATACTTTCCAAGCTATTCGCAAAAATAAATAAGTGTTGCAAAACGATAAAAAATGCATCATGCCAAAATTCTAATTTGTTCCCCATTTTCCAGATAATAATCGTTTCAATTAGTAACAATGCCAGTACTGACAATATTAGTATCATTTTTTCAACCGATAATGTCAATATGGTAACTATTACTAATAGAATCATGTGACCATGTCATATATCAATCTAGCTTTTTGCTGCATTATTATTATCATTATCTATTAGCGAAACTTGAATTAACTCGATAATAACCATTGCATTTTTTTGCTAGAAAATATCTGGTATCACCGTTTTTCTCCATAAAATTTCACTCACTTTATAGTGACACAACTAAAGGGAAACCTCTATATCAATCACAGGTTTCCCTTACTTTATTTAGTATAATGTTTTTAGACAAAAAATGAAACTACTTTTTACAATTTTTAATAAATTGGTGTTGTCTCACTCGATATATTCTCTAATATCGCTTTAACATGCGACATAAACGCCCCACAGATTACACCATCTAAAACTCGATGATCTAATGACAAACATAGGTTTACCATATCACGAGCCGCGAACATATCGTCAATAATGACCGGGCGTTTTACAATGGATTCCACTTGTAAAATTGCTGACTGTGGATAGTTAATAACACCCATTGATTCTACAGAACCGAATGATCCTGTATTATTCACCGTGAATGTCCCATCTTCCATATCCTCTTTCGTTAACGTCCCCGTTCTTGCTTTATTGGAGAGCTGAGCAATTTCTTTGGCTATACCTTTAATACTTTTCTCATCCACGTTTTTGATTACTGGGACATATAATTCGTGTCCGTGAGCTACTGCAATCGACAGGTTAATTTCATTACGCTGAATTATTTTGTCTCCTGCCCAGCAACTATTTAGTTCAGGGAATTTCTTCAAGGCCTTCGCCACAGCATTTAAGAAAAAGGCAAAGTAAGATAAGTTGTACCCTTCATTTTCCTTAAATTTATCTTTCTCAGCATTTCGGTATGAAACCAGATTGGTAACATCAACCTCAATCATCATCCAAGCATGTGGTATTTCCGTTTTCGACCTCACCATATTTTGAGCAATTGTTCTTCTTAGACCTGTCACTGGTATTTCACGATCACCAGGTTTCGCTTGAACAGGTTTACGACGAATAATTGGTGGAGTAAATTCTTCCATTTCTTCCTGCTCTGTCGGACTCTCTTGTGTTGACACTGGTTCAGCATTGTTTATGGTTTCTGTTTGTCCGCCTGCAATCAATTTTTCAATGTCTTTTCTGGTTATGCGGCCTCCTTTACCTGAACCGGTTACCGTACTTAAGTCTATTTGATGCTCTCCTGCTAACCGCATGACTACTGGAGAATAACGGGCTTTCATATTTTGTTCTACCGACGGTTCATCATCTGATTCTGGTGCAGGAGATGAGGATGCCTGCTCGCTCTCTTCACCTTCTGCCTCGATGTAGCACATCAATTGACCGACTTCAATTGTTTCTCCTTCTTCAGCAATCAATTCTTTAATAACACCAGAATAAGACGAAGGCACTTCTGCGTTTACCTTATCTGTCATTACTTCTGCGATTGCATCATATTTCTCGACATAATCCCCAGCCTGGACAAGCCAGGTACTAACTGTTCCTTCTGTTACGCTCTCGCCAAGCTGAGGCATATTAATACGTTGCACCGTCAACATTCTCACTCCTTCTTAAAATTCCGCTAAATCGCGAATAGCTTGTTCAATCTTTTCAGCATTTATCATAAATTCTTTTTCTAATGGTGGTGCATATGGCATTGCAGGTACTTCTGGCCCCGCTAATCTATGAATCGGCGCATCCAAATCAAACAAGCAATGTTCACTTATGATAGCAGAAACCTCTCCTATTATACTGCCTTCTTTATTATCTTCAGTGACTAATAACACTTTACCTGTTTTAGAAGCTGCGTCAATAATCGTTTGTTGATCCAGTGGATATACCGTTCGTAAATCAAGAATCTCGGTATTAATGCCTTCTTGCTCCAGCTTTTCTGCTGCTTGTTTGGTGAAATGTACACATAACCCATACGTAATCACCGTTACATCATCACCTTCACGAACGGTGTTTGCTTTACCGATTGGCACGGTATAATCTTCTTCAGGTACCTCTTCTTTCAAAAGACGATAAGCTCTTTTATGTTCTAGGAATAACACTGGGTCATCATCTCTAATAGCAGCTTTGAGTAATCCCTTTACATCATATGGAGAGGAAGGCATTACAATTTTTAACCCTGGCTGATTTGCAAAAATAGCTTCTATTGATTGTGAGTGATAAAGTGCTCCGTGTACTCCTCCACCATAGGGTGCTCTTATTGTTATCGGACAATTCCAATCATTATTAGACCGATATCGAATACGCGCAGCTTCAGAAATAATTTGATTAACGGCAGGCATAATAAAATCAGCGAATTGCATTTCTGCAACAGGACGCATACCATACATCGCTGCTCCAATTCCAACACCTGCTATAGCAGATTCAGCAAGAGGTGTGTCTATCACTCGTTTCTCTCCAAATTGATCATATAAACCTGATGTTGCTAGGAAAACACCACCTCTTTTCCCCACATCTTCACCAAGAACAAATACTTTCTCATTTTGTTCCATTTCTTCTTTTAATGCTTGATTAACTGCCTGGATATACGTCAAAACAGCCATTAGTGATCCCCCTTTTCACCATAGACATAATTATTAATTGTTGAAACATCTGCATACGGTGCGTCCTCAGCATATTCTGTCGCATCATTTATTTCTTTTTTTATTTCCGACTCTAAATCGTCATTTATCGTTTCAGTAAGATATCCCTTTTCAAACAAGAAGTTTTTGAAACGTTCTAAACCATCTTTTGATTTTTCGTTCGTTACCTCATCTTTTGTTCGATAAGTCATGTCATCATCATCACTGGAATGAGGTGTTAAACGATAGGACACGGCTTCAATCAATGTAGCCCCTTCTCCATTTAAAGCACGTTCATGTGCTTCTTTTACTGCTTCATATACTTCGATCGCTTCATTTCCATCGACTTTAATTCCTTTTATCCCATAGCCAATAGCCCGGTCCGAAATATTTTCACATGCTACTTGTTTATTTAGAGGTACACTAATGGCATACTTGTTATTTTCCACCATAAAAATAACAGGTAATTTGTGAACACCAGCAAAATTCAATCCTTCATGAAAGTCACCTTGATTCGAAGAGCCTTCCCCTAAAGTGACAAACGATACCGCAGGGTTATTTTCCATTTTTGCAGCTAAGGCAAAACCTGCAGCATGAGGTACTTGAGTCGTTACAGGGGAAGAGCCAGTAACAATACGGTTCTTTTTCTGGCTAAAGTGACTTGGCATTTGTCGACCGCCTGAGTTTGGATCTTCACCTTTGGCATACGCCTGTAAAAATATTTCTCTTGTAGTCATACCGAAATGGATGACAACACCGAGATCACGGTAATAGGGTAATACGTAGTCCCGCTCTTTGTTCAAGGCAAATGACGCCGCAATCTGCATTACTTCTTGCCCTTGACAGGATACAACAAACGGAATACTTCCCGAACGATTTAATAACCACATTCTTTCATCAATTCTTCTTGCTAATAACATCTCACGATACATTGCCAGTAAGGTATCTTTATCGTTTTCTAATGCATAATTTTGATTAACCATGAATTTTCCTCCCCTCGACTGCTAATGCAGCCTCTCCAATAATTTCACTTAAAGATGGATGCGGATAGACGACCTCAGATAATTCTAAAGCCGAACCATCGAAATATTTGGCAGTACTTGCTTGTCCAATTAATTCTGTTACTTGCTCTCCAATCATGTGGATACCTAAAATATCATTTGTTTGCTTATCTATAATTATTTTGGTAAAACCTTCTGTATGACCATTCACATGCGCTTTTCCAATTGCCTGAAGTGATACTTTTTCGACACGATAGTCATATCCTTTGTGTTTTACTTCGGCTTCTGTATAGCCAACCATCGCTATTTCAGGACTTCCGTAAATACATGACGGAATTTCCTGTTGACTTATGGAGCTGCTTCTAATTCCCGCAATATGTTCGACTGCTTTCTTTCCTTCATAAGTCGCAACATGTGCAAGCTGTTTACCTCCATTTACATCACCAATTGCATAAATGTGGCTCTCTTTAGTTTGAAAATGTTCATTGACCTCAATAAACCCTTTTGGATCAAGTTGGATGTCTGTGTTTTCTATTCCAATTTTTTTAGTATTTGCTTGTCTTCCCACTGCAATCAGTAATTTTTCGGCTGATATATTATGTATTTCATGTTTTTGTTGATATCTTACTTGTATTTCAGGCCCTATTTCAAATGAACCAGGATCTATTTTGGCTTGTTCAAGGATAGTAATTCCTTTCTTTGTTAATATTCGTTTGAATTGTTTCACAATATCATGATCAAAAGTCGAAAGTATCTGATCTTGTGCTTCCATTATTGTTACTTTTACACCCACATCATGTAAGAAAGAAGCCCATTCCAATCCAATAACCCCGCCACCTACAATGATGATCGATTTTGGTAATGCACTCATTTCTACTAAGTCATCTGATGTAACGATATGCCTATGATCTATTTCCATATCAGGCAGTATACTTGGTGAAGACCCCGTTGCGATAATTACGTTTTTAGATACTAATATATCATTTTCTCTTTCATCTCCATATTCTACAGAAATTGACCCAGCAATTGGCGAAAAGATAGAAGGACCTAATATACGACCAAAGCCCTCATATACATCGATTTTATTAGTGTGTACTAAATGTTCGACACCTTGATGTAAAGCGTTGATTACCTTTCCCTTCCGTTCCATTGCTTTGTCAATATTAAATGTTGGAGCTGTCGTTTCCACTCCAAAATCAGCAGCATTTATTACTTGTTGATAAACGGCAGCACTTTTCAGTAAAGCTTTCGTGGGAATACATCCTTTGTGTAAACAGGTTCCACCAAGCTTTTCCTTTTCAACAATTGCTGTTGTTAAACCTAATTGAGCAGCTCGGATTGCTGTAACATAGCCACCTGTGCCACCACCAAGAATAACAAGATCATAATTTAATGCCATATAAGCCATTCCTTCCTTTAATTGTATTGCTTTACTCTCTCTTTTCCCTGTAAAACTCTTAACGTACCTTGCGCAAGAGCTAACATCACATTTTCACCCGGAAATACATAGGTATCAGCAATCCAGCTTACTTGTTCGATAATTTTTTGATTGAGATAATCGTATGCAGCTAGATCACCTGTTAGAGCAATTGCATTGACATTGCCAGATACAACCGTGCTCATCTTCCCTATTTCTTTTGCTACCTGGTAGGCTAAAACATTAAATACTTCCTTCACTTTCTCAGGTTGAGATCTCCATAATATTTTTAAATCAGCACTTCTTTCAATATCCAAATATGCTTTGATTCCACTTCTGTTTATTAACTGATCTTGTAATGCTACTTTTGACATTCCTGAGTCAAAACTTAATTGTATCAGATCTTTATTAGGTATCGAACCAGCACGCTCAAATGAAAATGGACCATCTCCATCAAAACCATTATTAACATCAATTACCTGTCCGTATTGATGTACGCCAACCGTTATGCCACCACCCATATGAGCGATCACTAAACAAAGATCTTCATATCTTGCATGAAGTTGATTAGCAAGCGATCTTCCAACAGATTTCTGGTTCAAAGCATGAAAAATGCTTTTCCGTTCAATCGAAGGTACTCCTGTTTTTTTAGCTATCTCCAACATCTCATCCACTACAACTGGATCGACAATATAAGCATTGATATTCCATTCCGTTGCTATGTCATAAGCTAATAATGCACCTAGGTTAGAGACATGGGTACCATTTATACTGTTATTTAGATCATCGACCATTTGCTCATTCACCTGATAAGTACCACCTTCAATCGGGCGTAGTAACCCACCTCTCCCACAAACAGCATCAATTGTTGAAATATCGATACCAATAGATTGGATTCTCTCGATAATATTTTGCTTTCTTTCATTACGTTGCGCTAATATGTCTTTAGCTAAACTTACATCGGTTAAAACGACCAGCTGTTCATATAAGCACTCATCATTCTCAAATAGTGCAACTTTCGTACTTTCCACCAAAGGATTGATAACTAAAATGCGATAAATCTTTTTTGTCATGGAGCACCTCGATCAATATTATATTTATCCATCTTATAATATAAATTACGAACAGAAACACCTAAAGACTTTGCTGTTTTCGTTTTATTAAAATCCTGCTGTTGTAAAGCTAATAAGATATAATCTTTTTCAAACTGATCGATCGCAGTCTGTAACGGCATATTAAAGCTAGCTCTCTGTACATGATGGGGTTCTTTTAAATCATTTTTTTTCAATTGCTCTTTTGTAATAACATTTGTAAAAACATCAGCTTCCAACACCAATTTCTCTAGTGTCCTTTCTAATTGAGCAATATTACCAGACCACTCACACTTTTTCCAATATTCAATAACTTCCTTGTCTACTTTTGATATATTTGTATGATACTGTCTGTTAAGTTTGGCTAAAAGCATATCTACTAGCAAATAAATATCTTCCTGCCTTTCGCTTAATGCTGGCAACGTAATTTGGTAACGTTGAATCATATCATACAAAGAATTTTTCCAATGTTCGGAAAGTAAAGCCTGTGAACTTCCAAAAATCACTCGCAATTCATCTGTATTATTTACAAATTCAAATAATTGTTCTTGCTTTTCTTTTGTGATTATTTCATCCATATAAAAATATACTGTTCCGTTTCTTCCAGATTGCAATACACGTTCCAACTCAGTGCTCAAATTGCTCGAACTTGCTAATGCAGAAAAGTTACATCTTATAAAAGGGTGTGAATACCTATCACTCAATGCATGGATGACTCTCGCCAGCATATATTTCCCAGTTCCTTTTTCCCCTCTAATTAGTATAGGAGTTCTCATCTTTGCATATAGCTTGGCGTGTTCGCGTGCAATATTGATTGCTGGCGATTTTCCAATAATATCGTCTATTCGGTAGGTCTTTTCTAACTTTCTTATGATTTTTTTTGCGAATTGCAGTTCTTGTTCGCTATCCATTAACTTATCTGCATTTAAAAACTGCACACAACCGATTAACTTCCCATTTCTTTGAATTGGCTTACTAATTATCTCAATGTGATTGGACATAATCTTATTATCCTGAAATGTTTCCCTGATTTCTCGTCTAGTTTTCATCGCTATTTCAGCCAATCTATGTACCCATTTGTCAGCATGTCGACTGATTGTTCGTAATTCATTCCACCAACAATCACTACTTAACCATTCACTATGATCTACAAGTACAACACGAAATTTTGTATAGCTATTTCGTAACTCCCGCAACACTCCTTCAACTAAATCAATATTCGTTAATTGACTGACACGTTCATGGAATCTAGTTAAAGGTTCGACCAGAAGGATAACTCCAAGCAATTCTCCTTGCTCACTTAAATAAGGGCTATACCGCGTCACAACTTGTTTGCCATTTTTTTTGATGACATCGCATTTTTCCAAAGGATCATGCATTTGCTTTACGTCAATTGTAGTAGCATTCTCAAGTAATTCATTAATAGAAATATTGCTTATATCCCCATTCAAATAAAGTATATCTTGAGCTGACTTGTTTAGATAACTTATGTTGTCATTTTTATCTACTAATAATAAGCCAACTGGTAAGTTATGAAATAAATGGTCATATCTATCCAACATGTTTGCAGTTATTTTCATCACACCTTGCATTATTTTTCATACTCTTATAATAAAACTTCTTGCAAAACTTTGCAAGGATAGATAATTTCTTTTATTGTCGTTATTTGCTATAATGAAGTGATAGTCTAACAATGTGGAGGATTTAACCTCCACTGATGGTTAGCGAAACTTATCGTCCGTTATATTATCTCCCACATAGCATATGGAAATTCTGGGATTACGGCCGTTAGCACGTGATGAACATATTACTAGCGTGTGGTAGGAGGGAGTATTTTGAGAATTATTGCGTTATTGCTATTAGCCTTACCTGCTGTATTAGCAACTTACGGTATTAAATTAATGAGAGATGCATTTTTCGGTGAGCTAACAGATATATTTATGCACATTATTATCCAGTTTATTGTGGGACTAGGTCTTTTCGCGGGAGGATTATATTTTATCGGTGGATTTATTCTTCACAGAGATCGTAAACGTCAATTAATAAAAGGCGGAAAAAATAACAGGTATTCCCAATGAGGAATACCTGTTATTATGTTTATTCAAAGAAAGTGTTATACAATGCTTTAACTGATTCATTTACCTTATCTGCCTTTATCCCAAACATCATGGAGACTTCAGAAGAACCTTGATTCATCATCTCAATATTGACATTTGCTTTTGTGAAGGCGTGTGTTGCTTTATCAGCAAGTCCTACTGTACTATCCATTCCTTCACCTACAACCATAATTAAAGCTAAATCTCGATCCACACTGACGGTATCCGGGTCAAGTTCGTCTTTTATCCGTGCAATTACACGTTCTTCTTTTTCTTTTGTAAGGCTTGACTCACGGATAATTACCGAAAGATCATCTATTCCAGAAGGAGTATGCTCAAAAGAGATATGTTCATCTTCTAAAATAGTTAACAATTTTCGCCCAAAACCTAATTCCCTGTTCATTAGATATTTACTTACATAAATGCTAATAAATCCAGTATCACTAGCAATACCTACCACAGGATTTGGTTGCGGTTCTTTTTTCGATACAATGATCGTACCCATTCCTTGAGGGTTGTTCGTATTTTTAATACAAACTGGAATATCTGCTTTAAAGGCAGGGATTAATGCCTCATCATGGAAGACAGAAAAACCAGCATAAGAAAGCTCTCGCATTTCTTTGTATGTTAAAGAAGTGATTTCTTTTGGATTCTCAACAATCGTCGGGTTTACACAATAAACAGAATCAACATCTGTAAAGTTTTCATAGAGATCTGCTTTCACACCTGCTGCAACGATTGAACCTGTAATATCTGAACCACCACGAGAAAATGTAATTAATTTACCAGCTTTTGTGTAACCAAAGAATCCTGGAATAACCACTATTTCATCGCGTTCTCTTAATTTATACAACCGATCATAACTTTCATCTAAAATTTGCGCACTACCAGGATTGTCGCTTACCAATATACCAGCTTCCCCAGGATTTAAATAGGTTGCCTTAAGTCCTAATGATTGCAAATAAAAGCTTAAAACCTTTGCTAATGAGTCTTCCCCTGTAGCTTTTAGTGCATCCATTTTTAATGCGACACTATCGTCAGAAGCGAGAATTCCTTCAACACCATCTCTTATTTCATGGATAATTTGATCCGTTATGTTGAGTTCTTTCGTAATTTCTTGAAAGCGATCTAATACATTTTGTAAATTCCCTTGATAATCTTGTTTGTTAAAGTATGCTTCCCCTAATTCAATAAGTAAGTCCGTTACTTTAATGTCATCTGAAAATCTTTTTCCTGGTGCGGATACAACGATTACTTTACGTTCTTTATCATCTTGAATTATATTTGCTACTTTCTGTAATTGCTCAGCATTAGCTACTGAACTTCCTCCAAATTTAGCTACTTTCATGTTTTAACCTCTCCAATAATTATTTTTATGCCAATAAAAATATTATCACACTTTTATCAGAATTGTTAAACAAAAGTAGTGTCTAAACGGGAAAATATTGGAGTAATTAACCGCTTATATGAATAAGATGAATGACATCTTAAAATTTTGGTTTAAATCAAATCATATAAACAGAGATTGGTATTGGATCTTATTATTTTGAAATAAACATTTGTGTCCAATAATTCCCTGACCTTACATACCCTACACCAATATGTGTATATTCACCATTTAAAATATTTGCTCGATGACCACTTGAATTCATCCAAGCTTGTACGACTTGATATGGTGTTTCCTGTCCTTGCGCAATATTCTCTGCAGCCGAACGATAGTTAATATTAAAATCACTCATCATATTGAAAGGAGACCCATACGTTGGACTTTGATGACTGAAATAATTATTTTGCTGCATATCCTGTGATTTATAACGGGCAACCCGTGACAATTGCCAGTCCGGCCTTAGTGGCGATAATCCATATTTTTCTCTCTCTTGATTGGTATATTGAATAACCTGATGCTCAATCGCCTTTATTTCATCCTTGGTTGGGATAGTTACTTTCTGGTTAGGATAAATTAAATCAGGATTTTCAATTTGTTGATTTGCTTCTATAATTTCAGATAAACCAATTTGATGCTTTTTTGAAATTTTCCATAGACTTTCGCCAGGCTGTACGATATGAGTTGCGGCAAAGATTGTTTGAACCGGAAACAAAATCATACATAACGAGAACATTACCAATAATTTTTTCATAACTACAACTCCTTGAATTTTTTTCTATATTTCCCCATACAACTGTTAATATTCGCTTAAATAATTGGAAATAACAAAGGGATCATGATAAAGTATCAATAGGTTGAAAAGGGTGGAGGGTTAGACTTGAATTGGAGATTTTGGGAAAACATTACTTATGATGATTATGTTAACATCGCCATAAGTATAGGAATCGTATTAATTGCATTTATCCTAAGAAAACTCTTTATTAAATATATCTTTTACTTATTGTTAAAGTTGGCTAAAAAAGGGAAAAGTGAATTTTTAAATTACGCATTAACAGCATTTGAAAAACCATTGCGTATGTTAATCATAATTATCGGCGTATATATTGCAATCAATTATTTTCCGTATTTAGATCAAAGAAACGAGTTATTTAGGCAGATAATAAGAGTGAGTTTTATTTTTTCGATAACTTGGGGCTTGTACAATTTATCTTCGAGTTCTTCGCTACTTTTTATGAAGATAAATGATAGTCTGAATTTTAATATTGACCAAATTTTAATACCATTTTTATCGAAAGCCGTACGCGTAATCATCATTGCCATTAGTTTTAGTATTATTGCTCAGGAATTTGGTTATGAGATAAGTGGTTTTGTTGCTGGACTCGGCCTTGGTGGTTTAGCTTTTGCATTAGCCGCACAGGAAGTGATTAAAAATTTATTTGGTGGAATTGTAATTATTACAGAAAAACCATTTTCTATTGGTGATTGGATTCAGACACCTAGTATTGAAGGAACCGTAGAAGATATTAACTTCAGAAGTACGATCATTCGGACATTTGCTGATTCTGTAATTACGATACCAAATTCCACGTTGTCAAATGAACCAATTACAAACTGGAGTGAAATGGGAAAAAGGCGAATTTTCTTTCATTTAGGTGTGGAATATGGTACGACTAAAGAGCAGCTCGAAGAAGTGATCAAACAAATTAGAACCTATTTAGAAAATAATGAAGATATTCATCCTGAAACCATTTTTGTACGTTTTTCCGAGTATAATGATAGCAGCTTAGATATCATGCTTTATTTCTTTACCCATACAATTGTATGGGAAGAATATTTAAAAATAAAAGAAGACGTGAATTTTAAAATTATGGAAATATTAGAAGAACAAAAGGTTTCAGTCGCTTTCCCTTCCCGTTCGCTTTATTTAGATCAGGAAAGCCACGAATTTATGAAGAACTTTCGTAAGAACACCGATCGAGACGCTAAGTAGAAACAAACTGCGAAATTGTAAAAATATATGGAGTGAGGCTTTCCTCCATAGGGAGTACTGAAATACCGCTCCGGCAAAATACTCCGCTTTCTGTCGGGCGGTTTTTAGCGAACTTTGCAAAGTGGATCTTTAGCTCTCGCTGTCCCACAGGAGTCTCCGTATTCTGCCTGCGCTACTTTTACTTTTCTGACTGTTGTAACAATAGAACACTTGGGTTGGAATTCTTAGGATTTCCTGTCACTTATTCAGAACACGATTCTAACCTGTGAAAAAATGCGACACTCCTGAAGCCGTGCCCCGAAAAGGGAGTATTTTTCCGTAGCGACGATCATCCACTCATCTAAATTCAGTACAGAAGAGAGCAAATCCTTGGCACGTTCTTCGTAGTTTATGTATTTTCTCGATCATAATTATATCTTTAAAATAAAAGTACCACCCGTTCCTAACATTGAAACGGGTGGTACTTTTATTTGTTATTGAATTAATAGCACTTATTTGAATTTCATGAGAAGGACTGTCACTTTGGTTTTGTGACAAGGTGTTTATTCGTTAATTTAGCTTGCTCGATGCTCTAGTCTCAATCGATCTGCAACCATCGCAATGAATTCAGAATTAGTCGGTTTCGCTTTAGAGACACTTACCGTATATCCAAATAATGAAGAAATGGACTCCATGCTACTTCAATCGCATGACGAATTGCTCTTTCCACCCGTGAAGCAGTAGTATTGAATTTGGATGCAATGTCTGGGTATAATACTTTCGTTATCGAACCTAATAACTCAATGTCATTGTACACCATCGTAATGGCTTCACGTAAGTACATATATCCTTTAATATGCGCAGGTACACCTATTTCGTGAATAATGTGTGTAATATTTGCTTCTAGGTCGAACTTTTTGTTCTGACTGCTGTTAGCAGAAGATCTTTGCTCATTATGTACCGCAGTTTGAATACCATGAACTTGTCTTATTTGCTCTGCAAGATGCTCCAAATCGAATGGTTTTAAGATAAAATAGGATGCACCTAAGCCAACAGCTTTTTTAGTTACTTCTTCCTGACCAAATGCAGTAAGCATGATAACATTAATGTGTTTAGTGTTATCATTTTGTTTTAGTTTAGAAAGAACTGCTAAGCCATCTATATGGGGCATAATAATATCTAACACGACAACATCAGGATTTAGTTCTTCTAGATTATCCAGACATTCCTTACCATTATATGCCTTACCTACTACTTCGATATCATCCTGATCTAGTAAGTATTCATCCATTAAGTCTACAAGCTCTTGATTGTCATCAACTAACATAACCTTTGTCTTTTCCACAAAAAGTTCCTCCTTCAATTCTATGCTAACAATTTTGATTCCACCTAATAATTTCGACAAAAGGAAGAAAAATCCTTCTTATCTTCTTAAAAAAATTATTTTTCTTTTAAATATCAGCAATGTCGAAAAATCTTTATTTTAGCATAGCAAAATTATTCCAATTCATCAATGCTTTTCTATTAAATAATGCATAACACTTTAAGCAAAAAGCAAACCCGTTTCCATATAAATTGAAGAAACGGGTTTTTGATAGAAAATGGTGAATCGAGAATTATTTTTCTTTAATCGGTGGTTTAGCTTGCCTTTTTCTCTTCCTGTTTGTAAATATCTATTCCTGCTTCATTCAACATCCATTCAATGTGTACGCCATACCCACTAGTTGGATCATTTACAAAAACATGTGTAACCGCACCAACCACTTTATCATTTTGAATAATTGGACTACCACTCATTCCTTGGACAATCCCACCTGTTGCATCCAATAAACGCTGATCAGTTATTTCTAATATGAGCCCTTTGGTTGCAGGAGCAGATTGTTCAACACTGTTTACAATCTCTACATCAAATGCTTCCACTTTTTCCCCATCAATTACAGTTAATATCTGGGCAGCTCCTTCTTCTACTTCATTTGGTAATGCTATCGGCATTGGTTTTGACCATTTACCTTCTTTAGGTGGCTCTTTTAATGTACCGAAAATGCCAAAAGGTGAATTTTTGGTTATATTCCCTAATTGCACATCATTGAATTTAAAATCTGCTTTCTTTTCCCCTGGAACTCCATTTTCCCCTTTTTTTATGTCAGTTATTTCAGAACGGACAATCGATCCATCATTAATTTCTACTGGTTTTCTTGTATCCATGTCAGAAATAATATGCCCTAAAGCCCCATATTTATCTGTTTCTGGATCATAAAAAGTCATGGTTCCAATTCCAGCAGCTGAATCCCGAATATATAAACCAATACGATAATCTTCTTCTTTAATATCATACTGAGGGGTTAAATCAGTTTCCATTGTCTGCTTCCCTCGTTTAATTTCAACATCTAATGTTTTATTGTTTTCTCCAGCTTCCTTTACTATCGGCGCTACTTCGTCCATGTTTGAAATAGACTTATCATTGATCGATATAATACTGTCACCGATTTGAATATTTGCTTCCTCACCTGGTGATGCTGTTCCGTCATCAGTTGTAACTAAATGGTGACCGACTACTAAAACTCCCTCGGTTTGAAGGTTGATACCTATCGATTGACCACCAGGAATAATACGAAAATCTTCATATACATCGACGTTGACTTTTTTTACTGGAAATTGACCTACAGAGTAGGTAACTTCATCACTTCCGCTTTCCTCAAGTGAATACTTCATCAAATCTGTAGCATAATGAACGGAATTATCATTCATCGCGGATACCGAGACATCATCACCTAATGTCGGTAACGAAACAGGTTCTGACTGAGAAAAGGTTTTAATTTGGTTTGGGATGGAAAGGTATATTTGAAATGGTGAATACCATGGGAGTACAAATAATATGACAAGGAGTATTAATCCTATACTTTTTCTTATATAATCATTTTTCACAACATCGCCCTCCTTGTTAGTACAGACTGTTTTTGATCTGTATCATTAATTTGACCTTAAGGAGGGCTTTTTAAACCCGTTAAACATAACAAAATCGGGTGAACTTTTCCACTTGTAGAAATGTTTTGCCGGGATACTTTTATCTTTTATGATTCATTTCAATTAATTCTTTTGCGTGTGTTCTGGATGTTTCTGTTAATTCAGCACCAGTAATCATTTTACCAATTTCATCAATTCTTTGATCAAACGATAATTCTTGAATCGTTGTATGTGTTCGATTCTGCTTTACAACTTTTTCAATTTTTAAATGCGTATCAGCTATAGAAGCTACCTGAGGTAGATGTGTGATACAAAGAACCTGTGATCCAACTGATATATTATAAATCTTTTCAGCCATTGCCTGAGCTACACGTCCACTAACACCAGTATCGACTTCATCAAAAATGACACTTGTAACTCCTTGGTGCTTCGAAAAAATATTTTTTAGTGCTAACATGATTCGTGACATTTCCCCACCTGAAGCAATTCGATCCAATTCTTTAACAGGTTCTCCAGGATTTGTAGAAATTAAAAACTTTACTTGGTCCATTCCATCTTCATTTGGAGTTACTTTTCTCCCATCAAAAGGTATTCCTTTTTCTTTAAATGGAATCAAAACATCCACTTGAAAATTCGTTTTCTCTAAATAAAGATCCTTTAACTCGGCTAAAACCGCTTTTTCCAACTGTTTAGCAGCTTTTTTTCTAATGTTGTGCAACTCTTTAGCTTCTAATAATAAATCATTTGCCGCTTCTTGTACCATTTCTGATAAGTTGGCAAGATGCCGATCACGATTTTTAATTTCATCTAATTCTTCTTCAATTTTTGCACTGTAAGTCATGATCTCTTCCACACTTTGACCATACTTTCTTTTCAATTGATCAATTTCATGCAATCTTGATTCAATTAATTCTAACCTTCCTGGTTCATAACTCATATTCTCAAGGTGTTGCCTGATTTGATAAGATAATTCTTCAATCAAGTAGTAATGGTCAACATATTGTTGATGCAATTTTTGAATGTCTTTATTAAGTTCTCCAGCTTCTTCAAGGTTATTAGCAGCATGCGACAACCAGTCCAACCCTTTTTGTTCGCCATGTAATGCATTATAGGCATCGTTTAAATTTTTATGGATCGTTTCGAAATGATGTAATTTATTACGTTCATCAGTAAGATCGATATCTTCATTTGGTTGTAGATCAGCATTTTGAATTTCATTTAATTGGAATTCTAATAAATCAATTCGTTGAGCCAACTCTTGTTCGTTTTTATTATTGGCATCATATTTATCTTTAAGTTCTTTCCAATGCTGATATAACTTTTGATAGTGATTCTTAAAGCGGGAGTGACTCGATTGATAAAAATAATCCAATAACTCAATATGCTTATCCTGATTCAATAATGCTTGTGTTTCGTGTTGGCTATGTATATCTAGGACGGTTTGTCCAATTTCTTTTAATATTGCTAAAGTTGTCAGTTTACCGTTAATGCGGCAAATACTCTTTCCTGAATGGGAAATAGTCCGGTGAAGAATTAGCATATGGTCTTCCATTATGTCAATTCCTAATTCGCTAGCCTTCTGATAAACAGGGTGATTGGTATCATCAATGATAAACAAACCTTCTAATTCTGCCTTCTTTTCACCGTGACGAACATATTCAACCGATCCCCTTCCACCAATCAATAAACCTACCGCATCGATAATGATCGATTTTCCTGCACCTGTTTCTCCAGTTAATACTGTTAAACCTTTTTGAAATGGAATATGAAGTTCATCAATAATTGCAAAATTTCTAATGGATAATTCGGTTAACATATGTTCACCACCTTATAACATATCTAAAAACTTGGCCTTAAGTGCATCTGCTTCTTCTGTAGTCTTACATATGATTAGAATGGTATCATCACCACAAATACAGCCAACAATTTCTTCCCAGCCAAGATTATCAATTAATGCTCCCATTGCCTGTGCATTCCCAGGCAATGTTTTCATGACTATGAAATGTGTAGCTGTATCAATACTGATAAATGCATCCATAATAAATCTCTTTAATTTGTTTAATGGATTAAATTTTTGATCAGCCGGTAAACTATATTTATACCTGCCATCTGTAGTAGGTACCTTCACCAAATGCAATTCTTTAATATCTCGCGAAATAGTTGCCTGAGTAATGGCATAGCCTTGACTTCTAAGTTCCTCAACTAAATCATCTTGTGTTTCAATTTCATTTTCTGTAATGATCTCACGAATTTTAATATGTCGTTGAGCTTTGTTCATGGTTCTTCCTCCTGGATACTTGTTCATATAAAATGAGACTATAATCTATGGGAGAGTTTGCGCCCTCATTGATCATTAGCGAAACTTATCAGGTTTGTTAACCTCACGTAACTTCCCTGTATTACTTAAAGGTGAAAAATGGAGACTTACAGACATTTTGCACTGTGATAAAATGGACTACTTAAAGGGTAGTCCAATCGAATCCTTAGCGAACTAATGCTTGATGGGCTTCTGTTACTACTTCTTGTGTTAAAGTCAAAATGTCTATCTCCTCTTTTGTTTCGCCTCTGGAATTCCCCAGTAATCCAAGATATTCAATGTTGCCGTCGCCTCCAGTTATGGGTGAAAAGGTTACGTCCAGAATTTGAAACCCTGTTCCTTTGGCAAAAGACAATATATCTCGTAAAACTTGTAAATGGATGGATGGATCTCTCACAATCCCTTTCTTACCAACTTGTTCTCTTCCAGCTTCAAACTGTGGCTTGATTAAGATAACCGCTTGACTGTCTATGGATAACAAACGATAAAGGGGTGGCAAAATTAATCGTAGAGATATAAAAGAAACATCTACAGTAGCAAAATTAGGTGTCTCCTTCGTTAGCACATCCGGTGTAACGTATCGGAAGTTGGTTCTTTCCATCACAACTACTCTTGGATCATTTCGTAATTTCCAATCCAACTGATTGTAGCCAACATCAATCGCATAACTCAACCTAACTCCATTTTGTAACGCGCAATCGGTAAATCCACCAGTAGACGAACCAACATCAACCATTACTTTACCGTTTAAATCTAACGAAAAATATTCAATCGCTTTTTCTAATTTTAATCCACCACGTCCAACATATGGTATCGCCTTACCTTTTATATCAATCGGTATGTCATCATTTACTTTTGTGCCAGGTTTGTCCATGCGTTGCCCTTTAGAGAAGACAAGACCAGCCATGATTGTTCTTTTTGCCTTCTCTCTAGATTCACTCAAACCACGATCAACTATTAGCTGATCTAATCTAACTTTTTTGCTCATTATTCATCATGCCCTTTTTTGCTTCTCATTACTTACGGCTAATAATTTTTTAAGTTCGACAACAATTTGTTCTTTTGTCAAATCGATTTCTTCCAGCAATTCTTTGACATTACCGTGTTCAATGTACCGATCAGGAATACCCATTCTTTTAATTTCAGGGTGATAATTATTTTCTTCTGCAAATTCAAGAACCGCAGAACCAAAACCACCTTTAAGTACTGCTTCTTCCACAGTTAAAATCGGGATGTTTTTACTCATTCTATCATGTAACATTTGCTCATCTAACGGTTTAATAAATCTTGCATTAATGACTTCAACTTGAACACCTTGCTTTTGCATATATTCGCTCGCAGCTAGAGACATAGCAATGGTAGTCCCGAATGTTAAGATAACTGCGTCTGTTCCTTGTTTTAACACTTCCCATTTACCAATAGGCAATGTTTTTAACTCTCGGTCCATTTCTACACCTAATCCATTTCCTCTCGGGAAACGAACAGCAATAGGTCCTTCATTATAAGATACAGCTGTATTCACCATATGTTGACACTCATTTTCATCCTTTGGCATCATAATCACCATGTTAGGTAAATGACGCAAGAAAGCAATATCAAAAACTCCTTGATGTGTTTCACCATCTGCTCCTACTAGTCCTGCACGGTCGATTCCAAAAGCAACGTTTAGGTTTTGGCGACATACATCATGCACTAATTGATCATAAGCCCTTTGTAAAAATGTGGAATATATCGCTAAGAACGGCTTCATGCCTTGTGTTGCTAAACCAGCTGACAAAGTAGCCGCATGTTGTTCAGCTATTCCTACATCAAATAAACGATCTGGATACTTTTCCTGAAATTTGTCCAGTTTTGAGCCAAGTATCATAGCAGGTGTGATCACAGCAAGACGTTCTTCTTTTCCAGCAATATTTTCTAATGTATCACTTACAACTTGACTCCATGCTGGTGCAGGATTAGCAGGCTTAATCTTTTCACCTGAATCGATTTTATAAGGACCTACTCCATGCCATTTATCTTTTTTGTCAGATTCGGCAGGGTAATAGCCTTTTCCTTTTTGCGTGATTACATGAACAAGCACAGGTCCTTGCGTTTTCTTAGCATATGCAATATTTTCTTCTAAATCCTTAAAATCATGACCATCAACAGGTCCAAAATAAGTAAAACCAAATTCCTCAAACAACATACCCGGAACCATAAAATATTTCATGCTATCCTTCACTCGCTCCGCTGTTTGAGCAATCATGCCACCGACCGCTGGAATTTTCTTTAACAGAACTTCTAACTCATCTTTAACCCGATTATATTTACCGGCACTTCTCATTCTTCCTAACGCATTATGTAATGCCCCAACATTGCCTGCGATCGACATTTCATTATCATTGAGTATCACTGTGATATTTTTCTTTTCGTGACCAATATGATTTAGTGCTTCCAATGCCATACCACCTGTTAAAGCACCATCGCCAATAATTGGAACAACATAATTATCAGCTTGTTTCATATCACGAGCAATTGCCATCCCCATGGCTGCAGACAGAGATGTTGAGCTATGTCCTGTTTCCCATACATCATGCTTGCTTTCTGTCATTTTAGGAAAACCGCAAAGCCCTTTATACTGTCTAAGCGTATCAAATTGCTCGGTACGTCCAGTCAGTATTTTATGAATATAGGATTGATGCCCAACGTCAAAGATTAATTTATCTTCAGGACTATTAAATTGCTTGTGTAATGCGAGCGTTAGTTCTACTACTCCTAAATTGGCTCCTAAGTGACCGCCCGTTACAGATAATTTTTCAATCAGAAACTGACGGATCTCACCAGCTAAAAGCTCTAGTTCTTCCGTGTTCAATTGTTTAAGAAATGTTGGATTTTTGATCTTGGTTAGATCCATGAAGGAATCCTCCCTACTATTATTCAAGATTCGCCTTATTTATTCGACAATACTTTTATTTTAAATTTTTCTTCTAAAAATGCAATTATTTTACCAACTAAAAAAATAATATTGGTTGATGAATTAATGGCAAAGAACTTACCTAGCGCCTTTCCTCCAACGGTTAGAGCTGCTACAAGGCTTGTAAGAATGACGTTTATAGATAAATGAAAGGAGGTACCTTCCGTATAACCAAACCCATTCGAAATTTGCAATACTACAATTGCAGATGCTGTACCGCTTATTATACCAGAAATATCTCCAACCACATCATTACAAAAGCTGGCAAACCTATCAGCATTCCTTACTATGAGTATCGCGTGTTTGGAACCGCTTACCCTCTCTGCTGCCATTGCATGAAACGGAACTTCGTCTGCTGCAGTTGCTGCTATTCCTAGCATATCAAAAAACACACCGATCAACACAATAATAAGTACGATCACTAAACCAACGATCGACATAACACCACTTAATAGCGATGATGACACTATTGAAAAAATAGCCGCTAACACAAACGTGATAACGGCAATGCTTAAACTGAATTTTATCGACTTTTGTAATTGTTTTTTATCCATATAAAAACCTCATTAACTGGCTACATTATGTAGTAGGAATGGAATGGCCACTTAAAAGGTAAAAACTGCGGCTTAGGTCCAGTAGGTTTTCCCAGACAGGTACCGAGTGTTGCCACTCTGGCGGTTCCCCTTTAAACCCGTCTTAGCGCAGTCACCCAACGCTAGACTGGATTGCCACTTAGTCCACACTATAATCCCTTTTAAACGTCCTTCTGGAACAGTCTAGGAGATTTCCTCAACAACCCTTAACCGTTTCCTAGCCTCTTTTGCAGTACGAATTTCATACAGAATAACATGTTCTTAACTAGTGGCCATCCAGACAAGAACACTTTGTTGCCCGTAATCCCCTTCGCACCACTCAAGGCAGGCTACGCTATGAATAAGGATTTCCCCAACCCTTATTACATAGGTTCATACCCCATTCCATACTTCATTCTTGGCTAAGAATAAAATACAGAGATGGGCCTCCGCGGAAGAAGGGTCGTCGCCCACATGCCTTTGTGGATCGCCCTTCAACCTTAACTCCCAGCATCAACCCAAGGCTGGGCGCCTCAAGCCGACACAAGGAACTTCATCGATGTGCCCTTTGGCGGATTTTTAGGCCCGCCTTCAGAAACGGAGGATTGACTAGAATACTGCACCACCCCATTGACTTACTTTAAATATAACATGTTTCTTGCTTTTTCACAATATCATTACTGGTTTCGCTCACTTAAATAACTACTTATCAAAGCCAAATCGGTATTTTCTAATCCGACTTTCTGCAAGCATCTTACTGCCTCTTTTACATATTTCGTTTTATATTGTTTCGCTCCTTCTAACCCAAGTATGCTTGGATATGTGCTTTTTTCATTATCAACATCACTGCCTACGCGTTTGCCGATTATTTCCTGATCCCCTTCGATATCTAAAATATCATCTTGAATTTGAAATATGATACCAAGGCAATCACCAAATTCCTTTAAAATCTCCATTTTGCTAGGTGACACTCCTGCTAAGAAACCACCAATTTCTACTGCGAATGAAATAAGTCTCCCTGTTTTTAAATGATGGATTCTTTCCAAATCAGAAATCGATATCTTTCGATGTTCTGCTTCCATATCTAAATATTGCCCGGCAACCATTCCTTCTAAACCACTTGCTCTCGATAACTTGGTTACGATGCTGACTTTTTCTTGATCCGTATACAAGTCTGAAGTAGTAATGACATGAAAGCTGTTTGTGAGCAATCCATCTCCTGCTAAAATAGCGGTTGCTTCGCCATACTTTTTGTGATTAGTAAGTTGTCCTCTGCGATATGTGTCATCGTCCATTGCAGGGAGATCATCATGTATCAGGGAATACGTGTGTATCATTTCTAAAGCTACTGCAGCAGGATATACCTTCTCAGGATCTCCACCAAGTCCTGTACAAGTTAATTTCATCAAAAGCGGACGTAACCTCTTTCCCCCCGCTTCAATGGAATATAGAACAGATTCTCTTAAGTGATCAGGTATGTCTAATGTAGTAATATAAGAAGTTAAAGCACTATTTAATTTTTGTTGCTCTTTATCTAATAAATTTTGCAATGATTGATCCACTTAATTTTCCTCCTGGATTTCGAAACTAGAACGTGCGTCGTCCTCACGTAATATTTCTTTCATTTGTTTCTCGGCACTTACTAATTTATCATGACATATTTTCGATAGTTTGGAACCTTCTGCATAATACTCCATTGCTTTTTCTAACGGAACTTCCCCTTCCTCCATCTTGTTGACAATCGATTCTAATTGTTCTAACGCTTCTTCAAATGATAGTTCCTTCTTTGTTTCACTCATGTATTCTCTCCCTTTCTAATTTCTTGTGCTCGACATTCTACAAAACCATCTGACAATTGGATGGTTAATAAATCATCCTTTTCCACTTGTTTAATACCGCGAATAATATCATTTGCCTCAGAGTATGTTATCGAATAACCTCTACCCATAATCCTAGTTGGATTTAATAAATCTAATTGTGCTAAGCTCTTACCAAATAGATTTTTCTTCTGATCAACCTGTTGCTTGCTGGCTCGATATAAACGTTTTAATAAATGTTGTACATATTCGTTCTGATTTTCCAGCTGTTTGTTGATATGGAGGCGACGATAACGCTGATCCAAATATTTAAAATAGTCTTGTTTCAATTGAACGGTACGATGTAACTGTTTCGTCAACTGATCCACTGCCCGATCAAGCCTTTGTTCTTTTTCTTCTACTAATCGCCTAGGATATTTAAATACATATGAGCTTTCAATCGAATCCAATCTTTCACTAGAACGCTCGATTTTATTTCGAATATTGTTCTCTAAAAACTGACGTATCTTCTTAAGCTTGTCTAATAATTCTAATTGAGATGGCACTGCCATTTCAGCAGCTGCTGTAGGAGTTGGTGCACGTAAATCTGCCACCATATCACTAATGGTTACATCTGTTTCATGACCAACAGCAGATATTATCGGAAGTTCAGATTGAAAGATCGCTCTTGCAACTTCTTCTTCATTAAAACTCCACAACTCCTCTAAAGAACCTCCACCTCGTCCGACAATAATCAAATCAAGTTCATCGATCTGGTTTGCTTTTTTGACCCCATTTACGATAGAGGCTGCTGCCTGCTTTCCTTGTACTAATACAGGAATAATTAAAATTTTGGCAAGTGGATAGCGTCTTTCCATTGTTGTTAGTATATCACGTATAGCTGCCCCTGTTGGTGAAGTCAATACCGCAATATGCTGAGGATATTTTGGTAAAGTTTTTTTATGTATCGGATCAAATAGACCTTCTTTCAATAGTTTGTCTTTTAACTGTTCAAAAGCTAAATGAAGGGCACCAATTCCATCGGGCTGTAATTCCTGTATGTATAACTGATATTGACCTTGTAATTCAAAGACACTCACATAACCGGTAATTAAAACCTTCATACCATCCTCTGGTCGAAAAGAAAGAGCATGATTTTGTCTATGAAACATGACAGCACGAATACTAGCATGATCATCTTTAATAGTCATATACATATGACCTCTGGAATGGTGTTTAAAATTCGATATTTCTCCCCTTAACCAAATATGATTAAGATGTCTGTCAACATCAAACTTCTTTTTTATATATTTTGTTAGCGCGGTCACGGACAAATATTTATCTTCCACAACATCATCCCTTTTAATGAATTCTTTTGCAATAAAAGGTCATTCTAATGATAAGAATGACCTTTTATTTCCATATTAAAATACCTAAAGCTAGTTCACAAGTTAATTCTTATAGAGGTTGTCCAAAAGTCACCGAATAACCTGTGGCGCATCTTTCATTGATTTGTATTTATCTTGGCAACTTTTTAAACCACTACGCTTATAATAATCCGTTCGATTTTTTAGCGGATTTAATCGTATTATGCATTAGCATTGTTATCGTCATTGGGCCAACACCTTTTGGAACTGGTGTGATATAACTAGCTTTTTCTTTGGCAGAATCAAAGTCAACATCTCCTGTAAGTGAGCCATCTTCAATTCTGTTAACACCTACATCGATCACAATGGCACCTTGTTTTATATGATCACCACTGATAAAATGAGCTCTTCCAACCGCTACTATCAAAATATCGGCAGATGCTATGTATTGTTCCATATTTTTCGTGCGGGAATGACAATAGGTAACTGTTGCATTTTCACTCAACAGCAATTGCCCTACCGGTTTTCCTACAATATTACTTCTTCCAATGACAACCGCATGCTTACCTTCTAATGAAATATTTTTTGATTTCATCATTTGAATAATACCATAAGGTGTACATGGATAGAATGTATCTTTTCCAGTCATCATACGACCAATGCTTATCGGGTGAAAACCGTCGACATCTTTCTCAGGTGAAATCGCTTCAATGATGACTTCCTCATCTATGTGTGCAGGTAATGGTAACTGCACTAAGATTCCATGAACTGAATCTTTTTTATTTAGTGTATCTATAAGAGATAATAGTTCTGCTTGAGTAGTAGATTCTGGTAACTCAATTAATTCTGAATCAACTCCGACATAATCTGATGCTTTCTGTTTACCTCTGACGTAAGATTTGGAAGCCGGATCATCACCTATTAATACTACTGTTAAACCCGGAATAATCCCTTTGTCACGAAGGCCGGTTACTTCTTCCTTCATTTCATCTCTTAAAGATTGTGCTAACTCACTGCCATAAATAACTTCTGCTGACATAATAGCTCCCCCTTATTTTATCATTTTTGATAATACACCATTGATAAATTTTCCTGATTTATCATCACCGAAAATATGCGCAATCTCTATCGCTTCGTTGATTACCACACCTTCGGGTGCATCTTTTAAATAAAATAATTCATATACAGCCATACGAAGTAGCGTTCTTTCCACTAGGGCTACTCTTTCCAATGACCATTTCTCTAAATGACTTTTAATTCTTTCATCAATCTCTTGCTTGTACTCAGCAACTCCATGCACAATATTTAGTATGAATGGATCGTGTTCATTCTCATCTAATGTGTGTTCAACAGTAGTTGCCAAATCATATTCCTCAGTATCCAATGAAAATAAAATTTGTAATGCTTTCTCACGTGCAGTTCTTCGTTTCATGTACTTGTTCTTCTCCTTATCACGGTCATATTCTTCACCTTCAAATGATACCATGTTATCATTTGGAATGCCATTAAATCTTATCATTCCTCGACAGAAAATAAAGATACTAAGAAAAAACCAAGCATTTCCCCGGTTCTTATTCAAAACTAGATAACGACTGCGAAGTTGTGAAAATTTGTCTTGGCGTAGCTTCCTCCCATTCTGATTTAAGGTGAGTGCTAGCATTCGCTCCGGCAGAGTACTGCGCTTTCCATGGGCACGGCTTCAGCTTCCTCGGAAAGCAAAGATCACTTTCCTGCGGGATCTTCAGCTCGAGCTGTTCCCATAGGAGTCTCCGTACTCTGCCTCCGCTGTTTCTAATGGTCTAATTGTTGGAAAAATCTTCGGATATATAATCAAGGGAATTCTTCTCACTTATCCAAAATACTAATCAAAGCTGCGGAAAAATGCGACACTCCTGGGGGAATAGCGCGAGCCGAAGATCCACTTGGTGAAGTGATTTTCTTCACCAAGTTAGCTGAGGTCGTGCCCCCGGAAAGGGAGTATTTTTCCGCAGCGATGGTTATTCACTCATCAAAAAAAGAATGGAGGAGAGCAAATCCATATCCAAGTTACTTCGTAGTTTATGTATTCTGTCCTAATTTTATATTTTGAAGCTGAAAATGAATAAAAGTCCTATCAGAATATTCTGTAGGACCTTTATCCGGATATGTGTAGTATTAATCATTACTCATCTTTTTCATCATTAACCTGTTCCATATGAACACCTACGACATGCACGTTAACTTCTTTAATTTGAATGGCGGTCATATTTTCGATTGCCTGCCTTACATTTAATTGTATTTTCTCAGCGACAGTTGGAACAGAATGTCCATAATCCACGACAATGTAAACATCAACGGACACAGTATCTTCTATCAGCTCTACTTTAATTCCTTTACCATGTGCCTTTTTCCCTAATCGTTCTGCTACTCCTGTTGCAAAATTCCCTCTCATGCTTGATACACCTGATACTTCAGTAGTCGCTATACCAGCAATCACTTCTAATACATCAGGTGCGATTTCTACTTTTCCTAAAGGAGTAGATTCACTAACATTAAGTAATTGGTTTTCAGCCATGATAAACACCCCTTTTTGACTAAAATTAGTCTTGCTCTTCTTCCATTATACTATACTTTTCTAAAAATCTTGTATTAAAATCGCCATCAACAAATACAGGGTGTACCATCATTTTTCGATGGAATGGAATTGTAGTGTAAACACCTTCTACTACAAATTCATCCAGTGCGCGTTTCATCCGATCAACCGCTTCTTTTCTTGTCTTGCCATAAGTAATTAATTTCGCGATCATCGAATCGTAATATGGCGGGATTTGATAGCCTGGATATACCGCTGAGTCGACTCTAACTCCTAAACCACCTGGAGGTAAATACATTTCGATCTTACCCGCTGATGGCATAAAATCTTTTTCAGGATTTTCAGCGTTAATACGGCATTCCATTGCCCATCCGTTAAAAGTAATATCTTCCTGTTTGTAATTAAGTTCTTCATTATTAGCGATATGGAGTTGTTCCTTGATCAAATCCACACCTGTAACCATTTCGGTAACCGGATGTTCTACTTGGATACGAGTATTCATTTCCATAAAGTAAAATTTATTTTCTTTTTGATCAAAGATGAATTCAATTGTGCCTGCACCAGAATATTGAACGGCTTTCGCAGCTTTCACTGCCGCTTCTCCCATTTTCTTTCGCATATTCTCATCTATTGCTGGTGATGGTGTTTCTTCAATCAATTTTTGTAATCTTCTTTGAACCGAACAATCACGTTCACCAAGGTGTATTACATTACCATGATTATCTGCTAATACCTGAATTTCCACATGACGAAAATCTTCGATATATTTTTCTAAATACACTCCTGGGTTACCAAACGCTTTTTCCGCTTCATTCTGGGTTACACGAATACCTTTCAGTAACTCTTCCTCGGTGCGAGCTACACGAATACCTTTACCTCCACCACCGGCAGTAGCTTTAATAATAACCGGAAATCCGATTTCATTTGCCACCTTAAGTCCTTCTTCTTCATCCTCAATGATACCATTTGAACCAGGAACGACTGGAACCCCAGCTTCTCTCATCGTTTCTCTTGCTACATCTTTTGTACCCATTTTTTGAATAGCGTATGCACTAGGACCAACGAAAGTTATGTTACATGCATCACAGATCTCTGCAAAATCTGCGTTTTCTGATAAGAATCCATAACCAGGATGAATTGCATCCGTATCTGTTAATGTTGCAACACTCATAATATTAGTAAAGTTTAAATAACTATCCGTACTTAACTTCGGTCCGATACAATATGCTTCATCCGCTAATTGTACATGCAACGCATCACTATCGGCTTCTGAATATACTGCTACCGTTTCTATGTCCATTTCTTTCGCAGATCGAATGATTCTGACTGCTATTTCTCCACGGTTAGCAATTAACAGTTTCTTAATCACAATGTCATCCCCTTATGCCTTCTTAATTCGGAATAATGGTTGGCCATATTCCACTAATTCACCATTCTCTGCTAATATTTCAGTTATTGTTCCATTTACATCTGCTTCGATTTCATTAAATAATTTCATAGCTTCTACAATACATACAATGGAATCCTCATTTACTTGATCTCCAACCTGCACGTATACTGGTTTATCTGGTGATGGTGAACTATAGAATGTACCTACCATAGGTGAGACAATTTCATGATCGTAATCCGCATTTGATTGTGGTTCCTCTTTTGTTTCTGCTGCTTCTGTTAGTTCTGGTTTTGTAGTTGTTTCCGCTTTTGGCTGTGGTACGGTTTCTTGCTGTTGAACTACAGGTTGTGGAACTATATGTGTTTTAGCATCACCTGTATTTTTCTTCAGTTTAATCTTAGCACCGCTTGCCTCATAAGAGAATTCTTCAATAGTTGATTGATCTAATTTTTCAATTAATTGATTGATTTCTTGTATTGTTAACATGTTTGCACCCCTTCATCTTTTGTTACACTTAATAACAGGTACTAATAACTCCTTCTAACATTTTACGCAATAGATATAAAAACTGCAACCCATTGTTTTAATTATGACGAAACATCACAGTTAATTCAAATGGACTCCAAATAAAAATGCCCTCGAGAGTTCTCAAGGACAAGTTAACGCATATTTAAACGGAAGACAACGGATTTAGCTTGACTTATAATTGACTTCAATTTTTATTTCACCAAATTCATCTTTTGCTTGTTGAATGATTTCATTTGCTTCTGTTGCTGTAAGGCTGTCAGCTTGAACTGTTATAGCGAGATTATTGTCTGATACATTTCGAACAAGCACCTCTTCATAACCATTTGATTTTAGTGTTTCTTCCAAAATGTTTTCTTTTGTATTTAATGTATCTATTTTTTTCATAGCTTCATAAGCTTCATTCTTCTCATCAGAACTACTTTCACTTGAAGCAACAATATCTTCCAGTCTCTCTCTTTCTATACTTCTTTGATTGGTAATTTCTATACGGGCTGCAGTAAAAGATTGGTCAGAACTAGTCGATGATGTATTTAAGTTATCCGTTTCCGCTTCTTCTGTTCCTGCATCTTCTTCCATACTTGCTTCTTCAGTCTCCTCTAAAGTTGCATCATCCGTTAATTGGTCTAGATTGGATGATGATGTCGTTTGACCTTGCTCCTCATCAGCATCAAAATAGGCTAAATCCCCTTCCGTTGGTGCATTTAAATAATACACACTTAATACAATCATTAAACTTAACATCGTTAACAACCAAACAGTTTGCTTTTTTAACATCGTTTCCCCTCCTAATAAATCTATGAGTTTTTCGGCATAACCGAAACTCGGTGTGCCGGTACATCCAATACTTTGGACACTGCTTCTAATACCCATTTTTTAACTTCTAGGTTGTCCACGCCATCCGCAACTACCAGTACACCTCTCACTTGTGGTTTTTTAGTTTGGACTAATAATGGCGTTTCTTGTTCACCTTGACGAATGACGACAACGGTTTGTTCTCTTGTTTCATCATCAACTTTTCTTGTACCGCCATTTTGATCTGATTCATTTGTTATTTGTGAACCTATCACTAAGTTTTTCTCGTATACTCGTTCATTGGTAGCGTCTAAATTAACCATTACTTCAACTTCTGATATACCTGTTATTTTCTCAAGTAATTGGACTAAATCACTTTCATATGCAACCTCTAAATCACCTATCTTTGAAGTTGCATCAGATCCATTGGATTGGTTCCATGTTTCACTTTCCTCATCTTCTGATGATGACTCCATCATTCTTGGAGGATCGGTTAATTGATTATCTGGTTGATCAGAGCTGAAGATATTACTAATCAACAATATAAAAACTGCTATTAGCACCAACAAAGCAATATATTGCATCTTCGTTGGTTTCTTGTCCTTCATTTTTAAATTTGATAAAAACTTCTCTATCCATTTAGGCACCTTATTCCTCCTTCCATCCTATATGAATTATCTCGTCCTCTACTCCCCACTGATCAGCTAAGAAATGTTTTATTTCATTTGCATCATTTGGGGGAGATTCAGAAGTTTGAGGTAATGAGTCGCCAATTTGTATATTCACCTCTTCAACTTTGGCCGGATCATCATCCATCATCGCAAGTTGTACATATATACGCTCTAATTCATTTTCTTCAGAAGATGGATGACTAGCCCAATCTACTTCCATGTCTTCAATTTGATAATTGTACGTCTCCTGCAACTCCTCCTCTACTATATTTTCCATTTGGACAACCATCTCTTCTAATACATATGCAGATTGTATCTGTTCTATTTCACTTTTCTGCTGATTCATTCCATTTTCTATTTCGGATTCAACAGATGAAGCACTATTTGTTGGGATTATTTGATCCACCATTTGATTAACATTCACATTAAAAACAGATAACAATGGTTGCAGAATAATTAAAATGAGTAATAATCCTACTACTAATTTCACATATTGTTTTAATGTTGAACTGGGAAGAATAAGATCAACGATCATTGCTAGAATCATATAAATGATAATTTGTAATATCCAACTTGATAGGTACTCAATGATTCTCCCCTCCTATCTCACCATCATCGTTAAATTACTGGATATAATAAGAATTACTATTGTGAAGAAAAACATAAATGTAACTAATAATAGTGCAGCAAACAAGTAAAGGATATGTTTGCCGATAATATCCAAGCATTCTATAACTGGTCCATCACCAACGGGTTGTAAAATAGCTGTCGCCACTTTATACATTAAAGAGATGGTGAAAATTTTAATCGCCGGAAACAATACAATTCCGATTAAAACCACTACACCTATCATGCCGATGCCATTCTTAATTAAAATCGTTGCGCTTAACACTGTATCTGTTGCATCTGTAAAAATCCTGCCGATTACTGGGATGAAATTACCGGTTACAAACTTAGCTGTTTTCATCGCAATTCCATCTTGAATTGCGCTAGCAGCTCCTTGTACGGATATTACCCCAAGAAAAACTGTCAGTAAAATTCCCATTAAGCTAATAGCTATATTTTTGATTAAATTTGCTAATTTTGTTGCTTTATACTCGGTACTGATCGTGCTCACAATTTGAAGTATAGCTGAGATTAATATTAACGGTATAACAATTTTGGAAATGACAAATACACTTGTATGAATGAGAAAAATAATGATAGGGTGAAAAAACGAAATCGTAACGAGATGCCCAAGTGATGCTAATATACCTAGTAACATTGGCAACAAAGCAATCAGGAAATTTTGGGCCATTTCCACTGTATCAAGTACATAATTCGTTGCTAGTTGGAAACTTTGTAATGCCATAATAATCAACATTGTATAAACAATCGCATAGGCAACTTTACTAACGACTTGCTTTTCAAAAGCATTTTGTATGGTCTGCAAAACTAAACAAAATAATGTTAACAGCATTAATGTCCCCAGTAATTTACCATTCTCCACAATCTCATAAAAGAAGAAACGGAGAAACCCTTTCAACCATTCCTTTATTGAGAGGCTTCCTTCTCCTTTTATCATTGACCATAAATTTTCTTTATCAAGCTCTGGAAGTGCATCATTATATTGATCACCTAAATAATCCCAATATCCTTCAAGTTCGCTCCCTTCAATCATCTGTTGGTAAGCATCTGTTTGGTCAGTTACATCTGCTGCAAGTTGTATTGGGATAATAAAAAAGAAAAGCGCGATAATGATAGCAAGTTTTCTAGTAAAGCTCATGTATATCCTTCCTAACTATGTGATCGGAAAAATATTTATTATCGTTTCAATTAAAGATTTAAATATCGGAATAGCTAAAATGAGGATAAACACTTTTCCTATCATTTCTATTTTGACTGCTATCGATTCTAAACCAGCATCTTTTACAATGTTAGCTCCAATCTCTGTAATATAAGATATCCCTATAATTTGAAGTATGGTCTTAATATATATTTCATTAATGTTTGCCTGCTCACCTAAATAAGTAATAAGTTGAAGAATTCCTTGTACATATTGAATAACGAAGATGAAAAAATAGAGAATGGTTAAAACAATAATAAGAAACGCAATACTGGGCTGCTTGTCCTTTAATAATAAAAATAGTACGGATGCTATAATTCCTACACTGATTACTTCAAAGATTTCCATAAACCATTATCCTTTTAGGAAAAATACAGCTCTTATCTGCTGGAATAGATCCGAAATACTGTTAAGAACAAACAACAGAACAATGATAAAACCAACCAAGCTTACAAACTGAGCATATTCCTCTTTCCCCATTTGCTTTAATATAGTATGAATCATCGCAACGATAATTCCGATTCCTGCAATCTGAAATAAAACACTTGTATCTCCAATCACGTGATATCTCCTCTCTATAGCAAGAGTAAAACGATAAATGTACCAACCAGAAAGCCAATACTTCTTGACATTTTTCCATAGCGATGATTCTTCTCTTCAGCCTCTGTCAGTTTTCTTTCTAAATGGTTAATAGTTAAGCGAATATATTTTTGTTGTTGGGTAATGTCGTGCTGTCCCAAAGTTCTGCCAAATTGTTGAAGAATTTCTTTGTCTTCTAATTGGATCGGATGTTTTTGATAAAACTTATCCACATGGCTTTCCCATATTGGATAAAGCTGCTCTTTGTCTTCTTGAATATCCGCAGCAATATGCTGAAAGAGAACAGAAATCGGCTCTGGTATCTGATTTGCTACTGAAGTTAAAGATTCCTTAATAGTTGCTTGACTATAGACAATTTCAGCCTCTAGAATTTGCAGGGCATTCTTGAACATTCGAATGAATCTTGGTCGATTAGCAAGGTTTTTGGCATACTCATGTCCTGTCCAGGTTAAAGATCCTATGATAAATAAACACGCCAGAAGCCTGATCATAGTATCACTCTTCTTTGATAAAGAGGTTGTCCTTTATCATCCAGAATCTCTGTTACTTCTCCTGCTTGGTGTTGACTCGACAAGATAACAAATCGTTGAAAAATGTTTTTTTGTAATATCTTTTGAATCGTTGGTCGCCTGCTAATATCAGTTAACGATCTGCCGTGAACAGTACAAACTAATTGCACACCTGCATGAATCACTTCATCAATCGCTTCAGCATCCCGCTCACTTCCAATTTCATCAACAATAATGACATCTGGAGACATAGATCGAACAAACATCATCATTCCTTCCGCCTTCGGACAGCGATCTAATACATCAATTCTAGGAGCTAATAAATGCTGTGGGATACCATTAATGGAAGCACAAATTTCAGAGCGTTCATCGACAATAGCTGTTTTTAGTTCAAGCTTGGAACTGGCACTTGCACAATAATTGGCTAAATCTCTTAAAAATGTTGTTTTACCTGATTGTGGTGGACCTATGATTAGTGTATTTTGGATGGTATCTGTCATAAGGTAATGTAAATAGGGCTGAATAATACCGAATTGAGGCTTTGCAATCCTTATGTTGAAGGAACTAACATGGTGAATCGCCTTTACTTGTTTATTTTCTAAAATGACAGAACCTGAAATACCAATTCGATGACCACCTTGAATCGTTATAAAGCCATGCCTTAACTCTTCTTCAAGCCGATATAAAGAAAAGTCACTAATTTTGTTAAGAAACATTTTTGCATCCGACCGGCTGAAAAATGTCTGCTTTAACCACGTTACTCGCCTGCCATCATTTAACTCAACTGGTTGATTAACTCTTAGTCTAATTTCCTGTATATCTATATCTTCCTTTACCAGAAAAAAGTCAATTTGTTCAGAGATATGGCTCGGAAGTATTTTCAAAACACTCTCCATAAACATTGCCTCTTTTCCATAAGCTATTTCTATAAACATTCTATGCGAGTCACTAATAGATATAACCAAAGATAGACAAGTGTATATGAAAAACTTGACCAATCACCTAATTCTCAAAGCAAAAACCTTTGCTTTGTACCATGGGTTCATTAAAAAAAGAGTCGGACAACATGCCCCGACTCCGATTCTTTCATATGACGTATTAGTAGATATATACTGCGAAGTAATGAAAGCTCTGTTTGAAGTAGCGTGGTAATTAGATGTTCGGTCACCTAAGAGATAATTTAGAAATATATAGTGATGATAACTACCACTCCGGCTGCCCACTTCCCTTTCCGTGGGTTTGCCCTTCAGCTAACTTTTTCGAGCCAAAACCGCTCGAAAAAGTTAGCTGAAGGGCAAACAAGTACCACAGGAGTGGAAGTGGACGGCCTTCGTTAAGATATGCTTCACAACACTAATCCGAATCCACCATATGTAGCATAGGGTGCGACTATGCTTAAGAGGGGTCACAGCCGCTTAGCACTGTAATAAAACACAAAAGTTTAGTTCCGTGTGTTCATTTCTTTCTATAATCAGAGAACAAAAATAGCGTAGGCAGAATACGGAGACTCCTGTGGGAACTCACGCGAGCCGAACACTTGGTAAAGTGTTTTTCTTTACCAAGTTAGCTGAGGCCGTGCCCACGGAAAGCGCAGTATTCTGCCGGAGCGGTTTGTCTGCACCTCTAAGTCAAGAATGGAAGAGAGCAAATACATGTCCAAGTTACTTCGCAGTATATGTTTTTTGTGCTTAACTATTTATAAAAGAAAAACTACTAAGTGAAGGTCACTTAGTAGTTTTTGCTCTTTCTATTCTAATATTAAGCACGGGAGACGTATTTGCCGTCTGCTGTGGAGATTACTAGTACATCTCCTTCATTAACAAAGAAAGGTACTTGAACGGTTAAACCTGTTTCCAAGGTTGCTGGCTTGGTTCCGCCGCTTGCTGTATCACCTTTAATTCCAGGTTCTGTTTCTGTTACAGTAAGCTCTACGTTATTAGGCAAGTCTACCCCGATAGTCTCGCCTTCATATGTTAAAATATGTACTTCCATGTTTTCTTTAATAAATTGCAGTTCGCGTTCAATCTGACTTGCTTGTAATTCCGTTTGTTCAAATGAGTTGGTATCCATAAAGGTATGAGTATCACCAGAAGCATATAAATATTGCATTTTTCGATTTTCGATATGTGCTCTATTTACTTTCTCTCCACCCCGGAATGTTTTTTCTTGAATATTACCATTTCGGAGGTTACGTAATTTGGAACGAACAAATGCAGCACCTTTACCAGGTTTTACATGTTGGAATTCCATAACTTGCCAAATACCTCCATCAACTTCTATTGTTAATCCTGTTCTAAAATCATTTACTGAAATCATCTAATTCCTCCTCAAAAATGTTTACGATACTGATAAGCGAATTAAGTCTTTCGGTGAATGCGTTAACCGTTCATTGCCATCTTCCGTAATTAAAATGTCATCTTCTATGCGGCATCCCCCAACATGAGGTACATAGATTCCTGGTTCAACAGTTACCACCATGCCTGGTTCAAGAACCGCATCAGAACGGAACGATAAACCAGGCATTTCATGTACATCTAAACCAAGCCCATGACCAGTTGAGTGACCAAAGTATTTACCATAGCCTTTTTGATCAATATGATCTCTAGTTAAAGCATCAGCTTGTTTGGCAGTTATTCCCGCTTTTATTCCTTCTACACCTTTTAACTGTGCTTCAAGAACTGTTTGATAGATCGTCTCTAATTCTTCTGATATATTCCCAACGGCTAGTGTTCTTGTAATATCGGAAGCGTATCCTTTATACAAGGCACCAAAATCTAATGTTACTAATTCGCCAGACTGAATTTCTTTTGCCGATGCTACACCATGCGGTAATGCAGACCGGTAACCGGATGCAACGATAATATCAAAGCTAGACGATGTTGCACCTTGCTTTCTCATAAAAAATTCTAATTCATTAGAGATGTCGATCTCTTTTACTCCCGGTTTTATGTAATTTAAAATATGGTCAAATGCATCATCGGCAATTTTACAAGCATCTTTTATTATATTAAGCTCATCTCGATCTTTAATCAAGCGTAATTTCTCAATTAAGCCATTTGCAGGAATCAAGTTTGCTTTTATTGATTCATTATATTTTTCATATAACCCATATGTCATGTCATCTTTTTCAAATCCAATCGTTTTGATTTGTAATGACTCTACTAATTCCGCAATAGTGTCTTGAATTGGTCCTTTATGTTCTTTAATATCAAATCCATTTACCTGATCACTGGCTTGCTCCATGTAACGGAAATCAGTAACAAAGATGGCATCGCTACTAGTTATAAGTGCTACGCCTGAAGTACCTGTAAAACCAGTAATATATCGTCTATTAATCGGACTAGTTATTAATAATCCATCGATATTTTCTTGCTTTAGTACATTTTTTAATTTCTCAAGTCGCTTCATCCCTAACTCCCTTTCTATTGATTATTTTCTAAGAAATACATTGCTGCTAATTGATACCCTTTTGTACCTAAGCCAACAATTTGACCACTACAGACAGGAGCTAACATGGAAGTATGACGGAATGACTCTCGCTTATGTACATTTGATATGTGTACTTCAATAACTGGAACAGTAATTGAACTAATGGCGTCTCTTAGCGCAATGCTAGTATGTGTATATGCCCCAGGGTTAAATATGATGCCATGATATTTTCCTTCTGCATCATGTAACCAGTCAATTAACTCACCTTCATGATTCGACTGCTTAGCATCTAAACGGAATTGATATGGTTCCATTACATGTCGTAATTTTTTCTCTATATCCCGTAATGTTTCACTGCCATATACATCTGGTTCTCTTTTCCCTAAACGATTTAAATTCGGTCCATTTAATAAAAGTAATTTCCCCATTTCCTTCACTCCATCTCCAACAAGCTTTCTTCACCATCTTAACATAGTTGGCTAATTATTTTCACCTATATGTTGCTGATAAGCAAAAGAAATAGAATATGCGATGAATACACTATATAAAATGAATAAACAAACAGTAGTCACTACTGTATCACTATCTAACTCAAAAAACGGTGGTATGTTTATAAAAATCGGTTCAAATAACCAAAAAATAATAAACCATAAGACAATTCCAGCCAGTATCCCTGGTAACATACCCGGAAACTTTTTTAATATAACATAATATAACAATGCTAATCCTATGGATATTAAACTAATAATTAATATGGAAATAACTTGGCCTAACCATTGATCAGACCATGCTGACTGTAACCAAGGCCGTAATATTAAGCTTTTCGGAGTTACTTCCGTAAAGTTAAAGTAACCTGCAATGGCGGCAATTGTTCCCCAGATAAGGCCTCCAAAAAAACCAATACTAATTGTTTTAGGAATTAAAGAAGTTTTAGCTTGTTTATTCTCCTTAAGATACACACGTCTCAAAATAATCACCTCAAAAATAGGCTAACCAAAATCAATTTTTTCATGCTAAATGTACTTAAGATCTAGTTATTTTGCTATTTTTCTAATACAATATAAATAAAGCGCTTTACTATTATTGTTTCGAGTAATTAAAAATTTTTTGTATAAAATCCAACAAATAACGGGTATAACTATAGAAAGGACTTTAAATCGTGTATACTTTTATGTAAAGGAGGAAGCTTAAATGAATCGAAACATAGGTTCTATCGTTGTTTATGCATTGATCGGTTTAGCTGTGTTCGGTTTTATCTCTTTCTTAATTACTGACACACTCGGTTTACTTCAATTCCTATTTATATCCTTGTTAATCGGTGCAGCCATTTTTGGTTTAGTATACTTCTTATTTCTAAGAAGACGAACACCAAATGAACTTAGAAAATATCGAAAAGCTGTGAAACAATCGAAACAAAAGTATAAATACCAGCACCAAACTAATCGCACGCAACCTAGTCCAATCAAACAAAATATCACAACAAAGAAATCTACTCGACCATTAAAAACAAGAAAAAATCACACTCACTTGCGAGTCATTGAAGGAAATAAGCAAAAGAAAAAGAACAGAGCATCGTTATAATGGGCTCTGTTCTTTTTCTATAGGGACCATCCAGATAAAAATTTGATTGTTGTCTGATACCCTAATTCCATTAATTCTTGTTTTTTTTCTAATGATATATTAAATTCAGTAGCACTAACTTCATCAATTGGAAAAAACAAAATATCTTTCGCTACATTTTCCTCAATATATCTTGTGTCATAGGCTTTTCTCATCGTACCAATTACTGCCTTTAACATATCCACAGCATTTTTAATTTTGTTATTAAAATAATATTGTGCAGGATCTGTTAATTGTAAACCTAGGATCGGACGATCACGCTTTTCATTACCTCTATCGAATAACCATAATGGGAAATTACTTAAAATCATACCATCGACAATAATGCTTTTTTGTCTTGTGAGGGGATTGATAATTTTAGAGGGACGAAAAAAATACGGTATGGAGATACTGCTACGGACAGCTTTTGCGATGGGAAAATAATCTGCATCTATATGATAATTTTTTTTAAGATCATCCGGAAATACTACAACACGATTGAATGTTAAATCTGCTGCTACAATCTTTAATTTATCCGAGGGCAGATCTGAGAAAGAAACCAAATCTTTCTCCAGCAACTTTTCATCCAACCAATCTTCAAAATAATTACCTCGATATAACCCCATCGTGTTATATAATGTTAACCATTTCAAAAAAGGAAACATGCTACTCCATTTCGATTGATCAAGGAAATTTTCAAGTGGTAAATGCAAAAAAATTTCTTTCATTTCTTTTGCTGTATAACCAGCTGCAATAAACGTAGCAAATAAGGCTCCAGCAGATGTACCAGCTACTCTTTCAAATTGTATGTTTTTTTCTTCAAATGCTTGAATCGCACCTAAAAATGCAAAGGCTTTAACACCCCCACCCGAGAAAACGCCATCAATTTTCATGATATCACCCTATCTAACTGGCATCACATTATATATATACATTTGTACCAGTAGATAGAACTTGTTAATCTAGTCCTTTTTAGACTGAAATTCCCTTAAATCTTTTGCTCGTTTAGGATCTTCTAAAAATTGTACTACATTACCAATGCGATCAATTGAATTCCAACTCAAGTGATGTTCTATTCCTTCAACGTCTGTATAAATATTTTCTTCATCAACGCCAATAATTCTGAGAAATTTCTCCAACAATTCATGTCGATAAACTAATCTTTCCCCCACTTTTTTACCTTTTGAAGTTAAGATCAGTCCTTGGTACTTTTCATAATTCAAATAGTCATCTCTGTCTAATTTTTGTACCATTTTCGTCACAGATGACGGCTGCACTTGCAAAGCTTCAGCTATCGCTGATACTCTTGCATACCCTTTTGTTTCCATTAGTATATAAATCTGTTCTATGTAATCTTCCATTGTCGGTGTAGGCATATATATCCTCCATTACTATATATATTATGTAAATAAAAGCATACAATAGAATGACAGGTGAGACAAGACATCTTTCTTAAAATCCTTAAGTTCGAAATTTTTTTCTTTATTTCACACTATTAAATGGTATAATCCTTTTTAGAGGATTTAATAGAAGAATATTGGGGGATTCAAAAATGACAGAATTATACATTCTTATCGGTATATTAATTGCCTTTATTCTATTTACCGTATACCGCTATTTTAAACAAAAAAAGATACTAAAAGCCCTAACGGAAAATGAATTCCGTGAAGGTTATCGTAAAGCACAGCTTATTGATGTGAGAGAACCGAAAGAATATGATGGCGGGCACATCCTTGGTGCAAGAAACATACCATTAACGCAATTAAAACAGCGTTTAACAGAATTGAGAAAAGATAAACCTGTTTACTTATATTGTCAGAATGGTTCACGTTCCATGAGAGCGGCATTAATTCTCGATAAACAAGGATATAAAAACCTCTATCAGTTACAAGGCGGATACAAAAAATGGACAGGCAAAATCAAGAAAACGAAAAAATTAGATTATTAAGTAAAAGTCGAGTGCTCTCACTCGGCTTTTAAAATTGCCAGATAATATGCTCTTATTCATATTAAAACCCTCTCCATACCAAACAGTATACATAAACTGCGAAGTAACGTGCATGAATTAGAAATGGTCACTTCTAAACATTTTTACTATATAAGTAATAATTCATTCGATTCGAAATGTATAACTCTCGCTAATCTGACCACAATAACAGTACAAATGTATCAATGATAGGATGGGTGTTATGAGTATATCAATTTCAAGAGATGAAACATTTATACAGGAGTACGAAGAAGCAATCAAAACCCCGTCTCAGTTAGCAGATTGGCAATTATTTAAGCAATCTTATCAAATTGCAGAAACCATGAAAGTACCTAGTTTCAAAGATCTTGTCGCACCTAAGTTCTTACCTCATTTAGAATTTTTACCTCATCAACTTGAATGTGCCGAAAAAGTAATTCAACATATGAACGGCAGAGCCTTGTTAGCTGATGAGGTAGGCTTAGGGAAAACGATAGAAGCTGGTTTGATTTTAAAAGAATATATGTTAAGAGGTTTAGTTCAAAAAGTGCTTATTTTAGTTCCTGCTTCTCTAGTTAATCAATGGGCATTGGAGTTGAATCAAAAATTTCTGATCCCCGCGGTGACATCAGGAAAAAGAGTTGATTGGCAAAATACAAATATCCTTATTAGTACATTAGATACTGCTAAATCTGTTAGGCATCGCCAAACAATTCTTGAACAGGACTATGACTTTGTTATCGTCGATGAAGCACATAAATTAAAAAACCATAAAACGAAAAATTTTCAATTCGTCCAACAATTATCGAAAAAATATTGCTTGTTATTAACCGCTACACCTGTTCAAAATAAATTAACTGATATCTTTAATTTAATCAGTCTATTAAAACCTGGTTACCTTGGAACTTATGAAGATTTTATCAAACAATACAAGGAACAAAAGCGAAAAGTGGATGAAGATCCGTATTTGAAACAATTAATTAGTAAAGTAATGGTCCGTAATCGTAGATCTGATACAGGAGTTCATTGGACAAAACGGGAAATTGAAACCATTTGGGTGCCTTTTACAGATCAAGAACTAGAAACTTATCATCAAGTTGAACAATTTTTTAAACATAATACTGCAATTTCTTCCATCACATATGTAAGAGAATTCTGTAGTTCTCGCGAAGCGTGTTACCTTTCGATAAAAAAATGGATCCAGCAACAGGAAACCATAAATCTTCCAGAAGTAAAAGGTTTGTTAGCAGCCATTGAACAGCTACCACATCATGCTAAAGCTTTAAAATTAGTAGAGTTAATCAAATCATCTGATGAAAAATTTATTGTATTTACAGAATACCGAGCTACCCAAATTTATTTACAGTGGCTTTTACAACAAGAAAAAATTCCAGCTGTCATCTATCGAGGCGGTTTCAAAAAAGGCAAGAAAGATTGGATGCGCCAGTTATTTCAAAATCACGCACAAGTAATGATTGCGACAGAAGCAGCCGGCGAAGGTATTAACCTTCAATTTTGTCATCGTTTAATTAACTATGATTTACCTTGGAATCCAATGCGTCTTGAACAAAGAATTGGACGAATTCACCGCTTCGGTCAAGAAAATGATGTGAAAATATATAATTTCGCTTTAAAAAATACGGTAGATGAACAAGTAATGAATTTGTTATACAATAAAATTCAACTGTTCGAGAATGTGATCGGTCACCTAGAACAAATTCTAAGTGATTTGAACCTCCCAAATATAGAGCGAGAAGTGGAACAGATTTTTGAAGAATCTAAATCTGTTGGTGAATCTAAAATAAAATTAGATAACTTAACATCTGTCATTCAATCCTACCAACAAGACAATGAAGCCAAGGAGCATTTACTATGATTACGAATTTAAATGATTTTTTACATCAGTACTTTACGATTCATGATTGTGAAGTCATTACAGAAAGTAATACGGAAATGACGATAAGACTTACACGTGAGCTGGATCAGGTATTAATGAACCGACCTTTTTATTGGCATTATATGGACAAAATCGGACGAGCTGGTGAACCGATGTCCTTATATTTAGATACAAGCACGGAAAAAAAAGATAATAATAAAGAATGGATCCATTTTGGCAGTCCTCGTCTTCAACAAATATTTCATCATATTAAGCAGAATGCCCGCTTTACGATCTTATATGAGGAAACAAATGGTGAGAGTAAAACGCCATTACATCCTTGGTTAGTTACTAATATTATGGTGCATTATCGTGGCAAACAAAAGAAAGAATCGATTCATTCGATTGGACTCCAATTAATTAATGGGATAATGAAAGCAAATATGATGAAACACATGGATGAATTTACAATGGATCTTAGGATGAGTGATTACAGTTTTACAATTTCACCAATTATCAAACCAGTAAGCGGATTAAGAAGAATTTTTAATTATTTGGAAAATTTTTTATTAGAAGAAGATATGCAATGGGTTGAGGAATCCAAAAAAGCTTTGAGTGAAGAGATTCAATTACTGAACTATTTTTTTCATCAACAGGAGGAAAATAAGGAAATACTTGAAAAAGAAAAAGAAAGGCTAACAGAACGTCTAGAACCTCGTATTGAAATCGAGTTTATTAATGCGGGCCTCTTTTATCTGACTGAAAAGTCCAGTCAGATCATTATAAAAAGAGACTATGAGGCTGGAACAAAAGAGTAATTAGATAGGAAAAATACGAACATTAATGTCTGAATACACATACCGCTTCGGCAAAATACTTCGCTTTCCGGGTACGGCCTCAGCTAACTGTGTGAAGAAGAACTTTCACACAGTGGATGCTGTTCCCAGATGATAAAAGACTAAAACATCAGTAGATAGAGCTACTGATGTTTTAGTCTTTTCTTTTCTGAATAAGTAATCGGAAAGCAAATGGCAGTACACCGAACCACTTATTGGAGTACACTACTTCCTGTTGTTTTCTTTCTTCCTTTAGTTTTTTCCGTTCATCTTTTGGTGTATCCATATACTTTACAATTCTTTGCGTCATGTATTTGACATAATCATTGTTGGACAACAGAATCACACCTTCATCATTTTACTGTCATTTTTTCCAACAACCATTTTTTTATGCATTTATTTTGGAAATTATCTCAGAAGCAATTTCTTCCACACTTTTGCCATCTGTATAGATGACGTAATCTGCTACTTCAAGATACTTTGGCAATCGTTTCTCTAGCAGCTGTTGTTTATCTCGTGATTGATTATTCCAGATCGGACGTGAAACATCATCCATTAATCGTCGTTCAATTTCTTCCCATGACGTTTGTAGAAAAACAACTGTCCCATTTGTTCGTAACCATTTACGGTTCAAGTCCTTTTCAATAATTCCCCCACCGGTAGCAACAATCGTATTTTCATTATTGGTCATATGTAAAATATTTGTTTCGTATTCTCGAAACGTTTCTTCCCCTTTTTCTTTAAAAATGGTTGGTATATTCATTTGATAATGTTCCTCGATCATTTGATCTGTGTCTTGTACTGACCACTTTAATGCAGATTGCAGATATGTTGCAATGCTTGTTTTTCCACTTCCCATAAAACCAACTAAATAAATACTTTTCATTTTAGCATCCTCCAAATTTTTCTGTAAAAATTTTTTTATTTTGCAGGAATTAATCAATTGATATCGAATATAAGTATTGTACCATGATAAAAAATGGAGGTGAATAATTATTTGAATAAAGCTTCAGCCATTTCCAATCAAATTCTCCAGGCTGCAATCGACGCTCATGCCTCAGATATTCACTTTATCCCCCAATCTGATGATATCCAGGTCTTTTTTCGTTGTAATGGTAAACGAACCTTTCATACTTCTTTAACAAAGAAACAATATATGATGATCATTGCCTATTATAAGTTCACAGGAAAAATGGATATTGGTGAAAATAGAACGCCACAGCAAGGGGCAATTCATTATCAACATCAAGATCAAACCTACTCCTTACGTCTATCTACATTACCTGCTAATAACCTAGAAAGCTTAGCTATCCGTATCTTACCCCAACACAATATCTATTCCTTGCATCAATTATTTTTGTTTCCGCAACAACTCAAAATCATTCTAAGTTGGTTACATTTTCAATCTGGACTGATTTTACTTACTGGTGCTACCGGATCAGGAAAGACAACAACCTTATATGCTATAATCAAAGCATTTATGAAGGCAAACCACTATCAGACGATAACATTAGAAGATCCAATTGAAAAACCATTAGATAATGTGTTGCAAGTGCAAATTAATGAAAAAGCGGGTATGACATATGATGCGGGTTTAAAAGCAGCTTTACGACATGATCCTGATATTATTATGGTTGGGGAAATTAGAGATCAAAAAACTGCGAAATTTGCTTTTCGTGCCTCGAATACAGGGCATTTAGTTTTATCAACTTTACATGCCAAAAGTGCACAGGGTACTATTCATCGACTGCTTGAAATGGGGATTAAACCAATCGATATTGAACATAGTTTAGTAGCAGTGGCTTCCATGCAATTAGTATCTCTTGAATTACTTAAGCGAACTAATCAACGAGCAGCAATATTAGAAATTTTGGAAGAACAGCATATTTGCCAAATACTTCAGGATAAACCGTATATCGCACCTTTTAGTTTTGAACATTTAAGGAGAAAAGCCTATGCTTATGGATTTATCAAAGATCTTTAAGTGGAAGCAAAAGCTATCCACAACTGATCAATACCAGATACTTTACCGTTTTGAGCAACTATTTCACCATGGGTATAGTCTTAATGATGCTTTGGATGTTTTAATGTGGGACAAACAATACACAACGATTGTAACCACGATTAAATCAGCCTTACAGCGTGGAGAAACTTTTATTGAAACGTTAGAACAAGTGAAATTTAACCCAGAGATAGTTAGCTTCTTAAACATCTCCATCCAACACGGTAACCTTTCAGAAGGGTTACTGCATTGTTGCCAAATGCTTAAGCAACGAAAAGAATTTTTATCGAAACTGAACAAACTTTCACGTTATCCACTTTTTCTCTTCCTTTTCTTTTTATTGATTCTTTACTTCATGAAAAATTCGATCTTTCCATCCTTTTCACAATTACTCGGCTCCAATACAAACGTAAACGGTGTTTTTCAAAATGCCGAGATAGCTATCAACATGATCTATTATGGTACGATCACAGCTTTATTATTAGTCACTTTTCTAACCGTTTGCGGTATTACTATGAAACAATTGTTAACAATCGAATTAAAGATCCAACTGATAATCAGAGTCCCGATTTACAGCAAGTATAAGCGAATGCAAATTACTTATCTGTTTGTTACTCACCTTTCCAGTATGTTAACTAGTGGACTCACGATAAAGGATAGCTTAGAAGTGATTAAATCAGAACAAAAAGCCGATTTAATTCATTATTATGCTTCATTGATTAATGATCATTTAGCACAGGGATATGGCTGTGCCACCATCCTGCCCCAATGTCAATTATTACAAGGTCAACTATCCCAAATAATGTCGAAGGATCGAAATCAAGACCAACTTCAAAAAGAACTCCATATATACGCAGAACATCTCATTTTATCAATTGAAAATTATTTAAAAAAGTGGATCAGCTTTTTACAACCATTTTTGTTAAGCATTTTAGCCATATTTATTATCTTTGTTTACTTAGCTTTAATGCTACCAATGTTTGACTATATGAATTCTATGTGAAAAAGGAGATTAGATTAATGAAAAATAATAAAGGTTTTACCTTGATAGAAATGCTAATTGTCCTCGCAGTGATCAGCATCCTGTTAATTTTGTTTATCCCTAACTTAGCAAGTAAAAGTGAAAATATTAGTGAACAAGGTTGTGAAGCATTGTTAAAAATGGTCGAAAATCAATTAATCGCATATGAACTTGACCATGGGAGGAGACCTGCTAATCTTAGTGTTTTAGAAGAAGAGGATTATGTGGAGTCATTAACTTGTGACAATGGTAACAAAATCATTGTTTATACTGATGACAAAGATGGTGTAACTACAGAGGTTAATAATGCTGATGCTTCCTAATCAAAAAGGATTTACTTTAATAGAGCTGTTAATAGCCTTATCTTCAAGTATCATGATTCTTATTGTAAGTGGCAGTTATGCTCTAAAAACTTATGATGCGTTTCAGTACAAGCAATTCAGCAAACAATTTCATCAAGACATCTTTTATTTACAACAGCTAGCTCTCACCCATGAGGACAACTTTTATCTACACTTTGAACGAGAAAACCATCGATACCTTATTCGTCAAGGTGGATTCGGTACTCAATTAATTGTTCGCGATTATCCAGAAGCATGGATTGTAGAACCCAATACCCTCGAATTCCCCATTGCATTTTCATATAAGGGAAACCTGAAAAAGCCTGGGACTATGAAAATTAAAACGAGGTTTCAAACACATGTTATTACTTGTCCATTTGGCAAAGGTAGATGTTATGATGCAGCCTAAAAATAAACAAGCGGGTTTCTACGTGCTGGAAACACTACTGTCCATTATGATTTTTTTTAGTGCTTGTCTTACGCTAATCCCCATTCAACATCAGCTGATGATCGAGAAAAAACTAATCAGAGAAGAGGATAAAGCCTCCTATTTCCTCTCAAACAAAATGCATGAAGCTATATTAGAAAATTTAAACCAAGGTACTGAAATATACAAGAATGTCATTAGTTCACCTTTGACCTTAACCATTACTTATTCAGATTCAATGATAGAGGGATGTGTCATCTGGGATAATGTTAAGAAACAGAAAACAACGAAATGCCAATATGCGATACCACAATGAAAAAGGGTATATATTGCTCGAATCCTTATTAACACTACTATGTTTGTTTATATTAATGTCATGGTACAGTCAGATATTACTTTTATGGACACATGAGGAACAAGAACAGTTGCCGATGGTTTATCATTTTCATCATGTAATCGAAGTAGAAGCGCAAACAGCACATCAAATTGAAACCAAAAATAATCAGCTTTATTTTATTCAAACCAATGATGACATAGTCACTATTTCCTTTCACCATCAAAAAATACGCAGGCAAGTGAATAGTCGCGGACATGAGGAGATATTACGAGACATAAAAGGCTTTAAGTTAACAGAAAGAAAAGATGATATTGTTATAGAACTTACTACAGATAGTGGTGAACAAATTGAAAAGACATTACTCAAAAAAATACAACAATGAGAAAGGATATATGTTTCCATTAACAAACTTTGTCATTTTACTATTATTACTACTCACATTTCATCAAATAAATCAACTTCAAAATCAAAAAAGAATTCACCAATTAAATGACGAACAGTATAAATTAGAAATGCTATATCAAAAAGCGTATGCGTCCGTACGCCAAGAAAAAGAAGCTCCTCCTTATTCCTATACATTTCCGGATGGTACAATAGACGTTATAGTAACCCAAAATGGTCAAGATAATGCTATTTATCAATTTAAAATAACTACCAATACCGGTGGTTACAGAAAGGTGAACATTTCTATTCCTAATTAAATGTATAAAAAATCCTAATTTCAAACATATTATAAGGGAATTAACGATCAGTAAGACGTTTTTTCAAAAATAGCGAAACTTACCTTTACCTAAGCGCTAGAGACTGTTAACCTCCATCCACTTAAGCTTAAGGTTGGTTCTTACAGACGTTTAGCATCATGGATGAACAGTTACAAATAATTTCTTTACAACAGCTTAGAATAATTTACATTTTTACTATAGTCGTATATAATATGTTTGATACATAGTGATTTAAAAAGGAGGGGGAACAATGGATCGAGTTTTCCGTATGCTTGCTTTTTGGACAGGTATATTTACAGTGATGTTTTACGTTGGTCATATGGAAACAATGGCATATCTATTCCTTGCACAAACGATCTTTTTCCTTGGTGTCGGGTACCTAAAATTGTCTGAAAGAATGTATATGTACTTATTCGCTGCTTATTGTACAGTTTTCTTTATCGGGTTCACTTTCTATACCAACTTCATTCTTGTTCCTGGATTTGGCCATTAAAGCGACAAACGCTCTGATCTCTTATGATCAGAGCGTTTTGACTATGATTGGACAAATGGATTTGTATCTTTTTCTTTTTGAATTTCGGTTTCAGGTCCATGACCAGGATAAACAATGTACTCATCAGGTAAAGTATAAAATTGTTGTCTAATACTCTCTTCTAATTGCTCAAAACTACCACCTGGCAAGTCTGTACGTCCGATTGCTCCCGCAAACAAACTATCTCCCCCAATAACAAATTGGTCATCGTGGAAAACGAACGCTACCCCTCCCGGTGAATGACCAGGTGTATGGCGAACTTCTATGGAAATGCTGCCAAATTGGTACACCTTCATATCTAGAAAATAATCAGCTCTATTTGCCTTTACTAGTTCTACACCAAAAAGTCCGGACCCGTTTAAGTTTGGATCTTCCAACCAATCACTTTCTAATTTATGCATATACACAGGTAGTCGATAATGAGTTCTTACCAGTTCTAGTGCACCGATATGATCGAAATGTGCATGGGTCAACAAAATAGCTAATGGCTCCACTTTCAATTCTGCGATTTTATCGATAATCCTATCACCATCACCAGCAGGATCGATGATAAGAGCTTGCTCATCATATGCGATAATATAACAATTAGTTGATAATGGACCTAAAGCCATCTTTTCTATTCTCATTTATGTACAACTCCTTTTTCCTTATGTTTTAATAGACAAATCCTCCATTTTGTTTTAAAATAAGTATGGATTAGATTTGTATACATATTATAACGTTAATAGTTCATAATGAAAATGGATTGACTGTAAGTAAGGGGGATGAAAATGGAACTAGCATTTATTATTCTTTTGGTAACGATTTTATGTGTCATTGCAGTTGTTCGTGAATTAAAATCCCAAAATATGTTCGGCGTAGCATTTGCAGCTATTTCCGCCTTAGTTTTCGGATTCTTTTCGATTGCAACTCTATACTGGGAATTGATTCGACCATTATTCCAAAGCTGAAAACGCCTAAATTAGGCGTTTTTTTTGTATATTAAATAGGGATTAACTGCATACAATCCATATACTGCGCAGTAACTGGACATGGATTTGCGTTGTTCTATCTTGTTTTTTGAGAAGTGTTGTCATTCGCTCCGGCAGAATACTGCGCTTTCCATGGGCACGGCCTCAGCCAGGGAACTACGGTGAAATATCTTCCTT
>NZ_JAGFVL010000031.1 GCF_017599345.1 Gracilibacillus suaedae
TCTCCATCGTTGATGCCATCTCCATCTGTATCTGGATTTTCTGGATCAGTTCCTAGGTCTGCTTCTTCTTCATCTGTTAATCCATCTTCATCGCTATCTACTGGATCTGTTGGAGGATCGTTTGGATCTAATGGGTCTGTTCCATTATCCACCTCGTCTCCATCGTTGATGCCATCTCCATCTGTGTCTGGATTTTCTGGATCAGTTCCTAGGTCTGCTTCTTCTTCATCTGTTAATCCATCTTCATCGCTATCCACAGGAGTGTCCTCTGGTACAACTACAGTTGCCGGTTCACTTTCATTGCCAGCTTCGTCTGTACCAATTATAGATAATTCTTCACTTTCTTCTACTAAAGTTGGATCTACATCAATAGTGAAAGTTCCATCTTCTGCAATAACACCTTCACCAACAGGTTCACCTGCTGAGTTATAGACTGTTACTGAGTCCCCTGGTTCTTCTGCCTCACCGGACACTACATACCCATCTGTACTATTTCCATCAATTTCTGCAGAAACTAGTACAGGAGCAGTCACATCTTCACTAAATGTAACTGTATCTGAATCTTCTAAACTACTTAATAAAGCTGCATCTATAACAGAGTTACTGATACCAGCACCATAAATCGGTACCTCGCCTTCAATTCCAGATGGCTTGGCAACGATTGCTGTTAAATCTACTGTCGTAGTACCTAGTACTTGTGCGGAAGCTAGGTCATTTGATAAGTCGATAGTACCATCAGCTAAGTCATCTGCAAAATTACTAACTAATGCTGTTGCTTCTTCTTTAAATGGATCTAGTATAGTTGATACTAATGTGTCTAAAGCTCCGCTTATTAGACCTGTTGGATCATCAACACCGTCAAGTAATACAACCTCTACATTATCAATAGCAGTTAATAGATCTTGTATTGCTGCATTTACCACATCTTGTACCGCAGTTTCTAGATGATTACCTAAACCATCTGAGAATTCTACAACAATAGTTCCGTCTTCATTAACTGTTGCTGCGATTTGGTCTTCATAATCTAATAAATCTGCAAGTGCATCATCCAAATTATTAAGATTGTCAATGGCATTATTTAATTCTGCTATTCCATTAATTTCAATTAAACCATCTAATATTCCACCACTACTTACAAAAGCATCAATATCGTTTACTAAAGTCGTTGTTAAATCTGTCAATGTACCGGTTAGTTCTCCTATCGCACCATCTAATACAGGTAAGTCGCTCATTGTTAAAGGTAAAATCTCTACCGAGACATTAGCAAGTTCATCTACAGTTAATAGCCCTGCTAATTCTTCCGCATGAAATACAACTGTTCGTTCAGGACCAATGACCTCAGCGTCAACCCCATTACCAGATAACCCCAAGTCTAGCGTATAATTATCTTCATTCTCAGTTAATGCTGCAGTTATATTAACATCTGTTAATAATTGTACCTCAGCTAAACTAGCAGCTTGTACTTCTGATTGAGAGTTTGGAATATACTTTCCTAGGTATCCATCAATTGTTACTGGTGTAGTAGAAGCTATAAGTACCGCCGCTGCAGATGCAGCAATCATTTTCTTAGTACTATACTTTCTTTGTCGATGTCGGTTATTCATTTTTTTACAATAATCGATGTTCTTTTTACCTCTCAAACGCATTATTCGACCTCCTAAGTAATTTAGAATTATGGGTATTCTACTGCCCTCCTGTAATTTTTTTACTTAAACCCATATCTAAATACTAAAGGGACGATCAATAAGTTAATTTCATTTTTTTAACATTTTTTTAAATATATTAATATTAATTCAATTTTCTGATTATTTTTTATTTATTTCTACAAAAAATGCGGGTATATTCTTAAGCAAATAAATGTATTAAACTTATTTATTTTATATCGAGTTTTTAATGCATTTATTGACAAAATTTCCAATTACAACAGGAGGATCTAATATGAGTATGCAACTTCTTACAAATGATAAGTTAGTTGAACTTTATTGCGCCGCTAAGAAACATGAAGTCAACGAAGAATTTATTAAATTATTGGAAGGTGAGCTAATCAATAGGCATATAAGAATAGATTCAATAAAAACGTAATATAATTAGTGTGTGTTTATGAAGGATACATAAATCTCTTAAACAATCGATCAATAAAAATTGGTCGATTGTTTTTAGTTTCAATATTCTACATAATGTAAAAGACTCTAACAGCATCTTGTCATTTTACTTGCTTCTATCAAATGATTATCTGAAGACAAAAAATAATTTTTGTATTTTGTTGAAAAATATTTAATCCCAATGTACTATTTACTTTCATGATAAATTTGCATAAAATAATTCCACTCAGGTTCTTACCTGTAAATAACAACGTTGTAATTAACGAGGAGGTGCCTTGTCGTTCATTCAGGTATTGTGCTCTATCACTTTTAAAACAAAAAGGGGTTGCGAAAAATGGTTAGAAAGCAAACTCGACTGGTTTTACTCACGTTAGCTTCATTAGCACTGTTTTTATTTGCTTGTTCCAAAAATGAAAACGCTTCAAATGATGAAAGTAATAGCGAAAAACCACAAGAAATTTCCATGATGTTCAACCTGCATGTTCCAGAAGTGCCTGACAGTCGCCTAGAAGAACTATTAGAAGAGGCTACCAATACCGAATTAGATATTCGCTGGGTGCCCGACAATAATTATGCAGAAACATTAAATTCACAAATTGCAACCGGTAATCTCCCTGATGTATTTTTGCTAAAAGACGTAACATTAGACCAACAAAAAGAAGCAGTACGTGACGGACAGTACTGGGAAATCGGCCCCTACCTAGAGGAATTTCCTAACTTGAACAAACTAAATGAAGACATTCTAAAAAATACAATGATCGATGGTAAGCTATATACCCTCTACGCAGGCCGTCCTCTGTCTCGCCAAGGACTTATTTATCGTAAAGACTGGGCAGAAAACCTAGGACTTGATGCACCTAGCAACCTTGATGAATTATACGAAATGATGAGAGCATTCACCGAAGATGACCCGGATGGAAATGGCCAGGATGACACGATCGGCTTAACAGACCGTGAAATCCTAGGAACATTTGAAAACTTTGCGACATGGCATGGAGCACCTAATAGATGGGGAGAAAAAGATGGGCAGCTTTTACCGCAATTTATGTTCCCTGAATATCGGGAAGCAATGGATTATTTCAAAAGCTTGTTCGATAATGGATACATCAACAAAGATGCTCCTGTAACAAGTAAAACAGACCAGCAAGAAATGCTAAAGAATGGTACAGCTGGTGTTTATATTGGTACGATGGGTGATGTCGAACCGATGTATCGGGATGCAGTTGCTATTAATCCTGATGTAGAATTGGATGTGCACAATTACATCGAAGGTCCTGACGGGGAATACCGAACGCGTGCCATCCCTGGCTACGGAAGCATGCTTATTTTCCCAAAACAATCTGTTGAAACGGAAGAAGAACTAAAAGAAATTCTTGGATTTTTCGATTATTTAATGACTCCGGAAGGCTCTAACTTACTGTATTGGGGTATTGAAGGAGAACATTATGAAGTGATTGATGGTTTTGCTAAAGTGCTTGACGAAAGTGAAGATAAATACAATCAGGAAATCCGTCCTTACACACCACTTGAAATTGGAGAACCAGAAACAAATGGCCGTTATACTGGCTACTATGACTATGAACCACGTGCAAGAGCAGATGAATTATATGAAGATAACAATAATTACTTGGTTCACGATCCAACAGCCGCTTTGGAATCTCCAACATGGGCTGATAATTCTGAAACACTCAATCAAATTATGGAAGATGCCACCTACCAATACTTCCTAGGTCAAATTGATGAAGCAGGATTTGATGAAGCCATTGAAAAATGGAAAAATGCTGGCGGCGCCCAGGTAATCGAAGAATACACTGAAGACTACAACAAGCAAAACAGCGAATAACATAATAAAGTAGCCCATAAGCATAGCTTATGGGCTGCCATCTTGTGGGCTGCCATAAAGTGATTTATTAATTAGATCATTCTCCACTTGAGATTGACAATTTATCTAGCTCTTCTTTCGTTAGACCTGTTATCTCCATGACATATTCAGGCTGCATTCCCTTGGACAGCATTTTTTCTGCCATTTCTTTTTTTGCTAATTCTTTTCCGATTTGTTTGCCAATTTGTTTGCCAATTTGTTTGCCAATTTCTTTGCCGATTTCTCTACCTTCCACTAATCCCTTTTCTCTTCCTTCACGCAACCCTTTGTCACGCCATGAGTTAGGTAATTTTTTTACAAATTCCTCTAAGTTTTCATCATTTGAGTTCTGTATGCTTTCCATTAGTTTTTCCTCCTCTATTTGATTTAATTTTACATACGTCTCAAAAAAGCCATATATCAGTTCCATTTTAGCCGCATCTAATTCTAATTTTGCCAACATACGCAGAAATTCTTTCTTTACTTGTATCTTTTCGCTTTTCTTATAACCCATTTTACTAAGTAAGGCTGCTGCAACTGGGTTATTGGATCTCAGAAAGGAACGCCAATCCTGTTTCTTTAGTTCTATTTTTAAAAAATGAAAAGTTAAAACATGGAGGAAAGGGAAAGTTAATTCAAAATAATCTTGTTCATCACGAACTTTATCATAACTGAATACTGCAATGGGGATAATTGGTTTTCTATACCTATTATACAATATACTAAAGTAATGATACATTCTTTCATGAAAATTCTTCTGCTCGTAACTCTGTGATTCAACATGTATAATGATTAGCGCATTCTGATCTTTCAACCTAGCTTCCATAACCAAATCAGCACGACGCCTTTCTCCGTGAATCAAATCAGTAAATACTTCATCTGATAGAGGTTTGATTGAGGAAAAATCTAGTTGTTGATGTACGGAGGGGAAAAATAAACCGACAAACTCCTCAAAGAATGTACCAATCAATTGTTTGAACAACTGATCATGATCAATATAGGTTGGAGTATCTTCATGAACTTTCATTATTACAGACAATGCTTATCACCTTCCTAGTAAATATATCCACTAATAGTATACTGCGAATACAACACCAAAACAAGAACAAACGTTCCTGAATACATTAATTTATATTTTTTGTACAATTAAATTTTTAGTATATATTCTTCGCTTCTAACAACTTCTCCCTTACCAGCATCTATGATAATATTACTATTATCATAGATGCTGGGGTGAAGACTGTCATGTCAAAACAAAACCAATTAACATACAGCAAGATATTTATCATATTACTGTTATTTATTTCATTACTTATTACCTTTCGATTATTATGGATTCATTATCACGATCAATCAGAACAACCATCAGTAAAAAATGGTGTCCTTGACTTAAGAGAATCGGAGTTTACCAATAATGAAACATACTCTCTAAACGGCGAATGGTCTTTCTATCCTGAAGATTTTATAGATGAAATACCAGCGGAGAATGCTAGTGAAAACAAAGAATTAATCAAAGTCCCAAGTGATTGGAGTGATACGTTAGCAAGTGATCACCCTACATCACCAGGCTACGGGTACGGAAGCTATCACCTGAAGGTACTATTACCCGAAACAGAACATCATTTTTTCGGACTTCGTTTAAATAATATACATACGGCAGCGAAAATTATTATAAATGGGGATATACTTACTACTATAAATAATCCAGCAACTGAACAGAAAGAGCCAGCTACGTTTCGTGGACCATCCACTTCTTTATTTTATACGCCAGAAGATACCAATGAACTGGATGTTATTATCCAAGCCTCCAATTATGAAATACCATTTTTTGGCGGAATTAATAAATCTATCTTATTTGGTACTGAAGAAGCCATAACCTATGAAACTAGCACCTTAGAATTTCTTCAATTAACTGTTATTGTCATTTTATTATTACATGCCCTTTATGCATTTGCTCTGTTCTTTCTAGGAAAAGGTAAGTCACAGAAGGAATTGCTTTATTTTGGACTTATGTTATTGTTACTCGCTTTCGGGAATTTAATAGATGACGAAGTATTTATTCAGTTACCTTTTCATACAGAGTTTTCCTTTCGATTGCTCATGTTTATCTTTATAACTACCTTGTATGTCATGATACATTTCATTCATCACTTATATAAAACTCATATTACCTTTATTAGACTACTTTCTGTATGCAATCTATTACTGTCAGCATTAACGTTATTTCTGTTTCCATTTGAACATTTTGTTATATTAGTCATGATTCTCTATTTATATTATTTTATATCGATTTCCTATATGTTTATCACAACACTGAAGCATATACGTAATGGTGATTCTAATGCCATCTTTATTTTACTATTTATTTGTAGTTACACATCCAATATCATCTGGGGAGCTGCTATACAGACTGGACAAATTGAATTTCCATTCTATCCATTTGATTTCTTTATATCTATTGTATTAATTGCCATTCTATTATTTAGAAGACATATTCATTTAGTCCAACTAAACAAACAACAGACAGCAAAGCTAATAGAAGAAGATAAGAAAAAAGATCAATTCTTAGCCAATACATCACACGAAATCAGAAATCCATTACACGGTATGATTAATATTGCTCAATCGATTATAAATAAATATGCGAATACGCTTGATTCAGATACAAAAAGTAACCTCAATTTGTTAGTGCGAATTGGTCACCAACTCACATTTACTTTAAATGATATTTTGGATATTACGAGATTAAAAGAAAAACAAATACATCTCAATAAAGCACCTATCCAATTACACTTGGTTACATCAGTTGTAATGGAGATGGTTCAGTTCATGTCAGACAATAAATCTATTAAAATGAAAAATGAAGTATCCACATCATTCCCAGCTATACTTGCTGACGAAAATCGAATGATACGGATTCTTTTCAACCTTATTCATAATGCGGTTAAATACACGGATTCCGGCTCTATTACCGTAACAGCTAAGGAAGAAAATAAATATGCTGTTATTTCAGTTACAGATACAGGGATTGGAATCAGCAAAAATGCACTAGAGAGGATTTTTCTCCCTTATGAGAAATTGACTAAGACAGATGTCGATAGTGGCGGTATTGGATTAGGTCTCAATATATGTAGACAATTAGTGGAACTTCATGATGGAACAATTAATGTTGATTCTGAACTGGGAAAAGGTACAACTTTTACTTTTCGTATACCTTTAGCAAATAGTAGAGAAAGCGAGAATCCAAACATAAAAACTAACTCACTGTTAACTACAAATCTCTCTTTAGATTTAAAAACAACTAAAACCTCTGACAGTGATCAACCTAACTTGTTAATCATTGATGATGATCCCATTAATGTTAAAGTAATTCGGAACTTATTAGAAAGTGACTATCAGATTACTAGTATAACGGATCCTAGAGAAGCTTTAAATATAGTGACAGAAAACAATTGGGACTTAATTATTTCAGATGTGATGATGCCACATATTTCAGGATATGAATTAACCAAACAAATCAGAAAAGAACATTCTATGTCTGAACTACCGATATTATTGTTGACCGCAAGAAATCAACCAGAGGATATATATACTGGTTTCCTATCAGGCGCGAATGATTATATCGCAAAGCCGGTAGATGCACTAGAACTTCAAGCACGTGTGAAAGCTTTGACAGATTTAAAACAATCAGTCACTAAACAACTACGTATAGAGGCAGCTTGGTTACAAGCACAAATAAAACCACACTTTATCTTTAATACATTAAACACGATTGCATCATTAAGTACAACTGATACAGAGAGAATGACGACATTATTACATGAGTTTGGAAATTATTTGTACAAAAGTTTTGATATTAAAAATACTTTACCATTAGTACCATTACACGAAGAAATTGAATTAGTGGAATCGTACGTTTATATTAATAAACAACGATTCCAAGATAGAATTGAAATGCAAGTAAGTATAGAAAACCCTAAAGAAATTCAAGTTCCACCACTATCTATTCAAACTATTGTGGAGAATGCTCTAAAACACGGTATATTGAAACAACGTGTTGGCGGAACTATTCGAATAGAAGGGAAATATACAAGAACTGGTTATCAGATAAAAATAACAGATGATGGAGTTGGTATGTCAGAATCGAAAGTTTTAGATCTTGTCAATCCAAAAGAAAAGCGAAACGGAATTGGATTAGTGAACACACATCAAAGACTAGAAAAACTATTCGGTCAAGGATTAAACATAATTAGTGCTGAAGGCAAAGGCACGGAAGTAAGCATGATAATACCAAAAAGAAATTGATAGACTTTTTATTAACCTTCATATTTATATGGAGGTTAATAATTTACAACCAATGTACATGTTTACTTTTTTGATAATAATCCTACCACAATCATATATTAAAAAATATTATTGTATTCATCTAATTTTTTGCTTTATATAAACTACTCATGTAAAATTATTCTTGTACTAGAATAATTTTCTTAAAAACAAATCCCCCCTTAACAAACAATATTTAATCAACCCAAAAATATTGTAACTCTAGAAACTATACAATTTCTTAACAATTAGGCAAAAAGAACTATTGTGTAGAGATAGGGATTAGGGGGGATTAAATGAATGTCATACTTTTTGATGACGAAGCACCTGCTCTAGACTTTCTAGAGCATCAGTTAAATTTAGTTCGCAGCGTGAACGTTATTGGTAAATATTCGCACACTAATATTCAAGCAATTAAGGAAACGATAAAATTAGCAGATGTTGTTTTTCTCGATATTAAAATGCCTGAGTTAAATGGCCTGGAATTAGCTGAAAAAATACTAGAAGTAAAGCCAAGTTTACCAATTATTTTTGTCACTGCATATGATGAATATGCTATTCAAGCCTTTGAACTGAATGCATTAGATTACCTTTTAAAACCTGTACAATTAGATAGATTAAAGAAAACTGTTAAGCGAATTGAATTGTTTATCAAGTACAAGTCGAAAGAAATACAGGAAACTTCTGAACACTTAACCATCAATGTGTTGGGAGAATTCACATTTCAGTTGAACAATTTTCATCCAGAAATAATCTCATGGCGGACTACGAATGCACAGCAATTATTCCTTTACTTACTTCATCATCACGATCAGATTGTATCTAAATCTGAATTAATTGAATTACTTTTTCCATATACAGAAGTTGCAAAAGCTTATTCATTGTTATATGTCACCATTTATCAGGTCAGACAAGCAATATCTAATTACAATAAATACATAACGATTACTAATATTCAGGACGGATATGTATTAAATTTAGATAAAAACACAAGTATTGATAAAGAAGTGTGGGAAAGTGAACTCAGTAATGCTCCTAAAGTTGATATTAAGACATTAAATCAACATGAAAAAATGATGAGTCTATATAAAGGCCCTTATATCCAAAAACAAGATTACTTGTGGCTTGAAGGAGAACGTTTCAGGCTAGAAAAGCTGTGGATAAACCATGCTCTAAAGATTGCAAACTATTATTATAAACACCATTTTTTCGAAAAAGCTGCTAACTGGTATATTCAGCTTGCAGATGTAGTTCCTGAAGATGAAACTGTTAACTTTACTCTGATGAAGATATACGCATCAAAGAACTATGGAGTATTAGTTGAATACCAATATAATCTATTAAAAAATGCTCTAGACGAATTTAATATAACGATTAGTCCAGAGATAGAACAATGGTATCATGAATGGAAATTGTCATTAAAAAGGGGAAAAGTTGACAAATAGTATATTTCGAAGATAATATACCTGAAAAATCCGAACTCATCTCATTTTTATACTAAAATTTACATGATAGTTCGGATTTTCCCTTGTTTCTCATTTTTTTGTTGCTTATATCCCCTCAATATAATTAAGTATCACTATTCAACAAAGTCCATGCTCAGTCGGGATTTTACAATGATTAGCATCGTGATAAACTATTTGATTTTTTCCTTGCTGTTTAGCAACTTGTAGTGCTTGATCAGCTTCGTTCAATAGTAGTTCAAAGTTGCTATATAGCCTTCCAATGCTTATTCCAATACTACCTCTAATCGTTATCGTTTGACCGTCAACGTAAATGGAATGGTTGATATTTTTCAGTATTGTTTCTGCTACTTTTTTTGTAACTTCTTTGTTAACATAGTCAGTGATGAATACAAACTCATCTCCGCCGATACGGAAAAAACCTTGTTTAGCATCTTTCAGCTGTAGAAGTTTATTTCCTAATGATAACACGACTTGATCACCCTTTATATGACCGAATGTATCATTAATATATTTGAAATTGTCTAAATCAATATAAAAAATAGCAACTTTCTTTTTACGTTTTTTTTGTACAAACCTATGTAAAGCATGTCGATTAGGAAGGCCTGAACTGAAATCTTGAAAAGCCATCTTTTTATATCTATTTCTGCTAATAATTAGGGTCAATAAAATAAGCACAAGCATTACCGTAACAATAGTTAGTAAACTTTTTTCAATAAGTAACATTTCAGCAACTCCTGAAGTTCATTGTTCCATATAGTAAACTTTTCACAATGGTAAATCTGTCATTAATTAGTATAATTCATTCTTCTATACATATTTTAAACAAACCAAGCTCTTAATAGGAATATAGAACTAAAAACAGGTAGGAGGTTACGGTGAATGAATGTATGTTTATTCGATGATGAACCGATGGCACTAGATTATCTCCATCATCAATTAAATCAGTTTTCCAATATTAACGTGTTGCACAAATCTACTGAGCCTCTCATTGATCACCACAATATTTTATGGAATGAAATCGACATTGTATTTCTAGATATAGAAATGCCAGAGACAAATGGATTAGCATTTGCAGAACAGATAACAGCCTACAATCCACATATAAATATCGTATTTGTAACAGCACATGACCAATATGCACTTGAAGCATTTGAAATGCATGCATTAGATTACTTATTGAAGCCTGTAACAGTCAAAAGGTTACAAAAAACCATTCAACGAGTTAGTTCCATAGGTTCCCGTCCTGAAAACAAACATTTTGATTCTACTAATACGCTTCAAATTAATGTTTTCGGTGAACTAACTTTCCAATTTAAGAATAATTCCTCTTCAGAATCTATAAAATGGCGAACTGCTAAATCGAAAGAATTGTTCCTATACTTATTACATCATGAGGGCAAACTTGTACTCAAGTCTGAATTAGTGGAAACACTATGGGAAGAAACTGATGTAGATAAAGCATTTGCACATTTATATGTAAGCATCTACAACATTCGACACGCTTTAAGAGAACTAAATAATTTTATGAAAATATCAAATATAGAAGATGGGTATCTACTACAATTACAGAATGTCCAAATAGATAAGAAAGAATGGAAAAAGCAATTACTGGAAGCTCCTGCCACGAATATGAATACAATTGAAACACATGAGGAAATCATGCAATTATACACAGGTAATTATCTGGAGAATGTTGATTATCTTTGGTTACAAGGAGAAAAATTTGAGTTAGAAGAAATGTGGCTTCACCACTCAAAGCAAATAGCAGATTGTTATAGGGCTGCCAACCATATTGAAAAAGCAATTACCTGGTACACCAATATTATAAAAAAACGACCAGAAGATGAGAATACCGCCTTTCATTTAATGAAATTATATGCCTCTTTAAGTTATCGAATGTTAGTTGATTATCACTACAAACAATTACACAAAAGTATGGCCGAATTAGATTTAACAGTCCACCCAGAAATCACCAAATGGTATACTAATTGGAAGAAGAATAGATAAGAAAAGCGCAGAGCGCCCGATTAGAAACGTAGCAACTGGAACGAATTAACTGAGATAAAGGAATCACGGTGAGTTTACGAACCGATGATGACTTATCGTAGGACAATTCGTGAAGTCGCCTAGTTTCTGGGCGCTCGGAGCTAGACATCTGCGCAAAATCTATACTTTCTTATCTAGATAAAGAAAAAACACTGTTCCCCACTTTTAATAGGGACAGTGTTTCCATTCTATTTTTACCATTATTCATAGTTATAAATAAGTCTTGTATATAATAGAAGATTGTTTTACTCGCTCTACTGTTATTCAGTCTTTCCTCTTTTTATAAAATAATAGATTAACGTAGCTATTACGATGATTAATACAATGTAACCTATGATCCATCCAATCATCGATTGCGACCTTTCATCATTTTTATCACTAGCTTCTAACTCTTCCTGTTCTTCTTCTAATTGATTCGTGAAAAACTTATTTGTACCTGATTGTACTGCCACGGAGGCTTGATTATCAGTATTACGTAAATAAGATAGAAGTTCTGCTGATACATAATGGTCTGATACTTGTAATCCATCGAATACAACCATATTATAATCATCATTCCACACGTTTTCTTGAACAAAGGAATAATAATTTACCTTTGATTGAAGAAATCCATGCGCATCTAATTGTGGCGTATTCCCATCATATTGAACAATAAGATTGTCACTAACTTCTTGTAATTGTTTATGTTCCTCCAAGGAACCAATGAAAATAACATTTCCGGCCCCTAATTGCTCCTCATTCACTTCACTAGAGGAAACCAATTGAATATCGGGAATTTGGTTGTCTATCGATAAATTATGGAACAACTGCTGTAAATCTTCATTAGGAACATTTTCGTCAGAAAGTACAATGATCAATGCCTCGTCTTGATTTGCAAAAGGAAATGGAAAACGATTAAATAATATTTGTGATTCACCTATATCTGAATCAAAGGTAAATATCAATTTACTGTTTGAAAATATATACAACCATTTTTCATAGTCAGTGGAAACACAAGGATTCTCTATTCTCAGACCACTTGATTCCAATTGGAATGTCAACATTTGATTATTTTGCAACACTTTTGTATCTATAGGGATATTGGCAGTTAGGACACCATCACTATCTTCTTCCAAAGAGTCAACTGTCACAGCATGTGGAACTCCATTAATGACGACATCTAATTTGGTTGACTCTAATAGATGATTTAAATCCTCCGAATCGTCTGGTAGGTTTATATTTTCTGACTGTTTCATCGATAGCTCCAGTGTCATATTGTTTATATTATATTTATCAACAGGTAAATCATAATAGTATGTTTGAGTACTTGTATTCGCACTATCCAACAACACATCTTGTAGTCCAAAATCACTTAACTCGATCTTATTTGTATTTCTTTGATTAGGTACATGCATATCATCAGCACTACTTATTTGAACTGTTTCACCTGACAACTGCTCTACAGCATGATCAGTTATTAATATATCAATGTTTGACACAATCGTTTCGGGCTGCTCTGCCAAAACAACTAATGCAGAAACAGAACTATTTTGTTGCTGAAGTGGTACTTGAGAAAGATAGAGAGAATCTTCCTCCACTGATGACAATTCTGAATTTAGAGCTTGTTTTGTCCATTCACTCTCATACTCATTCGTACCACCTATTAATACGACATTCCCATTAATCTTATCCACTTCATTTTCAAATACAACGGAAATTGAATTTTCTTCAGATTGATTGGATAAATAATTCGCAAGCATATGTGCTGCTTGTTTAGTTTCAATAGAAGGATCGTTCGGCATGATCACTTGAACTTCGCTCGACTCTGTACCCATATATAATCGTGGGTAATCATCTAATGTAACTGTTTCTTCCATATTCATATTGGCTTCTATATTCAAATGCGAACTAGCTTGAATCGTTAACCAATTACTCGAAGAATGTTGTGACACACAAACCCCATCCATGATAATACCTGAATATTCAACGGTTATCGAATGACTGCCTTCTTCAAGTGCACTTCCTTCTAACAGAATCTTCACCTCTTGTGATGTTTCACCTTCTAAAGAAATGGATCGAACAGGTTCTCCGTCCACTTGGACTGTAAAAGATGATGGTTCCATAAGTATCTCTGAATTGGTGATATCAAATTGTACATAATTGTCATCACCTTCTATTTCAGAAAATATCTCATAATAGAAACTAGTTTCAGCGGTTGGACCTACTAGTTTTAAAGATTCGTTAACTAAAGGCTGTTTCTCACCAGGTCCAGTTGTATGCTCAATAGTCACTTTCTCTAATTCTACTGGCTCTTTGGCATACACCACCATATCCAGACTAAACATTATAGTAAAGAAAAAAATTAGTAGTAATAGTATTTTTCTCATGAGTTCCCTCCTTATCTGTAAACTTAAAACCGCTCTGTTTTATACCATATTTGATCTTCTTTCTTAATCACTCTTTTCGTCTCTAGTATTAATGCATAGACTACGAGTACAATCCACATCTGTGAATAGGTAAAATACATGAGGCAAATCCAAAATATATTATGAATAGTAAGTTGATTTTTTTCTATACTCAACGTAATCATAATCTCTGTTAAGAATAATAAGAATGCCATTACCCAGAGAACAAGTGCAACATTACCTATATTTAAATTAATGTCAAAGAAGAGATTTGCGATAAAAATCATATTGGATAGAATAACCCCAAAGAAAAACAGAAAATACGTAAAAAAGAAATAAAAGATATCAAAGGCAATCTTTTTTTGTTTTAGATTAAACAAACGCCCTAAAAACTTTAAGACTACGTATTGATTCCCTCTTGCCCATCTTGTACGCTGTTTCCACCACACTTTTAATGTTTCAGGCTCTTGTTCCCACGTAACGGCAGCCGGAAAGAAACGGATATGATAGCCTAAATCGTATACTCTAATCGTCAACTCTGTATCTTCTGCTAATGCTTTTGTATCCCAACCACCTAATTTCTCCATGATACTTCGCCTAATCGCAAAATTAGTCCCAGGAATCGTTGCAATGTTAAACCAATAAAATCGACCAGCTTGTGCCATCCATTGAAAACAAATAGTTTCGATATTGATGAATTTAGTTAACCATGTTTTCTTGGCATTGATCACTCTAAATTTCCCTACCATTGCTGCAGCTTTCGGATCATTTACTAATCCCAATACAAGATGCCACAAGGCTTTTCGTTGTGGTGTATTATCAGCATCATATACCGCAATGATTTCACTAGTTGTTTCTTTCAGAGCATAATTTAACGCACTTGACTTACCTTTACCTTTATATTCTCCTTCGGTTTCTAATACTTTCATAAATGGATAATCTCTTTCAAACTGTTCCCCGATTTCCTTAGTACGATCAGTACAGTTATCACAAATTAATATAACTTGTAATTTATCCTTTGGGTATTCGATTCGCGACATAGCAGTTAATGTTTGTTTAATGACAACCTCTTCATTGTGAGCAGGTATAAACACATTTACAATTGGTAAATCTATACTTTCGATTTTGCGTTGCCAATCTGGTATTACTTTCTCAAATTTTTTAAAGTGTTGATAGCCGCCCTGAGCTAAAAACATATGGTAGAGTAACATTAACCAAATAACACTAAGTGAGATGTGAAATAAAGTATCGGCCATCATTCTCTCTCCTCAAACAATCGCTTTCGATATTGCAGCCTTAATGTTGCAAGGTGGATCATAAACAAACAAGTAAATATAGCAGTAATAAACACAATGCCCCATAAGACAGACTCAAAAGGCTTTTCTTTTATCTTATCCAGCCAATTTCTTCTTTCTTGATCAAATTTCACAACATCAATCTCTCCATTCACCGTGGTGTTAACTTGGATTGAATCGGTTGTGACATGATGTCCATATTCTGCTATATCTATCCATTCTAAATTTGGAATGCTTTCCAATTCAGATACCATTTCCTCTAAATAGTCAGTTCCTAAATACGGATGAAAAAAGCCGCCAACAACAGAACCAGGTACTTCTAACACTTTATCAATGTTCTCCTTCATTACAGATAGGGGATCACTATATTGCAAATCCACATATCCTACTGTTTCTGGGTATAGAGTCATCCCTTGTAAAATCGCAGGATTACCTATAAACAATGGATCTATCATTACCTGCCAATTATTATCAGATGCTTGTATTTGTCCGAATAAAGCAGAAAAGTACTGAGAGGTAACATGGTATCCATTTGAACTCATAGTGTAATGTGGAGCTTCAAATGCTATTGGTGGTAATCCTAATTCCGTCAGTAATTGAATGGAGTCTTCGAGCTTCATCTCAACATAATTTGTCTCGATTAATCTAGCACTCTCCATATAGTTTTCAAATTGGTTTTTGCTGGAAAATTCATCCTCTTTCTTTAATTTCTCCGGCATTTCATCTTGGTCTATTGTCGTAATCATTTGATTTAATTCAGCATCCCAAAATTCAAATCCCTCGCCACTTTCATCATATCGATATGAATGGGTATACCCATGAGCTATAACGTATGCTCCTTTCTCAACCAATTTATGGAGTACTTCGAGTAACTTAGGTCGCTCCTCTAAAGTAATTTGCATCCCAGAATCTGTGTCTACATACACGGGTATCACTGCTAAATAAACAGGAATCCCTCTATCTAACAAATAATTACCAGATGCTAAAACCAATTCAGGGTCTGCAGCTGGTGAAATATCTTCAAGACGTATATAAGCAGGATGCTCAGTAGGTTCTTCCAATTCAAATAAGTCATACATTAACCGACTTATTTCATTTTTCACTTCTGTGATTACACTATTTAATCCAATAAAACTGTTCCCCTCTTCCTTGATTACGATAGAATGAGTCTGATCTAAGTTTTTTCCTTCGCTAAGCACTTCTGCCTTATCTGGTGGTTGAACGTTCACTGCTGCTTGGGGATAGTTAAGATGCGTACCATTTAGTTGATCAATCTTCGCATTATCCTGGAAAGTCCAATCACGAAAAGCAGTCAAGTCTTCTGCACCTTCTCCAATTCCTAACACACGTCCATCAAATATATTTATAACCGAAAACTCTTCTAAATCTATTATTTTTTTGGGTAAATAGATCACCAAGATATCCGTTTCTTCAAGATCATCTTTCTCCATTTGATTTAATTCTATAATATCAACATCATGAAACAAGCCACTTAATGTACTATCAAGAAACAGAACATTGGCCCACGTATTCTCATCAGAACCATAATATACTAATGAGACTTTCCTATCATCTAAATGAAGTGCTTCTGTAGTAGCCTGTACATTTTCACTGCTAAAATAGATAACAAGTAACAGTAGAATCAGAAATGAAACATGTATGTTTTTAAAGCTCATAAAAAACAGTCTCCTCCTGAAGTTCACCAATTAAACCTATAAAATCTATATCTTGCTTTGTTTCATTATATTCTTCAAAGCTTATATGGAATGATAATGTTATAGTTTTTCCATTCAATAATTGGTGTTCCGCTAGCTCTTGACCTATCTTGTCTGCTACTACTTTCACTTTATCTTTACTAGTTTCTATCAACAAAAAGGCAAACTTATTGTCACTATATCGAAACTTTCTATCAGAATACCTTAACGATTCCTCTATTTTCTCGCCAATTGATGTCAATAAATGACTGAGTTCTTTTCGACCATAAACCTTTACAAATTCTTGATAATAATCCATTTCTAAAAACAAAACGGTAAACTGACCTCCATGACGATTGACTCGTGATACCTCTCTTTTTAGTTCGATCGCCATACGTTCTGCGTTGTCAAAAGAAGTATCCGGATCAATAGCGACAAGATTTATCATGTTTTGTTTTAAACGATCTCTTTCTTGAATAAAAGAAATTAGAATTTTATGGATATAACCAGCTATCAGACAGCCTAGTAAAACTGCTCCCCCATATAACACCAGGTGTTCTAGAGATATGATATCGCGATAAAGACTATTATATTCACTCTTATAAAAAATAATAAAAAACAACGCAGATCCTATAATAAATAAAACGATCAAACTAGTAATAAGACCTTCTATAACTCCAAATAACAATGCTATAACTACAATACTGCCATATAACAGAAACAACACTATTCCTATCTCTCCGTTTAATGATAGATAATAGAATATGAATGTACTAGTAATTAATTGCAGAAGAATTAACAATAGTACTAACTTGTCTTTATTGATAAATGCCTTCATCTAATCCCCTTCTTTCTGCAATCAACGGAATTAAGTTATCAAAAGAATGTGTTTTCAGTGTATCAGGGTCAACATAACCTCCGTTATAATCACTCGATTCATCAGTTACTTGAAATTTCTTCATTTCGGTGTATAGTTGACGTGCCAAGTCATACTCTTTTACTTCCAGACACATTAAAATAGCCAAGCCGTAAACAGATGCCCCTTCATAATCAACTGTAGGCTTTCCTGACTTATTTGAAAGCCTTCCGTATAAAACTCCACGATGTCGGCTCAATGACTCTTTTGTAAATTGCACTAAAGCACCTACCTCTCCTCCCCATAAGGCTCGATGGTATCCGACATAATATTGATCAATTAGATTAACTTCTTGATCAAATTCATATCGATTCCCTTCTGGATAATATGTTTTAGGGAAGAAACCGGTCGATGATGTCGGAGCATTCAATAGCACATTACGATTAGTGTTGTATTGGGACGCTGATAACAGTTCTTTTTCATATAAAATGTCAATTGCTTCTGGGTCCAAATAGCTTAATGTTAGGTAATCACCATTTACATGATGTTTAATGTCTACATGATCTATAAAGTGATCACCAAGCATATTGTATTGCTCAATGGAAACACTTATATCTTCCGCAAGCCGATTAAATTTCTTCTCATTCCATGCTTCTCCAGCTTGAAATAATGCTTTTGCAATTCTTAAATCATCAATCAAGGCATTTGCTTCTGCTTGTCTATTTTCTACTATCCGCCAAGGAATTAAACTATTTTCAGCTATAAAATGTTTAGATAGAGTTTGGAATTGTTTGTTGAATTCATCACGATCATTTTTATAGACTAAATATTCCATCCAAAGGCCTGTAGATTCTGATAAATATACATCAGATTGACTCAACAGGTCCGTTTTAATTAATCCTTCTGAGTCATATAGATGATCTTTTATGAACATCTCTGCTGCTAAACTTTCTTTTACTGTTTGGTCATAGTCATCCTTTTGAAAAATAGAAAATAAAGCTACAACCATTAGGATTAGTAAAATCAATATGAAGATCATTCTTTTATAATTCAATAAATTCCACCTCATACTTATACATTAGTATATTGGGATGTTTTCTCATTCAGACTCCAACACATCTGCAATTCGTTTGCTTGCATAGCCATCTCCATACGGGTTGGTTGCTTTACTCATTTTTTCATACGCTGCTTTATCTTTTAAAAGTAACTGGAAATGGTTATAAATTTTTTCTTCTTCTGTACCAACTAATTTCAGCGTTCCAGCTTTTACACCTTCAGGACGTTCCGTTGTGTCACGCATGACAAGTACCGGTTTTCCCAGACTTGGCGCTTCTTCCTGGATGCCTCCACTGTCTGTTAAAATTAAATAAGACTTGGAAAGGAAATTATGAAAGTCTATTACTTCTAATGGCTCTATAATTCTTATTCGATCATTGTTTCCTAAAATTTCATTGGCTGCTTCACGAACTACTGGATTCATGTGGATTGGATAGATAGCTTTTATATCTTTGTACTCGTCCACAATTCGTTTAATTGCTTTAAACATATTTTGCATTGGTTCTCCCAAATTTTCACGACGATGAGCGGTTATCATAATAAGTCGACTGCCTTTAGCCCATTCAAGCTGTTCATGTGCATAATCATCTTTTACAGTTGTACGCAATGCATCAATTGCTGTATTACCTGTAACATAAATAGAATCAGCAGTTTTTCCTTCATTTAATAAATTCTGTTTAGACATAGTAGTAGGTGCAAAGTTATACTTCGCCACAATACCAACAGCCTGACGATTAAATTCCTCTGGATATGGTGAGTAAATATTATATGTTCTTAAGCCGGCTTCCACATGACCTACAGGAATTTGCGAATAAAAACATGCTAATGAAGTGACAAAAGTAGTTGAAGTATCCCCGTGTACTAAAACAACATCAGGCTGCACCTCGGTTAATACGTCCCTCATCTTCTTTAATATGTTAACCGTCACATCAAACAATGTCTGTTTTTGTTTCATAATAGATAAATTATAATCAGGTACAATATCAAAAACGCTAAGTACTTGATTTAACATCTCTTTGTGTTGTCCCGTTACACATACTGCTGTTTTCAAATGTTTACGAGTTTTTAATTCATTTACTAGCGGACACATTTTTACCGCTTCAGGTCTTGTACCAAATACGACCATAATTTTTTTCATACTTTGCTTCCTTCCATGAATATCTCTAGTTCTGCACATTTTTAATAGCTGATAAAATTCCGAATAATTGATTGTACCTAGTTAGAGTCTATATTTTCCCGTTTAGTATGCTTATGATATTAATTTTTCACTGTTTTTTAAACCTCTTTGCACAACTACTCATTATAAGATTGCTACCTTTACATATTCTTAACTAAAAAGCATACTTATAGTTATTTTTACCTATTCGTTTATGTGGAGATATTTTAATTTTTGCCCACTGATCCTTGTTAATATAATAACGAAAAGAAATAAATGATAAGTATATTATACTATAAATGTAGAGGCAACAATATCATGAAAATTATGTAAAATAACAAGCTCTAACTAATAAATTGAATTCATCATATCCGACAAATTCACTAATTAACGTTTGAGAAAAGAATTGATGAAAGAGAACATCCGAACTTGCATTTAACATCTAGATTAGAAGGTATTCTAGTGGAATTGCATTATCAATTATTGGATTGATTGTGTACTATTCCTTTTCTGCAGACAAAGAAAAGCATAGTAACGCATTTTGAAAGTTAGAAAAATATTTTAATAAGTGGTATCATCTTTCATTTAAAAAGCTCTCACCAAAACGGTGAGAGCTTTTTCTTATTTCGATCTTATGACTGTTTTCTACGTTTAACTACGATTATAGACACTAAGCCTAAGAATAATAGAATTAAACCGGCTACTAACAGGTTAAAAGTATCTGTTGCTGTATCAGGCAATATATCTTTGCTTGTTTTATCTGCATCCCTTGAATTACTAGTACCATCTGTGTCACCTGAGTCTTCAGATTTAGTGGACTCTTGTGAATCAGTTTCTCCTGATTCTTCAGATTCTTCTCTTATAAATCCAAAATCTAGCGTTGGATCACGCTCTTCATCTTCTGTTAGGTAACGAGATGTCGCAAACCAAGTAGATGAATCAGTTGCACGATCATCACCTGCTTCTTGCAAGGTTGGTTCATACCCTTCTAAAGCTTTGGCTGATGCTTCCCTGTCAATTCTTACGATATACGTATTGTCAATTGGCAAGTTATCAAATGTATACCAACCATTTTCATCTGTGGTTGTTGGTCCAACTGGACTACCGTAAACATCTGTTACCGGGTTGCCATCTTCATCCTCAATCGTTAAAACTACGCCTTCGATTGGAATATCCGTGTCATCTTGAAGACCGTCTTTGTTCTTATCAAACCATACATAGTCACCCACACTTACTTTTTTAGGGCTGTTAACAATGACAACAATGTTTTTATCTTTTACATCAATGGAGCTTACATAGCCATAAACTTCTTCTTCCACAATAGTATACTCTATTTCTTCTCCATCTGTGTAGATATCTAAATTACCAAATTCCGCTTGCCAATTATTGGATTCACTCAATTCAACTGAGTCCAATTCTTCCTCATTAGCTAGTAAATGAACCGTGATTGACTCTGGACGTGCTTCTTTATTATTCGCATCGTTCCAGCGCTTCACCACATTGATACTAGTTTGTTCTGGTGTGTAGCTATTTGTGATATCCATACCGTCAATGGTAGCTGAATAATCTTGAACTCCATCTTCTTGGATTGTGTAATGGATTTCCGCACCGTTTGCGAATTTTGGTAGATCGGTAAATGCAAATTCCCAATCCG
>NZ_JAGFVL010000032.1 GCF_017599345.1 Gracilibacillus suaedae
TACCTCAATTCATAGGGTATAGGAGGCAGACCCGGGGAACTGAAACATCTCAGTACCCGGAGGAAGAGAAAGCAAACGCGATTTCCCGAGTAGCGGCGAGCGAAACGGAATAAGCCCAAACCAAAAAGCTTGCTTTTTGGGGTTGTAGGACACTCCATTGGAGTTACCAAGAAACACGTTAGACGAAGCGGTCTGGAACGACCCGCGACAGAAGGTAAGAGCCCTGTAGTCGAAAGTGTGTTTCCTCCGGAGTGGATCCTGAGTACGGCGGAACACGTGAAATTCCGTCGGAATCCGGGAGGACCATCTCCCAAGGCTAAATACTCCCTAGTGACCGATAGTGAACCAGTACCGTGAGGGAAAGGTGAAAAGCACCCCGGGAGGGGAGTGAAAGAGAACCTGAAACCGTGTGCCTACAAGTAGTCGGAGCCCTTTTATGGGTGACGGCGTACCTTTTGTAGAATGGACCGGCGAGTTACGATCCCCTGCAAGGTTAAGTGGAAGACACGGAGCCGCAGCGAAAGCGAGTCTGAACAGGGCGAATGAGTAGGTGGTCGTAGACCCGAAACCGTGTGATCTACCCATGTCCAGGGTGAAGGTCAGGTAACACTGACTGGAGGCCCGAACCCACGTACGTTGAAAAGTGCGGGGATGAGGTGTGGGTAGGGGTGAAATGCCAATCGAACACGGAGATAGCTGGTTCTCTCCGAAATAGCTTTAGGGCTAGCCTCAAGGGATGTATGTTGGAGGTAGAGCACTGATTGGACTAGGGGCCCTCACCGGGTTACCGAATTCAGTCAAACTCCGAATGCCAATCATATTACCTTGGGAGTCAGACTATGGGTGATAAGGTTCATAGTCGAAAGGGAAACAGCCCAGACCGTCAGCTAAGGTCCCCAAGTATACGTTAAGTGGAAAAGGATGTGGCGTTGCTTAGACAACCAGGATGTTGGCTTAGAAGCAGCCATCATTTAAAGAGTGCGTAATAGCTCACTGGTCGAGTGACGCTGCGCCGAAAATGTACCGGGGCTAAACGTATCACCGAAGCTACGGATTGTTCTTCGAACAATGGTAGGAGAGCGTTCTAAGTGCTGCGAAGTCAGACCGTGAGGACTGGTGGAGCGCTTAGAAGTGAGAATGCCGGTATGAGTAGCGAAAAAGAAGTGAGAATCTTCTTCACCGAATGCCTAAGGTTTCCTGAGGAAGGCTCGTCCGCTCAGGGTTAGTCGGGGCCTAAGCCGAGGCCGAAAGGCGTAGGCGATGGACAACAGGTTGATATTCCTGTACCACCCAATTCCGTTTGAGTGATGGGGGGACGCAGAAGGATAAGGAATGCGCACGACTGGATGTGTGCGTCGAAGCAGCAAGAGCGTCAGATAGGCAAATCCGTCTGGCAAGCTTGAGCTGTGATCGGGAGGGAAATAGAGTACCGAAGTTCCGGATTTCACGCTGCCAAGAAAAGCCTCTAGCAAGGAAACGGGTGCCCGTACCGCAAACCGACACAGGTAGGCGAGGAGAGAATCCTAAGGTGATCGGGAGAACTCTCGTTAAGGAACTCGGCAAAATGACCCCGTAACTTCGGGAGAAGGGGTGCTTCTTTTGCGAGAAGCCGCAGTGAAAAGGCCCAAGCGACTGTTTAGCAAAAACACAGGTCTCTGCGAAGCCGAAAGGCGAAGTATAGGGGCTGACACCTGCCCGGTGCTGGAAGGTTAAGGGGATGCGTTAGCATTAGCGAAGCGTTGAACCGAAGCCCCAGTAAACGGCGGCCGTAACTATAACGGTCCTAAGGTAGCGAAATTCCTTGTCGGGTAAGTTCCGACCCGCACGAAAGGTGCAACGACTTGGGCACTGTCTCAACGAGAGACCCGGTGAAATTATACTATGTGTGAAGATGCACATTACCCGCGACAGGACGGAAAGACCCCGTGGAGCTTTACTGTAGCCTGATATGGAATGTTGGTACAGCTTGTACAGGATAGGTGGGAGCCTGAGAAACGTGAGCGCTAGCTTACGTGGAGGCGCCGGTGGGATACCACCCTGGCTGTATGGACCTTCTAACCCAGAACCGTGATCCGGTTCGGAGACAGTGTCAGGTGGGCAGTTTGACTGGGGCGGTCGCCTCCCAAAATGTAACGGAGGCGCCCAAAGGTTCCCTCAGAATGGTTGGAAATCATTCGCAGAGTGTAAAGGCAGAAGGGAGCTTGACTGCGAGACCTACAAGTCGAGCAGGGACGAAAGTCGGGCTTAGTGATCCGGCGGTACCGAATGGAAGGGCCGTCGCTCAACGGATAAAAGCTACCCCGGGGATAACAGGCTTATCTCCCCCAAGAGTCCACATCGACGGGGAGGTTTGGCACCTCGATGTCGGCTCATCGCATCCTGGGGCTGTAGTCGGTCCCAAGGGTTGGGCTGTTCGCCCATTAAAGCGGTACGCGAGCTGGGTTCAGAACGTCGTGAGACAGTTCGGTCCCTATCCGTCGTGGGCGTTGGAAGTTTGAGAGGAGCTGTCCTTAGTACGAGAGGACCGGGATGGACACACCGCTGGTGCACCAGTTGTTCCGCCAGGAGCATCGCTGGGTAGCTACGTGTGGCAGGGATAAGTGCTGAAAGCATCTAAGCATGAAGCCCCCCTCAAGATGAGACTTCCCATCTATTCGATAGAGTAAGATCCCTCAGAGACGATGAGGTAGATAGGTTCGAGGTGGAAGCATGGTGACATGTGCAGCTGACGAATACTAATCGATCGAGGACTTAACTATACGATTTGTTTGAGCTTGTTGATGACTCTTATCTAGTTTTGAAAGTATATTAAATTTTTACTTGATTTTTTCAAAATACATAGTATAATATTCTTTGTCACTAAAAATAACAGTACAAGCCTGGTGGCGATAGCGGAGAGGTCACACCTGTTCCCATGCCGAACACAGTAGTTAAGCTCTCCAGCGCCCATGGTAGTTGGGGCTCACGCCCCTGCAAGAGTAGGACGTTGCCAGGCATTTTCTTCCATTCCACAGTAGCTCAGTGGTAGAGCAATCGGCTGTTAACCGATCGGTCGTAGGTTCGAATCCTACCTGTGGAGCCAATGGAGAGCTGTCCGAGTGGTCGAAGGAGCACGATTGGAAATCGTGTGTGCGGTCAACGCCGTACCGAGGGTTCGAATCCCTCGCTCTCCGCCACTTTTAATATAGGCCCGTTGGTCAAGTGGTTAAGACACCGCCCTTTCACGGCGGTAACACGGGTTCGAATCCCGTACGGGTCACCACTTACTTAGGAGGATTAGCTCAGCTGGGAGAGCACTTGCCTTACAAGCAAGGGGTCGCAGGTTCGAGCCCTGCATCCTCCACCATTCAAAAATTAATACATTCCTTATTATCGCGGGGTGGAGCAGTCTGGTAGCTCGTCGGGCTCATAACCCGAAGGTCGCAAGTTCAAATCTTGCCCCCGCAACCAAAAGGTCCGGTAGTTCAGTTGGTTAGAATGCCTGCCTGTCACGCAGGAGGTCGCGGGTTCGAGTCCCGTCCGGACCGCCACTATAAACTTATCAATTTCTGGCTCGGTAGCTCAGTCGGTAGAGCAACGGACTGAAAATCCGTGTGTCGGCGGTTCGATTCCGTCCCGAGCCACCACTTTTAAAGTTTTCTCTTTCTTATTAATATGTTCAATATTTATGGAGGGATAGCGAAGTTGGCCAAACGCGGCGGACTGTAAATCCGCTCCCATCGGGTTCGTAGGTTCGAGTCCTACTCCCTCCACCATTTTTTTATATTTTATGATAATCGTAGGGGTATAGTTTAACGGTAGAACAGAGGTCTCCAAAACCTCCAGTGTGGGTTCGATTCCTACTACCCCTGTTTTTCTTATCATGGCGGTCATGGCGAAGTGGTTAACGCACCGGATTGTGGTTCCGGCACGCGTGGGTTCGATCCCCACTGGCCGCCCCATTTTTAAAATATTGGGCTATAGCCAAGCGGTAAGGCAACGGTTTTTGGTACCGTCATGCGCTGGTTCGAATCCAGCTAGCCCAGCCATTTATGCGGAAGTAGTTCAGTGGTAGAACACCACCTTGCCAAGGTGGGGGTCGCGGGTTCGAATCCCGTCTTCCGCTCCATTTGTATTTAACATTTTCATTTAAATATCATATACTATTTATATCGAGGCGGCATAGCCAAGTGGTAAGGCAGAGGTCTGCAAAACCTTTATCACCGGTTCAAATCCGGTTGCCGCCTCCATTTCTATTTATGCCGGTGTGGCGGAATTGGCAGACGCGCACGACTCAAAATCGTGTTCCTTCGGGAGTGTCGGTTCGACCCCGACCACCGGTATTTTGAGTATTTGTTTAGCTAATTTAAAAATTAGTATTTTGCGTTAGAATGTTGATATATCAATGTTCTAATGCTTTTTTTTGTTTTTTGAGTTTGCGGTAGAAAACGATAGATTTTAGCTCCATTTTATACATTTTTTACACAACCATATTCTCGAAAGTTGCTGTTGTAGCAGCTTCATCTTCCTCTCGTAATTCCCTGACAACGTGAGAATATTCACGCAAAGTAGTTTCAATATCTCCGTGACCTAATCGCTCACTGACATAATAAATAGAAACTTTTTTATACAATAATACACTTGCGTGAGTATGTCTTAAGCCATGCAGGGTTATAGGATTAATTTTTAGATTGATCAGTAATTTCTTTAACAACTTATTAGCATTTATATTGCTAATTACTTTATATTTAGAATTAGGGCTATAAAACACCAATTTATGAATGTTATCTGGTGTTGATTGGAATAACTTTTTAAAATGAGCCATCGTTATCACTAATATTCATTGAAAGTGACCTAGCGACAGAGTCATCTAAACGACTCGAAGAAAAAATTAAAAATTATGTTGAGTTAGCAAAAGAACAGGAAGCTATAAACCTATATGTGATTTTTGGATTGATAGATAATTCCTTTCCAACCAGACGGATTATAACTAATAATGGTTATAAAAGGTTAGCAAACATGAAAAAAATATTTTTAACTAGAAGTGATATTCATTTAGACAATCTTCATTTATTTGTAGCATATATGAATAGAAGTAAAGAAATTGCAGAAACAATAGCAACTCAGATGAAAAATGAAAAGTACGATGAAGTTTCAATTGCAGTTAATACTCTGAATAAGCTAGTAGATGCTTTTCATTATTCCTTTGAAGCAATTGACGACAGCGAAGTATATGTAACGAAAGACGATACTTATTTGCAATGCGGAAAGGTATATAAGTTAATAAATAAAACAACGAAAAGTGTACATCATGTTTTATTCGTAGAAATAGAAGAGGCAAATATGAAATCCCTGGATAAATTATATTATTTAGAATATGTCGCAAACAGTGTTTTATTAAAAATAAACATCGATAAAATCTTCGGAATATATAGCACATTCGATCATCTAAAAAATGATTATATACCAGATACGATGAAGAACATTGTTTTTATTGCTAACTCTGAATTAGTTAATAATTTGGATACAAAACCTGTTTGTTATAAAACATTCAATAAAAATAAATTAAAGAGGATAAATATTGAAGATGTACTAGAGGAAGGGGATAAATGGGAGCCCAATAAAAGCTGCCACTTTCCTTGGATTACTAGAGACATTAGGTATTCAACATTCCTTTTCAAGACCACGAGTGAGCAATGATAATCCCTATTCAGAAGCGATGTTTCGTACACTCAAATACCGACCGGATTTTCCGCACAAGGGTTTTGCATCACTAGAAGAAGCAAGGAAATGGGCACAAGCATTCGTTCATTGGTATAACCAGGTTCATCAGCATAGTGGACTGAATTTTGTTACACCTGAACAATGTCATACAGGAGAACACATTGCCATCTTAGAAAAACACAGGGAGGTCTATGACGAAGGAATGAAGAAACATCCTGAGCGTTGGGCAAGAAGCGTAAGAAATTGGAGTTCGTATGAACAAGTAGCACTTAATCTATCCGAGAGGAGGAGAAAACGAAATCATTGGGGCAATCATAATATCCCTTTTTTTCCTAGTGATGGGAGTCAAAAGCATGGTCTTTCTTTTGATTTCCATCACTAGGCCAGCAAGCGTAGCGCGGTAGCTTTGTTTGATGAGGGTTGTAACATATTAAAAAACTAAGGCAATTAAATCCGACAACTATATTGGCAAACACCGATAATACTACTGAAAACAAAATAATTGTTTGTTTTTCTTTTGAAGTATCCTCTTAAACTATTAAGATAACGGAGAGAAAATCTGTTGTTTAGAATAATATGTTAATTAAACTTTCAATGCCCATTGCAATAAATGTAAGAGCATAGAGAACTAAGAGAATTCCAGAAAGAATAACACCAATCTTTGCAAACATATGAGTTTTATATTTCCTTCCAATAATTACAGCAGCAATCATAAATAAAATAGTGAACATAATAACTGGTAAACTAATATTAAAATAATCTAGGATAATCTCTCCAAGTGGCCCCTTTCTTTCAATACTGGCATGGTAAAGTAAAAAGCCTATGACAAATAAGAGTAACGAAAGACTTCCCCATCCTAATGATTTTCGTTTTTTTTCTTTAATTTTAAACTACCTCCTTTCATTCTACTAAAATATAGCAGAAAACGATTGCAAATGCTAGTTTAGTATGTATAATATACTATATGAGGTTTTTTTTTACAAAAAAAGGAGGAATTAGTAATGAGTCATTTTGTAAAAGTTAGTATTATGGTGGTTACTTTTCTATTAATTACAGCACCTACAGCATTTGCACAGTCAAGCTCCTTTGATGAAAACGAATTAAAAGATTTGGAAAATGAGATTAACGAAATACTTGTTGAGGAATTAGAAAATTATTCCGCTGGTATTGTGGAATACGAAAATCCCTCAATTAAACTGACACAAGTCACACTGGAAAAGTACAACTATAATAAACAGGATATTCTCAATGCATTTAAAAAAGAAGCAGAACTTATTAAAGCAAATGCAAAGAATATAACCATGGAGTTTGAAGAGAAAGAAACTGATAACAATCCAGAATCTGAGATTGGAATACAAAAAATTATTAAAAATCCTTCACACTATCCCGGAGACTATACTGCTAGTGTATCAGCTGCTGTACCAGGTCTCACTACTGCATCTATACGACAGGATTTCGATGCATCTGTAAGATCGGGATATATTAAAAGTATCACGTTGAGGGGTTCCTCATATTCATCTTCAAAAATCGGATTGTCACAGTGGAGTCCTATTAAAAGTTGGGCAACCATTGAAACTGTTGGTGCGTATCAGGGATTGAGTGCATCCATCAGAATGAAAGGTACTCTTTCTTATATATTTAAGGGATCCCCTATAAGCTTAACGCCTACTTTCAAGAAGACATTTACTCCACATGATTTATAATTACTTAATTTAATCCAAAGATGGTCTCTCTTGGGAGGCCAATTTTAAGTTATATTCATATGATTGTTCTTGAGCTTCAATATAGGATAATTTGGTTGATGTGATTCGGCCTGTGAATAATCTAGTGTAACCAATATATATATACTTCATTCATAGAAATCACCATAAGTCTCTAATACAAAAAAGTAGCCCAATTAGGATTCCATCTTTTTTTGCATTTTCCCTAATAGGCTACTTTTTTATATGTTTATTGAGTAGAAATGGATAGTCAAAGCAAGGGAGTCATGCATTAAAAGGTAAAAAAAAGCGAGCGAACCAATTAGAAAAAGAAATTCAAAAGAAAGAGAAGGCATTACCTGAAGCAGTTTCCCTATTGTTATTGCGAAAAAAGGGCCAAGCGATTTGGGGGGACAACGAGGAAGAATGATTGACGCTTCAAATCGCATACTAGCTGTGGAACTGATACAAGAGGCAAACACCAATGCGCAAGACCAAATCAGGTATGGACATGGGACATCACATGGCTTGGTGGAACTGTGAAAGGCTATTATTATAAACTTTATTTGATTTTAGATCTATTTACTAGAAAAGTAGTTGGTTGGGAAGTGTGGGAAACAGAAGAAGCGAAGTATGCAGAAGAATTAGTAAAAAAAGCTGTCGTTCAAGAGAAAATTCAAGGCCGTCCACTCGTTTTACATTCAGACAACGGGAGTCCAATGAAGGCGGAAACTTTTCAAAGTTTACTAGAAAAACTAGGTATTCAGCAATCCTTTTCAAGACCACGAGTGAGTAATGATAATCCTTATTCGGAAGCGATGTTTCGGACACTTAAATACCGTACTAATTATCCACATAAAGGCTTTGCATCACTGGAAGAAGCAAGAGAATGGGCACAACAATTTGTCTATTGGTACAATCATATTCATTTACATAGTGGTTTGAATTTTGTCACACCTGAACAATGTCATACAGGTGCACATGTTGCGCTCAATCCAATGCATGAGGAGCAAAAAATACAAGCTCGGAAACAATCGTAGGTACTTCTTATTCCCTAGTGATTGGAGTCAAAAGTATGCTTCTCCTTTTGATTCCAATCACTACGCCAGCAAGCAAAGCGCGGTAGCTTCTGGCAACAAAGTGAGATGGATCAAAAAAAAATTAAAGTAAAAAAATGCGACAACTTTATTGACAATCACCGCTTAGGTGGTTACCCCCAAAAGTTAGAGTTTTATTATTCAGCCAATTTTTCTTTTGATCGTTCATGGTTGTACCAGTAGATAACAGACGGAATTTAGAAAAACCGTTGGACAAAACATTAATATTGGCTAAACGATTTCAACGACATCTTGCCATTTTGTATATGGATATAGATGACTTCAAAGACACAGGACTTAAAAGAAGTAAGGGGATTTCCGTGTTTAAAACTAACCCATCATTCGGACTAGGAATACCGTTCTTAATACTTGGACTGGGGCAAGCCATAGGATCCATTTTTTCAGGAGTAGTAGCAGACATATCAGGATGATATTATATACTTTTTATCGGTGCTTCTATAATTGGTTATGTAACCTTAGTATTTAAACCCAAAACAAATTAGAAATTTGCTTATACTACAAAAATGATCAATCTTTATTTTCAAGCTACACGTTGCTTTTATTTTCTTTTAGGGGTAAAACCTGCAACTGGGTCTACCCCTTGTTAAGGTTTATTTTATATAGCTTTATTTTAAGATAAGGGTTATTAAGCATTAGAACAGTGAGGTGGTATCCAACCTTTTATCATTGCACCACCTTCTGAATGGTTATCTACGACAAGGTCACTCCCGTGTTGTCTCATGCCCCTTCTTGAAATAGTCAACCTTAACCCGACCCCTCCGGTTGATAGTCCTTGTCCCCCAACATTTGCGGATCAAGGGTCCAAGAGCTTGCAGTTGAAGGTGTTTTCTAAACGGTTTTATTCTCATCCTCTATAGCGATAACCTCCCTTGCTGCTTCTATGAAAGACAATATGATTGGTGAAAGCCACTTTTCTTTATGCCAAGCCATATGAGTATATACGTGTAAGTCCGATAGTTGCCATGGAAGAGCAACAAGATCACCCCGTTTAACTTCTGCTTCCACTGTGATTTCAGGAAGAAAGGCAATACCGATCCCAGAAATTGCACATTGTTTAATGGCTTCGGCATTTTGAAACTCCAAATAAGTAATACTATCAATGCCCTTTTTCTCAAATGATCGGTCAAACATGGTTCGATAAGGACAGCCCTTTTCATTAACCAGTAATACTTCTCCGTGAAAATCTTCCTGTTGCAGTACAGGTTGTTTCGCAAGTGGATGATCAGGAGCAACGAACAAGCGGAAAGTTTCTTCCAGTAACGGTTCTACAGCAAGTCTCGTTGAGAGAATGGTTTCGTCCAGCATAAAGACGACATCCGCGGTTCCATCAAAGAGTGTTTGCTTGAGTTCCTGATTTGGAACAGAGCGGAAGATAAGTCGAACGCCTGGATGGCGGGAACGAAATAGCTTAAAGACAACTGGGAGGCGATAGGCGCAAAGAACCTCGTTGGCGCTAATTGTAAGGGTGCCTCTAATATCTTCGTTGTCATGAACGGTATTGCGAGCTTCGTCTAATTTGTCTAGAACGCTTTGGATATGAGTTAAAAAGCGTTTACCCGCATTGGTGAGAACGAGCTGCTTGCCCAAACGGTCAAAGAGAGGAACACCAAGCTCATCCTCCAATGCTTTTATTTGCATCGTAACGTTAGAGGGGACGTAGTTAAGCGCGTCCGCAGCCCGACTAAAATTTAAAATGGAAGCAACTGTGCGAAACGTTTTCAATTGGCGCAATTCCATTACACTTTCCCTCTTTTATTTTCAATATTATTGAATACTGATTTGAATTTTCTTCACTTTTATTGAGAGTTTCATGGGTTTATACTTTGTACAAGAAATACATTCTAGATGTGTTTCATTTTTGAAGGGAGCGACAATACAATGGATTATGAGATTTTTGATTTGGATGACGTAACCTTGCAATCAGGAGTAACGTTACCGAACGCATTTCTTGCATATAAGACTTTTGGAGAATTGAATGAAAAGAAAGATAATGTGATCGTCTATCCAACTGCTTTTGGCGACCATCATGTTCAGAATGAATGGTTGATTTGAAACGGCATGGCACTAGATCCGAGAAAATATTTTATTATCGTTTCAAATCTGTTGGGAAACGGGTTATCTTCGTCTCCTAGTAATACTCCTGCTCCATTCGACAAGGCTAATTTTCCTCAGGTAACCATCTATGATAACGTTAAATTACAGCATCGACTGGTGACCGAAAAATTCGGCATTCAAAAGATCGCTCTGGTAGTTGGATGGTCAATGGGAGGTGTTCAATCATTCCAATGGGCGGCAAGCTATCCCGACATGGTGGAACGAATTGCCCCCTTTTGTGGAGGTGCAAAGACTTGGTCGCAAACGTATATAGTTCTGGACGGAATGAAAGCTGCTCTCATGGCTGCAGTTGGCCATGATTCAAGTAAACTTAACCAATTGACTTCAGTAGACATGCGCGCTGTTGGTCGTGTCTATGCGGGATGGGGCTTATCTCAAACTTTTTACAAAGAGGAACTTTATCGTGAGATGGGATATGATTCATTGGAAAATTTTGTGGCTGGAGTCTGGGAAGATAGCTTTATGAGGATGGATCCACACAATGTCCTAGCAATGTTATGGACTGGACAAAATGGAGATATTAGTGCAAACCCCGCCTATAACGGAGATTTCGATGAGGCGCTCAACAGCATTAAAGCGCTTGCTATCGTCATGCCAAGTATCACGGATCTCTTCTGCACGGCGGATGATAACGAATACGAGGTTAAGCATATCCCTAATGCTGTTCTTAATCCTATCGAGTCGATCTGGGGTCATTTTGCCGGACGCGGAATCAACAGTGCTGATAATAAATTTATTGATGACAACCTAAAGCGCTTATTGGAAACTTAAATTTGCTTGAAAAGAAACCATTTTGATCAAAGAATCTTCAAAATGGTTTCTTTTTATTTATCGTAAAATATGGGTCTGCTAGGTATTTTGATTAAACATAAAGATATGACAGTGACTGAGTGGGATGCTTTAGAAAAGAACGGGCCGTTCCGCTTAAGATTATCGATTCTAGCACATTGCCTTTGAACTTAACTATTAGTCATATCTAATCAACACCTTTATTCTCCTCATCTAATATAGTATAATTGCACCATCTTACATGTTAAAAAATGGGTGGTAAATAATGAAGGATAAATTGCAGACATTAAGTGATCGGTTAAATGATATAAGCAGAAGTAACCGTTCGATACGTTTGCTGAAATTGTATAATAAATGGACGTTTGATTTAAGTGAACTAACCAAAGTAGAGAAAGACCCAATGGAAATATTGAAGGCACTTACGGATAACAAATCAAAGCTCTTTATTAAAGAGAAAGCGGATAATCCAGTAGAATTGTCGCTCTCACGAAAATTAACGACGCTTTATCGTAATATCCGTTCGATTGAAGAGGAAACAGGTCTTTATGATCTTTACCTAGGCTATCCGATGATGGAAGGCGCCATGTCAGATGGTACATATGTCAGAGCTCCATTGTTTTTATATCCTGTTCGATTAGAAAGAAAAAAGCGAAATGGTGTGGAATGGCATGTGGAGCCAATAAGTGATCAAGCTCCACAACTGAATCGTACGTTATTCTTAGCGTTACAAAAATTAAGTAATATTCACGTACCTGAGTCTTTGTTTGAGGAAGCAGAAACCAAAGCAACATCAATCAATATCGAAGAGTGGAGCAGATGGTTAGCTACGCATGACTTTGCAATAATAGCGAATCTATCTGAGCAACTAGAAGCAGTCGAAGAGTATACGAAAGATACGATACCAACATTTCATAAAGGATCATTCCGTCTTAATGAGCAAGCAGTCATTGGGCATTTTCCACAAGGAAACTCTGCTATTTTAAGTGATTATGAGAAGTTTGTCGAGATGCTCGCACAAGGACAAGAAGATTTAGGAGTGGTCTCCGAATTTCTAGATATCAAAGTCCATGACACAGGTGAAGAAGTAGATAATCTACCCTCTAATAAAGATCAATCCTTTCAAGAAAAACTAGCACAAGAGAAAAATAAGTATTATGTACTTGATACTGATGCCTCTCAAGAAAAAATACTGGATGCACTTGATCACGAAAAAGGTATGGTTGTCCATGGCCCACCAGGTACAGGGAAATCACAAGTGATCGTTAATATGATCTCCAATGCGATAGCAAAAGGGCAGCGAGTGATGCTTGTTACACAAAAGCGGGCGGCATTAGATGTCGTCTATCAACGGTTAGATGCACTTAATCTGTCATCCAATGTAGCATTACTCCATGATGAAAAGAATGATCGTAAAACTTTTTATCAAAAATTAAATGTACAACTAAATCGTGATCATTCATACCAAGATCTCCAGCAAGCATTTGATCAATTATCTCAGAAAATTATTAGTACGGAAGATAAACTGGATAAAATAGCGCAAGCATTATTTGAAGTGCAGCCACATGGCTTTAGAGCTTACGATTTATATGGGTTGAGTAAAACTGCGAAAGAACAAGATAAAATGATCCCGTTAGAAGGTATTTTGGAAGAGCTGAACAAACAAAATCTAGCAGACATTTTAAGAAAAGTGAGTACCTATGCCAGTTATTATGCGACGTTTGGAAAAGATAATCCTGTCCAGGACCGGACATCTTTTACTGATATGGAATTAAAGGATCGTATTCAACTTATCGAAATATTGGATGGTGCTATTAATGAGGCAGAACAGAGTATCAACCATTTAGAACATTTTGATGATGAAGATATTACCCCGGCTTATAGTCGCCAAATTGATAAAAAGCTGGAAAAAATCTATGATGCCTTACATACAGAGGACAAAAAGACACTGCAGAAACTACGATTATGGTTATGGACAAGTTTTACCGGTAAAACGATTATTGAAGAATTGCTAGACGGTGAAAAGTTCAGTGGCTTATCATCAAAAGAATGGCCGAAATTAAAAGAAAGTTTAACCATCCTATATGACTTATCCCAAGCAACAGAAGGGTTATTCCAACAATTAGAGAAATTAGATCCGTATTTTTCAGCAGACTCTATTAAAAGTCTAAAGACACGGGTATCAAAAGGCGATATTCCGTTAGAAGTATTAAAAAAGAAACAAACATATATAAAAGAATTCTTTGATGAATTACGTGAAATGGATCGTTTGTATGACCATAGTGCTAAGGAAGTGCAACAGTTAATTGATCGATTAATAGAACGCAATTTAGCGGACAGTGGAAACATGGCAGAAGAATGGGCAGAAGTAGCTAAACAATCAGCATACATTCACTGGATCGATCAAATAGAAAGAAAGTATCCGGAGATTGCCATGATCGGGACAGGTAACTTTCAGCATTTAACAGATGAGCTAAAAGAGTTATTACAGAAAAAACAGAGTCTGACAATTGATTTGCTGCAAAATCAAATGCATCAAATGATTGCAGAAGTAAAAGCAGAAAATCCGAAAGCTGTAAAAGACATGATTTATCAAACAGGGAAAAAGCGTCAACTCTGGCCGGTTCGTCGTTTAGTAAACGAATTTGCCTTAAAAGGATTACTAGATGTCATTCCCGTCTGGTTAGTATCACCAGAGATCGCTTCTGCCATTTTTCCATTAGAAGAAAAAATATTTGATCTTGTCATTTTTGACGAAGCATCCCAGTGTACAGTGGAAAATGGCATGCCATCCATTTACAGAGGTAATAAAGTGGTCGTAGCGGGAGATGAACAACAGCTTCCGCCTTCCTCCCTTTTTAAAGGATCAGTTGATTCAGATGAAGATGAGGAACAAGAAGAATTTGAAGAATCACAGAGCCTGCTGAATTTAGCAAAACGAATCTTGCCAAGCAGTTTATTGGAATGGCATTACCGCTCGAAATCAGAAGAGTTGATCAATTTTTCTAATCACGCTTTTTATCATGGCCATATGCAGATTGCACCAAACGTCAATCACCTGCAAGACCCAGCAGCGATTCAATGGCATGAATCCAATGGACGATGGATCAACCAGCAAAATACCGTAGAAGCAGAGGATGTTGTAAAACTGCTGAAGCAGAAATTAATCGAAGATGCATCAAGAACGATTGGTATCATAACCTTTAATGCGAAACAACAAGCGGCTATTGAAGATGCGATTGATCGCTTTAGCGAAGAAGATGCAGAATTTGGTGTGATTTATGACCAGGTAATGAGTCGTGACTTAGATGAAAGAATCTTTGTAAAGAATATTGAAAATGTCCAAGGTGATGAACGAGATATCATTATTTTCTCGATCGCCTATGCCAAAAATAAAGAAGGAAAAGTCTATAACCGCTTTGGTACACTTGGACAAGAAGGTGGCGAAAACCGTTTAAATGTTGCAGTAACACGCGCCAAACAAGAAATTCATTTAGTATCCAGTATTGACCCGCATGAGTTGAATGTCACCAACGCGAAAAATATTGGTCCGAAACTGTTAAAAGCATATTTGGAATACGCACAAGCTGTTTCTGATTTGAAGAAGGACTCCATTGAAGCCACGTTGACGAATCTAAGCGGGGAAGTTAATACGGTAAAACAAGAGGGAAGCCTGCAATTTGATTCGCCATTTGAAGAAGAAGTGTATGAAAAACTAACAGAAATTGGCTACACCGTTGATACACAAGTAGGCATGTCCGGTTATCGGATTGATTTAGCGGTAGTCGATCCAAATGATCCGAGCAAGTATGTGTTAGGAATTGAATGTGATGGGGCGATGTATCATAGTTCGCCGGCAGCAAGAGAACGGGATATTTACAGGCAACGGTTTTTAGAGTCGAAAGGGTGGAAGATTGAGAGGGTTTGGAGTCGGAATTGGTGGAAGGATCCGTTTGGGGAGGTAGAGCGGGTTGATCGGGTGGTTAAGGAATTAAAAAGTTAAGCTTTTTGCGCTACAGGTTCAAACTGGAGTATTTTGTCATTAAATTCACCATTTAAGGAGATGATATCTTCGTTACATTGCATGAAGCTATATTACAGTGTTTTCAATATTCTGGAAAATCCATGACAATTCTAGAAGTGGAAAGATGTTAGTACTACATTAGAAGATATGACACATTCTGATCACGGTGGAAACGCCAGCTCCACCGTGCCACATGAATTTAGACGATGTGATGTATATGAAACTTCTGTTATTATTTTATTAAATAAGTAGTGAGTGGTAAAAATACTGACAAAGTGATACATAATCACCGTCTCTATCTTTAATAAATACAAATTGTCCACCATACGTGAACAACAATCTTTTTAAGGGGAATTATACAAAAAAACGAAGAAAATAATGGAAATTTTTTATATACTGTGAACAAATAAAGAATATGCCGTGAATCATTGTTCGCATTTAAGATGTTACCGTGTGATAATAGATCCTACTTAGCCGACCCACAAACGCCCACTCCTTAGATGATAAACATGTTGATACGAATAATCAATCGATTCTTTGTACTTTTCATAAGAGGACATTGAAATAACCTCCATATTTATTAGAAATAACAGTAATTTAACTATATCATATATTCTCAAATGATGGAAAACGTGTTTAACTTACAAAAAAAGATTTTCATGGTAGGATAATCTATGTTAAGAGTAATTATTCTGATAGCTACATTTAAATATGCATAAGAATGGATAACCAGCAGGAGGATATATGAAACGTTTAATTTGGATTGGGTCTTTTACATACTTACTTATCGGTTTTACGCACATTATTCTTGGATCAATTTTGACTGAGATTTTGGATTATTATGATCGAAGTTATACGGAAGGTGGCATTCTAATTGCGAGCCAATCTGTGGGCTTTTTGGCAGGGGTGATTTCAGCGTCTTATTTATCTAGATTAATAGGTAGAAGAAGGACTCTTATATTCTCATTCATATCCATAGCACTGGCTCAAATCATGTTTATGTCACTTGTGCCATGGGAATTTTGGTTTTTTATTGCTATTTTTGCTGGATTTGGCTTTGGTATCATTGAACCATTGGTAGGTGCCTTAATTATTGACGCGATCAATGATAAACCAGCGATCGCTTTTAGTAGATTAGAAGTGTTTTTTGGCCTTGGTTCTTTAATCATGCCGATTATTTCCGGTTGGCTCGCATCCACGGATTTATGGCGCTATTCGTTTCTAGTGTTAGGCGTATACGCAGTAGTGATATGCATCTTCTGGATGAAAACTTCATTTGGTTCTTTAGAAACGTATATGGGAAAAGTTAGCCAACCTAAAACAGAAGGGCAAGTGCGGTTTTCAACAAAGCATCGTATAATTTTAACTATGATTATGATCTTTTTCATCGTTTATGTTGGGTTAGAAATAAGTGTGATGAATTTCTTGCCTGCTATTCTAGTGAACCAGGTGGAAGCAGCTACCTTTTTAGCAACATTGTCTGTAACGATTTTTTGGGGAGCTATGGTCGCTGGTCGTTTGGCTGCGGGACATTTAGCTGAATGGATGCAATATGCTCGCTATCTGATCATTTGTTGTACAGGGACGGTTGTTTTTATTGCTATATTAGGAATGGCAACTAGTCTGTGGTTGAGCTATGTGTTAATAGTACTGATTGGATTAATGATGGCTGGTGTATTTGGTATTGTGATTGTCTATGCGACAACTTTGTTACCGGGAAGTACTGATAAAATTACGAGTATTTTAATTGCCTCAGGTGGAGCTGGTGGCATATTCTTTCCATTGATAACAGGGAGTTTGATGGATCATGCAACGACAACAACGGTTGCGTTTGTGCTGGCTGGGTTAGCGATTTTAATGATTGTTATTATCCTTTTTGCGCGTAATTATCAAAAACAACTAGTTTGATTCTTTCATTTCATTATTAATGTGTATTAAATGAACACACCCCAATTGAAGCTCGTGTTGAATTTGTAAAGGCAAACGATCATTAATGGAGGATGAGGAAGATATTTTTATCTGCCATTCAATATGTGATTAGAATGGATCCTATTCCAAATATCAGTGACATCCTTAACAGTAGGGCTTTTGATCAGTATAAAGTTGCAAACCCTGATGCTAAACCGTTGAAATATGGACCAGAGATGAAGCGTCAATGGAGAATGGTATTGGATCAAGTGATTATACCATTGGATGATGAGTTGAGATAGAAGAGTTTATTGGTTCTCTTTATCACGGAGCTAACCGTCTGTAATACCCCCGCTGCAAGTTTCGAGTAACACGAAGAAAGTAACTGGGGGATAACAGACGCTAAGCATCCTGATAAGTTTCGCCTAATGATCAGTGGAGATAAAAAAACTGATTATAATCTTACTTTATTCTGAATTAACTAATTTCCCTTTTGATAATATTTTCTTTAAAACGGTTAGATTTAACTGGGGACTAAACTTCCGCAGTTGTCGCTCCTCACTCTCCGTGACAATGGCTACAACGGTACCTGAGTCAGACCCTAACCGCCCAGTTCTTCCGGAGCGATGAACGAATTGTGTCGTCTCTTTAGGCAAGTCCATATGAATAACATGGGATAAATCAGGGATATCTAAGCCTCTTGCAGCAACATCTGAAGCTAATAGTAATTCAGCTTTTCCTTCGCGGAATTCTTTAATTGCCTTAGCGCGTTCTTGCTTTTTGGAGTCACTATGTAAAACTCCTGCATGGATGCCCATATAATCTAGTTTTTCTGCCAGTACCGAAAGCGTTGAAATGTCTTTGACGAATACCAGTGCTTTCATTTCATGATTTCGTACGAGCTTTCGAAGTAGTTCAATTTTATCTCTCGCCTCACAAACAAGATACATATACTCCACATTTGGTCGATCATCCTCTTCTTTACCTACTCGAATTACTTCAGGACTGTTCATTAGTTCTTCTGCCTTTGATTGTACTGTCTCAGGTAGAGTTGCCGAAAAGACAAGCATTTGTCGATCACTTAAGGTACTTTTTACAATTTTTTCGATAGTAGCTATATGTTCGGGTATTAACAGTTGATCTGCTTCATCCAATACAATCGTTTTTACTTGATGCATCTTTAATTTTTTCTGATTAATTAGTTCGTTCATTCTTCCTGGTGTTCCAATTACGATTTGCGGTTTCTTTTTCAACTTTTCAATTTGTCGTTTTACGTTTGCTCCACCAATCAGTGTCGCACTACCAATTCCACTATCCCTTGACCACTCCTGAACTTCTTGATTTATTTGCATCACTAGTTCATGGGATGATGCTAAGATTACAACTTGCGTATTTTTTTGAGTTGGGTCAATTTGTTGCAAAAGCGGTAAAAGGTAAGCTAGCGTTTTACCGCTGCCTGTTGGTGACTCAGCAATGATATCTTTTCCTTCGATTATAAAGCGGGCCGTATGCAGTTGAATGGCTGTTAGCTTTTCGAACCCGGATTTATCCCAAGCTGTTTGAAGAAATGGTTTTAGGTCAGGTAATACTTCATTTAATGATTGCGTTTTATTCATTATTTATGCTCCTTTTATTGCTTCAATTCGTACGTCTTTATTCAGAGTAATCTTGATTACTATATACGTCAACTTGTACCATTATTTTGTGATAAATTAAATCGATTATGTGCCCTCCATAAGCTGGGGAGCGATCACACATAAAAATTTCGCCTTCGTTACAAACTACATGTATGTTTAGGAGGTAGAGGGTCTGGCACCTTTATCCCATCCAATAATTGGTGGCAGTTTTTTTGCATTCGTTAGTTTTACTACGGTCTTTGGATAGTATATAATGGGAAACCAAAGAAAAATAGATAGGAAGTGCCTATGAATAAAAGCAAAAAGAATGGATATAAACTAGGAAAAACACGCAATCAAGCGAAAAAAACAAATGGGAAAAAGCGCTCCGCACTGACTAATCAAAAGGGCGGCAAATTCCAAGGTAAGCCCTCGGCAACAAATAAGCATCGAGGTAATAAGAAATTTGTAACAGCAGAGGTGACCTGCACAGGCCTGACCAATGAGGGGAAAGGTATCGTTCAATGGAAAGGAAAGCAGCTAGAGGTAGAGCATCTATTGCCAGGTGAAACGGCTGAGATTACTTTGTCCACTAGTGGGCGATATGTTAATACGGAATTGAAGCGGGTAATCACCTCGTCTAAAGACCGAATCGAGCCAATGTGCTCCTATTTTTATGAGTGTGGCGGATGTCAGCTTCAGCATATGAACAAGGAAGCGCAAAAGCGTTTCAAACAGGAAACAATAGATCAATTGATGAAACCATTCGGTAAACCGGAACCCATTTTAACGATGGATCATCCGTACGATTACCGGAACAAGAGTCATACAACATTTGGTCTGAATCAGGAACGGCAGATTATTGGTGGGCTATACGCTCAGAATAGTCATCAGCTTATCTCGATGGATCGGTGTCTCATTCACGATCCGAAAGCGGATGAGATATGGCAAACGATTAAGGACATGATGAAGTCCTTTAAAATGCAGCCATATAATGAAGACACTGGACGAGGCTTCCTGCGTCACGTACTGGTGAAGGTCGGTAAAGTCAGTGGTGAAATCATGGTGGTGCTGGTTGTAGCTTCACCTATTTTTAAAGGTAAGAATAATTTTGTGAAAGCTCTAAGGAAGGCTCACCCAGAGATTACGACCATCCTCATGAATGTGAATAACCGGGATACGAGCATGGTTCTAGGTGATCAGGAGAAAGTGTTGTTCGGTAAAGGGACTATAACTGACACTCTTTGTGGAATGAAGTTTGATATTTCCGCGAAATCCTTCTATCAGATTAATCCGGTCCAGACGGAAAAGTTATATGCAAAAGCCATTGAAATGGCCCAGTTAACTGGAAGTGAAACCGTGATTGATGCGTACTGTGGGATCGGTACAATTGGTCTGATTGCTAGTCAAAAGGCTGGCAAAGTCATTGGAGTAGAGTTGAATAAGGATGCTGTTCGAGACGCAATCCGCAATTCAAAGCGCAACGGCGTGAAAAATGCCCGTTTCTATCAAGGCGATTCCGGGGAATTCATGATGGAGATGGCAGCACGTGGTGAGAAAGCGGATGTAGTAATTATGGATCCACCACGAAGCGGGAGTGATGAAGCGTTCTTGTCTAGTGTCGTTAAGCTTAAGCCGGAACGTATAGTTTATGTGTCCTGCAATCCGGTGACGCAGGTGCAAGATATGAAATATTTAGTACAGAACGGATATAAGGTAAAAGGGATTCAGCCAGTGGATATGTTTCCACAGACGACGCATGTAGAAAATGTAGCGGAGATAGTGTTGAAGTGAGAAGCAGGAACTTGACAGGTTCCTGCTTTTTTAAGTATAAGCAAAATTTTGATCGAAATTCTCTAATTCGGTTAAATATTTGACGTCGATCCCCGATCAACTATATATCGATGCAGATCATAAGCAGCTGAAATATTGGTCCAGACATTTATACGATTTTTACCTTTTAGATGTATATTTTTTTGCTAAGATTTGAACGGATTTTCATTCTCTATTTACTACCTTTTGTTCAAGTTTGTATTTAGAGTTAAATAAAAGTTGAATAATGAATATTCGGTAAATCATATCTTAACTGGTAGGATGTAGTCATTCACTACACCTTAAATCCCTCAAAAAGATAGTATAATAGAATCATCTTATAAATTAGCAAATAGTCGGTAAATGAAGAAGTAATAAATGACAAGAGAAATCTTATATTGCATAGTAGACGAAGCAAACGTATACTGCGCAGCAACAATTATCATTTGTTTTCTTCATCAGGGTTGGGCAGGCCCTATTAAAATGAATTTGGCAGAGCCTGCTTCAGTATTTTCAAATCGGCGTATAAATTAATTTAAACATTTTAGCTGCTCTTTTGTGTGATATGGGAAAATCTCTTGATTCGCTTTCAGACGAATAACCAAATCAGGATTGGATATATATAATTGTCCAAATGCAATTAGGTCTGCTTGATTTTCCTCAATGATGTCTGCCCCTTCATTAGGAGCTATATTACCAACAGCTATAAGGGTTTCCCCCCAGTATTTCCTAAATAACTCATGAAGCGATCTTTGATCATTTTTAAGGGCAACACCGTAGTTTTCTACAGAGGGATGGATAATTTTTATTCGGTGTTTGGAAAGAATCTCTGTGATAGCGTGTACCATTTCTTCAGGTTGCTCCCATACATAATCCCTATCGTCATCTTTCTTTTCTGAAACCCTGATGCTAATTCTATTTTTAGGTACAACTTTCTTTACTTCTTTAATAATTAAATCTAAAAATCGCAGTCTATTTTGTAAGGACCCTCCAAACATGTCTTGACGAAGATTTGATTTCTCACTGATAAATTGATCAATGAGATAACCATGTGCGGCATGTATTTCAACACCGTCAAATCCAGCCTCCATTGCATTTCTTGCTGCTTGTCTATAGTCATCGATAATTTGATATATTTCCGCCTGACTTAAAGGTTTAGGTGCTTGGAACGGTTTCCTTAATCTATGCACGTGGCCGCTAGCACTTATGGCAGATGGAGCGACAGGAGTATGCCCTTTTAAAATTTCCTGATGACTTACTCTGCCTACATGCCAAAGCTGGGCAAAAATTTTCGTTTTATGTCGATGAACTTCTCTTGTGACTTTTTTCCAACTTAGAGTTTGACGATGTGTGAATATTCCCGGAATCCCATAGGTTCCTTTGGCTGATTCATTGATGACAATTCCTTCTGTGATGATTAAGCCGGCACCGTATCTCGCTCTTTTTCCATAATAGTCGGCAATCAACTGATTTACTTCACCGGTTTCATTATCAGCAAATCCTCTTGTCATAGGAGCCATCACAATTCTATTATCTAATGTTAAGTTCCCGATTTTGTAATCAGAGAAGATGGAACATGTCATATTTATCACCTCATGTAGAATTTTAAATCTATCCCGATTTGTTTACAATGGAATTATTAAGCTATATACTATGAAAAACTTTAAATTTTAAAGTAATGAGGGTGAAAGCAATGTTAGATGATATCGATCATCAAATTTTAGATTTATTAAAAAGAAATTCAAGGCTTACTTATACGGAAATCGGTAAACAAATAAGCATGTCATCTCCTGCTGTGAAAACGAGGATAGAAAGATTAGAAGATTATGTGATAAATCGTTATACGGTAGAGGTAAATCATAAAGAACTCAATAAAGGAATTCATGGTTTTGTTTTATTTAAAACAAAGAGCTGTGAAAAGTTAATGAATTATTGTAAAGAGAACAGTAATATTATTGATTTATGGAGAATTAGCGGAGAGTATAATTATATGGCTGAAGTTGTATGTACAAAGGTGGAGGAGCTAGAGCAAATCTCTAAAGATACAACGCATTATGCCTTTTCCAATATACTATCTGTTCTAGGGAATTATAAGGTTAGTGATGGTTAAAAATGATAATTCATATCAAACAAACCTGATGCTTGAATCACTAATAATAACTTGTATTATCTCTAGTAATAGCAAATATTCATCCTCCATTTCTTAACTCGACACTTAGTGTTTAACACGAAATAGAGGGTATATTGCGCTTTAACTCATTAACTCTTTTCTACAAAAATTAAAGAAAAAGCAGCTAAAAAAGCTGCTTTAAGATGACCTGTCCTTATAAGTTAGGATTTTCCTTCTTAGCTTTCCTTCTTCGCTTCATTTACTCTAGGTTTTCGATATCCACCAGCAATATCTGCTTGTTTAAAGTCTTTTGCATAAATAACTTCCTGTGCGTCTGATGGTTCTTCCCCATTTCCTCCTATAGGTTGATACTGTGTTTTTTTGGACATAGTGCTCATCCTTTCTATTGGAATTGGGTTATATATATGATTTACCCATCATCATAAATTGCTAAACATAGGCTTTTCGGCAGTGTCAGGATTTCCCCGTTCATTTTTTAGTACTTTCCCGAAGACCATAAGATTTGAATTATTTAATGTAACGATTAGTTTTATTGAAAAGTGAGAGTAGTTGTGAGATAAAGGAGATAGTGGTTGATTTTAGCCCTATACTTGTATCATATCGTTACACTCTTTAGGAGGGAAAATAATGAAAGACTTGTATACAATCGGTGAAACAGCTAAATTAAATAACATATCCGTGCAGACTCTTCGCTATTACGATAGATTAGGCCTATTCCAGCCAGCACATGTCGATGGGCATAATGGTTATCGGTTTTATGATAGCAGACAATTTTTTTATCTGGATATTATAAAATCACTTAAATACTTACAAACGCCACTGGAAGATATAAAAAAGGTTATCCAAGATTCCCCTGAAAATATGCTACTCTTTTTACACAACCAACAAAAAGCTATTGAAAGAGAAAAGGAGAGACTTCTCCAAGCGGAGCAGTTACTCTCCAAAAGAAAACGTCAATTGGCTGAGCAATTTGAAATTAGTAAAAGAAGGGAAGATAATGCCATTTACTCGCGATATATTGAAGAGCAAAAAGTATTGAAAATGGCTATTCCCGGTGGAAATCCAAATACTGAACCAAATATACTCACACGTAAGTTAGCGGAGATTTTAGAAGATAAGAGTTCTATGATTGATAACCAGTGTGGTTATACTTATGACTTGAGAGCTTATCAAACTACTAGTCAGATAGATTACGACTCTGTGTATTCAACGCTTTCACATCCAAATATCGAATTAAGCGGAGAAGACGCGGAAATTGAATTTGGTCTGATCGCTTCTGGAGAATATCTCTGCATTGCTTTTGATTGGTCTCTTCAACACTACCTCCGTCATTATCATAAATTATATGATTATATTAAGGTAAACAATATAGAGACAGAAGGAAAAGTATATGAAGTTTCTGTACCTCTGAATTATAGTGCCTCTAAAGAAGATTGCTTTGTGACAGAATTAAGAGTAAAAAAGTCTTTGATAAACTAAAAACTCAGTTCGATAAAAAAAACGAGCGCTTGATCCTATTGACCCTATAGTTACTATAGGGTTTACAATGCGTTATTAGAAAGAAAGTAAGTTTATTGAAGAGAAAAAATAATAAAAAGGAGAGATTTTGAGTATGAGAACACCTGTAGAAGAAGAGATCTGGTATTCCTATCCAGGGATGGTTGCCGTCATAACAGCTCGCTATAAAGGGGCACAGAATATCATGGCCTCCGGTTGGCATACTTATTTAGGATCTAATCCGGGTATGTATGGTATATCCGTCCAAAGAAAAGCATACACCTACGATTTGATTGAGAAAAGTGGTGTGTTTGGTGTGCATTTTTTACCGGCAAAATATACTGAACTTATTCAAGCTGTTGGTACTTTCAGTGGCTCGAATGTTGATAAGTTCCAAGAATATAATATTCATTATGAGAATGGATTGAAAGCAGATATACCTATTTTGACTAGTGCTTATTTTGCTTATGAATGTGAAGTGAAAAGTATCACTCCAGTAGCAGATCAGGAGTGGATAGTTGGAGAAGTGTTACAACGTTATCAGGATAAAGATGTGTTCTTAGATAAAGGTTTTCCTAACTTAGCTAAACTTGACATTCCTCTTCATATTGGTGATTCCAGCTATCGTATTCTAAATGACCAAGCACTTGAGAAAGATCATCCATTTTGATCATAGAAATATACATGCAGTGAAAACGATAGAGAATATTAAAGAAAAGGGGCTGTCCCATTTTGTTGGATGTTGTCCTGGAGCTTTTTTTATATCGCCACGGAGCTTTTTATTTTTTTTCGTGGTTTTTTATCTTGAAAGGGGCTTTTGGGACAGCCCCCTTACTTAACCAAACAAATTCAAAAGCTCCAAAAATAGAACAAAAACACAATAAAACTTATTCACCTACTTCTATTGGCAGGCTTTCATCGGATGACCACTCAACCATAGATCCATCATATACAGCAACATCCTCACGACCAAGTGCGAACAATGCTAATGCATTCCATGTTGCAGCAATGCCGCCACCGCAATAGGTAATCACTTTTTTTGATTTATCTAATGCTCCGACTGGGGCAAAAAGCTCTTGTAATTTTTCCCTGTCTGGTAGGCCTTTGGTTTTCGGATCTGTAACATCGCCAAAGAAAACATTTTTACTGTTTGGAATATGCCCATTACGTGGATAAGCATTTGTTTCACCTTTAAATTCAGCAGGGGATAAACAATTAACGATTACGGTTGAACTACTATTCATTGCTTCTATCATATCTTCTTTTGATGCTAGTAGTTCAGGTCTTCGTTTCCCAGTAAAAGTAGCTTTCGGATAAGAGCCTAGTTCACTTGTCAATCGACGCTCTTCTTCTTTCCATTTTGGTAAACCACCAGCTAATATGTATACCTCATCGAAACCTTCGAGTCGGAGCTGCCACCATAGTCGCGATGCCCAATCGGAAGCTGAGAATGATGCTCCAACAACAGGCCCACGGTCATAGACAACTACATAGGTACCATCCCCTACACCTAATTCAGAAATTTTTTGAACAAACTCATCATGTTGAGCTGCAGTTAATGGAAGAGCTGCCTCAGGATCACTTAACTCATGTATTAGGTCTGCGAAAACTGCACCAGGAATGTGTTCCTTCACATATTCTTCTTTTCCAGAGGAGATATCCACTCCATTTTCGTCTTGTTTCATAATCACTGTAGCATCTAGCAATCGTAGTTTCGGGTCATTTAAATGAGACTCAAGCCAATCAGTATCAACCATTAAATGATTAATCCTCATGTATATACCTCCAGTTAGTATTTGTTCGGGTGTCTAGAATTATCTTTTCATTTTACCATATTTCTTCACTTATAATGCAATCGAGCACACTATTTGAATGAAATTCAATCCTTCAATCTAACTTATAGGATAAGGTCATTGCATCTACCGAAGGCAAGGAGGATAATACCTCATAGCCGTAATACATTCATGTATTTACTTTCAAATAGAAAGGATTTTGGAATGGTCAAACTACAATTGAAGCGAAAAGTAAAAAAATATAAAATAGAAAACAATATATTGCGATTTTTGTCGATTGTTGAAATACTAAATTTCCTATACAAACGGAAAAATAATATCTGTAGATAAAGTGGAAGCGTTCTTATAATAGATAATAATAAGAAGAATAAGACAGGAGGGTAGAGATGAATAAAAGGATCCAACAATTATTAAAACAATTTATCGGTAGGGAAGATCCGGTTACAAGTGACCAACTTGCAACTATACTTCAAGTATCCTCTCGTACAGTGAGAAACGATATAAAGATATTAGAGAATGTGTTACAAAAAAATGGTGCACATATATTAGCAGAACGCGGCCAAGGCTATCAATTGCAAATAAAAGATAATTCCCTATTCAAATCATATATTGAATCATTATTATTTGAGAAGGGGAGAGTCCCTGTTGAACCAGAAGATCGCATAAAATTTTTAGTAGAAAAATTCTTACTACAATCTGATTATATAAAAATTGAAGATTTAGTAGAAGAACTATTTGTCAGTCGATCTACTTTGCAGAAAGATTTAAAGGATGTAAAAGTTATACTAGATAAATACAAGTTGACGCTAGAGAAAAGGCCAAATTATGGACTTAAAGTGTCAGGTGACGAGAAAAAAATACGTTATGCAATTTCGGAAGAGCTCTTTAAAAGAGATCAAATGATGCCAACAGATCAGAGTTCCAAAATGTTGCTGCCGAAGGAACAAATGGATCGTATTCAGCAAATAGTCCTCAAACACCTACGAAAGAACCAATTGAATTTATCGGATATTGCTCTTTCCAATTTAGTGGTTCATATAGCGATTGCTTGCAGGCGAATTGAACAAAACCAGTATATTACTTCGCAATCTATTAATTATCAAGATATATTAAATACAAAGGAACATAAAATTGCAGCGGAATTATTAAATGAAGCAGAACAAGCATTACAAATTACTTTTCCTGACGCAGAAATTCATTATGTAACCTTACATTTATTAGGAACGAAGATTTTTTTAACGGATCAAAAAAATTCATCCTTACATGACTTTGAAGATCCTATGTTAGAAACAGCTAGATCATTAATTAATAAAGTGGACGAGCAATTGGGGTTAGGAATAAAAGAAGATAAAGAATTATTAGCAGGAATAGTTGTCCATCTTAAACCAGCTATTCATCGCTATCGAAATGGCATGAATATTAGAAATCCTGTACTTGAAGCAATTAAAGAAAATTATCCAGTAGCATTTGAAGCAGGAGTCATTGCTGGTAAAGTGATTGAACAAAAACAAAATATAAAGATAGATGAAAACGAAATCGGATATATTGCTTTACATTTTGGTGCAGCAATTGAAAGAACGAAGCTAGAAAAAAAACCAAAAAGATGTTTAATTGTTTGTACGACAGGGGTCGGAAGCTCGCAACTATTATTGTATAAATTACGCACAAAATTTGCAAATAAAATATCTATTTTAGGTACGACAGAACTACACAATTTAGAACAATACGAGTCCAATGTAGATTTAATTATAAGTACTGTACCACTTCCAGATGATCTCGACATACCGTATGTAATAGTAAGTACGATTTTAGGTGAACAGGATATAAATTTAATAGAAAAACAATTGGATAATCGTTGCGAGGATATTGTAGATAAATATTTAAATCCAGCACATATATTCTTAAACCAGAATTTTCACTCATCTGAGGAAGTCATTCGGTTCGTAGGGAGAAAGCTGACGGAAGAAGGTTTAGTCAATGATACTTTTTCAGAATCAGTTTTAGAAAGAGAGAAAGCCGCTTCAACGAGTTATGGAAATTTAGTTGCAATTCCACATCCTTTAGTTCCACAATCTAACCGAACATTTTGGGTATTCTGTGTATTACAGAATCCTATTCAATGGGGAGAGAACTTAGTTCAATTAGTCTGCTTTCTACATGTAAGCGAAGAAAATAAAGAAGAATTAAAGCCGATGTACCAGCACCTCATTAGTTTAGTTGATAATAAGGATATCGTACAAAAAATTATTTATTCGAAATCTCCAGAAGAGCTTTATCAAATATTGAAGGCAATTAGTTGATAACTCAGTTTAGAACTGGGTTATTTTTTTGGAGTAAATTAAACTTCCTTTATCTAGAGAGTTAATGTCAAACTAAAAACACAAAATATTAAGTGACCTCCCCATTGCCATTTTTAGTCGCCATGTTTATTTGCAGTACTTTAGCCTTTCTTTGGAGTATACACTAGATGTTTGCGTTAATTTCTGCCGTTGTGTACGGAAAAATGTGCTCTGTAGTTGAGAACAATTTAATAATAGAATGAAATTACAATTTATAAATAGAAAGACGGAAAGGAGGATTCTTCGTTGGACTATCAAGAAACCATTATGGGGATAATCGTCAATGGGGGAAACGCAAGGAGTAATGCGATTCGCTCGATAAAAGAAGCGAAAAAAGGCAATTTCGAAGAAGCTGAGAAATTACTAGAACAAACAAATGAGGATTTAGCACAAGCTCATCGTGTGCAAACAGACCTTATTCAAGGTGAAGCAAGGGGGGAAAAAACAGAAATCACTCTACTGATGATCCACGCACAGGACCATTTAATGAATGCAATGACTGTTAGAGATTTGGCTCGAGAGATTATTGACTTACATCAAAAAATTAACTAAATGGAGGAACGAAAAATGAAAAATATTTTATTAGTATGTGCTGCAGGTATGTCAACAAGTATGTTAGTGAACAAGATGGAAGAGGCAGCAAAAGATAAGTCAGAAGAGATTGTGATAAATGCAACTTCTGGTGGGGATCTAAAAAAATACGTTGGAAATGCAGATGTTCTATTATTGGGACCTCAGGTTTCTTATTTACACGAGGATTACCAAAAAGAATATGGTGATAGAATCCCTGTCGAGGTGATTAATACTGTAGATTATGGAACGATGAATGGACAAAAGGTATTAGGATGGGCATTAGAACTTATTGAAAAGAAATAGTTAGATCATTAGAGGAGGTTTATTATGGGGATCGAAAGGCAACAAATCTTAACAAAAATACAGTCAGTGTCCGGAAAAACAAGTAACAATAGGTATTTAAAAGCAATTTCCAATGGGTTAATCTCTATCTTACCAGTTATCATCATAGGTGCTTTTGCAACTCTTTTAGCAAACATGAACATTGGAGGCTATCAAGATTTTATAGAATCAATAGGTTTAAAAACGATGTTCATGATACCCGCTAATGTCACGACTGGAATGTTAGCATTATACACTGTATTTTTCATTGCATATAGACTGGCATCATATTTTGAGAAAGATGGTGTTGGTGCAGGTTTAATCGCGTTAATTTGTTTTTTAGTCTTAACACCATTGTCCCAGCTTGATGATGCGAACGTTATACCTGTTGAATATTTAGGAGCTAAAGGACTCTTTGTAGCGATAATTGTCGGACTAACAGTATCAAGATTGTATGTACTAATAATAGATAGTAAATTTTTGATTCGATTACCAGATAGCGTCCCACCAACGATTGGGAAATCTTTCAACAACCTTGTTCCAGGAATTGTAATAACAATAATTTTTACCATTGTAAATGTATTATTTCAATTAACTACTTATGAAAATGTTCATGAATTTATCTATTCGATTCTTCAAGCTCCATTGTTAAATTTAGGTGGGGGATACTGGTCTTTAGTAGTAATGATTTTAGTTATTCACTTACTATGGTTTATTGGGGTTCACGGGATGTTAGTGGTATTACCTATATATTATAGTATATGGATGCCACTAGGTCTAGAAAATTTAGATGCCATCGCAGCAGGCGAAACACCTACCAACATTGTTCATACAGGCTTTTACACTACGTTTATTTCACTTGGAGGTGCAGGTGCAACATTAGGACTATGTATACTAATGGCGTTTTTTGCCAAGAGTAAACGCTACAAGTCGTTAGGAAAAATATCATTACCTGCCTCAATTTTTAGTATCAATGAACCAATTACTTTTGGTACACCCATTATATTAAATCCATATATGTTTATACCTTTTATCTTTGCACCATTAATAATTGGTACAATATCTTACTTTACAATGCTTTCCGGTATTATTCCAATAGCTAACGGTACTCACTTGCCAATAGGTACACCTATTATACTTGGACCAATAGTTCAGGGAGGTTTAATATTAATTATATGGCAATTCATTTGTATCGGAATGTCCGTTCTAATCTATTATCCATTCTTTCGAGCGTTAGATAGAAAAGCTTTAACAGAAGAAATCTCTTCCGAGAGTTAATAATAATTTCACAAGCGAAAGGAGGGGAAAGAGGGGATTCCCTCTTTATGAGATGAGTAAAAAAACTAATATTGTCATGATAGTTGCAGATCAATGGCGTGCTGATTCTGTCGGATTTCTAGGGAACTCTTCAGTAAGTACACCTAATCTGGATAAATTAGCTAAAGAAGGTGTAGGTTTCTCTAATACCTATTGTCAAAATCCAGTATGTGTTCCAAGCCGATGTTCATTTATGACTGGTTGGTATCCACACACAAAAGGTTATCGAACAATGAGGCATCTAATGGATGATAATGAACCTAACCTATTAAAAACATTAAAAGAATCGGGATATTTTGTTCACTGGGGAGGCAGATCTGACTTTTTGCAAGTTGATGCAGATATTAGCGCTGTATGTTCCGATAGAAGTGATTTTTTTTCTGAAAAGATGAGGAAGGCAAAAGAACAGAAAAAGAATGAAATAACATCTGAACCAGATTATTCACATTATAAAGGTGTGGTTGAAGAAGCTAATCATCCAGATGTAGATCAGATAAATAATGCAATTGAATTAATAGAGGATAAAGAATTTGGTGATGATCCATTCTGTATTTATTTAGCTCTCTCCTTACCACATCCAGCATATAAGATTGAGGAAGAATGGTACAACCAAATTAGTTCTGCAGACATTGCTAGTCCGATCAGATTAAAAGAGGGAGAATGGAATAAAAAGCCTAGTATTTTGCGTGGTATTCATGAAAACCAAAAACTTACCCATTATTCAGATGAGCAATTAAAGGAAATAAAACGTGTCTATTATGCGATGGGGACTAAATTAGATGCTCAAATTGGAAATTTAGTTAATACACTAAAAGAAAAAAATCTGTATGATGATACAATGATTATTTTCTTTAGTGATCATGGCGACTATACTGGTGACTATGAATTAACGGAAAAGAATCAAAATACATTTGAAGATGTAATAACAAGAGTGCCACTTTTAATAAAGCCTTCTGGACAAACAAAAATAAAACCGCGTATCACAGACGCTTTAGTAGAACTAATTGACGTTCAAGCAACTATTATGGATTTAGTAGATATTGCGCCGAGTCATACACATTTTGGGAAATCACTTAGAGACGTTCTTGAAGGAAAAGAGCAACATAGAGATGTGGTTTTCTGTGAAGGTGGTAGATTAGAAGGTGAAGATCATTGTATGGATGCAGGCCATTCTCCGGATAACCCATATTGGGCAAGAACGACCGAACAAGAAAAAATGCCTCAACATACAAAGGCAATGATGATAAGGGATCATGATTTTAAATATGTTTATCGGTTATATGAAGAAGATGAATTTTATAACCTGAAAGAAGATCCATGGGAGAAAAACAATATAATAGAAGATGAACGTTATAAAGAGAAAATATTAGATTTTAAAAATAGAATGTTACTACATTTTTTTGAAACAGGTGATGTTGTCCCACATCGACGAGATAGACGCTTTTGATTAGAAGGAAAAAGCAGCCAAAGTAAATTTTAATATGGAGGTTCACATGAAACTAGATAAAAATTTTTTATGGGGCGGAGCTGTCGCTGCTAATCAAGCTGAAGGTGCTTATTTAGAAGATGGTAAAGGATTGGCATTAGTAGATATTTTACCATCTGGTGTAAAAAGAAGAGAAGCATTGTTGAATCCAAAAGTTGCTTTAACGACGAACTATAGCCATTACCCAAGCCATGAATCAATCGATTTTTACCATCACTATAAAGAAGATATCAAATTATTTGCGGAGATGGGATTCAAAGTGTTTAGAACTTCAATTTCCTGGCCGAGAATTTTCCCTAATGGGGATGAAGCAGAGCCTAATGAAAAAGGTCTTCAATTCTATGATGCCTTATTTGATGAATGTAAGAAGTATGGGATTGAGCCCTTAGTTACGTTAAATCACTTTGATACACCATTACATTTGGTTAAAGAATATGGAGGGTGGAGAAATCGCAAGTTAGTTGATTTCTATACAAAGTATGCACAGGTTGTATTTGATAGGTATAAAGATAAGGTCAAGTATTGGCTCACCTTTAATGAAATAAATATGATTCTGCACATCCCATTTTTTGGTGGGGGGCTACTTATTGAAGAGGATGAAAATGAAGAGCAAGTAAAATATCAAGCAGCACACCATCAGTTGGTGGCAAGTAGTTTAGCAACCAAAATTGCAAAAGAAACGAATCCACAAATTATGATCGGATGTATGTTAGCAGCTGGAGAAATCTACCCGTATAGTTGTCATCCCAATGATATATGGAAATCAGTTCAAGAAAATCGAAAACAATATTTCTTTATTGATGTACAAGCAAGAGGAGAGTATCCATCATACACGAGTAAATTTTTGGAAGAACGGAATGTCCAATTAGAAATGGAGCAAGGAGATGAGGAAATTTTAAAACAATATCCAGTTGATTTTATCTCATTTTCTTATTATTCCTCTCGCTTGACTAGTACAGATCCAGAGATAAATCAAAATAGAACCACGGGTAATGCCATTAAAACATTACGAAATCCTCATCTTAAAGCATCAGAATGGGGATGGCAAATTGATCCTTTAGGTTTAAGGATAACGATGAATCAATTATATGACCGCTATCAAAAGCCACTATTTATTGTAGAGAATGGTCTAGGGGCAGTGGATGAATTAACAGAAGATGGAACAGTAGATGATGATTATCGCATAGAATATATGCGAGAACATATAAAGGCTATGATAGAAGCTGTTTCAGATGGAGTAGATCTTATGGGATATACTTCATGGGGGTGTATTGATATAGTTAGTGCAGGTACTGGTGAAATGCGTAAGCGTTACGGATTCATATATGTGGATCGAGATAACGAAGGAAATGGAACCAATAAACGTTATAAGAAAAAATCTTTTTATTGGTACAAGAAAGTAATTGAAACAAATGGTGAAGAATTGTAATGCCAAAAACCGATAAGCATAATGCTTATCGGTTTTTTATGGTTTTGAAAACCCCTGGATGTGCCAGGGGTTCTGGAGAGCTTTTAGCATGGACCAAAAAAAGCCTCCCTTCATGGTAAGATAGAGGTGATTTACCGACCACTTAAACTCACCAAAGAAGGAGGCATGTCCAATGAAGGACAAAAATAGTTTAGCACACAACGTGGAATTGTAAGTACCATATTGTATTTGCTCCAAAATACAGAAGGCAAATAATTAATGGAAAGTATAAAAAAAGTATAGGACAAATTATTCGAGATTGGTTTGAACGGAAAGGTGTGACGATATATGAGGCTAACGTATGTTCCGAAAATAAAGAAAACGTTTTGCGAATAATTAGTTAATACCTTTTCATATAAATTCTCAAACATATATTATATTTGTTATAATCTATTTACTCATACAAATAAATCTTTAAGAGGTGGGTGTTAAGTGGGAAAACCAAAAAGAATACCAAAATACAAAATGATTGAAGATTATATCCTACAAAAAATCAAAGGTGGCCAATTTGCAAAAGGTTCACCAATTGAGACAGAACAGGAATTAATAAAGAAATTTAATGTTAGCAGGGTTACTGTACGTCAAGCAACCAATAATCTGGTGGCAAAAGGATTTCTTTCTCGAAGTCAAGGAAGTGGAACATATGTTACCAATCAAAAGGTAATTGAACGGTCTACTCATGTAAAAAGTTTCACTGAAGAGATGCTGGAAACAGGAAAACAGCCATCAACGGATATAATCGAATTTAAAGTAATCCCTTCAAATGAGGAGATAGCAAATAAATTGGCCATTACAAAAGGGGAACCAATTTATTATATAAAAAGGTTACGAAAAGCAGATAATATGCCAATGATGCTTGAGACTAATTTCATGGAAGTTCAAAAATATCCTGATTTATCTTATGATCGTATTCGGAAGTCTAAATATGAATTTATTGAGGGATACACCAAGGAAACGATAGACCAATCTCACCATATCGTTGTCCCAATAATGCCATCAGATGAAATTGTAAACTATTTTAATTGTGATCCTTCAACCCCTTTATTGAAAGTACTAAACACTACTTATCTGTCTAACGGGCAAATATTAGATTATACGGAATTAATATTAAATGGAGAAGAATATCAATATCAATCGATACGTGGAAGGTAGAGGAGAAGTAAGTCATTGATAATGGCTGCTTCTTTTTTTTGTTTTTTCAAAAAGATATTAACCTTTAAAATTAATAGTATTCATTTAATCCCTTGATAAACCTAGATAATCATGGTTAAGAAATCTTTTAATGTTGTAATATTTTAAAAAAAGGTATTTACATATTATATAATTGGTGTTAATCTATTTGTCAAGGAAGCGATATCAATTCCTATAATACTCAGGGGCTATTACCAATAGAAGGGATGGAGTAATGTTGAAAGATAAACTAATAGAGTTTGGACAAAGACTTGGAAAAGCTATTTTATTACCTGTTGCGATTCTTCCTGTTGCAGGATTATTGCTAGGTATTTCTGCAGCTTTATCCGGAGAAGCAGTTATAGAAAGTTATCCATTTTTGGATAACACTATTTTACAAGCGATTTTGAGCTTAATGAATGCTGCTGGTTCTGGTGTATTTGATGCCTTACCATTAATTTTCGCAATTGGGATTGCAGTTGGTTTAGCTAGAAGAGAAAAAGGTTCTGCTGGATTGGCCAGTGTTGTTGGTTATTTTGTACTCATTATTACGATTAATTCCCTACTTGATATTACTGGTCAACTTGCAACAGGAGATATGGACCCACGTTTAGTTGGACAAGGTGCACAATTTGGTATTATGACATTACAAATGGGAGTGTTCGGTGGTATTTTAGCAGGTATTATCACAGGATTAGTTCATAACCGCTTTTATAATATAAAATTACCAGAATTTCTTGCCTTTTTTGGTGGGTCACGCTTTGTTCCAATTGTTAATACCTTTGTATTCTTAATTGTTGGTTCGATTATGTTTATTGTATGGCCATTCATTGGAAACGCTATAGCTAGTTTTGGAGAATTTGCGACTGGTCTGGGAACTTTCGGAGCATTCTTATATGGGCTCTTGTTAAGAACACTATATCTTTTTGGTTTACACCATGTGTTCTATCTACCATTTTGGACAACTGCTGCTGGGGGAACAATGGAAGTTGGTGGTCAAGTATATGAAGGATTTCAAACTATCTTCTTGGCACAGTTATCTGATCCAAACACGACACAGTTCTTTAGTAATTTAGCTTTATTTAATAGTGGTCGTTATTTGCACATGATGTTCGGAATGGTCGGGATCGTTTTGGCTATGTATAAAACGATTCCAGCAGGGCCAAAAAGAAAGGCAACATCTGGATTTTTAATATCTGTTGGATTGACAGCATTTATCACAGGGGTAACAGAACCAATTTCTTTTGCCTTACTTTTTGCATCACCATTATTATTTGTTGCTGAAGCCATCTTATTCGCTTGTAGTTTTGTCGTAGCTAGCTTGTTTAATATTACGATTGGCTCAACCTTTTCAGCAGGTCTGGTGGAATTTCTCTTATTTGGTGTATTCCAAGGAAATGATAAGACAAATTATTTATGGGCAATCTTATTAGCTATTCCAATCATATTTGTCTACTACTTCGTCTTTAAAACATTAATTGTAAAACTAAACGCTAAAACACCTGGTAGAGACGATGAAGAAATTACAGAAGAAGAGAAAAATGCAAATAGTTCTTATGAAGGTGGGCAAGCGCAACGCATTATTGAGGGGTTAGGTGGTTTCAACAATATTACTGATATCGATAATTGTGCAACACGCTTAAGAGTATCTGTAAAAAAACCTGACCAAATTAATGCCAATGTGTTAAAACAAACTGGTGCAATGAATACTGTTGTACGAGGTAAAGCGATACAAGTTATTTATGGACCAAAGGTTAATACGATTCGGGGAGAGATAGACGAATTTATTGATGAGAAAAATATTGAGCATTTAAAGCAAAAATAGTACACCGGAAGGCAGACATCATATTCGCTTGTTTCTGAATTTTTTGCAACTAGAGAGAAGTTAAACTAAACTTCTCTCTCCTTCCTTGAAATATACGATAAGGAGTGTACAAACATGAAAAAAAATATTATTTATATACACACACATGACAGTGGAAAAGTTCTGAGTCCTTATGGTTATAATGTACCGACTCCTGCCTTAGCAGACTTTGCAAAGGATGCCACTATCTTTCGTGAGGCATATTGTGTTGGTCCAACCTGTTCACCTAGTAGAGCAGGTCTATTAACCGGTATGTATCCGCATAGTAACGGTATGTATGGTCTGTCGCAACGTGGTTTTAAGCTTCATGACTACAATCAACATCTTGTTCATTTCCTGAACCAACATGACTACAATACAGTACTTTGTGGTATCCAGCATGAGGCAGGTAGTTATATCGATCATGAGCAAGGGGCGAAAACAATTGGCTACAAGCAAGATATTAGTACAGATAACTCAGGTCTATCTGAACCTGAACTAGCGGAATGGGATTATAAAAATGCTTGCAAGGTGAAGGAATGGCTAGAATCCTATCGTGATGATAAACCATTCTTCTTATCATATGGTTTATTTTCTACCCATCGGAAGTTTCCAGAAAAAAGTCATGGTAATAAGGAGGAAATTGATCCTAAATATGTGATGCCACCATCACCACTAGCAGACGATCGGCCAATTCGCGAAGATTATGCGGGCTATTTAAGATCAGCAACATGGATGGATGAATCTTTTAAAGTGGTGATTAATGCCATTAAGGATGCTGGTTTTTATGATAATTCAATCATTATCTTTACAACAGATCATGGGATTGCTTTTCCATTTAATAAGTGTAATTTGTTTGATTCCGGTATTGGTGTATCGTTAATCATGCGTATAAATGGAAGCAAAATGAATGGTGAAGAGGTAAATGATTTAGTTTCACAGGTTGATATTTTTCCGACGTTGTGTGATTTGTTAGATCTGGAAAAACCGGATTACCTACAAGGAGAATCATTTGCAAGACTCTTTGAAGAAGAAGCGTTTCGTGGAAGAGAAGCAGTTTTTTCAGAAATTAATTATCATACGGCTTACGAGCCAGCTCGAAGTGTGCGAACGGATCGTTATAAGTATATCAAATATTATGATACCTCTTATTTAAAGATCAACCGAACAAATATTGATAACTCTATAAGTAAAGCTTATTATCAGGAAAATGGTTTAGAGAAAGTAGGGAAACCGGAAGAGGCGCTTTATGATCTGTTGTTTGATCCGGGCGAAAAGAACAATGTTATTAATGATCCTGCATATCAAGGAATTGCGGATGAATTACGCGAAAAACTTGCCAGCCATCAGAAAGAAACTAATGATCCTATCTTAGAGGGACATTTTCGGTTGCAAGAAGGGTGGAAAATTAATAAAAAAGAAAACTATAATCCAAGTTCAAAAGATCCAGATGATTTTCTGAAAGTAGGGGAGTAATCGAATGTTTAAAAGTTTATTTAAGAAATCAACTTTTGTTAGTCCTGTTACAGGAACAATAAAAAATATTAAGGACGTTGCAGATGAATCCTTTGCTCAAAAAATGCTCGGCGACGGATTTGCCATTAAACCAGAGAGCAATCAGATTAAGTCTCCTGTCAATGGCGAGGTTGCCTTTGTGTTTGATACAAAGCACGCTATTGGTTTGAAGTCATCTGATGGCTTAGAAATATTGATTCATGTAGGTGTAGATACTGTTAATCTAAAAGGTGAAGGATTTAGCGCTCATGTAAAAAACAATCAAAAAATCAAGCAAGGAGATTTATTACTAACTGTAGATTTTGACGAAATTCAGTCAAAAGTACCGTCAATCGATGTAATTGTTGTATTTAGTAATGGGGAAACATGCACGGTGCATAAACCCGGCCAACCAGTAACTGAACTGGAAAAAGATATAATAACGGTAAAATAGGGAGATATAATTACTATGTCTCCCTATTTCTATTAATAGTTGGTTTTCCTAAGAGTTTTATTAACTAGTTTTGTCTGATGTTTCAGCTATTTCTTCATCAAGAGCGGAGCATAAAAATGTATTCTGTTTGGCTATTAGTTATAAAGTTTAACTCTATAAATTGTTATATATACTCGTAAAGTTCCCTTCTACCTTTCCTAATGGACGCTAATGACTTTTTATTTTAGATTTGAAAAAATAAATATTTAAGGCTTCCAGTCAACCATAACGGAAATGTCATATTAATTAAAATCTATCAAGAGCATCCGCTAACTTTTATCCGTTATGGAACAAAGTGTGTTATAATCAAAATGGATAAAAGTTATTAGTGTTAATAAGGGAGGGCTGTAATTGAAAACCAATTGGAAGTATTTATTACAAATCTTTCTTTCCTTTTTAAAAATAGGTCCAGTCACTTTTGGTGGTGGATATGCAATGATTCCAATGATCGAAAGGGAAGTAGTAGACAAAAGAAAATGGGTCAAGACGAAAGATGTATCTGAAATATTTGCGATTGCAGAATCTGTACCAGGAGCAATTGCTATTAATTCAGCTACGTTTATTGGATACCGCTTAGCAGGAGTTAGAGGTGCTGTTGTTGCAATGGCTGGTGTCCTTTTACCAACATTTCTTATTGTGGTTGGCCTGAGTATTTTATTCCTTTTTATTAAAGATAATCCGTATGTAGAATCTGCATTTGTTGGAATTCGAGCAGCAATTGTCGCTTTAATTGCATTTGCAGCTTACAAAATTGGTTTGACGGCTATCTATGACAAAACAACTCTAGTTATTACCATTGTTACTGCAGCAATATTATACTTTTTACATCTTCATCCAGTGATCATTATTGTAGGAGGTATTGGCTTAGGGATTGTTGTTGTAAAGGTGAAAAGCTTATTAGGCTATGCAACACGATTAGAAAGAGATGATAAATAGGGAGGGGGATTAGCAGTGGAACTTTTGGACTTATTTTGGACCTTCTTAATGATTGGGTTTGTGTCTTTTGGCGGAGGGTATGCGATGATTCCGGTAATAGAGATGGAAGTATCACAACATGGTTGGATGACAACACAAGAATTTACTGATGTAATTGCAGTTGCTGGAATGTCACCAGGACCGATCGCGACAAACAGTGCTATTTTCGTAGGTTATCAAACAGCAGGATTATCAGGTGCGATTGTGTCAGCGTTTGGTATGGTTATTCCCTCCTTAATGATTATATTAATTATCGCTACCTTCTTTTTTAAATTTAACGAATTGCCAATTGTAAAATCGGCTTTTTATGGATTGCGACCAATAATTACTGGTTTAATTATTTACGCGGCGATACGGTTTGCAATTACCAACAATGTAATAGGTGATTTTTCTTTTCAAACATTTAGTTTATTAATGATATGTGTCTTGTCGTTTTTTGCGTTAATGAAATTACGAATGCATCCAATTTATGTAATAGCTTTGGCGGGTTTTTTTGGCGTCGTGTTATACTAAAATTATTGATTTAGGAAAGTGAGGGGTATCGATGGATGAGAAGAAGCGAAGTTGCTGTCAAGTAAGTAGGTCAGACTTTATGTCCTTTAATAAACAAGAGAACGATCAAAATATCCAGGAAAATATTGCTAGTGAGGATGGCATGATATTATTAGATGGTGGAGAGTATCTAATGGGTACGGATGATGATGAAGGTTTTAAAACAGATGGAGAAGGACCTGTCCAAAAAGTAAAGGTAGCTCCTTTCTATATTGATATACATACGGTAACAAATCAGCAATTTAAAAAATTTGTGGATGATACAGGATACAAAACAGAAGCAGAGCAGTACGGTTGGTCATTTGTCTTTTATCAATTTGTTCCAAAAGATTTCCCAGGAAAACTCCAACAAGTACCGCAAACACCTTGGTGGCTTGCAACAGAACAAGCGTATTGGTATCAACCAGAAGGAATAGGCTCAACAATTGAAGATCGGATGGATCATCCCGTTATACATGTCTCATGGAACGATGCAGTAGCCTATTGTAAGTGGGCAGGGAAAAGACTACCAACAGAAAAAGAATGGGAATATGCTGCAAGGGGTAGCTTGGAGCAAAAGAAGTTTCCTTGGGGCAATGAATTGACGCCGAATGGTGAACATTACTGTAATATTTGGCAAGGAGAATTTCCGCAAAACAATACTGAAGATGACGGATTTATCGGTACAGCACCTGCTCAATCTTTTCCTCCTAATGGTTATGGACTATATAATGTATCAGGAAATGTGTGGGAATGGTGTGCTGATACATTTCAAATAGATCGAAATGGGAAGATAGATCAGAAACCAGTCAATGGAGATATTTTAAAGGTAATGCGTGGTGGCTCTTATTTATGTCATCATTCCTATTGTAATCGATACCGAGTAGCAGCTAGAAGTTCCAATACAGTAGATAGTTCTTCAGGGAATATTGGTTTTCGGTGTGTGAAGAGTGTTTAGTAGAAAATATTTCCTTAAGCTTTCTAATCATGTAAATAGTTAGCCATTTTTAATAAAAGTCACTCGTATTGTGGGTGGCTTTTATTTCTCTAATTAAAATTAAGTAAATTAGAAAAACTATTATTTCTATTATGAAATATTAAATCCCAAGAGAGGTGATAGACGATTTGAAAATAGAGGTGATTTATTTAGTAGTAATAGTAAGTGATTGAAAGAGAGGGATCACCATGAATAAATTATTACAGAAACTGGATCAATGGACAAGTCATATTATGATTCGCCCTAAATTGTTAATTACCTTTTACTTAGTTAGCTTCACACCAATTCTTTTGGTTTCATACTTCTTTTATATTTCTTCATCACAAACTTTGAAAGATGAATTAGGTAAATATATGGTGGAAACATCTAGACAAGTTGATTTAAGATTAGACGCATTTATAGAAGAAATGGAATATCTGGCGTTAAGTATTCAAAACGATCAAGATGTTCAACGTTTTCTGAATTTACAGGACCAAACGGATCCTATGTATCTTGATATGCAATTAGATTTACGAGATTTATTAGCGACTACGGTTGATTATCGTGATCATCTATGGTCTGTTTTTGTTGTAAATGACTATGGGAGTATCTTGTATTATAGCAAACCATCAACTAATCCGTTATTTTCTAGCTGGTGGAGTGCAGTTGAAATTGATGATGCTTTTCTAACTGAAAATCAAATGTACCAAAAAATAAAAGAAGAGAAAGAGTTTGCTCTCTATCCACCTCACTCGGCAAGCTTTACTAATGATGAGCAAGTTGTGACATTTGGCGGTAGAATGTATCAATTGACAAAAGAAAAAGGTACTTTACTATTTAATTTTGATCCATCCTTTATATCGCAAATGAGTGATATGGTACAAATAGGTGATACTGGTTTTGTAAGCGTTTTAACAAGTGGTGATAAACTCTTGTTTGAAAATGAAAATATACCTAGTAGTTTTTTAAAACGACTAAAGGACTTAAATTTAGAAAATCAATATAGTGGTTATGGAATTATAAATTTAGAGAATAAGGAAACATTAATTTCGTTCACGACATCTGATAAGACAGGGTGGAAGATATTATCAGTAGTTCCTTTTGAAGAAGTGTCAGGTAATATAAGTGCAGTAAGGAATAGTATTTATTTTATTGCAACTAATGCAATTCTCTTTGTCATCCTTTTTTCTAAATATTTAAGTCAATTAATAACCAATCCATTAGTGGAATTACAGAATTATATGTTGAAAGCTGAGACAGGAGATCTCTCAGTGCGAGTGCCTGTCTTAAGGAGTGACGAATATGGAAAGCTAACAAAAACATTTAATCGAATGTTGCAAAATTTAGAGAGTTTGAAAAATAGAGTGTATGATTCTAAGATTCAAGAAATTAAATTAAGATTACTGCATCGAGAATCTGAGTTTAGAGCGTTACAGATGCAGATTAATCCACATTTTTTGTATAACACATTAAATACGATGAAGTGTATCGGAGAAATAAAAGAAATAGAAGAAGTGACGGAAATGAGTGATGCATTATCATCCATGTTTCAATATAGTATTGATAATCAAAATTATAAAACAATTGAAGAAGAATTAAATCATGTTAATGCTTATCTTCGCATTATTCAAATTCGTTTTCCTGGGAAAATTCAATATGGCATTAATTGTTCCGGCCATTTACAGAATATTTATATCCTTAAGTTAATATTACAGCCATTAGTTGAAAATGCAGTGGAGCATGGAATTATACCAAGTGGCAAACAAGGTACTCTAAACATAACGGTTAGAGAAGACGATGATAAGTACTTAACAATTAAAGTAATAGATAACGGTGTTGGGATGTCCCAAGAAAAAATGGAATTACTAAATCGGAAACTGACGTGCCATGAGACAAACGCCTCGAATGAGGAGTTACCTTCGAATAGTATAGGTCTCTATAATGTTCAACAGAGATTGTTATTTAATTATGAAGGAAAAAGTTTTTTAACGATTGATAGCAAAGAAGGTCAGGGTACTATCATTACTATAAAAATTCCAATCGAGAATGAAAGGAATGAGCCATAATGTTTAACGTATTGGTTGTAGAAGATGAATTTTGGATGGGGGAAGGTATGCGAAAGGTAATTAATAAATTGGAATGCCCTTTTGAAGTTAGTGATATTGCTCAGAATGGACATGAGGCATTGTCTAAAATGAATAACGTTAAATTTGATCTTATAATTACTGATATAAAAATGCCTATTATGGATGGATTAGAATTTATTGAGAGGAAGAATGAGTTGGCTTATCAGCAGCCGGTTGTTATTATTACTGGCCATAGTGAGTTTGAGTATGCTCGAAAGGCAATTCGACTTGGAGCCTTTGATTATTTGTTAAAACCAGTCAAGAAGGAAGAGCTAAGCGAAGTCTTTGAAAATATAGAATCTCAAATCAATGATGACCAACAGCTTAGTATACAAATCAATGAAAATCAGCAAGTTGGGGTAGATGTAATTCAGTATACTATAGATTTAATTGATCGAGAATATATGAAAGATCTATCGTTATCCGAAATAGCAGACCAAGTAGGATTTAATGCTTCATACCTTAGTAGATTGTTTAAATTAGAGACAGGAATCGGATTTGTACAATACCTACGTGAAGTACGAATGAAACAAGCAAAAGAAATGTTAATTAGGGGAGAAATCACCATTGAAACTATATCAAGAAAAGTTGGTTTTCAAAGTGAGAAGCATTTCCGTAGAACGTTTAAAAAGGAAGAAGGAGTCACACCTAGTGAATATAGAGATAGGAAGTAAAAAAAAGTACCTATGAAAGTAAAAAAACGTGTCTAACATCCAATTTAGGAAGCGGTTACAATTAAAATGTATCCGGATACAATCGATTCATTTTAAAGATAACGTTGGTTTTATTAAAAAGGAGGCTATTCCGATGAAGATTAAATGGCTAAGCTTTTCTGTTATTATGTTTGCGTTAATATTATTTCTTTTTGCTTGTAGTAGTGATGAAACCACAACTGGTGATAATACCAATAATGATAGTGATTTAAATGAGGAACAAAATAGTGAAGATGGAATTACTTTACGAGTAATGGATTGGGCAGATTCTACCAAATATCTAAGGGAAGAATTTCATGAGAAATTTATGGAGAAATATCCTGAAGTTACAAATATTGAATATACGACATTAACACAACAACAATTTACGGATACAATTCTTAATGCCATAAGAACTGGAGATGCACCCGATGTCTTTATGGCACCATTAAGTTTTAGTTTACCAGTATTAGTAGAAGAAGGTTGGTTTCAACCTTTAGATCCATTAGTAGAAGAAGGGTTCTTTGAAATTTTCAGAGAAGGTCTATTTAAAGAAGGTTTAAATATAGTAGATGGTGAGATTTATACCATACCACAACAAATTGCCCAGCCTACTACAATGGTTTTTTACAATAAAGATCTATTCAAAGAAGCAGGACTAGACCCAGAGCAACCTCCTCAAACATATGAGGAATTTCGTGACTATGCTCGTCAGATTACAGAAGCGGGTAATGGTGATTTTTATGGACTAATAGAAGGTGGAAAGCAAAGTAATCGCTTTATTTATACAGTTCAACAATGGGGCTCTTTAAATGGTGCTGGTTTAGCAGATAATTCCCCCGTTAGTAAATTAACCGGAGAAGCTCCATATCATACAGAGGCGATTACAGATATTTATGACCTATTCGCTGGATTAGCAGATGATGGTAGTATTCATCCACGTACATCAAGTCTTACTGCACCGGAAGCAAGACAAATTTTTGCTAATGGCGAAGCAGGTTTTATTATTCAAGGGGCATGGAATATAGGTGTTTGGAATGCCAATAGTCCAGACTTGAATTACGGAGTGATGGCACCTCCAACTCCAACCGGAGAAAGAAAAGGTTCTATTGATACTGTAGCACAGGTGGGATTTGGTATCTATTCAGAAACAGAACATCCTGAATTAGCTGCTAAATATTTGGAAGAACTTTACGGAGGAGATTTTTACCAAAGAAAAGTAGTAGAAAACCAACATAACTATTCTCCGGTAGATGGAGCAATTGAGGAATATGCTTCTGGAGAGTTTTTAGAATTTTATGAGCTATATAATGATATTTTAGTTGGTGGTCCTATTCCAGAGGCTGTGAATCTTGATGTCACAACAGTTCTGGGGGAGTATGTTGATGTGACACCATCTGCAGCAGAAATTATGCAAGGTGTTGCTATATCAGGCTTACGTGATTATGAACCTATGCTTGAAGACTTGTCAAAACAGACAGATCAAGCTTTAGAGGATGCTATAAGTGCTGCTCAAGAAGATGGGGCAAATGTGAGTATAGATGATTTTGTTTTTCCTGACTGGGATCCAATGGAAAATTACAATCAATAACTGTATATAAAGTGAAACTTCGTTCAGTGGGGGTTTTTTCCATCCCCCACTGAGCGTTAGTTGAACCAATCGGGCCGTTACTGGCTGTTGGATCTCCCACTTAGACATGACGTGTTCCCTTATTTCTTGAAGTGGGAGTACTACAGCCAGTTACACTGCGATAAATATTCATGTGGTGGGTAATACATGCCTGCCACATGAAAAGGAGGTTGGCAATATGTCAAATACAGAAACGACATTAAATAAACAGAGTGCATTAAATTCAAAGAAAAAAAACAAGAAGAATATTGCATTTTGGTGTTGGATGTTTGTCTTGCCTAATATGATTTTATTTATCTTATTCCAATTATGGCCGATTGTATCTAGTTGGTTTTATGCGATGTCTAATTGGAATGGTTTAAGTTCTAGTATTGAATTTATAGGATTAGCAAATTTTAAAGAACTAGTGCAAGATAAATACTTCTGGAATGCTTTTAAAAATGTCTTCATCTATTCATTTGGAAGTGTTCCATTTCAATTAATACTTGGACTACTTTTTGCAGTAATTCTCAATAATCCGAAATTAAAGTTTGCTAGTGTGTATCGAACGTTTATTTTTCTACCAGTAATTACAAGTGCTGCGATTATCGGTATAATTATGAGTTTTATTTGGAGTTCTGATGGAGCAGTAAACTATTTATTGATGCAAATAGGTTTATTAGATACTCCAATCGATTTTTTAGGCAGTATGACATGGGCAATGCCGACCGTAATTATGGTATCAATATGGATGAGTACGGGTATTAACATGATATTTTGGTTAGCTGGTTTACAGGGAATTCCTAAAGAGCTTTATGAAGCGGCATATATGGATGGAGCAGGTCACATTCGAACTTTTTTTTCCATAACATTACCTTTATTAGTACCCATTGGCGCAGTAATTTTACTATTTAATGTCGCATTTTCGTTAAGAGCTTTTGATTTGATCAAAACATTAACAGATGGTGGACCGTTTTTTGCTACAGATGTAGTTTCCACCTATATCTATAGCGCTGCATTTGCAGGTGAGATAGGACAACCCCGGATGGGGTATGGATCGGCAGCAGGTGTATTCTTTGGTTTTACTATTGTTTTTCTCATGCTTTTTATACAATATCTACGAAATAAAGTGAAAGCAAATAGTCACGTATAACCTCTCAATCAAAAGGAGTGAAAATATGAATAACAGTTTATCGGTGAGTCGATTTAGCTCGATCTCGAGACTTGTGACACACATTTTTTTAATTGGTATTTGTTTTATTTGGATGTATCCATTTTTATGGATGGTGGCATCTTCATTTAAAAGTGATGCAGAGTTTTTTGAAAATGGACTCAGTATTATTCCAAGTTCTTTTAACTTTTCAAATATCACGAGAGCTTGGGAAACGGCTAATTTTAGTCAATATTTTTTAAACACACTCATCATAACGGCAAGTGTCGTTCTTATCGTATTAATTTCCACATCTGCTTGTGGTTATGCGCTTGGAAGATTCTCATTTCCTGGCAAAAAAGTCATCTATGTGTTGTTAGTTAGTAGTATGTTTATACCACTTGAGTTTTCGATTATTCCTATTGTTGCATTAATTAACGCATTAGGTTTATCCAATACAATGATAGGTGTAATTTTAGCAGAATCTGGTGGAGGACATGTGATGCTTGTGTTGATGTTTGCTGGATTCTTTTCTCAGATACCAAAAGAAATGGAAGAATCGGCAACTATGGATGGTTGTGGATTTATCAGAACATTCATCCATGTCATGTTGCCTTTATCTAAGCCGATTATCGGGAGTACGATCATTATGCAAGTTATATTTACATGGAATTCTTTTTTAATACCTCTAATTCTAACATTAAGTAATCCCAGTATACGTCCTTTATCGGTTGGTTTATATGCATTTCAAGGAGAGAACATAGTTGATTGGACAGGGATTGCAGCTGGTGCAACGATTTCTGTATTACCAGTTATTATTATCTTTTTCTTCTTGCAAAAATATTTCGTGGAAGGTATTTCTGGAGCAGTAAAAGGATAACAAAGGAGCTATGATAATGAAGGCGATTGTCATTTTATTAGATACACTGAATCGTCATATGTTGGATATCTATAATAAACAAACATGGGTGAACACACCGAATATTAATCGATTAGCAGAAAAATCGTTCATTTTTGATAATCATTGGGCAGGATCTCTTCCTTGTATGCCAGCAAGAAGAGATATGCTTACGGGTAGGTTAGATTTTTTAGAACGAGGATGGGGTGGATTAGAGCCCTTTGATATAACCCTGACAAACTGTTTAAAAGAAAATAATATATTTTCTCATATTGTAACTGATCACTACCATTATTTTTCTACAGGTGGTGAGAATTATTGTCAATCTTTTAATACATGGGATTTCCACCGAGGACAAGAAGGAGATCCATGGGTTTCAAATGTCCACCAAGCAGATCCACCAAAAGAATATATAGGTCGTTTTCTTGAACAGAACGAAAAAAACCGATCCAAATTGGAAGAAGAAACAACTTATCCAGGCCCAAAGACGATGCAAGCAGCTTGTCAGTGGTTACAAGACAATGAAAAAGCAGATAATTATTTTTTAATGGTAGAAGCCTTTGATCCCCACGAACCATTCGTAACACCTGACCACTATCTTGACCAGTATGATGATAGTTATCAAGGTCCTAGGTTTGATTGGCCTAAATATGCAAAAGTGAATGAATCAGAGGAAGCAATCGATCATATTCAAAAACGATATGCCGCAACGCTTACGATGATTGATCATTGGTTAGGAAAACTACTTGATGAAATGGATAGGCAAGATATATGGGATGATACATTAGTTATCTTTACTACGGATCATGGTTTATTACTTGGCGAGCATAATTGGACAGGAAAAAATATTATGCATGCATACAATGAAGTGGCCCACTTGCCTTTAATGATCCATGTACCGGAAGTGGAAGCACACGGAACACACATTGATTCGATTACCCAAAATATTGATATCATGCCTACTATTTTAGAGTACTTCCAGTTATCAATACCGGAAAGTGTACAAGGTAATAGTTTACTAGGTTTATGCAAGAATAATCAAGAGAAGGTAAGAGATTATGCTATTTACGGTATGTTTGGTATGACAGTTAACCTAACCGATGGAGATTATACCTATTTAAGAGCGCCTAATCATGAAGATAATCATCCATGTTATGTATATACGGCAATGCCAACAACTTTTCGAGGATATCATGATAGTGAAAATAGAGAAAATATAGAGATGGGACGATTTTTAACACATACCAGTTACCCAGTATACAAATTTCCTTATAGTAAAAAAGGAAAACCATTTGTGATGGCTAAGAACATATTAGAGTCTTATTTGTTTGATATTCGTGCTGACTATCAACAAAAACATACTATTGATGATAGTCAGCTAAAAAACAAGTATCAACAGATTCTGATTGAAGTGATGAATCAATATGATGCACCTATCGAGCAATATCTTCGGTTAGGATTAAGAAACCCAGAAGGAAGTGGTGAATATGACACAACCTAATATCTTATTGATTACGACAGATTCTCAAAGATGTGACACATTGAGATGTATGGGAAGTGAGTTTGCTATCTCCCCGAATTTGGATAAACTTGCCGAAGAGGGTGTTTTATTTGAACAAGCACACACTTCTTCGCCAGTGTGTGCCGTTGCAAGAAGTAGTTTAATAACGGGATTACACTCACCGATACATGGCTGCATTGAAAATGGTTTAAAGCGTTATAATCACTTTCCTACACTACCAGATCATTTAAAGGAACATGGTTACCACAATATTATGATAGGGAAAACCCACTTTGGACCAATACCTGATTCGTTTGATGCTAAATATATTGTGACAGAGAAAATGATGGATACAGATGACTGTTATGCAGCTCATATTCGAAAGCACGGCTATAGTCGAGTGAGTGATCATCCTAATCCGGTTCCAGAAGAGTTGTTTATGGAAGCTTTCCTAGTAGATAAAACGATTGAGGAAATTAAAAATTGGACAGAAAATAAAAATGCGCCATTCTTTGCCTTTTGCTCGATGGTTAGCCCACATGAACCGATTGATCCACCAGGTAAATGGGCACATTTATATGATGATATAACATTACCGGAAATCAATTATCAAGAGGGTGAAATCGAAGAACTTCCTGAACAGTTGAAAACAATATTGGGATTTTCCGGTTATGACGCAAGTACACCATCGAATACGGAAGTAGAAATCCAAGATTTGTTTGAAGCCCGTGGAGCAATCTATTCTGAAGAAATTAAGGATAAAATCGATCAACTGAGAAAATTATATTATGGTTTGGCAGCCTATTGCGATAATCAAATTGGCAGACTAATAAAGTTTATTAATGATGCTGGTCTAAGAGAGAATACGTTGATTATTTTTTCTTCCGATCATGGGTTGCAATTGTTTGATCATGGATTTAATGATAAACACAATTATTATGATGCGTCTTGGAGAGTTCCATTTATTATGAGTATGCCAGGTACGTTGCCCGAAGGAGAGAAACGAAAATTTGCGATATGGAATGATATATCAACTACCATACTAGCAGCTGCAGGAATAGAAAATAAGACGATGCAAGGGTTTGATTTATATACACCTTTATCTCAAAATAAACCCTCTCCCCGAAAGTGCGCGATTGGAACTTTATTTAAATCTGCGGCGATTGCTACAGAAAAATGGAAGTTAGAGTATTATTTTGATAATGGAGAAGCAAGACTCTATGATCGCAGAAACGATCGATTAGAACAACATAATTTAGCTAGTCATCCAGCATTAATAAAAATAAGAGAGCAGTTAGTTGCTTCTTTACTTAATTGGCGAGCGGATTTGATAGATCTATATTTCTATCATCAAGCTACAGAACAATTTAAAAAAATAATACAAAAACGAAAAGAAAATGATATGAAAAAGAACATAAATAGAAACAGAGAATTAGCACCTGTGGCTTCACGAGTTACTTCTGCTGTGTCTTCTATAAAAGGATGGGAATCAGAAGAAAAATTAAATAAGCGGGTATTAAAAATTGATGCTGTATATGGAGATTGTAAAGTGAATTCTTAAGAGATTTCATAGATGGGTAGGTGAGAAAATGGCCAACAAAAATATTATTTTTATTACAACAGATCAACAGCGTGTAGATACATTAACAAATGATCATTATTATACGCCAAATTTAAATCAACTTATGGATAAGGGAGTAACTTTTACTAATCATATTTGTACCTCTGCTCAATGTGCTCCATCTCGGGCGACTTGGATGACTGGTAAATATCCTCATGAGGTAGGGGTTAATGTTATTGGGCACAAGTTAGATTCTGAAATAGATAATGTTGCAAAAGAGTTCAATAATGGTGAGTATGAGACGGTATATTTTGGGAAATGGCATTTAGGGGGGGAACCTAAAGAGTATGGCTTTCAAGTGACAGATTATCGAACAGATGGACTTGATCTTTGGGGAGCAAATGAAGACCCTGTTTATTTAAGTCACCGAGATGCGGTTTCTACTGTCCAAGCATTAAATTATTTAGATGATTATCAAAAGGATCATTCATTTTTTATGCAAGTTTCTTGGTATCTGCCACATCCTAATAATCCCAATTATGTAGAACACGGTCCATTTGAAAATATAATGGCATTTGAAGATATGTTTAACGAGAGTGATATGCCAATTCCTGATAGTTATTATAAAGATGATTTATCGACCAAACCAGAACATCAAAAAAAGAGAGCAACTTCTGGAGAATCTCAATTAACAGAAGAGATCATCCAAAAAGATGCGAAAAAATACCATAAGCTAGTGTCATTAATGGATCGTAACCTCGGTAAAATTTTAGAAAAATTAGCAAAAAAAAATTTACTAAAGGATACAATGATTGTCTTTTCTTCTGATCATGGTGATATGCAAGGCGCCCACCAATTAAGGCTAAAAGGTGTTCTCCCATATAAGGAGCTTTATCAAATACCATTAGTAATCTATGTTCCATGGATCAATGCAAAAAGGACGACGATTAGTGATTTGAATTCAAATGCTTCGATGGTAGCAACTTTATTGGATGCGGCAGGCTTAAAAGTACCTGAAGATATGCATCCTTCATTGCTTCCATTATTACAAAGGGACAAGGAAGATGAAAATGCTTCTGTTTTTATCGAACACTACAAAGCATACTGGGGTGAGCATCCATTTAGAGGGATTCAAACGAAACAATTTAAATATATCTATTACTACAAAGATAACCAAGAGGAAATGTATGACTTAAGTCAAGACCCAGACGAGTTAACGAATATAGCAAGCAAGCCAAAATATCGAGAGATAAAGGAAAGACTTAAAAAAGAAGTGGATAAATGGTGGGAAGAAACAGGAGCATTAAACAAACAACCGATTATAGATTATGAATCTAACTGGGGAAAAGCAACTAGGTAGTTCTTGAATAGATAGTGCACCGGAGGTGTTCACAATGGTAAATCAGAAAAAAAGACCAAATATTCTTTGGATATCAATTGAAGATACTAGTCCAAGGTTTGGCTGTTATGGAGATAATTTAGCTCATACGCCAAATATCGATAAATTAGCGAGTCAGGGAAGAACTTATACAAATGCATTTTCTACTTCTGGTGTTTGTGCTCCTAGCAGGTCATCAATTATTACAGGCATGTATCAAACGGCTATTGGAACACATCATATGCGAACAGCACATCAAAATAAATATACACCAGAACTTCCAACACCTTATGAAGCGGTTCCGCCTGCATATGTCAAAACATTTACCGAATATTTGAGAACTGAAGGGTATTTTTGTACCAATAATTTTAAAACGGATTATCAATTTGAACCTCCTCTAAGTGCATGGGATGAAAATGGACACCATGCACATTGGCGACATCGAGAAACAAATCAGCCTTTTTTTTCTGTGTTTAATCCGATGTTGACACATGAAAGTAGTATGTGGGCAGATTGGATCAGAAATTCCCATTACTCGGAATCAGATAAATTAAAGTTTGAAATAACCGATCCCGAAAAAGTAGAGGTACCACCATATTTGCCAGATACACCAAAAACTCGTGAAGCGATAGCAACGCAATATAATCGAATAGCGGAAGTAGATGCACAAGTCGGTCTAATTTTGAATGAATTAGAGGAAGATGGCTTAGTTGAAAATACCATTGTCTTTTTATGGAGTGATCATGGAGAAGGACTTCCACGAGCGAAACGTTGGCCATATGATGCCGGAATTCGAGTGCCGCTTATTGTTCGTTGGCCTGGCGTCATTGAGGAAGACCAAACAAGTGAACAAATGGTCAGTATGATTGATTTAGGTCCTACCGTGTTATCGATCACGGAATCGATGAAGCCTTATCATTTACAAGGACGTCCATTTTTAGGTGAGGAAATGGAAGAAAGAGAGTATATTTTCGCAACACGGGATCGGCATGATCAAGCATACGATAAAGTTCGTGCTGTCCGTGATAAGAGATTTAAATATATTCGAAATTATTATCCGGAAAAGCCATATTTACTTTGGACTTCTTTTAGTCATCATCATCCAGCATTTCAAGAGTTATGGCGGCTAGCTTTGAAAAATGAATTAAATCAGCAACAAATGTTATTCATGCAAACCAAACGCCCGCCGGAAGAATTATATGATTGTGAAAATGACCCTTTTGAATTAAAAAATTTAGCAAAGGATCAAGCATATCAGCGTGAATTAAATCGGTTACGTTATGTACTTGATGAATGGTGTAATAAATATGATACTTGGGGGAATGTAACAGAAGAGCAGATGGTATTACAAATGTGGCCGAACGGTGTACAGCCAACAACGGCATCACCGATATTTATTGCGATCAATAGTCAGGAATTTGGGTTTGAACCAACAGATAGTAAGAAATTTAAGGAACCGACAGCCATCTCGTTGCATTCAGCAACAGAAGGTGCATCTATTATTTATACGTTGGAAGAGACGGAGCATCCTAAATGGAAACTTTACACTGGCCCCATTCAACTTAGTCATTCTAGTACAATTATTCGTGCCAAAGCCGTTCGAATAGGTTATAAAGATAGTGAAGAAGTGAAAGGTATCTTTGAAATAGACAGTGAAAAAGCTTAGTTCAGATAATTTCTATATTGGATAGATAAAAAATAATAAAGGGAGAGATAACCGATGAAACTATTATTTTTAGATCTAGATGCATTAAGTCCGCACCACATGAGTTGTTATGGGTATAACCGGCAAACGACACCTAACATTGATGAAATAGCCAAACAAGGCGTTCGTTTCTCAAATTATTACACTTCTGATGCACCTTGTGCACCATCACGTACTGCATTAATGTCAGGGCAATTAGGTATCCGTAATGGATTAGTTGGACATGGTGGCACTGCAGGTGATATGAAATTAGAAGGGGTGGATAGACAATTATTTGGAAGACTTTCATTAGGTGATTCATTACCATCATTTCTACAATTAACACAAGGGTTGCATACAACATTAATAAGTCCATTCGCTCAACGTCATTCTACTTTTAATTTTTACGCTGGTTTTAATGAGATCATCAATACTGGTAAGCATGGAATGGAATCTGCAGAGGAAGTAACACCTACGGTAAAAGATTGGGTCGAGCGTAATGCAGATAAAGACGATTGGTTTTTATATATTAATTATTGGGATGCACATACACCTTATCGTGCTCCTGCCCAATATGGTAATCCTTTTAAGGATGATGCACTGCCGGAATGGGCAACGGAAGAACGCTTGGAAAAACATAAAGAGGCGGTTGGCTCACATACTGTTCATGAATTAGAGATTGATTTCCATAACCAAACGTATACGAATGAATCAGGATTTGAACGTTATCCAGGAGAAATTCAAGATATGGATGATTTGCGTAAAATGATTGATGGATATGATGTAGGGATTCATTATATTGATCATCATATCGGACTATTGTTTGATGCTTTAGAGAAGCAAGGCGTAATGGACGATGTTGTTATTATGATTTCAGCAGATCATGGAGAGAATATGGGACAACTTGGTATTTACGGTGAACATGCAACAGCGGATGATGGTACATGTCGAATTCCCATGATTGTTCGTTGGCCAGGCATGCAAGAAGGACACGTTGACAACGACCTTCATTATCATTTAGATCTACTACCAACACTTGCCGAGTTATTTGATGAAGCACCTTCGCCAAATTGGGATGGGCAAAGTTATGCATCTGTTTTACAAAATGGTGAATCAAATGGAAGGGATTATCTAGTTATATCCCAGTGTGCACATGTGGCGCAACGAAGTGTTCGATTTGGTGATTGGTTATATATGCGCACTTACCATGATGGTTATCATTTATTTAATAAAGAAATGTTATTTAACTTAAAAGAAGATCCACGCGAGGATCACAATGTAGCAGAAGAACATCCAGAATTGTGTAGAAAAGGTGCCCATTATTTATTAGAATGGCATGATGAAGCGATGATGGAGTCAAAAGATGGTATTGATCCATTATGGACGGTTATGCAAGAAGGTGGTCCTTTCCATGCGCGAGGATATTTACAAAACTATCTAAAGCGTTTAGAGGAAACAGGGAGGGGACATCACGTACCTGAATTGAAACGCCGTCATCCTAATGAAATTCAGTCCGATGAGCCTACAAAAGAAGAAACGTTTAGAGCGAACATGAGAGGAAAATTGTTTAAATCAACACTTTAATTAAAAGTAACTATCTGTTTCGGTATGAGGCAGATAGTTTACTTGTTCATTTGCGTCTGTAAAAAAACGGTATATTCTAAGAATGATAGAATGAATGGAATAAATAAAAGAGGTGATTTGTGTGATTGAATATATGCATAATAAAAACGGCCCTACTCTTGGTTACTCTTTTCAATCAGGTATCAAGATAATAGAAGAAAAGGGCCTTTATTTCAAAGATCTCAATAAAAGCGGCCACTTAGAACCTTACAAAGATTGGCGCCTACCAGCTGAAGAACGAGCAAAAGACTTGGCTTCCAAACTATCTATCGAAGAAATTGCTGGATTAATGCTATATAGTCGTCACCAATCGATTCCTGCGAAGCCAAGAGGTCCATTCGCTAGTACTTATGATGGTAAGCCATTTGATGAGAGAATGGCCAATTCATGGGACTTATCGGATCAGCAAAAAGAATTTCTAATTAAAGACCATTTACGTCATGTATTAGTGACATCTGTTGAAAGCCCTGAGGTAGCTGTAAAATGGAACAATAATGTACAAGCAATAGTAGAGAGTGTTGGATTTGGTATTCCTGCTAATAATAGTTCAGACCCTCGTCATGCAAGTGATGCGAGTAAAGAGTTTAATGAAGGCGCAGGCGGACAGATCTCCATGTGGCCAGAAAGCCTTGGTTTAGCAGCTACATTTAGTCCAGAAATTGTTCGGCAATTCGGTGAAATTGCTGCGAAGGAATATCGTGCCCTTGGCTTAACCACTGCTTTATCCCCACAAGTGGATATTGCTACTGACCCACGCTGGTATCGGTTTGAAGGTACATTTGGAGAAGATCCGAAGCTTTCAACTGATTTAGGGAGAGCCTACATCGATGGGTTCCAAACCTCAACAGGAAGTGCAGAAATAGAAGCGGGTTGGGGATTTGATAGTGTTAATACGATGGTGAAGCATTGGCCAGGTGGTGGCTCTGGAGAAGCAGGACGTGATGCGCATTGGGGCTTTGGTAAATATGCGGTCTATCCTGGTGACAATTTTGATGAACATTTACAACCATTTACAGAAGGGGCTTTCCAATTAGAAGGTAAAACGAAAAAAGCTGCTGCCGTCATGCCTTATTATACGATATCTTATGAACAAGATAAGGTTAATAAAGAGAATGTAGGAAACTCTTACAGTCAATACTTGATTAAGGACTTACTTCAAGGAACCTATCAATACGATGGTGTGGTTTGTACTGATTGGTTAATTACTGCTGATGAACCAGAAAGCGTTGATCAATTTGCGGGAAAACCATGGGGAGTAGAAGAATTAACAGTCGCAGAGCGCCATTACAAACTACTAATGGCTGGTGTGGACCAATTCGGTGGTAATAATGAGATGGGACCGATTTTGGAAGCGTATCAAATGGGTGTTGCTGAACACGGAGAAACCTTTATGCGTCAGCGGATGGAGCAGTCAGCTGTGAAGTTATTAAAAAATATTTTCCGTACAGGTCTGTTTGAAAATCCATATTTAGATGTGCGAGAAAGTGCAGAAAAAGTCGGGCATCCTCATTTTATGCGCGAAGGTTACCAAGCACAATTGAAATCGCTTGTTATGCTTAAGAATAGGAAAGCAATGCTACCAATCATGAAAAAGCAAACGGTATATATTCCAAAAAGGTACTACCCAGAACAAGTGGATTGGTTTGGAAATAAAATTTCGGATAAAATGGAGTATCCGATTCATGTAGACATGGTGAAGCAGTATTATGATGTTACAGATGATCCAAAACAAGCCGATTTTGCCCTTGTTTGTATGAAAGGACCAGACTCTGGTGACGGATATTGTAAGGAAGATCGAGAAGCTGGTGGTTCAGGGTATGTTCCCATCAGCTTACAATATCGCCCATATGACGCAACAGAAGCGCGTTCACCAAGTATTGCAGGAGATACGCGTGAAGTAATAGACAGGTCTTATCAAGGGAAAAAAGTAGTGGCTAGTAATGAATCAGACTTAGATTTGATTTTAGAAACAAAAGAAAAGATGCAAGATAAACCAGTGATTGTGTCATTGCATTTATCCAATCCAGCGATTGTTTCAGAATTTGAACCTTATGCCGATAGTATTCTCGTTCACTTTGGTGTGCAAGATCAAGCTATATTAGATATTATTTCTGGTAATGTGGAACCTTCTGGATTATTACCAATGCAAATGCCAGATGATATGGAAACCGTAGAGAAGCAATGTGAGGATGTACCACATGATATGGAGTGTTATGTTGATGAAGAGGGAAATAAATATGATTTTGCATTTGGCTTGAACTGGGATGGAATCATCAGGGATGAACGGACGGAAAAATATCGAAAGGGATAAAAAAGAGGAGAGGATACTCTTCAATTTCATGTATCCTCTTGATTAGTTTTACTCTACAAGTGATGAAATAATGGAAACATATTAATAAATATGAATTGGTATGAGGAAAAGATTTCTATGTGGTGTATTAGCGTAAAAATTATAATACTACAACTTTTCCTTATACTGTTTAGGAGTTAACCCGACATGCTTTCTAAATGTTTTTGTGAAATAACTTTGATCATTGAAATTTAATAAAGTTGATATTTTAAGCAGTGAATAGTCTGTTAAACTTATTAAGGATTTTGCTTCGTCGATTTTTGACTGTAGAATATAATCTCTAATATTTACTCCCACCTCTAACTTAAACAATTTAGACAAATAACTAGGGTGCAAACTAACTGCTTCAGCTAAGTCAGCAAGAGTGATAGTGTCATATAAATGATTAAATATATAGTTTAACGTTTTATTAATAGGTTTTGAGAAGTTTTGCTGTCTAGCCTTTTGAACACGCTCAGCAAATTCACAAAGAATTTCTTCGATATAAACATCTATCTCATTTGTTTTATTGATGTCCTCTATATTTTGTATATATAAGTCACTCAGTGTATAAGCAGTTTCATAATGAAGGCCACCTTTTATAGCCGCTCTAGTAGCCAAAGTTATCGCAGCTATTCCAAAGTTTTTTTTGTGTCTGAGATAACTTTTTTTGGACAAAATACCTAATTTACCTGATTCTGGTACAGCTCTATAATTGGTTAGTACATCATCTTTTTTTCCTTGCTCTATCGCCTTAAATACCTTTTTTTCTTGTGTATCATCATGATGTAATGATAAACTTTGTCTTTTGTTCGAAATAATGAGGTTAGGATTGGTAATCTGTTTCGCTTTTTGAGCGATTTCACTACTCAGTTGTTTCACATCTTCTGAACTTATCTTGACTTGGTAGATCATATAGTATAGTTGTTTGGCTAAAATAATGACTTTATTTAATTTTAAAGTTGGTAATGATAAAAAATATTGAACAAAGTCCTCTTTATCGTTGTCACTTAATTCAACATCATTCTTTAATAAATCTACAATTTCCTCTGAAGGTGAGTCTGCCATTATTGGTCCAATAATTAGTTGTCCACGCTGATCGACATAAGGAATATTTAGAGTTATAAATGTTTCTAAGTACATGGTTGTAACAATTATTGGGTGGTGAACCTCTGTATTTAATTGCGAAAATAACTCTTTTTTTGACGAAATTAATGGGTTTAGAGAAAAATTAGAGGTGTATTCATTTATTATATTTCCTGTATTATCAAGAAGGAAGATCGGAATATTATGGTAATCAAATATTAATTTAGTAATATATTTTAATTCTGTTATGTTTATTTTAGTTTCCATTCGATCCCTCTCTGTACAATGATTCAACCATCTAATTGGAAGTATAACATATTGCAACCCGAAAATTTTAAATTAAAGCTAATAAAACACCAAAAAAATCAATTAAACACAAAACACAACACCGACTTTTGTCTAAAATGGATGTTAGTTAGAGATAGCGCTTTCTGAAAGGGTTTTATTAGAAGGGGGAATAATGCTAGTTATAGATTGATAGAGAATATTTAGAAAATTGGATTAATTGAAAGCGTTAAAAATTTTTAGTGAGGTGAGGATATTGGAACAAGTAAATTATCGAACATCTACCAAAAGTGAAGTTTTTAGATATGCGTTTGGTGGATTGGGATCAAATATTCCTTTTCAAATAATCTTGACATATTTAATGTTTTTCTATACTGATATAATTGGAATAGCTCCAGCTGTAGTAGGAACGCTTTTTTTTGTTACTAGATTTATTGATGCGGTAAGCGATCCTATAATGGGAGTAATTGCAGATCGAACTAGTTCTCGATTTGGACAATATCGTCCTTGGTTAATTTTTGGAGCACCCTTATTAGGAATTAGTACACTTGCGTTATTTTGGGTTCCAGACTTATCAGCAGAAATGAAAATAGTATATATTTATGTTACCTATATTTCTTATTCGTTGATCTCAACTGCAGTTAATATTCCGTATCACTCGTTAACTCCTGTTCTTAGTGAAGACCCCGATCAAAGAACTTGGTTAGCAACCGCAAAACAATTTATGGCAATACCAGCATTAATGTGTGCTCAAGTTTTAATTTTACCAATGGTAAGTTTTTTCGGAGATGGAGAACAAGGATGGTTTATTTCGATTGCGATATTTTCCGTTATTATCGTCGCAAGTTTTTGGTTGTGCGCGAGTAGTGCCAATAGACATGATAATGCTTTTCCAAAGAAAACAGTAAAGAGAAAAAAACAAACCCCACTTAAAGGACAATTATTGCTAATAGCTAAAAATAAACCGTTACTTATGCTCATGATAGCAATGTGTACTAACTTAATTGCTTCATCTGCACAAAGTGCGGTAGCTCTTTACTATTGGACTTATAACGCTGAAAGACCAGAATTATTTCCAATCCTATCTTTTGTAGGTTTAGGATTATCTATTCCCGTATTTTTCTTATTGCCGAAGTTTTCTAAAAAGTTTGGTAAAAAATCCACTTTTCTATACGGTAGTATTGTTTCGATCCTCCCATTTGTCGTATTGTTATTAGCCCCATATGAAATGGTTTGGCTTAATTTCTCAGCAGCAGTTGCTATGAATGTTTTGATGCCGTTTACTGGAGCAATACCATGGGCAATGCTTCCAGACTGTGTAGATTATGGTGAATGGAAAACAGGTATTCGAGGTGCAGGTGTCGTTTCTTCTAGTTTAACTTTTATTAATAAACTTGGAAGCGCTGTTGGTGGGATGATTGGAGGTGCCTTATTAGGAGTTGCAGGATACGTTGCTGGTCAATCCCAATCACCTGAGACCTTAAGAATGATTGTATATTTATATGCTCTATTACCTATTTTGGGCCATATTTTTACTATTATTGCACTTAAATTTTATAAGCTTGATAACAAATTACATGCACAAATGTTAAAAGAGATTAAATCTAGAAAAGAAAGTCAACCTACTGTATCTGAGTAAGAAGGTCTGTTTATTAAAGTGGTAAATAAAGGAGATGTATGCTATGAAAGCAATAATGGTTATGTTTGATTCATTAAACAGACATATGTTGCCACCATATGGTTGTGATTGGGTTCACGCTCCCAACTTTAAAAGATTAGCAGAAAAAACAGTTACATTTGACAATGCTTATGTCGGAAGTTTACCTTGTATGCCGGCAAGACGAGACTTACATACAGGAAGGTACAACTTTCTGCATAGAAGCTGGGGGCCACTTGAGCCTTTTGACCATTCTATGCCAGAAATTTTGAAGAATAATGGTGTCTATACCCATTTAGTATCCGATCATCAACATTATTGGGAAGACGGTGGAGCAACTTATCATACCCGTTACAATTCTTGGGAGAGCATTAGGGGACAAGAAGGGGATCCATGGAAAGGTCATGTAGAAGACCCAGTTTTTCCTGAAACAGAAGTCCCTGAAATGAAGGAGTTTCCATTGTTTCGTCAAGACGTGATTAACCGAGAATATTACAAAGAAGAAAAAGATCATCCACAAGCATTAACATTCGAAGCGGGCTTAGAATTTATTGATAAAAATAAGGACCAAGATCAATGGTTTTTGCAATTAGAAACATTTGATCCACATGAGCCTTTTACTTCTTATCAAAAATATAAGGACTTGTATCCTCACGAATATGAAGGAAAGCAATTTGATTGGCCTCCTTACTATTTTGTAAGAGAGGATGAACAAACGGTTGAGCATGGTAAGTATGAGTATGCTGCATTATTAAGCATGTGTGATCACTATTTAGGTAAAGTACTCGATATGATGGATGAAAATAACATGTGGGAAGACACGATGTTAATTGTTAATACGGATCATGGCTACTTATTAGGAGAGCATGGCTGGTGGTCAAAATCAATTATGCCAGTGTATCAAGAAATTGCGCATATTCCAATGTTTATCTGGGATCCTAGATATAAAATAAAAGGAGAGCATCATGATGAAATTATGCAATTGATTGATATTGCGCCAACATTATTAGAATTTTTCGATTTAGATATTCCAAAGGAGATGACGGGTAGGCCAATAGGTGATCTATTTAAAGAGAATTACAAGGAAAAAGAAGCTGCCTTATTTGGATTTCACGGAGGGCATGTAAATATAGTGGATAAAGAACATGTCTATATGAGAGGACCGGTATCACCATCTAATCAACCACTATATGAGTACACGTTAATGCCGACGCATATGCGAAGTATGTTTTCAGTTAATGAATTGAAAGAAATAGAGCTTGCAGAACCATTTAAATTTACACGTGGGGCAAAAGTGCTGAAAATAGAAGCTGGTTCAGGTTTTGTGAATCCCTTTCAATATGGTTCAATGCTCTATAACATTGAAAAAGATCCGAAACAAGAAAATGAAATAGAAGATGTAGAAATAGAACAAAAACTGATTAAGCAAATGGTGAAGATAATGAAGCAACATGAAGCACCTGATGAACAATTTGAAAGGTTAGGTATACCAAAAGATGGGCAGATTACCAATGATGAACTAACACAACAAAAAGAAAGAACCAGAGAAGCAGAAAAGATTGGTATTCTCAATAATTATTCGTGGACAAAAGTTGCTCAGAATAAAGTTCGTGCATTGTTAAATTCTACTCCAAAGGAAAATAGAACAGCAGTTATTGATAAACTAGAAGATTATATTCATAATGTGTCCGTAAAAAGTATAGATGGTGAAGTAATTAATTCCTTTGTGGATAATCATTTTGAAAGTGCAGAGCAAGAAAAGATTAAATATTTTATTAACCTTGCAGGAAGAACTAGTTAAGCGTAATAGTAAGTTCTATCGTGAACATACAGGCAGTTAGCTCTGTGTAAATCCTTAAACAAAAGATACGGAGGTTCAAAAATGACAAGAAATATCTCAAGATTAATAGAACAGATGACGATTGAAGAAAAAGCAGGAATGTGCTCCGGATTAGATTTTTGGTATTTAAAAGGTGTGGAACGATTAGGGATCCCTTCCATAATGGTAACAGATGGCCCGCACGGTCTACGAAAGCAAGCAGAAGACGCAGATCATTTAGGTTTAAGTAATAGTGTTCCTGCAACCTGTTTTCCTTCAGCAGTAGGTCTGGCAAGCTCATGGGATCGAGATCTAGTTAATAAAGTTGGTGTTGCTTTAGGGGAAGAAGCACAGGCTGAGAAAGTTGGTGTTTTACTTGGTCCTGGTGCGAATATTAAACGCTCGCCGTTATGTGGAAGGAATTTCGAATATTTTTCAGAGGATCCATATTTGTCATCAGAAATGGCTGCTAGTCATATTAAAGGTGTACAAAGTCAAGGAGTCGGTACTTCCTTAAAACACTTTGCAGCAAATAATCAAGAACATCGTCGTATGTCTACAAATGCTGTCGTAGATGAACGTACTTTAAGAGAGATCTATCTTGCTAGTTTCGAACAAGTAGTAAAGAAGGCTGAACCTTGGACTGTCATGTGTTCCTATAATAAAGTAAACGGAGAGTTTGCTGCGGAAAGTAAAAACTTATTAACAGACATTCTAAGAGACGAATGGGGTTTTAACGGATTTGTTGTTTCGGATTGGGGTGCTGTTAATGAGCGAGTTGATGGACTGAAAGCAGGACTTGAGCTTGAAATGCCTGCAAGTAAAGGTATAGGGGAAAATAAAATTCTATCAGCAATTGAATCTGGTGAGCTAACAGAAGAATCACTTGATCAAGCAGTTGAACGATTATTGCGGATTATCTTTATGGCTGTTGACAATCAAAAAGAAAATGCAAGCTATGATAAACAGGATCATCATCAATTAGCGAAGCAAGTAGCAAGTGAAGGGATGGTTCTACTTAAAAATGACGAAGAAATTCTCCCGTTATCAACAGACAACCATGTCGCGGTTATAGGTGCACTTGCTAAACAACCAAGATATCAGGGTGGGGGAAGCTCACATATTAATCCAACCTACCTAGACGATATTTATGAAGAAATAGAACGGTCAGTATCAAGCAAAGCTAATATTGCATATGCTCAAGGTTATCACTTGGAAAGTGATCATATCGATAAAAAATTAATCGAAGAAGCTAAACAAACAGCATTAGAAGCAGATAAAGCGATTTTATTTATAGGCTTGCCAGACCGTTATGAGTCAGAAGGGTATGATCGTACCCATTTGAACATTCCAGAAAATCAACGACAATTAATGGAGGAAGTTGCCCAAGTTCAACCAAATGTGATCGTGGTCTTAAGTAATGGAGCACCAATTGAAATACCTTGGTTAGATAAAGTAAAGGCAATTTTAGAAGGATATCTAGGAGGACAAGCTTTAGGTGGTGCTATTGCAGATATTCTATTTGGAAAAGTAAATCCTAGTGGAAAGTTGGCCGAAACTTTTCCAGTTAAGCTAAGTGATAATCCGTCTTATCTGAATTTCCCTGGTGATGGGGATACGGTAGAGTATAAAGAAGGCATTTATGTCGGATATCGATACTATGATGCAAAAGAAATTGAACCATTATTCCCCTTTGGTTATGGACTAAGTTATACGAATTTTGAATATAGCAATTTATCCATTAGTGACAAGGAAATACAAGATTCGGAGACTTTAACTGTAAGTCTAACCGTTACAAATACAGGTGAAGTTTTTGGGAAAGAAGTTGTGCAATTATACGTACAAGATGTAGAAAGCAATATTAGCAGACCCGAAAAAGAGTTAAAGCAATTTGAAAAAGTAGCTTTACAACCTAGAGAATCTAAAGAAGTTACTTTTAGATTAGATAAGCGTGCTTTTGCATACTATAATGTAGATTTAAAAGATTGGCATGTGGAAACAGGAGACTTTGACATATTAATTGGAAAATCATCAAGAGAGATTGTTTTAAAAGAAACAGTTAAAGTAATCTCTACTGTTAGTGTGTATACAACTATTCACCGTAATACTACAGTGGGAGATATCATGCAAAATCCGACAATAGCGCCTTTAGCTAAAAAGCTGCTAAAAGAAGCGAATAAAAATAACCCGTTAATGAATGTAGAAGATGATCATAATGAATCAAATGAGATGATGGAAGCGATGATGATGTATATGCCATTAAGAGCACTTGCTAATTTTAGTGGTGGAACATTTACGGAAAAGATGCTAAAAGACATGATTGATCAATTAAATAAAAAACAGCAAGAAGCATTATCTTAAGTGACAAAGCCGCAGTATTTATGTACTGCGGCTTTAAATATCTTGTTACTTACTTATAGGCAGGTGTCGATTGAGAATGATATTTATCACTGATTCCACTATTTCTATTAAACTATAATATGTGGAAAAAGGGGAATTGTAAAATGGAGATAGTTAGTTCTTCGAAAGCAATCAGGAATCAATCAATAATTTCAGGTGTCATGTGGAAAACAGTATCTGAAGCTTGTAATCTGGCGTGTGACTATTGCTACTATAGCCGATGTGGCGGCAGATCTGGCCATATAGAACGGATTGAAGACAAGGTGCTGGAGAATTTTATTAAGGAATATATGAAGGCATCCCGCGGTGTGGTAAGTTTTACATGGCAAGGAGGAGAACCACTTCTTGCGGGCTTGGATTTTTTTAAGAAAGTAGTCGCATTACAAGCGAAATATGCCCCCAAAAGAACAATTATAAGTAACAGTATTCAAACCAATGGAACGTTGATCAATGAAAAATGGGCAGCTTTTTTTAAGAAATATAACTTCTTGGTCGGAGTGAGTATTGATGGCCCTGAAGAAATCAATGATCAACGTAGAGTAACAAGTACAGGCAAGGGAAGTTATCAAGCTATTATGAAAGGAATTCAGCATTTAAGAGAGTATGAAGTTGATTTTAATGTATTGACGGTAATTCATGAGAATAATGTACATCATGCGAAGGAACTGATGATGTTTTATGAGCGTGAACAGTTTGATTTTGTGCAGTTTATTCCATGTATGGATTTTCAATCGCAGAATGTTGATCAACCTGGTGTTTTTCATATATCACCTAGAGAGTATGGTGATTTTTTATGTGAGGCATTTGACTATTGGTATAACGATGGAAACCCCAAAATATCGGTGCGTTTCTTTGATAATATATTAGCTGTTTTTCTAGGTCATCAAGCAGAATTATGTGTTCACCGAGAAAAGTGTCCCAAGATACTGATATTGGAACAAAATGGTGATGCGTATCCGTGTGACTTTTTTATTCACGAAGATTATCGGTTAGGAAATGTGAATGAAAACTCATTAGCTGAAATTGCAAATCATGAAAAATGGGATGAATTTCTGGACATGAAACCGAATCTGCCTGACAAATGTAAACAATGCGAATTTCTATCTTTATGCCATGGAGGATGTCCAAGAAATCGGCTACAAGATCAGTCTTTGACGGATGTGGATTATTTTTGCGAAAGTTACCAACAGATTTATCGCTATGCTAGAGAAAGAATTACTAATGTTACCAAACAAATAAGGAAAAATCAAATTAATCAATACTATCGGTCAGGGCAACCATTACCAGGGCGGAATGAGTTATGTATTTGTGGTAGTAATAAAAAATTCAAAAAATGCTGTGAGCCACTTTTAGACAGACTGGACTTTTCATAGGAAATAAATACAAGTATACTTAAAAGTACATGATGCATGGAAAAAGGGAGAGAAAAACGTGTTAAAGTACTTTTTAAAACAAACATCATCAAAATATAATGGGATGAAACAAATCTATCAATATATACATGCAAATGGTCCTGTCACCAAAGCAACATTGGTGGAACAAACGCAAATGAAGCAAACTACTGTTACTCGGCATTTAGAGACTTTATTGGCAGAAGGATTCATTCAAATTAGTCAATATCAGGAATCCTCAGGAGGCAGGCCACCAGCCTTATTTGAGATAGAGCCAAATGCAGGGTATATCATTGGTGTCGACTTATCTCGAATTGAATCCACTATTTCTTTAGTCAATATGTCATTCGAGATAGTGGATAGTTATACATTTGCTATGACTGAGAAACATACACCTTCTTACACATTCCAACTGATAAAAGAACGAATAGAACATTTTCTAGAAAAGCATGATATTTCACGTGATTTTCTTCTTGGGATAGGAGTAGGCACGGTAGGTCCATTAGATAGAGAGAATGGCTTGATTCTCGATCCCGAGGCTTTTATTGCAAGTGGATGGAAAAGTATTTCTATTTTAGATGAGTTGAAAAGTTTACAAGTGGAAAAGGTACTATTAGAGAATGGTGCTAATGCTGCCACGTTGCATGCATATATTAAGGGGTTAACAGCAGATCAAACCATTTTATATTGTATAAGTGGTCGTGGATTGCGTTGCGGTGTTTTAGCTGAGGGGCATATATTAAAGAATAAAACAGGTGATGCAAGTTCATTTGGAGAAATGATTATGGATGTTAATGAGCGAAGATCACTTGCTTCTTTCGTTTCTTATGATTATTTATTACAAGAAGTAAACGAACGGTATTTGCGTGAAAAGTCGATACCATTTTCTGTTCAAGACAATGAAAACAACCAGAAGGAGTTAATGGATCTGTTCAAGCATGCTCTAAGTGCAGAGGATTCCATTGTTCAACAAGTAGTACTTGAATCGGCTGTTACGTATGGAATTGGAATCGCGAATATGGTGAATGTGTTACACCCTGATCAAGTGATTTTAAGTAGTGAATTAATGAATACATATCCACCTTATTTTAATAAGATTGTAGATACAGCTAAACAGTATATTTATAGAATGGAACGTGAACCTGTACAATTTAAAATGGAAAAACAAAAGAAAGTTACGATTTCAACAGGGGCTGCCATTTTAGTATTTCAGTCTTATTTTGAATAAAGTTCGATGTACCTACTAGTTAGTTTTCATATCGTTGTTAGAAGACAAAAATATTAAGTTTATCACGGTGCTAACCGTCTGTAAGCCTCCTGTTGATCATAGCCTCACAAGTCGATCATGGGTATTAGAATGAAGCGATTTGGATCAAAGTCTAAGTCGCTTTTTTTAACTGTTTCAAAAATGGTATAGGAAATGGTACTTTCCGGATCAACTTAAGTGATCTTCTTCTTTAGTGTCAAGATATTCGTGATGAATTTTTACGATAAGGCGGTCACTTTGTATGGTAGCTTATTGTTTTTAATGAATACGTATATAGGTGAAACGTTTCCAATGATAAAGGCGTATTAGATTGTAATGGATCAATTGGAGAAGGAGGAGGTGGAATAATGGAAAGTGAAAGAGTTAATAAACTGATTACTTTGCTTGAGGAACTGAGAAATAATGCTGATCAACAAGTTGCCTCAAAGCTTGAAAAAGATAAATGTAAGCGAATAGTCCAAAGGCTGAGTTCCTTCTCAGTCGATTGCAAGGATTGCTATCAGTATCTTGTTAAATTCGAAGAACATTTACTACAACTTAAAGATAAGAAAGATTATTTTGCAGAAAAGGATGTTAAGCATCATAAACAAAAAATAGCTAGCATCAGTTCTCATCTGCAGAAACAACACAAGTTAGTATCAAGTGGTTTTTATCTAAGTATATATATGTCGATTGGTACTAGTTTAGGTGTAGTGTTTGGATTACTTATATTTGATAATGTTGGACTGGGATTACCACTTGGAATAGCGATAGGTGTAGCAATTGGATCAGGTTTAGATGCAGATGCGAAGAAGAAGGGGATGGTCCTGTAATACATGAGCACAAGGATCAAGCCAAAGAAGCTAATGTCCTCTTATCATTTGGTGACTTTTTGAACAGCAATTGGAGGAAAATCAAATGAACGTTACGAAAAGCCTAAAAAGTTGGAGCTTGCTACTGCTTATCATTTTTTTAACTAGTTGTTCCAATGATGCTAAAGATTTTACACCTGAACAGGCGGCTCATGAGGTGATAGAGTTATTGCGAACTGGAGCTTATCAAACAGTTCATGACCAATGGTTTGGGGAAGAATTACAAGCTTCAATACCTATGGATCAGCTAGAAAGGGAATGGGAGAAACGCTCAGCAGATGGTGGAGAATTTGTTGACGTCCATTCCTTAAATGTAGAGAAACGGGGCAATAATGTAGAGGTTATCGAAGGAAAAGTAGAATATACGAATCAGACACTAGACGTTAGGATGATCTTGAACCATCAGTTATTAGTTGGTTTTAGTCTGCCTAATAGTATGACAAATGCTAGTCTGCCAGATTCGATTGTTGAAGAAGAAATTATTGTTGGAGAAGGAACCGCTTATGAGCTTGGAGGAACACTTACTCTTCCTAAGAATCAAGAGAATTTACCAGCCGTCGTCCTTGTACAAGGTTCTGGACCAAGTGATCGAGATGAATCAGTTTACGCGTATAAGCCTTTTCGTGATATTGCTTGGGGCTTAGCGGAACAGGGCATTGCGGTGATTCGTTATGATAAAAGAACCTATATTTATGGGGAGAAAGCAGTCCACGATACCAACAAACTTACGGTATATGAGGAAACGGTAGAAGATGCCATTCGGGCTACAGAATTATTGAAGAGTGATAAACGCATTGATGAAAATAATGTCTATATACTTGGGCATAGTCTTGGCGGGATGTTAGCTCCTCGAATTGATCTACAAGGTGGAGATTATACGGGTATTATTATCCTTGCTGGTTCACCACGCCCCTTATGGGAAATTGTCTATGACCAAAATAAAGCCGTATTAGAGAATACACCGATGACTGAGTCCGATAAAAAGGAACAAAAAGAACTGGTGGAAGAGGAATACAAAAAAGCCCAGCAGTTACGAGAAATATCAGAAGATGAAGCTAAAAAAATGACTGTATTTGGAATGAATGGCTACTATTTAAAAGAAATGGATCAATATAATGTTGCATCAATTGTGTCAAAGCTGGATAAACCGTTATTCATTTTGCAAGGAGAGGACGATTTTCAAGTATCTTATGAGAAGGATTTTACCGCTTGGCAAGTGCTATTAGAGGATAACGAAAATGCTACTATAAGTAGTTATCCAGATCTTAATCACTTTTTTGTTGATTACCAAGGCCCAGGTAAAGGAACAATTAAAGAGTACGAAGCACCAAAACAAGTTGACACGGAGGTAATTACCGATATAGGGGAATGGATGTTCACACAACTAAAGGATAACAAATAGATATAATGGAGGAATGGCAAATGAAAAAAATTCAATCGATCGTTGGTGTAATGATAGCAGGATTGATATTGCTCGCAGGATGTAATCAATCAGAAGAGTCAGAAGAAGAACCATTAAAGCAAAATCAAGAGGAGCAGGAAGGGGAGGAACAATCTGCTACTGAAAGTAACGAGAATAATCAGATAATTGGCATGGCCGAGACTTTTATTGATCAATTAAATGAAGGGAAGTTTGATGAAGCAACAGCAAACTTTGACGAAACGATGGCTGAGCAGTTAACTGCCGATAAACTAGAGGGGATTTGGAATGATCTCCATAACCAGCTAGGAGACTTTATCGATCAAGAGTTCCATACTATTGAAGAAGTGGATGGATACCAGGTTGTATTAATTGCAGGCATCTTTAATGATGATGATGTCACATTTCAAGTTACTTTTAATGAAAATCAACAAATTGCAGGATTTTATATTCAATAATTACAAAAGGCAAGTTATTACACGGTAAAAGAAGAACGAGGATTCAAGTCGACAACACAGGATAAAACCACCATTGTTACTAAGAAACAGAAACTTGAAAGGGTTTATTGGCAAAAGTAACTTTTAAAATGCTAAAATGAAGTATATGGGAATTCCTGGTTGATGTTGTGACACATAAATGAGGGGGCTAGCTATGGAGTATAGTATCAATCCGCTAAGATGGTCGACGATTAGTATTTTTCTCATTGTGATATTGTGGAATCTGTTATCAGATTATTATGGCTCTTCTTTATTACTGTTCCTCCTGTATTTACTAGTTGTAATTGTTTTTGCTTCTTCCATTCGTTTTAAATTTAAAATCCATGATAATCACCTAGTATATCAAGTATTATTATTTAAAAAATCTATTATCAAAAAGAAAATTGATCCTGGCCAAGTAGAACAAATGAAATTTATACGTGCCGGATGGGCAAAGAAAGCTGCCATTATAAAACTAGAAAAAGGAATGGATATTAGATTGGCTGTACTGTATCCCGAAGAGGCGTATGAACATCTATTGGAATTTGCAGGGAAACATGATATTTCAATAGTTAAAACCAATGACTACTTAACTTTGGAAAGGAAGGTGGAGAGGAATAAAATGGAGAGTAGTTAGCTATTTTTCTTGTCTTATAGTACATTTATACTCTACCCACTGTATTTATCGATGAGCGGAATAGCTTTCATAAGCTTGAAACGAAAAAAAGTGGCAGCCACAGAAACCCATTCTTCTCCGTGTCCTGCCACTGGCTAACGTCAATAAGATTTAACTCTCTTCCTTGACCTCCAACAATTTTTGCTTCAGTGTATTCTCCATTGTGCTAATTTCTTGTTCTGCTTCCATCCGTTTTCGGTGCCCATCATGTTGAATCTTTAGTACTTCTTCAAGCGTGGAAACTAAATTCTCTTGGGTTTTCTTTAACGTGTCAATATCGACGAGACCCTGCTCGTTCAGTTTTGCTGTTTCCTAATTTTATCACGGCGTTAATCGTCTGTAAGACCCGTACTACAAGCTCCAGTAATTCAAGGAAGCTAAGAGTGGAGGGAACAGATGCTAATATCCTGATAAGTTTCGCTTATGATTAGTCGGAGTTAAAATCCCCCCGCTTAATACCTAGCCATATCTACGTTTTAAAACGAATAAAAGTTTCAAATGAAATACAAAAGGACTTTCGTTAAAATAGTAGGGCGATCAAGATTAATAGGATACTTAAAAAATTTTGCGAATATTTAAGAAGTTGTTAAGACTTTCATTTTCAATCAGAAGGGAAGATAAGGTGACTATGGAAAATTAGTCAATCTATGTTCTTCTTGCTATCTATCAAAATGAAAGATTTCATCCCGTCATAGCAACGCCTAATATCACTTAACTTGAGAATATAAGAATGAAAGCATTACAATGAAGACAATAGCTAAAGTACGTCAAAGATCCGCTATTATAAACCAAAATTTTACTCGTTCAAACAGAGGGAAGGAGACATGGAAATGAGTGTACAAATCTATCAAAAAAGACGTTCCATAAAAAGTTTTCTGTTTGAGAAATTTTTAGCTTATCGTAAAACAAAGGAACATTTTTCCAGTATAGAAAATACTACAGAATTCGTAAATCAAGTGGGAAGGCAGAATGTTACACCCTATGATTTAGGTGACATGGTATTTTCTAGTGACATTCAAGAAGGTTTTTTCGAGGGCATGAAGTATTTTACACTAAATGATCAGCAATCAACGAAGCAAAGAGTCATTCTTTATATACACGGAGGTGCTTGGACGAATCAGCCTTTGAAATACCATTGGGAGTTCATGGATAACATGGCACAAGCTTTACATGCAAAAGTTATTGCGCCAATTTATCCGAAAGTACCTCATTTTAATTATAAGAATACATATCCAACCTTAGTAAATCTATATAAAAAAGTTCTAGAGACAGTTGAAAGTCCAAGGAAATTAATTCTTATGGGGGATTCTGCAGGAGGGAATATAGCACTTGGTCTTGCACATCTTTTAAAAATGCATCACATACCTCAGCCGAAAGACATCATATTACTCTCAGCATGTGTGGATATGGTGCTTGATAATCCTGAGATACCTGAATTTGAAAAAAAAGATCCTATGTTGTCTCGGGCTGGGATGGAAGTAATTACACAGATTTGGGCAGGTGATAAGAACTTAAAAGATCCATTAATCAGTCCTATTTATGGAGATTTTAAAGGACTTGGCAAGATTACTCAATTTATTGGTACCCGCGAAGGATTGTATCCGGATGCTATGTTGCTTAAGGGAAAATTGAAAAGACAAGGAATAGACATGAATACATTTATTTATCCTAAAATGAATCATGTGTTTGTTATTATGCCCATTCCAGAGGCTAAGGATGCTCAACAAAAAATTATCGATGTTATTAATAGTTAATTATAATTTTCGTCCTAGTTGACAGAACTATTGTTGTTTAGATTTATATGAATAATAAAGTGAGACCGCAAATCAAAACCACCAGTTCACACTGGTGGTTTTGATTTGGTTTTATAATCTGATGTGATACTGGTAAATGCTTTATCTTCTGCTAATGATTTACACTCAAATAAATGGGAGATCAAGTTTAATTTAAACGAGCCATTGTTTTTTTAATACTATAATGGGCATTAGAGTTAAAAAAGGGGCTTCTCTTGTCCATCAAACCCTGATAACGGACATTCACCAAATGGGAAAGCTTGCTCCCATTTTGATTGCTAGCTGTAAAGGTTTGGACAGATAGTGGAAGGTACCCTCAAGAAGCGGAATGACTTTGCCTGGTGTTTTTACATCGTTTATAATAGTGAACTATTTAAAATAAATGACGATTAAATACCTGTTTAAAATAAAACAAAGGCGTATGAATGATAAAATAGGGATATATTCTTAAAGAACTATTTTAATTTATAAAATAATTATTAAATTTTAAATCGCAACTGAAAATGGTTTTACAATCAATAGTGTGAGAGGGGTAGTAACCATGGTTTCTATTTTGCTTGTAGAAGATGATAAAGAGATTGCTAGAATTTGCAGAGATCATCTCCTTCGACAAGGTATGGATGTCACCTGGGCATCGACTGGAAAAGAAGGTTGGGAGGATTTTAATCAAGAAAATTACGATTTAGTACTTGTCGATCTTATGCTTCCGGAAATGGATGGCTTTCAACTTTGTAAAAATATTCGCCTAAGTAGTGACATTCCACTATTAATCATTAGTGCAAAGTTAGAAGAAGAAGCAAAGATTAGAGGACTTGATTTAGGTGCGGACGATTATATTACGAAGCCCTTTAGTCTAATAGAATTGATGGCAAGAGTAAAATCCCATTTGCGAAGGTATCACCGTTATCAGGGAAGCGAACCGCAATCTAGTCAGCTGAAGTTTAATAATGGGCTTGTACTTAACATGGAACAACGACATGTAAGCATTAGTGGAAAAGAAATTTCGTTAACATCGAAGGAATTTGCTTTGCTACAATTATTTATTCAGCACCCCAACAGAACCTTTACGAAATCTGAATTATACCAACAAGTCTGGGGCGAAGTGGAAGGAGTAGGAAACAACACCATTAATGTACATATAAAAAGCTTAAGAAGTAAACTGGGAGAGCGAATGAAAGAACCAAAATGGATTGAAACCATTTGGGGGACTGGCTATCGGTTTATCGGAGAACAAATCCTATGAAAATTCGCACATGGCTAATTATTTCTTATTTAATTGTGCTGCTACTACCGTTAGCTGCCGCATATGGCTTTTTTATCTTAGTTCAAGAATGGAATCAGTCAAAGGAACTGACAGATACATTTGAATTATATGAGCGAATCGAATCGATGGAGGAAGAGTTACAGTCACCTACTCTTTACCAAAGCAGTCCTGGTAGTGAAGTGGAAGAGCAATTATCAGCAGATGTGAAAGCAACAGATATTAACATTACACTTTACCGTAATGACGGGTTGCTTATCTATCAATCGGATGAAGAAAATCAAACTCTCATGCAAGTTGATCGCCCAAAGCTATTTAAAAACCTCTATCAGTATGATTTGTCCTATGATTCATTAACAGTCAAAAAGCCAGTTTATCAAGATGATCAAATCCTGGGAATTTATGAAGTGAGTGTTGACCGATCGGAATGGGTGGACGGTGTACAAAACAGACGAAATATAATGATCATCGTATCATTTTCCCTCTTTCTAATGGTTTATGTAGTAGTGATAGTCATGCTAAATCGAAAGTTAAATCGCCCACTTAACAAACTGATGAGAGGTATGTCTATCTTTTCTTCGACACAGAAACCAATTTATTTTCAAGATAAGAAGAAGGATGAGATCGGCCAGCTGATGGAGCATTTTGAACAAATGCAAGAGGAAATAAAGGCGGCTCAGCTTCAAACGAAACAAGAGCAAGAGGAGAAGCAACTAATGATGGCTTCCTTTTCGCATGATATAAAAACGCCATTAACCTCTCTTCAGGCATATGCCGAAGCTTTGCAAGATGAACACAGCTTAACGGACAAAGAGCGTAAAGAATATCTACAAATTATGAAGAATAAGTCCACTCATATCAAAGGGATGATTGAAGATCTTACCTTATATGCGAAACTTCAGTCAGCTCAATATGATATAGAACTTGCGAATGTCGATGGCGAGGAATTTTTCGAGATGTTGTTTGAAGGTTATGATGAACTAGCTCGAAAGCATCACGTTCATTTGCTGAAAACGAATCAAGTATATGGAACATGTTATATGAATGATCAACAGATGGTCCGATATTTGGATAATTTGATAAGTAATGCTTTAAGGTTTACACCTCAAGGCAAGACAATAGGGCTTGCAGCGGTAAATCCACTTCAACCTTTACCAGACTGGGTCTTTGCTGAAGCAAAAGAAGACATCGACCAATTTCGAGAAGACAATGGTATTCTTCTCGTACAAAATGATGGACCAGCAATACAGGATAAAGAGTCCATTTTTATGCCGTTTTTCCAAGGACAAGATGCGCGAACACCTGATAAGACTAAAAATACAGGGCTAGGATTGAATATCGCCAAACGAATTGCGGAGAAGCATCAAGGAGAAATGAAGTTGTGGTCATTAGAACACCGAGGAATTGTTATTGTAATGACATTTCGAGTAGAGAAAGGAAACGAATGTGATGAAAAATAAATGGAGAATGATAATGATAGTAAGTTTCGGATTGCTTTTAGCAGCATGTTCAGCGGAGGATATTGGACAATATTCACCTGACCAAGTTGTAGCTAAAGCTGTAGAAGTTAGTGAGGATATCAATGGATTTTATGTGAAAAGTGATTTAATTGTGTCCAAAGGGGATGAAAAAATAGAAGATTCGATTATGGAGCAATGGACAGACAAAGAGAATAATCGAACAAAAGTAATCTCAGAAACAGCAAATGGCGAAATCTCAATGAATTTAAACGATGGAGAGAAGATAACTCACTATTCAAGTTTACAGGAAGAAGCTTTCACAATGGATGCACTTGATTCAAATGATACCTTAATCGGTCAATCTCAGCGTGAAGAAGTGGAAAATGCGTTGAAGGAGATAAGAGAAACACATAACATTGAGGTGGTTGGTAATGAAGAGATAAACGGTTTTGACACGTATCACATTAAAGCAACTCCAAAAGAAGAAGGCATGCTAAGAGGGGAAGAAGAGTATTGGATTGCCAAAGATAATTGGTTTGTTATCAAAACTTTCTCCAAGTCTGAAGATGTGACCGTTGAGTATACAGTAACTGAATTAGAGGTCAATCCTTCGTTTGATGAGGAAACTTTTACCATAGATATTCCTGATGGAGTAAACATAGAACCTATTGATGATATGAATTCATCAGAAGAAACAACATTAGCAGCATTAGTGGAAATTTATGGTCAACCTGTTTTGACAAGTGAAGATTATGATTTAATTCAAATAGATAAATTTGATATGGAAAGCTTCGATAGAACAGAAGCAAATCAAGAGTTTGCGAAAGATGATCATTTACAATTCACTTTAACTTCTTTTGAAGCACCTGACGAAGAGTTATCAGTTGAATTAGGTAATGAAAAAGAGTTGGAGGTCCGGGGGTTAAAGGCTATGTATATGGACGATGTTATCCAAAACCTTGTTTGGGATGAAGAAGGTATTCGTTATTCTATATTATCGAATAATCCAGAACTAACGGAAGCAGATTTAATTGAAATTGCTGAGAACTTAGTGTTTGTGGAGGAATAAAAATGCGGGAGAAGACATCACGATTTTCCTTAATAGATCGATTTGTTTTCAAGTCTTTTCTAAAAAAAAATCAAACAACTGTTTATCGATTTTGCTATTTACTTGTCAATGATCGATCCTTAGCAGAGGAAATAACAGGTCAAGTTTTTGTTACCATATACCAGGAAGGTAAGATTAGAGAAATAGATTCCTTTATGCTCTATCAACATTTGATTTATTACCTGCAAGATTCCCTCCTTGCTAAAAGAAGGAATCTAAGAAGCAGGTTACAGGCTGTGCAAGTTGATCCTTCTATAATAAATGATCCGGTTTGTTTTCTACCCATTGAAGACAGGATTATTCTAGGCTTGGCACATGTCTGTTCATTACCAGCAGAAGTCATTAGCTCATTATTAGATGTTCCTAAACAGGAAGTGAAAAAGAGCTTATATCAAAGTAGGGAATTTCTAAATGATTTTTTGAATGAAAAAAGGATAAGAGAGCAATTCCCACTGTTGAGTTAGTCAGCTAAAGCATGAAAAACGGATAGCAAGGAATGATAGAAGAATGCAAATGAATAGTATTTTTCTATTATAGCTATAGTAGGAAGAAGCTAGTTCACAAGCTGTAAGTGTCAAAGGGGATACCGTAATACGAACCATTTCGATCTACTACCTGAAGCAAACCGTTATCATCTAGCAGATTCTCATGGATGGATTGTAAATTTTTTTAATCAATAAAAAGACATCATAACAGAATTGCTATGATGTCTTTTCTTTTTCAAAGTAGATAAAGAGGTAAATGGCCAAACGTTCAGTCATAATAAGGTTATTATATGTGATCATCTTAATGGTTAGCCAAAACATTATTATTGTAAAAGAACAGACAGGTAAATCGGCCTGTCTTTTTTGTTGTAAAAAATATATACTGCCTTTTTCTTAGATGTACTGCAAGTATCCTGAAACTAACTTAAACTCTTGATTAGTTTTGGCCATTCATAATAATGAAACAACAGGTCAAACTAAAGTTAGCAATATGATCACGGTGCTAATCGTCTGTAATACCTCCACTTCAAGTAACACAAGGATGCTAGGTGGGGGATAACAGACGCTAACACCCTGATATAAGTTTCGCTATCCATCAGTAGGGGTGGCTCCCCCACTGATCGTAGTCTCACTTTATAGGAGGAATGGTATGTGAATATTGCCAATTTCATGACGATCATTGGATTCGTAGTTTGTACGGTTGTAATTCTTATACTTTTAGTGGTTGGATTGTATTTATTTACGATAGACAAAAGGCAAAAACAACACCCTATTCTTCGAAATTATCCATTGATAGGAAGAGTTAGATATTTTTTAGAAAATATCGGACCTGAGTTACGTCAATATTTATTTCATAATAACCGCGAGGGAGAGCCTTTTTCACGAAACGACTATCAGCATATAGTAAAAAAGGCAAAATACAAACGGGATGTTCTTGGATATGGATCACAACGAGACTTTGAAGAACCTGGATATTATATTCGTAATTCTTTGTTCCCTAAATTAACGGAGGAATTAAAGATGGACCGTAAAACGAAAGTGACCACAGAGCGCTACCTTTTGATTAATGAACCTTTGTTTGCTCAAAGAAAAGAGCAGTTAGATAAAGATGAATCTCCAGTTTATTTATTGGAAGATGATGATGCAATTGTGATCGGAGAACAAACAAGAAACCCCTTCAAGGTTAAAGGTCAAATTGGTATGTCTGCGATGAGTTACGGCTCTTTAGGTGAGAGAGCTATTACAGCCCTCTCAGAAGGATTAGGTATTGCGAAAGGAACTTGGATGAATACTGGTGAAGGTGGGATATCTGATTACCATCTTAAGGGTGGAGTAGATCTTATCATGCAAATTGGTCCCGGCTTATTTGGCGTAAGAGATATGGAAGGAAACTTTAGTTGGGATGCAATACTTGAAAAAAGTAATATTCCAGAAGTAAAAGCGTTCGAGATTAAATTAGGGCAAGGTGCCAAAACACGAGGTGGCCATATTGACGCAGAGAAAGTTACCGAAGAAATTGCCAGGATAAGAATGGTGGAGCCTTATAAGTCGATTGACAGTCCCAATCGTTTTCGAGAATTCAGTGACTTACCTTCCTTATTTGAATTTTTAGCGAAAGTTCGTGAACATACAGGGAAGCCTGTTGGCATGAAGGTTGTTATTGGAAGTAATCATGAGGCTGATGAACTCGCCAAAGCGATTAAAGATACGGGGATGGGACCAGACTTCATCACAATAGACGGTGGGGAAGGAGGAACTGGTGCATCCTACCAAGAATTAGCGGACAGCGTCGGTTTACCGATACGGTCGGCGTTACCATTAGTCGATAATGCCCTTCGGAAATACGGTGTGCGAGACAGCTTGAAAATTATCGCATCAGGGAAGTTGTTTTCACCTGACCGGATTGCAATTGCACTTGCAATGGGAGCAGATCTTGTCAATATCGCTAGAGCTTTTATGATCACTGTAGGTTGTATCCAAGCACTGCAATGTCAATCCAATTCATGTCCGGTCGGGGTTGCAACAACAGATCCTGATCTACAGAAGGGACTCGTAATAGAAGAAAAGAAATGGCGTACGGCCAACTATTTAATTACGATGCGCAAAAGTCTATTCCGGCTAGCTGCAGCAGCAGGCTTAGATTCACCGACCAAGTTCACACGAGAACACATTGTTTATCGAGACGAAAAGGGGAGGACATGGTCATTAGACGACATCTATCAAGCCATGGTACAACCCAAAAATATAAATGATATTTCTTAAGGAAAGAAGGTGCAATAAATGAAAGTAGCAGAACTATTGATCAAATGTTTAGAACACGAAGGAGTCGAATATATTTTTGGGGTACCAGGTGAAGAAAATATTGATGTAATGGACGCCCTTCATGACTCCACGATTCAATTTATTGTAACACGTCACGAAACGAGTGCAGCATTTATGGCGGGAACATACGGAAAATTGACAGGGAAACCAGGCGTTTGTTTGGCAACACTTGGACCAGGTGCAACCAATTTATTAACCGGTGTTGCCAATGCCAACATGGATCTCTGTCCGATCGTGGCGATCACAGCACAAGCTGGTCTAGGTCGTCAGCATAAGATTTCCCATCAACATTACGATATGGTATCTGTTTATGATGAAGTAACTAAATGGAATACCCAGATAAAAACGCCTGACGTAGTTCCAGAAGTGGTACGAAAAGCATTTAAAGTTGCTACGGAGGAAAAGACCGGAGCAACGCATATTGAACTTCCTGAAGATGTTGCAAAGATGGAAATTGAGAGTTCACCTCTAAATATTGTCCCTCATCATCTTTCAGAGGCGGATGAACCAGTAATTAACGAGGCGGCCAAAATAATAGAACAAGCGAAGCACCCACTCCTATTAGTTGGGAATGGTGTAACAAGAGAGGATGCTGCTGAAGAGTTGAGGTCTCTAGTAAAGACGGCAAATCTCCCCGTTGTTCATACTTTCATGGGAAAAGGTGCAATACCGTGGACTGATGAACATAGTCTACTAACTGCAGGGATAGGCGGTAATGATTATATTGCTTGTGGATTTAACGAGTCTGATCTGATCATTGCTGTAGGCTTTGACATGGCCGAGTATTCACCAAAAAGTTGGAATCCTGAGGGCAAAACCCCTATCCTGCATATTGATACAAAGGAAGCAGAAATTGATGCATGCTATCCTGTTCAGTTAAATGTTGTAGGTAATATCAAAGAGAATATCAAAAATCTAAACAAGGCAATAACTGAAAAAGAAAGAGATTTAAATTGGGTGTCACATGTTCGCAACGAAGCACTCACTGAACTAGCATCGTTTAAAAGCGATATCGAATTTCCTGTGAAACCACAAAAGATTATTGCTGATTTACGCTCTATATTGGAGGAAGATAGTATTGTTATCTCTGATGTCGGAGCACACAAAATGTGGATGGCTAGAATGTATCATTGTAATCAACCGAATACGTGCTTAATTTCGAATGGTTTAGCATCAATGGGGGTTGCAGTTCCTAGTGCCATTGCTGCCAAATTAGTTCACCCAGAACGTCAAGTGGTTGCTGTATGTGGTGATGGATCATTTCAAATGACGAGTGCAGAATTAGAAACTGCCAAACGTTTAAACTTACCGATTGTGATTCTTTTATGGCGTGATGAAGGGTACGGTTTAATTGAATGGCATCAAATGAAAGCTTTTAATCGGTCTTCCCATATTAAATTTGGCAATCCAGATTTTGTCCAGTTAGCAGATTCTTATGGTTTCCAAGGACTGACGGTTGAAAAGACAGAAAAACTGAAATCAACCATAGAGGAAGCATTATCGTTGAACAAGCCCGTATTAATCGATTGTCCAGTTGATTATCGAGAAAACATGAAGCTTACAGAAAAGCTAGGAAATATTATTTGTTGAATGGAGGATACTTCTCATGAAAATAGGTACCATTATCGACGGTCAAGAACGAATAGAAGATCATCGACAAACAAAAACGGTTCATAACCCTTTTAATAATGAGGAAGTTGCGGAATTAAAACTTGCTACAAAGAAAGATCTTGAGGACGCTGTAACCATTAGCTTTGATAAGTTTCACTCCGTAATGAAGATTATGCCGGCCCATCAACGTGCTGATATTTTACGTAAAGCTGCCGATTTGTTAGTAGATAAAACGGAGGATTTTGCAACCATTATTAGCAAGGAAGCAGGTAAACCAATTAAGTATAGCCGCGGTGAAGTCGAGCGGTCTATTCAAGTTCTCCGATTTGCTTCTGAATTAGCAAAAAATATTCCCGGGGAAATGATACCCATGGATGCTGCTATTGGTGGTGAACATCGTATGGGTCTAGTCAAGCGTGAGCCTTTAGGTGTAGTAGGAGCCATCACACCGTTTAACTTCCCATTAAACCTTTCCCTTCATAAACTTGCACCAGCTTTAGCTGCGGGCAACACAGTCATTTTTAAACCGGCAGAAAAAACACCGATTTCGGCCTATATGCTTGTAAAGCTATTTCAAGAAGCTGAGTTGCCAGACGGTGTCATTAATCTACTTATCGGAACCGGTGAAGAAGTTGGCGCCCCGCTTGTGACTCATGATAAAGTTCATAAAATTAGCTTTACTGGCAGCCTTCCAGTAGGTAAAAACATCAGGGAAACAGCAGGATTTAAGAAGGTTACTTTAGAGCTCGGTTCTAATTCACCAAACCTTTTATTTGAGGATGCCAACATTGATTATGCTACAACAGAATTAGTAAAAGGTGCTTTTGCGTTCTCTGGTCAAGTCTGTATTTCTGCACAACGTATTTATGTCCATAAAGAAATTTATGATGCATTCCTTGATTCCTATATCCGAAAAACAAAAGCATTACGAATTGGTGATCCAACCAGTGGGGAAACCGACATTGGTCCGATGATTAATGAAGAAGAAGCTAAGCGGGCTAAAGAGTGGATTGATGATGCGGTAGACAAGGGTGCGAGGATTGAGGTCGGTGGTGAAAGAAATGGCACGATTTTATCACCTACGATCATGACCGATGTAGATGAAAACATGAAAATCATTGCAGAAGAGGTTTTTGCGCCTATTGTATCGGTCATTCCATTTAATACGGAAGAAGAAGCAATCCAGTATTCCAATGATTCCATTTACGGACTACAAGCTGGTGTTTTCACAAAAGATATTAACCGAGCATTACGTGTTGCTGATCGATTAGAAATGGGTGGCGTCTGGATTAATGAAATCTCAACGTATAGGCAGGATAATCATCCATATGGTGGCGTGAAGCAAAGTGGTGTTGGAAGAGAAGGCGTAAAATATGCGATAGAAGACATGACTGAAATGAAATTTATTGGGATTAAAATTGATCAGAACTAATAAATAGGATGATCTGAATTCTACGATGAAACACTCACAAATGTTGGAACCAATTTTAGTGAGAGTTTTTTGTATAAAGGAAGAAAAAGTATCTTTATATGAGCTAGTCAAAAAAATGTTACGAGTGAAGTATCTTATGTATAAATCCATAAAACTTCGCGAAAATAAGGATTATAAAATGCGTTAAAAGGTGGGTTCATATGGATAATCAAAGATTAATTAATTTTTTGAACCAATTATTATCAAATCATTTCGTGTTATATGTTAAGTTACACCGCTATCACTGGTTTGTTCAAGGGAGGCATTTCTTTCAGCTGCATGCTACCTTTGAAGAAATGTACAATCAAATTGCTGAAGATTTAGATGAAGTGGCAGAAAGAATTTTAGCAATAGATGGAAAGCCGTTGGCAGTCATGTCAAAGTATTTAGAAGAAGCTACATTAGTGGAAGCGAACGCTGATGATAAAGAGAATGAGATTATTCAACAACTAATGGATGATTATAAGCAAATGATTGCTGAAATTCAGAATGATGGATTACCTCTAGCAAGTGAGAATAACGATGAGCCAACAGCTGATTTATTAATTGCTTTACAAGGTAAGTATGAAAAATATGTATGGATGTTATCAGCGTACATAGCCTACGAATAGTTTGGTTTACTAATCCTCGTTAAGGACAAACTGCAAGGTGGTTTTGACTTATTTTCCTCACTAACCTATAATTGAGTGTCTGTGTTTACATACACAAAAATTTCTCGTTACTTTTTTGAATTAATAAGTTTATGGATATAGGACATGAATAATAAATGATAAAAAGTTATGTGGCATTATTATAGGAGGACAAGAATGGATGACAGTACTAGGAAGAAGAAAAAATTAGATTGGATGACGTTGATTGTAAGTGGAGGACTGCTGCTTCTCTTCGTCATCGCTTCCATTTTTAATGAAAAATTAGTAGGGCAGTGGATCAGTGATTCCTTCTCTTTTACAGCAAAATATTTTGGAGCTTATTGGCAAGTGTTACTGCTCGTAATGTTTGTCATTGGATTGATATTAGCTTTTAGCAAATATGGAAAAGTACGACTGGGCAAAATGGAGCGGCCGGAGAATAGCAATTTTCGTTGGGTTTCTATGATTTTATGTACATTGTTAGCCAGTGGAGGAGTTTTTTGGGCTGCGGCTGGACCAATGTATCATTATTTGACAACGCCTCCGCTGTTTACAGGTATTGAAGAAGGGACAGTGTCTGCAACATTTCCTGCAATGGCACAAAGTTATTTGCACTGGGGCTTCTCAGCTTGGGCAAGTTTGGGCACCTTGACGACGATTGTGCTTATGTATGCCCATTATCAGAAAGGCTATCCACTTAAACCACGAACCTTTTTGTACCCAATGTTTGGTAAGAAAATCTTTAAAAATAGTTTTCTTGGCTCTTTGGCTGATATTGTATCCATTGTAGCAACAGCGGCTGGAACAATAGGACCAATCGGTTTTCTAGGACTTCAGGTCGGTTATGGATTAGAAGCGGTATGGGGGATTTCGAATACTTTTACTACACAGTCTTTGATCATTATCTTTTTAGTTGTGATTGCTTCGATTTCGGCGGCGACTGGTATTGAGCGCGGTATTCAATTGCTCAGCCGAGTGAATGTTAGTTTGGTTGTTGTTTTAATGGCTACCATGTTAATACTCGGTCCGACCTTGTACATTATCGACTTATTTATCGGTTCAGAAGCCTTCTATCTACAAAACTTTTTGACGATGAGTTTATATCGAGTAGATCAGGCTTGGCTTGGGTCATGGACGATTTTCTTCTGGGGTTGGTTTATTGGTTATGGTCCAATGATGGCTATCTTTATCAGTAGAATATCTCGAGGAAGAACAATAAGAGAATTGATTATCGCTGTCTCCATTATTGCTCCAATTGTTAGTAATTTTTGGTTCACTGTAGTTGGCGGTTCAGGTATTTTTTATGAAATGGAAAACCCTGGTTCTGTTTCAACTGCACTAAATGAGAGTGGTATGCCGGCAACTGTGATGGCAATCATGGATCAAATCCCATTTGGAATCGTGCTAGCGATTGGTTTTATCATTGTATCGGTTATTTTTGTTGCGACAACGGCTGATTCCATGTCCTATACCGTTGCGGTGACTTTAAGTGGTACTGATGAACCTAGCCGGTTAATTCGCGTCTTTTGGGCACTAATGTTTGGAGTTGTTGCTGTTTCCTTGTTAGCGATTGGCGAGGAAACAGTCGGTATGCTGCAAAACTTTATAGTTGTAACAGCAGCACCAGTATCATTACTTCTTCTCCCCTCACTATGGGATGCACCAAGGCTAGCGAAGCAAATGGCGAAAGATCAAAATATTATTGAAAAAAAATAATGAGAATGCTAGGATTCTTTTTTTGGTGTATAAGCATCAAACAAACCACCTGTTTTTAAAATAACAGGTGGTTTTATTAATTAGTAATAGGAATCTATATTTTATTCTTTTTATGAATATCTTCTGTTCCGGCTTCCAATGCAGTTTGGTAATATAAACATTTATGTTCGATCAGTTCCATTGTTTTTTTCAGTTCTTCCATTTGTGCTTCTACACAAGTTTTTCTTTCCATAAACATGTCATACCTTTGTTGTAAGGTAGAATCCCCATCAGAACACCAATCAATGAAGGTTTTAATTTCCTTAATCTGCATCCCAGTGGATTTTAAGCATTCTATTATTTTTAATGCTTCGATATCCGATTTCTTAAACAATCGTGTTCCGCTTGCTGACCGTTTGACAAAAGGCATAAGCCCCTCTTTGTCATAGTAGCGCAGTGAGATTCAATTCTTTCGCAACTTCACTGATAGAATATGTCTTCATCTTATATCTCCTATTCTTGTAATAATATAGACCTCAAGTTAACTTTACTGTATGGTTTTGGTAATTTTATCATGATAATTCTTGAAGGTCAAAGTCATCTTAAAGGAAAGTGAAGATGACTCGTATATAAATATCTATCAACTCGATTGATATCCGATATGAAATCTTAATGACTGGAGAGATCTATGAAAAAATATAAAGTTAATCACTTGATCTAGAGTTAACTCTAGGGATTATTATAGTTTTAAAGAGATAAACGAGTCATCTCTTTTTAAAAAGTAAAATTACAGGAGGTTTTATTAATGCTAACTGCTAAAGCACGAGCTGTCGACGGTCCAGACAAACCTTTCCGAGTAGCAGAAATTCAACGACGAGATCTTGATTCGTATGACGTTCAGATTGAAATTAAATATGCAGGTATATGTCATTCGGACATCCATACTGCACATGGCGAATGGGGCGAAGTAAATTATCCTCTTGTACCTGGCCATGAGATTGCAGGTGTTGTTACAGCTGTTGGACCAGAAGTAACAAAATATAGTATTGGAGATCGTGTAGGTGTAGGATGTATGGTTGACTCCTGTGGTGAATGTGAGAATTGCCGTAAAGGAGAGGAACAATATTGTTTAACAGGAAATGTTCCTACCTACGCAGGTGTTGATAAATATGGAGAGCCAACTCAAGGAGGTTATTCTACACATATTGTTGTAACAGAGGACTTTGTCGTTAAAATTCCAGATAATATCGGGCTTGATGTTGCAGCACCATTACTTTGTGCAGGTATTACAACTTATTCTCCATTAAATCATTGGAATGCTGGTCCAGGTAAGAAGGTAGCAGTTGTTGGAATGGGCGGTCTTGGTCATATGGCAGTTAAGATTGCACATGCCATGGGTGCTGAAGTAACAGTGTTGTCACAAACATTGAATAAAAGAGAAGACGGCTTACAATTTGGTGCAAAAGAATACTATGCTACAAGAGATCAAGAAACGTTTGAGAAACTTGCAGGTACGTTTGACCTGATCATAAACACGGTAAGTGCCAAAATCGATATGAATGCTTACCTTTCTCTTTTAACCTTAGATGGTACTCTTGTAAACGTTGGTGCACCTGCAGAACCGTTGGGAGTAAATGTGTTTTCTCTTATTGGTCATCGTCGTTCATTTGCAGGTTCCATGATTGGAGGCATAGGTGAAACACAAGAAATGCTGAATTTCTGTGCTGAACATAACATTGCACCTAAAATTGAAATAATTTCAGCCGATCATATTGACGAAGCTTATGAACGAGTATTAGCTTCAGATGTGAAGTATCGATTTGTGATCGATATTAGTACCATGTGAGTTGTTTTAAAGAACATATTTAAAGCAGGGATCTTGGTTAAGATCCCTGCTGTTTTATCTATTATCAACCTCTCGCCAATCTTTCAAGTTCATTGTAAATAGTCAAATAAATTTCATCAATTACTGCAAAATCAACCGCATCGATATAAATAGCTTCTAACTTATCATGTAAGGCTTTAGCTTCCTTTAAATAAGTGATCCCGTCTTTCATTCGTTGCTTGTAGCTTTTGGTGTAATAAGTAATATCTGATTCATACTTTTCGTCTGTACCAGGAGTGATTGTTTGCTCGTATAAGTCCACGATTTCATCCCCTTGACGCTCAGGAAAATATTCATGTGGATCAGTACTATCAAATACACAGACACCTAGCTCTCGGATAACAACCATATCGATACTTTCCGGATCAAATCCACAGTGATACATTTCAACGTCAAAGCCACTTTCCTCCGCATTAGTGGCAATTTTTTTTAGTAGTGTTGATTTCCCCGTACCAGCTCGCCCTTTTATAAAATAACGTTTCGTCAACTCTTCGGTAATGGAGGGAATAAAATCAACCACACCTTCTGGGGTAGAGGCACCGAAAAAGCGATGTCGCACGATACCATTTCCGTGAATACTTGTTTTATCAAGCAAAATCTTTTGAATTAATTCGTCAGTGACTTGATTAGCTTTGTCAAAATTCATCTCATTAATATATATTTCCTCTAAGTAATCGTGAATGTGAAGTCCCTCCGCAAAACAGTCATAAGCAGACTGAAATGCTGTACTTATTTTAGTTTGCAGCTCAGCAATTTCATCTTTATTTTCCTTTAGCTTTGTTTTATCCCAAGCAATTTCGAGATTAACATACTGTTCAATTGCACCGGGGGCCTTTGGCTCTAAAACATGTGGAGCAGTTGCATCAAAAATTCCGAATTGAAGTGCGGGGATAATAAGGCCGTCTAACGAATCATTATCTGCTGAACAATGAATTTGCTCAACATTATAACCCTGCTGTACCCACGTGTCTGCTAGCTTTTTAATCATTGTCGATTTTCCTGTACCAGGTCCACCTTTTAATAGATATATAGTTTCTAACTCTTGCATATTAGACTCAAACAGGTCATAAAATCCTTTTGCTGTGTTACCACCAGCATAGTAATTAATCACTTTTCCCGGCAAAATCACCACCCCTTTGTAAAAAAGATTTACACATTAGCCTATGCAATCGTGAGACTATCTGACACTTTGGAGGTGCGACAGTAAAGTAGAAAAATTAAGTACCAAAATTCACACGCATGAAGTCAAAATGGTACTAAAAAGACAATTAAGTACCAAAAATAAAAATTATCTGATTAAAATGGTACTTAAATACTCATCATGAAACATGTTATAATATGTAAGAATAGGAGGTATTTCATGATAGCAAAGCAAAGGAAAAAGCCTGTCGAATTAATCGCTTATGAACTATTATCTAAACGCAAACAATTAAGTGAGGAAGAAAAGAAACGGCATCGAAGTGTAGCAAAAGGTTTTGAAGGGGAGGTTATGTTTGATACTTATTTAGATAAATTAGCAGGAGAGCATATCATATTAAGAGATGTATTGATTCACCATAATAAATATTGTCAAATCGATACAATTTTATTGAAAAACGGCAAGATTTTCTTATTTGAAATAAAAAACTTCATCGGTGAATACTATTGGGACGATGATAGTTTATTTATGTTGAACCAAGTGGAAATCGATAATCCGCTAGTTCAACGTGATCGAGCCCATTCCATATTACGGCGCTTACTACAGTCGCTAGAAATAAAACTCCCCTTGTTTTCCTACTTAATATTTGTGAACCCCGATTGTTCCGTCTTTCAAGCTCCTTTAGACAAGCAGATTATTTTACCAACACAAATGAATCGCTTCATCAAGCATTTTCCTATTACCACGAACATTACTTCGCAAGAAAAAGAAGCTGCAGAAAAGCTTGTAGCAAATCACATCGAAAATTCTCCATTTAATCCGTTTCCATCCTATCAATATGATCAATTAGAAAAAGGAATTCCATGTTATCACTGTGGTGAAATGGCAACATATCCGCAAAAACAAGGCATCGAATGTCGTTTATGTGGTCATTTTGAAAAGGGGAGTGAAGCTATTATGCTTATCTGTAGTGAGTTTCAGTTTTTGTTCCCTGAAAGAAAAATAACTTCAACCTCCATTTATGATTGGGGTGGTAGGATGATATCGAGAAGAAGAATCTTTCGAATATTACAACAATACTACGAGAAAAAAGGTGAACATAGGTGTCACTTTTTTGAATGACACCTAGACACATTTTTAACCTAAAACCTTTTGAAATTCCTCTGTAAGTAATGGCACAACTTCAAAAAGGTCGCCAACGATTCCATAATCAGCGATGTTGAAAATTGGTGCTTCGGGATCTTTGTTAATGGCAACAATAACCTTTGACTGACTCATGCCAGCTACATGCTGAATCGCACCGCTAATACCGCATGCAATGTAGACTTCTGGTGTAACAACCTTACCGGTTTGCCCGATTTGCAGTGAATAGTCACAGTAATCAGCATCGCAAGCACCTCTAGAGGCACCGACTGCTCCGCCGAGGACATCAGCTAGCTCTTGTAGAGGTTTAAAACCGTCCGCACTTTTGACTCCGCGCCCGCCTGATACAACAATTTTTGCTTCTGATAAATCGACTTTTCCAGATGTATTTCGTACTACGTCTTTGATAACGGTTCGTAAAGAAGCTGGTTTAGCATATTCGAAATGTTCAATTTCTGCTTTACCTCCGCTTGAATCAGCTCCTGGAATATTATTTGGTCTAATGGTGACAACCCATGGGGAGCTTTGAAAAACTTTCTTTTCAAATGCTTTTCCAGCATAGATTGGTCGGGTAAATACAACTTGATCGTCGATGTTTTCGATGTTTGTGACATCCGAAATTTGTCCGGCATCGATCTTTGCTGAAATCATTGGTGCTAGATCACGACCAATAGCGGTATGTCCCAAAATGATTCCGTCTGGATTAGAGGCATCAATCACTTGCATTACAGCAGCAAGATATGCTTCAGGATTATATTGCTGTAAATCTGGGTGATCAATAAGATGAATTTTCTCCGCACCAATACTAGAAAGGGACTCTGTTAAGCTATCTAATGGATGACCGATCACGGCGACATGGAGCTGGTCGTTTTCTGTTGAGGACAATGTTGCTGCTTGTATTGCTTCATAGGTGACTTGTCGCAATGCTCCCCCGCGGTGTTCAGCAACGACTAGAATGGTTTTACTCATAAGAATACCTCCTTATTATAATACTTTTGCATCTTGTCGCAGTTTTTCAACAAGTACTTTCACTTGCTCGATAGTCTCGCCCTTAAGAATTTGCCCTGCTTCTTTTTGAGGAGGAAGAGAAAGGGCTGTTCTAGCTGTTTTCGGGGTTAGCTCGCTCTCCTCTATATCGAGATCATCTATTGTTAATTGTTGAAGCGGTTTTCTTTTGGCTTTCATAATTCCTGGGAGGCTTGGATAACGTAGTTCATTTAACCCTTGTTGTGCAGTGAAAACTGCAGGAAGTATGACTTCAATTTGTTCAAGGTCGCCTTCTGCATCTCGATCTGCTGTTGCTTTGTCATCATTAATATTGAGCTTGGTAATCGATCCGACATGCGGAATGTCTAAGAGCTGTGCTAATCGAATCGCGACTTGACCAGCACCGTTATCGACTGAAAAATAGCCGCCGAGAATCAAATCAACCTTTTGGCTGCTTAAGTATGAAGCTAATACCTTTGAGATGATGTTTTCATCTGAACCAATTCTTTCATCGGATATTAATACGGCTTCATCGGCTCCCATTGCCAATGCTGTGCGGAGGGCTTCGGATGTCCGTTCTGGACCTACAGCAATAACATAAACGTTTCCTCCAACTTCCTCTCGTTTTTGGATCGCTTCTTCTACGGCATATTCATCATATGGATTGATGACATATTGCACGCCATCTTCGGAAACATTGTCATCTTCAATAATAATTTTTTCCTCGGTGTCGAAGGTCTGCTTCAGAATGACATAGATCTCCATTTATCATTCTCCTTTCCAACATAAATGGTAAGCATTTTCTAATAATCACGTTCATATCCATAATATGAGAACCTTTACATTTTCATGTGTGTTTCTTAAAAGGAAAAAGGTGGCCCAAAAGCTTCTGTAAACCTACTAAGAATCAGGAAGGGAGCGATCATTGTGGCTTGGCAATGGATTCAATTTCTAGCATTTCTCTTAGTAACTAGTTACGGCTTATATTTATTTGGGAAAGTCGTTTATCGTCGCTATTTATATATTAATCTAGGAAAGCAGGTGGAAATCGAAAAGAATTTGGATGAACGCTTGAGAACGTTTGTCTCGCAAGTATTTGGTCAATCGAAATTATTGAAGCACAAAAAAAGTGGGATCATGCATGTCATTATTTTTTATGGCTTTATCATCTTACAATTTGGTGCCTTGGATATCATTGTCAAGGGCCTTGGGGTAGATAGGCTTCCGATTCCAGGCTATCACGTCTTTAACCTCTTTCAGGAAGTAACGGTCCTTCTCGTTATACTTGCAGTTGGCTATGCTGCCTATCGTCGTTATGGGGAGAAGCTACCTCGATTAAAAAGAGGAAAGAAGCCGAGCATCGTTATTTATTTTATTTTTTCTTTAATGTTCTCGGTATTATTGACGCTTGGAATGGAGAGGGTCATTCATGATCTCGCCTTTTCTTGGTATGCTCCGCTTTCTTCTCTGATCGCAGTGGCTTTTACAACGGTTGGAGAGATCACAGCACATGTTCTTTTTTACTCGTTTTGGTGGGCGCATTTGTTGATTTTGCTAGCGTTTTTAGTGTATGTTCCGCAGTCGAAGCATTTTCATCTGATGGTTGCTCCGATTAACATTTTTTTAAGACGAACCGATCCGGTTGGTCAATTGAGAAGCCTTGACCTAGAAGATGAAAATGCCGAATCATTCGGTGTTGGAAAAGTAGAAGATTTCACACAACAACAAATGCTCGATTTCTATTCCTGTGTTGAATGTGGGCGCTGTACGGATGCTTGTCCAGCTTCCAATACGGGCAAGGTGCTTTCGCCGATGCATCTTATTGTAAAGTTAAGAGACCACCTTACTGAAAAAGGTGCAGCGATCACATCGAAATCACCTTGGGTACCGCAGTCTAATTATGGTATACACAGTATTCAAGATGTTGATAGAGAGCAGGTCGAGTGGGGGCAAGGGACGACGATTCAACCGACGATGACACTTCAGCAACAGATGTGGTCGACAAGTGATAAAAATGTAGAAGAGCTAAATCTTGTTGGCAATGTGATGACCGAGGAGGAGATTTGGGCATGTACGACATGTCGGAACTGCGAGGATCAATGTCCAGTCGGGAATGAACATGTGGATAAAATCGTTGACTTACGCCGGCATTTGCTGCTCATGGAAGGCAGTGTACCTCATGAAGGTCAGCGTGCGATGCAAAACATTGAGCGCCAAGGGAATCCGTGGGGAATCAATCGCAAAGATCGTGCGAAATGGGTGGAAGACATTGACGGGATTCCGGTTCCGACAGTAAAGGAAAATCCTGATTTTGATACTCTTTATTTTGTCGGCTCCATGGGATCTTACGATAATCGCAGTCGCAAAGTGTCCCGTGCTTTTGTAAGATTGCTAAATGAAGCAGGTGTCAACTTTGCAATTCTTGGCAATGAAGAGAAAAATTCCGGTGATACGCCGAGACGAATGGGTAATGAATTACTTTTCCAAGAGTTGTGCATGGAAAACATCGCAACATTAAAGAAATACAACGTGAAAAAAATCGTTACAGCCTGTCCACATACCTTTAATACGCTAAAAAATGAATACCCGGAGTTTGGTTTAGACGGGGTTGAGGTCCTTCATCATACGGAGCTTCTCAATCAGCTAGTGAAAGACGGTCGATTAACACCAACGTATGAAATGGATGAACGGATTACGTATCACGATTCCTGTTATCTAGGACGCTATAACAATGTTTATGAACAGCCTCGGGATATCCTCCGTTCGATTAAAGGTGTCGAATTAGTTGAGATGGATCGTAACCGTGAGAATGGCATGTGCTGTGGTGCAGGAGGAGGGTTGATGTGGATGGAGGAAACCGCCGGAAAGCGGGTAAATCTCGCTCGTACAGAGCAGGCACTTGATGTACATCCAACAGTGATTAGTAGTGCCTGTCCGTATTGTCTCACGATGCTAGATGATGGCACGAAAGCAATTGAAGTAGAGGACGATGTGAAGGCAAAGGATATTGCCGAAATTTTAGAGCAAGCGGTATTTGGCGAGTCTAGCTCTAGCAAACTTACAGGATGACATAGAACAGGAGGTTAATAGTATGGAAAGACAAATTCGACGTGCAGCTGTAATCGGTTCGGGCGTGATGGGAGCAAGCATCGCAGCCCATTTAGCAAACGTAGGTATCCCTTGTCTTTTGCTCGATATTGTCCCTGATCAATTAACAGAAGATGAAAAAAGCAAAGGACTGAGTTTAAATAGTAAAGAAGTCCGTAACCGTTTAGCTGTAAATGCAATTAAGAGACTGAAGAAAACAAAGCCAGCCCCACTGTATGTTGAGGACTTGGCGTCGTTTATAACTCCTGGCAATTTGGAGGATGATTTGGAGCGAATAAAAGAAGTTGATTGGGTTGTGGAAGTGATTGTCGAAAATCTAGACATTAAGAAGCAGCTTTTCGAACGTGTTGAAAAAGTATGGGAGAAGGGAACCATTGTCAGCTCTAATACGTCAGGCCTTTCCATCAATGCAATGGTTGATGGTCGTAGCGATGCATTTAAAGAACATTTTCTAGGCACACATTTTTTCAATCCGCCTCGTTATATGAAACTATTAGAAATTATTCCAGGCAAGCAAACACGAACCGAGATCATAGATAGGATGAATCATTTTTGTGAGAAAAAGCTCGGTAAAGGTGTCGTGGTTGCGAAGGATACGCCAAACTTTATCGCTAATCGAATCGGAGCGTACAGTCTGCATATCACACTTAACGAAATGCTTGATAAAGGCTATACAGTTGAAGAAATGGACGCATGTACAGGACCGGCAATCGGGCGTCCGAAAAGTGCGACATTTCGAACATTGGACTTAGTGGGACTTGATACGTTTGTACATATTGCTAACAATATGTACGATAAATTGATCGATGAGGAAGAGAAGAAAGTGTTCAAGGTGCCGGAGATTTTACGAAAGATGGTTGAAAAAGGATGGGTTGGTGAGAAAACGGGGCAGGGCTTTTATAAAAAAGTGAAGAACGAAAATAAAAAGGAGATTCTCTCCCTTAACGTGCAGACGATGGAATATGAGCCGCAAAAGAAAACTGGTGGGGCATCTTTGGAAGCGGCAAAAATGGCTAAAGGAACAAAGCAAAAGCTAAAAGCGCTTCTAAGCACGCAGGATCGTTACTCGGCACTAGCTTGGAATTCGCTCAAAAAAGTACTCCTTTATTCCGCGGAAAAAGTCGGAGAAATTGCGGATTCGATTCTGGAAATTGATCAAGCAATGAAATGGGGCTTTAATTGGGACCTTGGCCCATTTGAAACATGGGATGCGATTGGATTAGAAAGATCCGTAAAGCGGATGGAAAAAGAAGGAGAGAGTGTTCCACTATGGGTCAAAAATTGGATTAAAGCCGGAAACAAATCCTTTTATAAAAAGCAAGAAGGTACCACGTTTTTCGCATCAGATAGTGTCTATAAGCAAATAGAGCCAAAGCCTGAAGTGATTTCACTACGTACACTTAAAGAGCAAAATAAGGTTGTAAAAGCTAATAGCGGAGCTAGCCTGATTGACATTGGTGATGGAATAGCCTGTCTTGAATTTCATTCCCCTAACAATGCGATAGGTGCGGATATTTTAATGATGATTGAAGAAAGCATCAAAGAAGTCCGTAGCAATTACGATGGACTCGTCATCGCCAATCAAGGACGGAATTTCTGTGTTGGTGCCAACTTAATGATGCTTTTAATGGAAGCGCAGGATGAGGAATGGGATGAAGTCGACCATATTATCCGCCAGTTTCAAAATACAATGTATCACTTAAAGCAGTTTGAAAAGCCTGTCATTGCAGCTCCACATCGGATGACCTTGGGTGGAGGTGTTGAGGTTTGTCTGCCAGCCGATCAAGTTGTCGCCTCGGCAGAAACGTACTACGGATTAGTCGAGGTTGGTGTTGGCTTAATACCAGCAGGCGGTGGGTGTAAGGAAATGATCGGTCGTCTTAGCAACTCCGTTACGAATCCAGAGGCTGATTTACAACCATATGTCAACCAAATATTTGAAACGATCGGCATGGCAAAAGTATCGACAAGTGCACTAGATGCAAAAAAACTCGGTTATTTGCGTGATCAGGATACTGTTGTTGTTCATCAAGATCATTTAATTTACGAAGCAAAGCAAGCTGCACTGCGGTTAGTTGAGCAAGACTATACACCAAAGCCAAAAGAAGACATTCGTGTAGTCGGAAGCGAAGGGAAGGCGTTGTTGAAGCTAGGTGCTTATCAAATGAAGTTGGCGGGTTACATTAGTGACCATGACCAATTAATTGCCAATAAGCTGGCTCACGTATTAGCTGGAGGAGATGTTCCTGCAAGGACACAAGTGAGTGAGCAATATATGCTCGATCTCGAACGGGAAGCTTTCTTAAGCTTGTGTGGTGAGCCAAAAACTAGGCAGCGCATGCAGTATATGTTAAGCAAAGGCAAACCATTACGTAATTAAACTAGAAATGAGGTGACTTTGTGAGAGAAGCAGTGATTGTATCGATTGTACGTACACCGGTGGGAAAGGCAAAGAAAGGCGGATTTGCACAAACACGGATAGAGGACTTAGGAAGTACGGTTTTAAATGCAGTCATGGAACGGGCTCACGGATTAAAGAAAGAGGATGTGGAGGATATCATTATAGGCTGTGCTATGCCTGAAGGGGAGCAAGGATTAAATGTCGCAAGAATTCTCTCTCTTTATGCTGGTTTTCCGGCTACCACTCCAGCGATTACAATCAATCGTTTTTGCTCATCGGGCTTGCAGTCGATTGCCTTTGCCGCCGAGCGTGTCATGCTCGGCCACGCAGATGTTGTTATCGGCGGAGGAGTAGAAAGTATGAGTCATGTTCCGATGTCAGGGTTTAAGATGTCCCCGCATCCACAAATTGTCGATGAAATGCCTGAAATCTATATGGGGATGGGCTTTACGGCTGAAGAAGTAGCAGAACGATTTGATGTTTCACGAAACGATCAGGATCACTTTGCCGTAATGAGCCATCAGAAAGCAGCAGCTGCTATGCAAGCAGGAAAGTTTAAAGAAGAAATTGTCCAGGTGCAAACAGTGCGTACGGGTGTTGATGAGAACGGGAATCCTTGGAAAGAACAAAGCGTTGTCGACACAGACGAAGGGGTTCGTGCGGATACAAGTGTAGACGTATTGGCAGGATTAAAGCCTGCATTCAAGCTGGGAGGGACTGTAACTGCAGGAAATTCGTCGCAAATGAGCGATGGTGCCGCAGCGTGTGTTGTGATGAGTAAAGAGAAGGCGGAATCACTTGGCTTAAAACCATTAGCTACCTTTAAATCCTTTGCAGTGGCTGGCGTTGAACCTGAGATTATGGGGGTTGGTCCGATCAAGGCGATTCCAAAAGCCCTTGATATGGCGGGAGTTAGCCAGGATGATATCAAACTTTTTGAAATAAACGAAGCATTTGCAGCACAATGCCTGCCAGTTATTCACGAATTGAATATTGATGAGGAGAAAGTAAACGTGAATGGAGGAGCGATTGCACTTGGCCACCCTCTCGGATGTACTGGAGCCAAGTTAACCTCCACATTACTTTATGAGTTGAAACGGCGAGGCGGTGGGTATGGAGTCGTTTCGATGTGTATCGGCGGAGGTATGGGTGCAGCTAGCGTGTTTGAAGTGCATCCTAGCTAAAATAATACCAGCACCATGATAGAAAGGGGAACACAATGATGGAGGAAAAAATAGTTGGTGGAAGTTTTATTATTGACGATATCGATTATAACTCGGTAATCACACCTGAAGATTTTACACAAGAGCAGCGTATGATTGCTGAAACAACAAAGGATTTTATTGAAGGAGAAATTCTGCCACAGGATGAAGCGATTGAAAGCTTAAATTACGATCTTACCGTAAAACTCCTACAAAAGGCCGGAGAATTGGGACTCCTTAGTGCAGATGTGCCAGAACAATATGAAGGCCTTGGTCTAGATAAAGTAAGCTCGACATTAATCAGTGAACGATTATCTAAGGCATCATCTTTTGGTCTATCCCTTGGTGCACACGTCGGTATTGGTACTTTGCCAATCGTTTACTTTGGAACAGAAGAGCAAAAGAAAAAATACCTGCCTTCATTAGCTATCGGTGAAAAAATTGCAGCCTATTGCCTGACAGAACCATCTTCTGGATCAGATGCTCTCGGTGCCAAAACAACTGCCACATTATCGGAGGATGGTAAGCACTTTATCTTAAATGGAACAAAGCAATTTATTACGAATGCAGCATTTGCTGATATTTTCATTGTTTATGCCAAAGTAAATGGAACAGATTTTAGTACATTTATTGTAGAGAGAACAATGACAGGAGTCAGTATTGGACCAGAAGAACAGAAAATGGGGATTAAAGGCTCCTCCACATGTCCGCTAATTTTGGAAGATGTGAAGGTTCCTGTAGAGAATCTGTTATGGGAGGTTGGAAAAGGACATCTTATCGCCTTTAACATTTTGAATATTGGTCGATTTAAGCTTGCAGCGGGTTGTCTTGGTTCCTCGAAAGATACGATTGAACTAGCATCGGCCTATGCGAATGAAAGAGTTCAATTTAAGCAACCCATTTCATCTTTTCCTCTGATTCGTAAAAAATTAGCAGAAATGAATATAGGGGCCTACGTTCTTGATAGTATGGTCTACCGAACAGCTGGATTAATAGATTCGAGTATGAAGGATATTGATTTCAACAGTTTTGATGCAGGGGTGGCTTCTGCCAAAGCGATTGCTGAGTATGCATTAGAGTGCTCAATCAATAAAGCATTTGGATCTGAGACATTAGATTTTATTGCTGATGAAGGAGTTCAAATTCACGGTGGCTATGGATTTATCAAGGAATACAGAATTGAGCGCATCTATCGTGACTCACGCATCAATCGAATTTTTGAAGGAACAAATGAAATCAACCGTTTATTAATCCCGGGTACCTTGATTAAGCGAGCAATGAAAGGCGAACTTCCTCTGATGCAGAAAGCTCAAAAGTTACAAGAAGAATTACTTACGTTTATGCCACAACGGACGTTTGAAGGGCTCTTAGAACAAGAACAATACATGATTAAAATGGCGAAGAAAATCTTCCTCATGATTGGCGGTCTAGCTGTACAAAAATACCAGCAAGAGCTTGAAAAAGAACAAGAAATTCTTAGTCATTTAGCAGATATCATGATTCAAGTGTACGCAGCTGAAAGTGCGTTACTTAGAACGAAGAAGTTGATCGCGAACGAAGGTGAAGAGAAAGTGGCAAATGCGATCGTGATGACACAAGTATTTGTTCACGAATCGTTTGAAAGAATAGAGTCTTTTGCTAAGGATGCGTTAGCTGCGATAGAGTCAGGTGATATGCTCCAAGCGCAGCTATCTGTATTAAAAAAGCTCGCTCGTCGAACGCCTGTCAATACTGTTGCATTGAAAAGACAAATTGCAGAGCGTGTCATTTCAGCTGAGAAGTATGTCGTTTAACATGCCATAGCCAAAAAGGAGAGTTGGATATGTCTGAAAAAGTATGGTTAGCGTATTACCCCAAAGAAGTCGCACCGTCATACGAATATCCAAAGCAAAATTTGGCTCAATTCTTGATAGATACAGCAGAAAAACATCCTCAACATACAGCCTTGTTTTTCTATGGAAAAAAGATCAGCTATGAGCGGTTATTAAAGGAAACATACCAGTTTAGCAATGTTTTAAAAGAATTAGGGGTTGAAAAGGGCGATCGGGTAGCAATTATGCTCCCGAATTGTCCTCAATCCGTCATCGCTTACTACGGAGCATTAATGATTGGCGCGATTGTCGTTCAAACCAATCCGCTTTATGTGGAGAGAGAGTTGGAGCACCAGCTGAATGATTCTGGAGCGACAGTTCTTATCGCCTTGGATCATTTATTTAGGCGTGTCAAAAACGTGTTGCCGAAAGTAGAAGTAAGACATACCATTTTCACCTCATTTAAGGAATACTTGCCATTTCCGAAAAATATACTGTACCCGATAAAAGCAAATAAAGATGGATTGTCAATGGAGGTCAGCTATGATCAGCATACACATTCGTTTAAGAAACTTCTATCCATTGCATCGACTAACCCCATTAACATTAAAATAGATGCAGAAGAAGATTTGGCTCTGCTTCAGTACACAGGTGGTACAACAGGTGTGTCCAAAGGTGTCATGCTTACTCACTATAACCTTGTCGCCAATACTTTACAGACAAAAGCTTGGGTATATCGTAGTGAGGAGAAGAAAGAACGATACTTAGCGACACTCCCATTTTTTCATGTATTTGGGATGACCACGCTCATGAATCTGTCGATCAGATTAGGGGGCACACTCCTGCTTCTCCCTAAGTTTGATGTAGACATGACGTTGAAGCTCATCAATAAGCAGAAGCCGACTACTTTTCCAGGAGCGCCAACGATGTATATGTCATTAATTAATCACCCCAAAATAAAAAACTTTGATCTGTCGTCCATTAATGTATGTATTAGTGGTGCAGCCCCATTGCCGGGCGAGGTCCAGGAAACGTTCGAGAGGATAACTAGAGGTAAGTTAATTGAAGGATACGGTTTAACCGAAGCTTCTCCAGTTACCCATGCAAATAACATATGGGAAAAACGTAAGCTTGGTTCGATTGGTATTCCTTTTCCAGATACGATCGCCAAGGTTGTCGACCCGGAGACTGGTGAAGAAGTTGAAAACGGTGAAGTGGGTGAACTGATCGTTCAAGGGCCACAGGTTATGAAAGGCTACTGGGAACGACCGGAGGAAACGAGTAACACCTTAAAGAACGGATGGCTTTATACAGGTGATATGGCAAAGATGGATGATGATGGCTTCTTTTACATTGTCGATCGCAAAAAAGACCTCATCATTGCCGGCGGATTTAACATTTATCCTCGAGAAGTGGAGGAGGTTTTGTTTGAACATCCAGCAATAATGGATGCAGCTGCGGTAGGAGTGCCAGATGAATACCGTGGAGAAACGGTGAAGGCTTATATTGTCTTAAAAAAAGGTGCAACAACAGACGAAAAAGAACTGGAGACGTTCTGTCGAGAAAGGCTTGCCGCATACAAAATACCGCGAATATACGAATTTCGCGAAAGTCTCCCAAAATCATTAATCGGAAAGACCTTACGCAGACTCTTAGTTGAAGAAGAGAATGAAAAATAATATATTTTTTAATATGTAACGCCTAATAAATTGTAAACGGATACACATAAACAAAAAGCTGATTAAGTACCAAAATAGAATGCGAACAAGTAAAAATGGTACTTAAAGTTGTTTTTAGTACCAAAATCAAACGGAAAATTATCAATTTGGTACTAAAATGGTATCCTTCGAATGAACACGTTCTTAGACAACTTCCCTTCGCCATAAAATTAGTTACGAAGGGAGTGATTCTTTTGAGACAATTAGACTGGACGATGATATGGTTTGCTAGCTCGACATTATTGCATGAATATTGGTTGTTATCAGGTCTACCTCGGATTTACTACTGGGATGTGAAAAGACAACATTTAAATAAGTTGAATGAGGACGATGATGAGAGAAAAATTGCTTAATTTAAGATAATCAAAACGAACATGATAAACGTCTAGTACACTTTTCCTTCTTGTTGAATTTACTAGTAATAAATGTATGTTGCAAGGAGGAGAAGTATGGCACGAGTACGTTTAATTCCATATAAAATGGAACAACAGATTGACGACACGAGTGAAATTCCTGCTGGTATTGAAATGATGCAAGCACCTAAAAAGTGGGAAGAAGGATATAAAGGTAGCGACGTTGTTGTTGCTGTAGTTGATACAGGGTGTGATCGACATCATCCTGATTTAAGCAACCGAATCATTGATGGGAGAAATTTTACTACTGAAAATTATAGCAATCCACGCAATTTTTCCGATCTAAATGGACATGGTACACATGTTGCTGGAACGATTGCGGCTGTGCTCAATGATCGAGGTGTAGTCGGAGTAGCTCCTGAAGCAAAATTATTAATATTAAAAGCATTTGATGGCAAAGGTTCTGGAGACTTTAATGGCATTATACAGGCGATTCAACATGCTATAAAATGGCGTGGGAGAAATGGGGAAAAAGTGCGAGTAATTTCCATGTCCTTTGGCGCCAAATGGGATGTACCAGGGCTTCATCAAGCAATTCGAAGAGCTGTGGCTGATGATATTTTAGTTGTTTGTGCTGCTGGAAATGAAGGAGATGGAAATGCACGAACAACAGAACGAATTTACCCCGGTTATTATAAAGAAGTAGTGCAAGTAGGAGCTGTAGATAAGGAGGGCAATATGGCTGAATTTACGAATACTAATAGTGAGGTCGATCTAGTGGCGCCTGGTGTTGATGTGATGTCCACCTATTTGAATGGAAAGTATGCGAGGCTGTCGGGAACATCGATGGCAACCCCACATGTTTCCGGAGCTGCAGCGATTCTAATTGAGCAAATGGAACAGGAGTTGGACAGAACATTAACGGAACCAGAAGTGTATGCTCAACTTATAAAATCAACGTCCCCATTAGGGTATAGTAAAAGAGTGGAAGGGAATGGATTGATTACTTTAAGTAACGATTCATTAAATATCGGGAATTCAGAGTATCCAAAAGAGAAACAAACATCGATAAAAGCTAAAAACAATAGAACAGCAGGCGGTGGCTTTGTTATCTCAGATGCAGAAGTTTAAATGTAAGAAGCTGTCTCATAAGGTTAGTTTCATATAGTACACGGAGCTAACTTATAAGACAGCTTCTATGTGTCTAGCTTATTTCTAACTCGGAACGTACAGAATTTGGCGATTAATTATCTATTTCGGGGTTCAAATCCAGTTTGTGTGTCGTTATAAGCTTTCGTATAGACTAGGCAGTTAAACAAGCGTTACATTAAGTTTTAAAGTCTAATCGGTGGAATCATCACATTCTTTTCATGTATAGAGAAATACATAACTCACGATTTTGATTGAAAGGTAAAAAATACTTTCTCTATCTCCTTAATTCCTAACCAGTTTAACGCCTGACTTAACCATAGCTTATCAAGATTAAATTCTTTTAGCACATTGGTGGTGTAAAGCGTACTTTCTACGATGATAGCAAATGCAATATTAGGTGTTTTTTTCACAGAAGTGCCTTGTTAAAGGATTTTCATGCAGTTAGGATATGGTAAAATAAAAATAACGGCTAGTTCTTTCAGAAGTCATGAGCAAAAAAATGGGTTAAAAAGGTTCTGGCTAATTCAATGATAAAAGGGAGACTACGATGACTATTATCAATAAACTAAATCTTACTAAATATAAAAATATCGCTGTTCTTAACCAACCTAGTGATTATGATCTATTTGATGACTATCAAACAGAATTAACAGGAGACCATGATGCTATTTTCATTTTTGTAGAGACAATTGATGAAATGACAAGCCATACTCAACGGATAATCAAAGAGGAAGCCTTAGTTGAAAAAGGATACTTATTTTTTGCCTATCCGAAGAAAGGGAACAAACGGTATGATACCTATATTCACAGAGATGATATCTTTCCATCATTAAAAGTTGGAGAAGATGGATATGTCGAAAATAGTGATTTGAAATTTTCACGAATGGTGAGTATGGATGATATATTTACTGTTGTCGGTATCAAACGAGAAAAAAAGAATACGAATAAGTCATCAAAAGCTAGTCAGTCTGTAGCTGATTATGAGGATAACGTAAAAGATGTTGAGGAAATATTAAGTGATTATCCTAATGAACTTAAATTCTATCAAAATTTAACGCCAGGTTATCAAAGAGATTGGGCCCGTTATATTTTTTCTGCTAAACAGCAAAAAACACGTGAAAAACGTCAGGCACAAATGGTTGATATTTTATCACAAGGGTATAAATCAGTGGACTTATTTCGTCAAAAGAAGAAATAGATTCGGACTGGGAGGGCAAAATATCTTGAAAAGCCTACATATGAAGAATCACTTTCAAAAGATATACAAGCAAAGAGAAGAAATAAAGGAAGAATTAGTTGTTTTTCGAAATCAGGAATGGAAGAGGCCGCATCAATATAAGTGGTCATGGGGAGAAACCTATTATCACCTATACTTGATGATGAAATGGTTTCGAAGGCTAAGTAAAGGTTATGTTCCCATATCTCTGCCTATCGCTACATTAAGAAAAAACAAACCATTTAAAGTACATAGCACTGACGTATATGCAGCATATAAACAAAAGAATAAAAAGCCGATGAAAGCTCCTTTCATTTTAGTTCCACCAAAAGATATAGAATATGATGTTGATTTTCAATGGCTGATAGAACAACTCGATAATGAGACAAAGCAACTAGAAAAAATAGTTTTAAACATTACGGATGATGTTGCAGGCCATATACGCTTCCTAGATCCGCTCGCAAACAATCCCAATTTAATCCAAAGTATTGATCTACTTGGTATACATGAGAAACACCACTTTTTATTATGTGAAAAATATTATAACGATGTGTAAGCTACGATAAAAGATCGCTGTGCGTACCAGCTGAATATACTAGGAATTGGCATTACAATTAGCTGAAGGAATCATGTTAAAAGCGCTACAGTTCTTTTTAGTGGACCAATGTAAAAAATGCTATGAAAAAGCATCCCAATATAAATAAGAAAAATTCATATTAAATTAGTCTAAAAAATATTGAAAACGAATACATTTTATATTATAATCATGATATCGAAACGTTTCACTATAAATGAAAATCAATGATGAAAGGGATGTTTAATTAATACATCTATTTTTTAACTGTTTTAATCGAAACGTTTCACTAAATGGATGCAGGAGTGAATATTATGGTAACCATTAAAGAAGTGGCAAAAAAGGCAAATGTTGCGGTATCGACCGCTTCTTATGCTTTAAATGGAATAAAAAAAGTTAGCCCAGAAACAAAGGAAAAAGTGTTACAAGCAGCTAGAGAGCTTAATTATAGAAAAAATGGATTTGCCAGCGATCTTAAAAGAAATTCTACTAAAACATTGGCCTTAATATTAAGTGATTTGTCAGGTCCTTTCTATTCAGAGTTGATTAGAGGAGTGCAAGATGTAGCAACAGATCATGGGTATGATTTAATCGCATGTAGTGCTATAGGCGGTGAGAATTCAACAGCTGCTAAGTTTTTGACAGAACATCGCGTCGATGGCTGTATCGTACTGGCACATAATATTACAGATGAAATGTTAAAAAATGTGGCACATCATCATTTTCCGATTATATTGTTGGATAGAGAAATCGAAATTGATTCGACAGTACATGTAAGGGTGAGCAATAAAAGAGGTGGATTTAAAGCAACAGAATACTTAATCCAAAATGGTCATACTGACATTGCTTTTGTTAGTGGTCCATCAAATTCATATGACAACAAAATGCGCTTTGCTGGATACCAAGAAGCGTTACAAGCATACAACATCGAACCTCAAAATAAGTGGGTTGTGTCAGGTAATTTCACAAGAGAAGGTGGAGAAAGCGCTGCAAATATATTAGCTGCCCAAGATCAAGGTCCTACAGCTGTTTTTTTTGCCAATGATGAGATGGCTGTAGGGGGGATGGAAGCTTTTCAAAAACGAGGAATTAGTATACCGAATGATATTTCCATTATCGGCTTTGATGATATTTTAGAAGCTAAATATGTAAATCCAAAATTAACTACTATTAGACAACCTAAATATGAAATGGGAGCATCAGCGACACACTTAATCTTTCAAATGCTTAAAAATGAGAAAGTGAATCCAATTTTTGAGTTGCATACTGATTTAATCATTAGAGAATCGGTTAAAAAGCTTTAATGCTTTACTTTACTAAAGGGGGTGGGGAAAGCATCAATAAGCTCTTATTCTTTGACAGGATCAAAATAATAAAAGGGGTGAAATAGATGAAAAATAAAGTAGTTTTATTTTTAAGCTTAATGGTTGCAGTTCTGTTATTAATGGCTGGTTGTTCAAGTGGAGATGATGAAAACACTATTAAAGTTTGGACGATGAATAATTCGATGGAAGATTTTGTGATAAATTATGAGGAAGAAAATGATGTATCTGTGGATGTACAAGTTATTCCTTGGGGAGAAGTAAAAGATAAGTTTTTAACGGCAATTGCCTCAGGTGAAGGTCCAGATGTGGTGCAAGTAGGTACTACAGGGGTGCCGGAATACGCTGATGCGGGGATGTTTATGGATTTATCAGATTACGTAAGTGAATATGAAAATTTCAATCCTGACAATTTCTATGAAGATGCAATTGGTACAACCGAATATAATGGAAAAACGATAGGGGTTCCATTTCACGTAGATACTAGAGTCTTGTTTTATAGAACAGATATATTAGCAGATGTTGGTTATCCAGAAGGGCCAGAAACATGGGATGATATGGTAGATGCTTCTAGAAAATTAGCTGAACGAGGCGATGATCAGTACGCGATTGATCTTCCTAGAGATGATCCCCAATATCCATATATGCTCGCTTGGCAACATGGTTGGAACTACAATGTAGACGAAGGTGCAAGTAATTTTGAAGATCCAAAATTTTTGGAAGCGATGTCAAAGTATGAAACGTTTTATGGAGAAGGCTTATCACAACTAGAAGAAGGTAAAGAACTAGTTCAATCCTTTAGTGATGGGTCCAAACCAATGTTTTTTAGTGGACCATGGGATATTAAAACAATTAATGATGGTGCGCCTGAAATTGAAGGTCAATGGGATGTTCGTGTCATGCCTGAAAAAGAAACAAACCGCTCTATGATTGGCGGCTCTCACTTTGGAGTATTCCATAACTCAGAAAAGGTAGAGCAATCCTTAGATTTTATTAACTGGTTAGCTGATGCTGATACTCAGTTAGAGTGGTATAAAGAAGTGAATGAGTTACCAGCTAATTTAGAAGCCTGGGAGGATCCTGTTTTAGCAGATGACCCTAAGTTTAGTGTGTTTGGTGAACAGCTTGAGTCAACAGAAGTATTACCGATGATAACGGAATACACAGAAATGAGTGAAGAATTAATGAACTATTTAGAAGAAGTATATAGAGGTGGAGCAGATTTAGAGTCCACTTTAGAAGAATATCGAACAAAAGTAACTGAAATTTTGTCTGAATAAGAAACATATTAAATAGGGTGCATCTGAATAAGCTTGCACCCTATATTGCATTAAAGGTGGGTGAAAAGAGATGGCTAGATGGAAATATAAATTAATGCCACTATTTTTTATTGGACCAGCAGTTTTGTTACTAATGGTATTTTCTTTTGCACCTATATTTCTCTCATTAGGAATTAGTTTTACTGATCTAACCTTAATTGGCTTAGCAGATTGGTCTAAAATCAACTTCATTGGCATTGAAAATTTTATTAAATTGTTTCAAGATAAAGTATTTCTTGAGTCGGTATTTAATACGTTTTTCTATGTGATTATAGGTGTTCCATTGGCAGTTTCTAGTTCATTAGTTATTGCCTTATTATTATCAATGGTAGGAAAGTGGTTATCTTCCACTTTTAGATTGATTTATTATATGCCTTCCGTAACGAATATAGTAGCAATTGCGGTAGTTTGGGGCTTTCTATACAACCAGGAATATGGTCTGTTTAATTATTTGTTATCGCTTATCAATATTCAGTCTATACCATGGTTAGAAGAACCCACAGTTGCGAAACTCTCATTAATAATATTAGCGGTATGGAAAAGTAATGGTGTAAGCATGCTGATTTTTTTAGCTGCATTACAATCTATTCCAAGAGTGTACTATGAGGCTGCCGATATTGATGGAGCAAATCGTTGGCAGAAATTCTTCAAAATAACATTACCATCGATGAGCTTTGCCACTTTTTTTGTAACGGTAACAACAGTAATTGGTTGGCTACAGTTTTTCGAAGAACCGTTTGTAATGACGGAAGGTGGTCCTTTAAATGGTACAAACTCGATGGCGTTATATATCTATCAAAGAGGTTTTGAATATAACGATTTTGGTTATGCAGCTGCAGCATCCTTTGTACTGTTTATCATTATCATTATAGCGACGATAATTCAATTCAGATTTAGAAAAAAAGACCAGACATTGTGAGGTGAGAGCAATGGAAGCTAAAGGTAAAGTGGAAAAGTTTATAGTTACACTTTTACTCGTCTTAGGTGGTATTTCTGTTTCTTTACCATTTATATGGATGATACTAAGCTCATTTAAAACTGAGAGAGAAGTTTTGCAAATACCGCCAACCTTATTTCCTCAAAATCCAACTTTTCAAAACTATTTGGAGTTGTTCCAAAGTCTTAATTTTGATGTGTATTTAAGAAATACCTTAATTATCGTATTTTGTTCAATGGTAGGATTGTTGCTAAATACAATGGCTGGATATGGTTTTGGGAAGTTTGAATTTAGAGGAAAAGAAATATGGTTTATGGTAGTACTTGTTACCATGATGCTACCAGGACAAATAACGATGATTCCAACCTATTTAATTCTTAACGAAATGAGTTTAACGAATACGATGACTGGTATCGTATTACCGGGATTAATCGTTGCCTTTAATATATTTTTAATTAGGCAATTTATGGTTACAGTCCCTGATGATTTGATTGAGGCAGCTCGACTTGATGGTGCGGGAGAAATATATATATTCTTTAAATTGATTATTCCTTTAGCGAAACCAATTTTATCAGTGCAAGTGATCCTAACCTTTATCGCATCATGGAATAGTTTCTTGTGGCCATTAATTATTGCAAGCGATCAAAGGCTATACACATTGTCTGTAGGGTTATCATTGTTACAAGATCAGTATGCAACAAACTATGGATTACAAATGGCTGGTTCGGCCATTATGGTAATACCAATTCTCATTATTTTTATGATTTTCCAAAAATATCTAGTAGAAGGCTTTAATGTATCGGGAATAAAGTAAAAAAACTAGAAAAGTTAAAGTTTTATAAGGGGGCAGACAATGAATCTAACACAATTACTAAATAACATGACCTTAGATGAAAAAATAGATCAATTAATTCAATTAGCAACTTTCTTTTATGCTGGTGCTGAAACCCGAGGTGAAATTACAGGACCAATGGAGGATATGGGAATATCGCAAGAAATTATTCGAAATAGTGGTTCTGTACTTGGTGCATCAGGTGCAAAAGAAGTTAAAAATATCCAAAAGGTTTACTTAGAAAACAATAGGTTAGGCATACCTTTGCTTATGATGGCTGATATTGTTCACGGGTTTAAAACTATCTTTCCAGTCCCATTAGCAGTTGGTTGCTCGTGGGATGAAGAGCTTGCAGAACGCAGTGCGGAAATTGCAGCGAAAGAAGCGGCTGTATCAGGCGTGCATGTTACCTTTGCGCCAATGGTTGATTTAGTTAGAGATCCACGTTGGGGCAGGGTGATGGAAACGACTGGAGAAGATCCGTACCTTAATAGTATATTTGCAAAGGCTTTTGTAAGGGGATTCCAAGGTAGTGACTTAACAAATGATACAGAAAGAGTTGCAGCATGTGTTAAACACTTTGCGGCATATGGTGCACCTGAGGGTGGACGTGACTATAACACAGTTAATATGTCAGAAAGAGAGCTAAGAGAATATTATTTGCCAGCTTACAAGGCAGCGCTTGAAGAAGGTTGTGAAATGGTCATGACAGCCTTTAACACAGTTGACGGTATACCTGCAACAGGTAACAAAAGGCTAATGAGGGATTTATTAAGAGAAGAATGGGATTTTAATGGTGTTATGATCTCTGATTGGGGTGCTGTTAAAGAATTAATACCTCATGGTGTAGCAGCAGATGAAAGTGAAGCAGCATTAAAAGCGATTAACGCTAGTGTAGATATCGAAATGATGACTGCTTGCTATGTGAAAAACTTAAAGGATTTGGTGAAAGCTGAAGAAGTAAAAGAAGAACTTATCGATGAAGCCGTAATCCGTATATTAGAACTTAAAGAAAAATTAGGCTTATTCGAAAACCCTTATCGAGGAGCAGATGAACAGCTAGAAAAAGAAGTAATTATGAGTACAGAGCATCGAGAAGTTGCTTATGAGCTTGCTACCAAATCATGTGTTTTATTAAAGAATGAAGAAATTCTTCCACTTCAAAAAGAAGAGAAAATAGCACTTATCGGACCTTTTGCAAACAATGGCGATATTCTTGGACAATGGTCTTGGCAAGGGTCAAAAGAAGATGCTGTAAAAATTTATGATGGAATGATTAACAAGGTAGGGTCAGACAATGTTCTTATCGCTCAAGGTAGTGGAATTGAATCTGCTACAGAGGATCAATTTGCTGAAGCAGTTAAAGTTGCAAAGGAAGCAGATGTTATTGTGTTAGCTTTAGGCGAAAAGTCAGAAATGAGTGGTGAAGCTGGTAGTCGTTCCAATATTCGTTTACCAGATGTGCAATTAAAGTTGATAGAAGAAATGAAAAGATTGAATAAACCAATTGTTTCTGTATTAATTAATGGTCGCCCACTTGACTTAAACGGCGTGTATAAAGAATCTGATGGTATTTTAGAGGCGTGGTTCCCTGGTACAGAAGGTGGAAGAGCTATCGCTGACTTACTATACGGTGATGTTAACCCTTCCGGTCGTTTGACAATGTCCTTTCCTTACCATGTAGGGCAAGTCCCCGTTTATTATAATCACTACAATACAGGTCGTCCAAAGGATGCTCCTGATGCACAGGAACGTTATGTGTCACAATATTTAGATATTCCAAATGAACCTCTTTTTCCGTTCGGTTTCGGGTTAAGTTATACAAATTATCAATATAGTGATCTATCTTTATCGACGGACCATTTAACGGCAAATGGTGAAATCGAAGTCTCGGTAAAAGTTGAAAACGTAGGCTCTACCAAAGGTGAAGAGGTTGTTCAATTATATGTGCGTGATCTTGTAGGAGAAGTTGTACGACCATTAAAAGAATTAAAAGCATTTCAAAAGATTACATTAAATCCTGGGGAAGAACGAGAAATTACGTTCAGCTTAACAGAGGAACAATTACGTTATTATCATGAAGACCTGTCTTTCAAAAGTGATAAAGGTAAGTTCCAAGTATTTGTTGGACCTAATAGCAAGGAATGCTTGGAGCAGTCATTTGAGTTAAGAAAATAGGATAATGAGGTTGGGACAAAACTATATTAAGATGACAGGTTTATATGCGGATAGTTATATGTCTTTTCAAGAAAACCCTGATTTACGCTGTTCCATCGCAGCTACTGGGGTTGGTTTAATTGGTTTGTGTGTTGCTGATTTGGAAGGATGGGATGAAGATGCTTCGGAAAAAGCATTAACTACGTTACGTGCTGTTACAGGAAGAAGCGATGGATGCCAAGTAGCTCGTGACGAAAAGGCTGGATTCTTCGCCCACTTTGTCGATATGGAAACAGGCAAAAATCTAAAATCAGAACTATCAACGATTGATACAGCATTGTTAATAGCAGGAGCACTTATATGGCTTGACCGCTTTTAAACGGGGAATGACTTTTTTTACTGATCGTATGCACTTGATTAGTAAATAATTGAAAACATCTAGCAGCGGTATAATTTCATTCATCATGTGTAACGACGCAGAATGCTAGTTCATTTGTAGTTTTCTATAAAGGAAGGAAAAGGGAACAATGCAACTAAAAGTGATGAGCTTTAATCTACGGGTAAATATTCCAGAGGATGGAATAAATGCATGGAAATATAGAAAAGCGATTGTTACAAACATTTTACAAAACCACCATCCTGGTGTTTTCGGTATTCAAGAGGGATTGCTAAGCATGATTAAAGATATAGAAACCAATTTGCCGGAATATTGGTGGATTGGTGATGACAGAAGAGGTGGTAACGAAGATGAATATTGTGCCATCTTTTATGATCATCAAAAGCTCGAATGTATAGATAAAGGACAGTTTTGGTTATCCAATACACCTGAGATACCAAATAGTATCAGCTGGGAAAGCGACTTTCCAAGAGTATGCACGTGGGGTCATTTTCGTTGTAAACATGATATTGACAGAGAGTTTATCATGTATAACACACATCTAGATCATATCAGCCAATTAGCAAGGGAAAATGGAATCGCTTTAATTATCGATAGGGTTCGAAAGCACACTGAAGATTGCCAGGTTCCTAATATTTTGACTGGGGATTTAAATAGTGAACCTAATAATGTAGTCGTTCGTTTTCTGCGAGGTGAGGAAACCCTCCAGGGACAGACTCCCCATTTACAGGATTCATTCAAAGTAGTGAATAGTAAACCAGGTCAAACCTTTCACAAGTTTTCAGGGGGGATAAACGGGGAGCCGATTGATTATATATTTTGCACTCCAGAATGTAAGGTGTTAAGTGCAGATGTTGATAGAAGTCAAATCGATGGAAATTATGCTTCTGATCATTATCCTATTATTGTAACTCTAGAACTTTAGAAATATATGAAGTGGAAAAATAGGTAGGATTAGAATCCAATGAGAAATTTACTATTTATGATATTGAAGCTTGTGCGGATTTGAATATGGATGCTGCCTGAGCAGCGGCAGATAAGTACCGTATAAAAAATGTGTATACAGTGGATAAGTTAGTAAGAACCATTTGTTCCCATATTACCTGCTCGACAGATGAACTCCGACAAGAGTTTTATAGAAGCCATCCAAGAGAAAAGCAAGTCGTATGTTCCAGGAAGTTATGCCCTGGAAGTAACTAAGTAACAAGAGAAATGTACCAATCAGCAGGGTATCGTTTGATTGATTACGAAAATATAAATGGTAAATCATTTTAAAGGGAGGAATAACAATGCGTGTATTACTATTAGATCTAGACTCTACAAGACCAGATCACTTAGGTTGTTATGGATATCATAGAAATACAACACCAAATATAGACAGAATTGCAAAAGAAGGAGTTCGCTTTACAAATTATTATACAACAGATGCTCCTTGTGCTCCGTCACGAAACGCATTTATGACAGGTCAATTTGGTATTCATACCGGCAATATTGGACATGGTGGCTCAGCAGGAGATATGCGAAACGAGGGACCTAGCCGTGAGTTCCATGATCAATTAAAAACGGATAGTTTCCCAAGTATTTTTCGTCAAGAAGGAATGAAAACTGCTTTAATAAGTCCCTTCGCTGAAAGGCATTCATCATGGCAATTTTATGCTGGTTTTAATGAAATATACAACACAGGGAAAACTGGTGATGAATCAGCAGAAGAAGTGACGCCTACAGTATTAGATTGGTTACAACGTAATGGACAAAAGGATGATTGGTTTCTTTATGTAAATTACTGGGATCCACATACGCCATATCGAGCACCTGAAAGTTACGGAGATCCTTTTAAGGATGAACCTTTACCAGAATGGATTACAGATGATGTCCTCCAAGAGCATATGCAAAGTATTGGACCACATTCAGCAAGAGAGATCAATATGTATGATAACCATACAAACCCAAAATTTCCACGACACCCAGGTGAAATAACAGACAAAGAAGGGTTAAGAAAAGTGATTGATGGGTATGATACAGGTCTTCGATTTATGGATGACAATATTGGTATGATTTTTACCGAGATGGAAAAGCAGGGACTCATGGAAGATACTGTTATCATTGTAACGGCTGATCATGGAGAAAATCTAGGTGAATTAGGTATTTATGCGGAACATGGTACCGCCGATCAAATGACATGTCGAATCCCCATGATTGTTCGTTGGCCTGGTATGAAAGAGGGACATGTCGACCATGATTTGCATTACCATTTAGATTTTGCCCCAACTGTAGCTGACTTATTAAACCAGAAGCCAAAAGAAAGTTGGGATGGAGAAAGCTATGCTCCGGTACTGTTAAAAGGAGAAAGTTGTGGCAGAAATTATTTAGTTGTTTCGCAAAATGCACATGTATGCCAACGTAGTGTACGATTTGATGATTGGTTGTACATTCGCACCTATCATGATGGATTTCATCTTTTTGAAAAAGAAATGCTTTTCAACCTTAAAGAAGATCCACATGAACAGCATAACGTAGCAAAACAACGGCAAGATATTTGCACGCAAGCAGTGTATTATCTGAATGAGTGGCATGATGATATGATGATGACGATGGATCACGATATAGATCCGATGTGGACGGTGATAAAAGAGGGTGGACCATATCACGCACAAATAAAGGATCTAAAACGATATTTAGAACATTTGAGAAAGACAGGAAGAGAAGAAGGTGCGCAAGCGTTAATAAAAAAATACGCAAGAGAGCTTAATAGGTAGTATTTTCATGTTTGTGAGTTAGTATGATGGCTCACAAATATTTTGTATGTATAGATCAGAAACTTTTTAGCAAAAGAACTTTATGTTTTGTAAAACTAGATGGAAATACTTTAATAGAATGACTCACGGGATGATATAAACATTGGTAACGGCGTTTTAGCGGTTTAGATTCGTTGAAACGCCTTGCTGCCCATAATTATGCAGGTAGAGCTAAATGATGAACTATTTTTTATAGAACATCAATATGGGGGAGAATCCAGTGTTACCTCATTCTGACTGAGAAAATGCCTTATACTCTTTTATCACGATGCTAACTGTCTGTTAGCACTCACTGATCATTGTCTCAGTTTATAATTTTTACGGTGTAGCTTGTTAATAATTTTCCAATTTAACAGTAGAAGAATGTAAAGTACAGGATATACAGGAACAGAATACACTAGTTTCCACCCGTTATAGTGGAAGAAATCTGACTGATATACCGCAACCCCTTCATAAGAAATCGCAAATAAACTCCAACCGAGGATATATAAACTTTTAATTAAAAGTGTTCCTGTTTTAGGATAGAAGTTTAGAAACATAATATTAACTGCTGGGAAAATCCAGAACACCACCCAAAGTGTAATATAGTCAACACCTGGACTAAAATACCAATATAAACGGTATTTAAACTCTAAATATACATCCGTTATTAGTTGTAAAACAGTTGAAAATAGTGATGTTGTGTACATCTCGTAATAAGAAATCTTCTTTGGCATAAAATAAATGATTAGTCCAAAGATTAAGACGGTAATAAATAAAAGATAAATAATAAACACCACCAGTTTAATTTTTTTAATATTTGGACTTTGTTCGATTTAGTTTTGACAATAAAAGCAGTTATCTTACCTTTAAATTCATATTATCTGGATCATGCTCTTTTCCAAGTTACTAATAAAAAGAAGAAATAGAACCTCTTTTAAACAGAAGTCTATTTCTTCTTTTATTCTTCCATGATTAATCTCATCTTGTAACTAATAAAATCTTTTTTATCTCAGGAATACTTATTCCAACGTTCTATTAAATGTTTGTTACACACCTCTTCTGTTTGGTAGTTGGTTCTCTTCAATACAACTATAGCAATCGTGGAGGTGTTTTTTTACTTTTTACAGAGAGACAAGGAGTTTATTTTAATGGAAACAAACAATACTAATTATTTGGGCTGCATTTTATTGTGTTTTTACATGAATTTAATCAAAAGGTATTTTTTTTACTAAAAATATAACTGTTTTTTGCCTCATTACTGCTTAACTACAGCTTCTAAAAAGTCCATTTGCATGTTAAGATTTTCTTTTGCGTATTTGTTACGCTTTTTTTCGAATCCGTGTGAAAGTTCCACAACAGTTTTGCTATAGATATTTAATTGATGTTTAACACCTAGTTTTGTAAATTTAGCCTTTAAATCCTTCGCTTGATCGTTAAAAGTTCTAGAATTTCCATCAGACATGAAGGTAGGCGGAAAATCCTTGGTAACATGCTTAATGACATTGGATTGTTCTATGTCTTTATTACCTTCAAACGTATTTACATTAAAGTACGCTCGTCCCATTGTATTAAACCTATAATCAGATATGACACTATCCGTCTCGTCAAATCGGGAAGGGTCATATAAACCGGAGTTGAATATTACAGCCTTAATTTCCAAGGCGCTTAAAACTGGTTGTATTTCCATTTCATCAGCATATGTGGAGTTTGTTTGAATATTAACAAATTGGCCCGCTAATTGAGCACCAGCACTTTGTCCTGCTATTACAACATTATTCATGTTCAGATCATACTTCTTAGCATTTAGTTTTAGAAATGAGATTGCAGACGTAACTTGCTTCAAAGGTGTAGGATAATGATATTCTGGTGCAAAAGCGTAATTCATTGTGATAACATTATATCCTCTATCCAAAACTTCCTGCATATAAGCTATTATTCCTGAATTATGTTCATTCTGGTCGCCTCCTGTTTTATCACCCCAAATATAGCTACCACCATGAATAAAAATAAATGTCGGTGCTGTATCAGGATTATGAATGGTTTGATAAATATCTAAATAACTATTGGGATGTTTGTCATCATAACGAATATCATTGATGTAGATACTCCCATCGTCTAATACAGTTTCTGTTGATTCTTCAGCGTTATATGAGTTTGCTATACCCTTACTTGCTTGTAAGATTGATACAAGTGGACGTGGGCTTATTTGATTAATGACCAGAACCACCATTAATACTGTTGCTAAAGTAGTAATTAGTGTAACTAGAATCATCTTCCATTTGCTAAGTGTAGGTCGGAATTTATAAGGTTTTTGATGGAATGAAGATTTCAAACTAAAAGTATATATAAATATAAATGTTATTACGTGTATTAAATTACTAAGGATAGCAAAGCTATAAACTTGATCTCTCATCCAAATTAATTCGCTAATAATGGCAAAAATAGCAAGTATCAACAAAAACTTCGTATAAGGATTCACTTTAAAACGGTGCTTTTTATAATGAACTCCAAGACTGACAAGCACTGACAGATAGAATAGGATTAAAGTAATTCCTATATATATTTGGGAGTTTATTAAAAATAAATTCAATATGGTTAATATACAAAGAACAAAAGCCCCGGTGTATGATAACCAGATCTGACTTTTCAACAATAGTTAACCTCCTGACTCCAGAAATCCAGCTTTTAAGTGTCCATTAGATTTTTACGTAATGTTTTCCCCATACCGTAATCATTTTTCCCTTCCTATTTAAATTCATAACTTAAATATATTCTGAATAAAGATGTATCTTACAAAGAAAATATCAATATACTTCTTATACTTGAGAAGACAGGGGCTGTAGAGATAAGTAAGACGCCATTCTCTAATAAAAATATTATAAAAAGAATAGATGGAAATATGATATAAGTGCTTCATTATCTAAGAAAAACTGAGAAAAAAGTATAAAATCAGCGCAATGACCGTGTTAAACGAAGTAGTTATTTTGAAATGTTTGATGTAGCTCCCGACTAATTACTTCGCTTTCCGCGGGCACGGCCTCCACTAACTTTGCAAAGTGGATTTTCGGCTCGCGCTATTCCCGCAGGAGTCTACGTAATTAGTCTCGGCTATGAGCAGGTCCAACAATTCTTGTCACAAGTGATATGTAATGGACCGCTATCCGTGAGTATAAAAGCAGACGTGTTACTTCATGCTAGTGTTGTAGAGCAGACCATAGCGAAGGCCGCCCACTTCCACTCCTGTGGGAATTGTTTGACCTGAAGATCCACTTTTTCGAGCGGTTTTGGCTCGAAAAAGTTAGCTAAAGGGCAAACCCCACGGAAAGGGAAGTGGGCAGCCGGAGCGGTGGTCAAGTTGTTCAAGTATTTCATAATGGATGCTAGAGAAATGGTAAATCTTTAGCTTTTAGTCATAAGGACTGAGCGTTTTATACTTCTTTCCATAATAGAAAAGCGTAGTATCCTGATTGGACACTACGCCTTTCGATAGTTACTAAATGATCAACATGAGTCAAATGCAACATCATTTATCACTTGGAAACCATCTGTATCAGAATAATCTATCGTTGGAGGATTTCCTTCCAGATAGCTTTTAGTAAAATGATCGACGCGAATGGAAACACCATGAGAATGATAGATAGTATCGTTTTTTCTAGCTTGATCAAAAATAAATAGATAATTAATCGTGAGTCCACAACCACCAGTGACATTAGCATCAAGCCGAGGTAATTCTCCATCTTGCCATTCGATGGAGGATAATTTCTGTTGTGCTTCTTTGGTAATATGGATCATCCTTACATTGTCCTCCTTCAACAACTTCATTAAAGTGATTTTGTATAGCGTAAGACAGGTTTCCTTGCTGCTTTTGTCTCATCTAATCTGCCAACCACAGTTGTATGGGGAGCATCTAATACGATATCGGGATCTTCTTCCACCTCATGAGCAATTTGAATCATTGAATCTGCAAAAGCATCTAATGTTTCTTTTGTTTCCGTTTCGGTCGGTTCGATCATTATACATTCCTCCACATTAAGTGGAAAATAGATAGTAGGTGGATGGTAGCCAAAATCAAGCAACCGCTTGGCAATATTCATTGTTCTGATGCCAAGCTTTTTCTGTTTTGCGCCTGATAAAACAAACTCATGCTTGCAAAATTGGGCATATGGTGACTCGTAGTGTGTCTCTAATCGTTTTTTTAGATAATTAGCATGAAGAACAGCAGATTCTGATACTTGCCGCAGTCCTTCAGGTCCCATTGTCCGAATATACGTGTATGCACGAGCAAGAATTCCGAAGTTACCATAATACCCTTTTACTCTTCCAATGGATAATGGTTCATCAACATTCCATATATAGTTGTCTCCATCTCTTTCGATACGAGGAACAGGTAAAAAAGGGATCAGTTCTTTTGTTACGCCGACTGGACCTGCTCCTGGGCCACCGCCTCCATGTGGGGTAGTAAAGGTTTTATGCAGATTTAGATGGACGATATCAAAGCCCATCTTCCCTGGTGTCGTCTTACCTAAAATCGCATTGGCGTTTGCTCCATCATAGTAGAGGAGGCCACCTGCTTCATGAACGACTTCGGCGATTTCTACTATATCTTTTTCAAAAAGACCTAGTGTATTAGGGTTGGTTAACATTAATGCTGCTGTGTCCTGATCGACGCGTTTCTTTAATGCTTCCAAATCGACTAATCCATTTTTATTAGAAGGGATCGTTACCGTATCAAAGCCTGCGACTGCAGCGCTTGCTGGGTTGGTACCGTGAGCAGAGTCTGGTACAAGTACTTTGGATCTGTTTTCACCATTTTGTTGATGATAATTTTTTGCTATCATTAAGCCGGTCCATTCTCCTTGGGCACCAGCAGAGGGTTGTAAGGTGACAGCATCCATTCCCGAAATAGTGGCTAAATCTTCTTGTAACTCATACAATAACTGAAGTGCTCCTTGTACAGTTTCTGCTGGTTGATAAGGGTGAATACGGCTAAATCCTTCCAATCGTGCGACATCTTCATTGATTTTTGGATTGTATTTCATCGTACAGGAGCCGAGCGGATAGAAACCGTTATCGACACCATAATTTTTGTGAGAAAGTGCTGTATAGTGACGGACAAGCTGAAGCTCGGATACTTCTGGAAGTTCTGCTGGTGTATCCCGAAGTAAATGCTTCGGAAACTTTTCATCTAACTCGATTGGATCCACATCACTTTCGGGAAGATCAGCTCCTGTTCGACCAGATTGACTAATCTCAAAGATCAATTGATGATATTCCACCATTTATAATCCCTCCAATATCGCTACGAATTGATCAATTTCTTCCTTTGATCGTTGCTCTGTCACAGCGATAAGCATCTGATTATTCATCCGGTAGTCCTTGTTTAAATCGAACCCTCCAATGATGCCAGCATCAAATAACTTGTGATTGGCTTCGCTAACAGAAACAGGTAATGTCACAACGAATTCATTAAAGAAAGGAGACCGATTGTTTACGCTGAATCCTTTTTCAGTAAGTTGCCTTGCCATATAATCTGCTTTTTCTATATTTAATGTTGCCATCTGGCGAATGCCTTGTTTACCAAGGGCAGACATAAAGACAGCCGAAGCTAGTGCATTTAATGCTTGATTGGAACAAATGTTAGAGGATGCTTTTTCCCGGCGAATGTGTTGCTCACGTGTTTGTAAAGTTAAGGTGAAGCCACGGTTCCCCTGAGCATCTGTCGTTTGCCCAACGATACGGCCAGGAATTTTACGCATCAATTTTTTCGTTACAGCAAAATAGCCACAATGGGGGCCACCGAATGAGATCGGAATACCGAATGGTTGCATATCACCAACGACAATATCGGCACCAAGCTTGCCAGGAGATTGCAATAGCGCTAAAGCTAAAGGGTTTGCACTAACGATCAGCAGTGCACCGTGTTCTTGGGCGATTTTCTTTATTTCGCGTAGATCCTCAACAGAACCAAAAAAGTTTGGATACTGAACAATAATCGCAGCGGTTTGATCATCTGTTTTCTCCTGCATGTCTCGGATATTGGTGATGTCAGTGGTTAAATGGATTTCTTCAACTTGATATCCTGGTCCAGTAGCAGCCGTTTTTAGAATAGCTCGAGATTCTGGATGAACTGCTTGAGAGACAATCACTTTGGAACGTTTGGTTGTAGATACAGCAAGCGCAGCTGCTTCGGCAACAGAAGTAAAGCCATCGTACATAGAGGAATTGGCGATATCCATTCCAGTTAGTTCACAAACCATGGTTTGAAATTCAAAGATGGCTTGAAGTTCGCCTTGACTAATTTCAGGTTGATAGGGGGTATAGGCGGTATAAAATTCTGACCTGCTAATGATATGGCTGACTACGCTCGGAATAAAGTGATCATAGGTGCCTGCTCCAAGAAACAAAGGGTATTGATTGGCATGGATGTTTTGGGAGGATAGTTGTTGCATTTTCTTGATTAGATCAGGTTCAGGCATTGCTTTTGGAATAGCTAACGCTTCAGTTAACTTAATGCTGGAAGGGAGATCGGCAAATAAGTCATCGATCGACTGGATGTTTAAAAAATCTAACATATCCTGTTGATCTTGCTTTGTATCAGGAAGATATCGAAAGCTGGATGTCATGTTAATCCTCTCCTTCGTTGATAAAATGGCGTATGGACTACAACGGCATCGATCAGTTTGTTACGAACCTTCACTTTCAACTTTGTACCTATTTCGGCATATGGTTGTTGAACTAATGCAAGGCCAAGAGCTTTCTTTAAAGTAGGAGAATGAGTACCTGATGTAATAAATCCGATTTCTTTGTCTGTTGGTGTAAACACTTGATAGCCATGACGTGGGATTCCTTTCCCGATTATTTCCAACCCTACAAGCTTCCTTATAGGACCATTTTCTTTCTCTTTCGTAAGTGGTACTTTTCCGATAAAGTCACTATATTTTTGTGTCTTCACCGTAAAATCAATACCAGCTTCAATTGGAGTGATAGAGGAAGTTAGTTCTTGACCATATAAGGCTAATGCTGCTTCAAAACGAAGCGTATCCCTTGACCCAAGACCACATGGCTGTGGAGCTTCTTCGAGAGATAACAGTTCCCGCCACAGTTTTGTTGCCTCGTTACTAGCTAGATAGATTTCGAAACCATCTTCACCGGTATAGCCAGTACGTGAGACTAAACAATTGGTTACGCCGGCAACCTTCACATTTTGGATAAACCGGAATGTGCCTATTTTGTTTAAATCTATATCCGTTAGTTGTTGCAGAATCTGCAAAGCGTCAGGACCTTGGATGGCAAGTTGTACGATTTGATCAGAAATATTGGTAACCAAAACATCCTCTGTTGCATACTTGTTGATCCACTCAAAGTCTTTATCCGTGTTAGCTGCATTGACAACGAGGAAGAATTTCTGATGATCTAACTTATAAACTAGCAAATCATCGACAGTACCTCCGTCTTCATAACACATTGCCGTATATTTAGCTTGATTTATTGCCATGTTCGTAATGTCATTTGTCATCAGGTAGTTAACAAAACTTTCCGCATTTTTTCCTTCAATCAGTATTTCTCCCATATGCGAAACATCAAAGAGTCCTGCCTTAGTTCGTACAGCATGATGTTCATCAATTATACTGGAGAAGTGTACGGGTAAAGCCCAGCCTCCAAAATCAATCACTTTAGCACCATAGCTCTTGTATAACGCAAAGAGCGGAGTGCGTTTTAAAGCAGTTGGATCACTCATACGCTACCACCTCCGATAGTATTTGGGTGTCAAAGTATTCCTTTCTTCAAGTGGACATAAAAAAACAGAGAAGGGCAGTATGAACTGTTAACCCTTCTCTGTCCGGTTACCTGAGAGTTTTGCCTTCTTAGAAAGCTTCCCCTTTGGTGGCGTATGGATACGCGCTCTCCAGAGATTCGTCCTATTATGGTACTTTAACCTGAGAGATTGGTTCATAAGGATTTTTTATGAACTTGCTCCTTCGGTGGTAATAAATACGCTCTCCCATAATATTCATCCGATTCATATTTAGTTATATCATTATGTTATGGTGTTTTGCTTTTTTAGTCAATAGGCATGTAAAATTTTATTACAAAGGTGCTTCTTCTGTTACATGGTTATGCAGGAAAAAATTAATCTATACATCATTCTATCTCCAATACTATTATATTTAGTCCAACTACATCTGCTTTATTTGTTTTTAAAAAAGTACATCGTTAAAGGGCCAAATATCACAATTAATGCAATCGATATATAGATGACGATCATGACATCTCCATTTGCCTCAGTACCATGGATAAGTGTACGAACCGCATCAACTACAAACGTTATTGGGTTAATATCTACAAACCTCTGTAACCAGTTTGGCATTGTCGAAGGGTCTACAAATACACTACTTAAAAAGGTGAGTGGAAATAAAAACATCATACTAATTCCCATTAATGCTTTTTCAGAACGAACGATAATCCCGAGCATTGTCCAGATCCATGATAAACTAAAGGAGAACAAGAGAAGAATAGCAACTCCCATGATGACACCACTAAAACCAGCTTCTGGCCTAAATCCTAGTATATATCCTAGTGTTACCATGATAGTCGAGGCAATTAAGTATCTTAGTGTGTCAACAAGTAAAGCACCAACTAATACAGAGGGTTGCCATATAGGTAGAGAACGGAAACGATCAAATACGCCTTTTTCGATATCCTTATTCAAATCTAGGCCAGTATACATCGTGATCATAGAAACCGTCATTACTAAAATACCTGGCAAAACGAAATTTAAATATTCCCCTGTAGAACCGGAAATCGCTCCGCCAAACAAATAAGTAAACATTAATAAAAAGATAATTGGAAAGATCGTCACGTCAAAAAGCTGTTCAGGAACATAACGAATCCGTAATAAGGCTCGCCATGCGAAAGTAGCAGACGCTTGGATCGCTGTTGGACTTTTTGGCCGGGTTCGATTTGTTAATACTTCTTCAATTGTAGATGGTTTATTCATTTGAGGAGTCACCTCCTTCATGATCTGGCACATTACCGGTTAAAGTTAGAAACACTTCATCAAGACTTGGCTGACTCATCGAAAAGTCTTTGATTTGTACATTAGTATTCGCTAATTCACCAATTGCTTTTGCGGCTTTTGCATGCTCCTTGATCATAATGGTTAAGGATATATCTTGTTCGTTAATGTCAGGTTGCTGTTCAAATCGCGAAACAAAAATGTTCTGTGCTTTTTTCAATTCATCGAGATCATCAAAGTGAACGGTGAGGCTACCGGCACCAATGGAGGCTTTTAATTCTTTACTTGTACCCTCTGCAATCAGCTTTCCACGATCGATTACTCCGATTAAATCAGCTAATTGATCCGCTTCTTCTAAATACTGTGTGGTTAAAAACACGGTGGTTCCATTTTTAACGAGTGCTCTGACGATATCCCATACTTGATTTCTGCTTCGTGGGTCTAGTCCTGTGGTAGGTTCATCAAGGAAAAGTAGTTCTGGGGAGGTAACTATACTTGCAGCAATGTCGATACGTCTGCGCATTCCGCCTGAGTATTTTTTTACTTGGCGCTTTGCTGCATCTTCTAACTGAAAGGCTTGCAATAATTCATCTGCTCTTTGTTTTGCTTGTTTTCTGCTATAACCTACTAATCTACCGATAAAGATAAGATTTTCTCTACCTGACAGTTCCTCATCAACCGAAGCAAATTGTCCGGTTAGACTGATAGAATGTCTGACTTTATCCGCTTCTTGTGTAAGATCATATCCCATCACTTTGGCATGCCCTTCATTTGGTTTCAACAAGGTTGCCAGCATTCGAATGGTAGTTGTCTTTCCAGCGCCATTCGGGCCAAGAAATCCATAGACAATACCTTTTGGCACTTGAAGACTAATGCCATCGACAGCACGCTCCTTACCAAAAATTTTCACTAAATCGGTTGCTTCTACCGCATATGTACTCATTCACCACATCACACCTTTCTTTTATTATTATATTTATAAAAGTATAGCACATTAGTGTTTGTTTATTGTAAAGAAAACAAGTGTAAGAGGAAAGTTTTTTAGCAGGACTTCATTGATCTTTATTGAATTTTATGGAAAAATAGATAATAATACAAAAGCTTAATTAAATTTTGTACGGAATTATAATATAAAGGAATTATCGTGTTTGATATGAAACCTCCTAATGCTTGTTAAGAGGTTTCTTTTTACTTGTGAGGAAAACATATAACGATTGATATCACAACGTTTATAAGCAAATATGATAGGAAAAGGTGATTCAAAACATATATTTTAAAAAGCAAGGGTAGCTATACAGATGGAGTTGCCATTTCAAAATAAAATAGAATACTTCGAGAGAAATAATAAACTGTCTAGTGAGAGTGCGTGTTACTTTTACTAGACAATTTTATTTTTGGATTATTTCTCTATGAAAACTGCAGATTAAAGTCGAAAAAAGTAATTAATACAAAAAATATGTATTAATACATAATATCATTTTCTATCAAAGATACCCTAAGATCCTAAGTGAATCAGGCTGTATATGCTTCGAGAATAGTGAGATTAGTCGTTTCTTGCAATTAACATAACAAATTAATTCGGTTAAACCAATTCTATTATCTAAATGACTAAAAGAAAAATATAAAAAAGTTAACCAATTGAACAGAAATAGTATTGACTTTTATAAAATGTAAGCGTATTCTATATTTAAAGTTACAAAAAAATTGTAATTAAACATTTTATTTGTATCTAAAAGGAGGAGTCAATATGAAGAAGGGGTTTAGTGCATTTATTGGTGTTGTTTTTGTTGCTTTGATATTGGCCGCATGTTCCGATGATTCTGGGTCAGCTGGAAATGGCGTAGAAATTCCGAAAGGCGCTACTGAAGTGGTTATGTGGAACTTGTTTGGTGGTGGTGATGCAGAGTACATGGATGAAATCGTTACGGAATTTAATGAAAGTCAGGAAGCATATTTTGTTAATAATGTGCAGCAAGAGTATGACGAATACTATACAAAATTACTGACAAGTGTTGGATCGGGAAAAGGACCGGATCTAGGTATCGCTCACAGTCATGTATTACCTGAATTAGTTAGCCAAGGACTTGTAACCAATATTGATGATTATGCTGCAGATGTAGGACTTAACTGGGATGAGTTTAACCAAAATGTATTAGATGTCACTATCTATGACGGAAATAATTATGCGGTTCCAATTGATACTCATCCAGAAATTATGTTTATTAACAATGATCTTGTTGATGATGCTGGTCTTCTCAATGATGACGGTACACCAAACTTCGAAGAAACACCAGAAGGATTTGTTGAGTTCTTAACTTCTCTTAAAGAAACATTACCAGAAGATAAAATGGCCTTTGCGTTTTCATCAACTGGTGAAGATCCATACCGAATCTGGTGGGCGTTATATAACCAGATGGGAGGAGAACACTTAGTTTCTGGTGATTTGGATAACCCAACGTATGCGTTAGATCACGAGAAAGCAATTGCAGCAGCGGAGTATCTCTATGACTTATACCATACACATGAAGTGACACCTCTAGATTTAGCTGATTTCTACAGTGATTTCCAATCCGGGAATGCTGCTGTAATGTCTACTGGCGTTTGGGCAACAGGGATTTGGGAAACAACCGATGACCTTAACTTTACACCAATGCCTTTCCCGAATATGTTTGGCCAAGAGGCGGCTTGGGCAAGTTCTCATACATTCGTATTACCATATTATGATGATGCAGATGAAGAAGCGCAAAAAGGTGCCGTTGAATTCATGAAATTTGCTACGGATAATGGCGCTGATTGGGCTAGAGCTGGGCATATTCCGTCTAAAGATACCGTTCTAGAATCAGATGAATTTAAGGAAATGCCGTATCGCAGCGAGTACGCTGAAGTTGCCGATTATGTAAAATATGTGGACCGTACTGTTCATGCACGTGGAATTCAGGATATTGTTGTACGTAATTTAGACACGTACTGGGCAGGAGATGCTACTGCAGAAGAAGTATTCGCTATGATAGAGCAGGAAGTAACAGACCTAATAGCAGAATAATTATTAAAGTTAACAGATAGCTTAGCGGCCTGGTCCTAGAAATTTATAATCGAATGACTAGGATCAGACTCTATTCTTTTTCCATCCTTATCACAGGAGGTCTAATTATGATAAAGAAACAATGGCTCCAAGATTTAAAAGCGATTCCTTTTTTATTACCATTCTTTGTTGCTTATATGATCTTTACGATATTTCCAATTTTTAAAGGTTTAGAGATGAGCCTGTATGATTGGACTTTAGTTCGAAAAATAGAGTTTGTCGGGTTAGAAAATTATGTAAACATGTTTACAGATCAACATTTTTGGCGAACGTTATGGAACACCACTTTCTTTGTAATATTGACAACACCGACGATGGTTTTATTGGCTTTAGGTCTAGCACTATTATCTAACCTAAACACGAAATTGAAAATATTTTTCCGTGGTTCCTTTTTTATACCAAGTATTTTATCTGTTTCTGTTATTTCTTTTCTGATGATTTTTATGCTTCAGCCCTATAATGGATTGGTAAACAATGTCATTCAAATGATTGGCATTGATGCAGAGCCAAAGTGGATGGCAGATCAAGGACTAGCATGGGTGACCATTGTTGTCGTTACCTTATGGTGGACGGTTGGTTTCAATATGATTTTATTCCTTGCCGCATTACAGGATATACCTGAGTCATTATATGAAGCTAGTGAAATAGATGGTGCTTCTCGCTGGGATATGTTTAGGTATATTACATTACCACAGCTAATTCCAATTGGGCGCGTAGTTCTTCTGTTACAAATACTGGCGTCATATAAGGTGTTTGCGCAGATTCTATTAATTACTGGTGGTGGACCTGGCGGGGCAACAAGACCATTAATTCAATATATTTATGAAGTCGGGTTTAATCAAAATAACCTAGGTTATGCTGCAACGATGTCTTATGCTTTATTCTTTATTTTATTAATTCTCTCTATTATTCAATTAAAGAATCAAAGATCGGGGGAGAACTAAATGAGTGATCCACAATTTAGTAATGAGGCTGCTGTCCGAGTGAAGAAAAATAAAAGTACGGTATTACAACGAAATCGTGATCCTAAATTAGGACTAAAGGTAACGTTAGGATTTATCGTAGCGTTAATCTTTATTTCCCCTATCATTTGGATGTTGTTTGTTTCGATTAAGCCGAATGGTTTTTCAACAACACAACCATTAGAATGGTTTTTGCCACCGTATACACTCTATAACTATGTAGATATTATGTTTGGTAGTTTAATCTTTCGTTGGTTATTTAATAGTTTAATTGTAGCAGTAATTACGACCGTTTTAACATTGATTATAACATCACTAGCAGCATTTGCTATTTCACAAATGAAGTTTCGCTTCAAAAATTTTATCTTTATTTTCTTTCTATTGGGGTTAATGATTCCTGGAGAGGCAACCATTATCCCGCTTTATGAGGTTGCAAAAAGTTTTGGATTAATAGATACGTATGCGGGTTTAATCTTACCGATGATAGCATCACCACTAGGTGTAATTATATTGAAAAGTTTTTTTGACAATGTACCAAAAGAAGTAATAGAGAGTGCCATTATCGATGGATGTTCCTATTTTAAACTATTTTACAAGATAGTTTTACCATTAGCGAAACCAGCCTTATCGGCGATAGGTATCTTTACTTTTATCGGTTCATGGAATAACTTTTTATGGCCCTATTTATCGATACTGTCTGAGACCTTATACACTTTACCAGTAGGTTTACCAGTATTTAATTCTACCTATTCACAAGCATATGTACAACCAATGACAGCAAATGCAATTGCATCTATACCAGTAATAATTGCATTCTTACTTTTTGAAAAACAAATTGTAAAAGGAATAAGTTTTACAGGAATTAAAGGATAACAAAGGAGAATTCACATGACAGAAAATATAATGACTTATCAAAGAACAGAATACCCACGCCCACAATTTCAACGTGATAGTTGGCTCAACCTAAATGGAACATGGAAGTTCACATTTGATGACCAAAATACAGGGGAAAAGGATCAATGGCATCAGAATTTGATTGAAACAACTGATATACAAGTTCCATTTACGTATGAAACAAAAGCAAGTGGTATAGGAGAAGAAAAATTTCACCCTTATGTATGGTACCAAAGGTCATTTGAGGTACCAGTTGATCAAATTGGTAAAAATGTGATGCTACGATTCCAAGCATCAGATTATCTAACAAAAGTATGGGTAAATGGGGAATATATTGGCAGTCATACAGGTGGAAATGCTGGATTTTCATTCGATATTACTAATGCTGTAACAGCAAACGCAAAGAATGTACTCATTGTGAAAGTGGAGGATAGCAACAGCTGTTATCAACCGAGAGGGAAACAAAGATGGAGAGAGGATAATTTCGGTTGTTGGTATGTACAGACAACAGGGATTTGGCAAACGGTTTGGTTGGAATTTCTTGAAAATAGAAATATCGAACATGTAAAGATTACACCGAATATCGATACGAATTCAGTAGCCTTTGATTACTCGATAGCAGGAAGTGTTGATGAACAGCTTAGTGTGGAAACAACGATTCGTTTTGAAGGGAATAAAGTGAAACAATTTTCGTTCACACCAAACCGTTCTACGATGCACTTTGAAGTAGATCTATTAGCTGAAATACATGAATGGAAGATTATGCACTGGGCACCTGAACATCCCCATTTATATGACGTGACCTATTGTTTATATGAAAATGATCGGTTACTAGATGAGGTTAACTCTTATTTTGGTATGCGAAAAGTATCGATAAAAGATGGTAAAGTACTGCTAAACAACCGTCCAATCTATCAGAAGCTTTTATTAGACCAAGGGTATTGGCTAGACACGATGCTAACACCACCTTCTGATGAAGCGATGATTGAAGACATCGAGAAAACACTGGAAATGGGTTTTAACGGTGTGCGGAAACACCAAAAATTAGAAGATGAACGTTTTTTGTATTGGTGTGATCGTAAAGGGTTATTGGTTTGGTCTGAGATGGCTGCAACGTATGAGTATTCAGATCAAGCTGTGGAGAACTTTACCCAAGAATGGTTAGACATTATGCAACAACATTATAATCATCCATCGATCATCACATGGGTGCCGTTTAATGAATCCTGGGGAGTACCAAATATCGCAACTAATAAAAAAGAACAAGCTTTCACAGAGTCGATATACTATTTAACAAAATCAATTGATCCTGAACGACCTGTTATTGTCAATGATGGTTGGGAACATACGATATCAGATATTATTACTCTGCATGATTATGAGGAGTTTGGCGAAAGATTTTTAAATCGCTATCAAGATAAAGAAGCCATAGTAAATAATGAAATACCTCATAATAATCATAAGTATGCTTTTGCTAATGGTTATGAGTACAAAGGGCAACCAATTATCATTTCCGAATACGGTGGCATTGCTTTTAATGAAGGAAGCGGCTGGGGATATGGTAATCAAGTGGAAACAGAGGAACAATTTCTAAATCGCTACCGGAGTATTACGGATGCTATCAAAGAAATTCCATATATATCGGGTTACTGTTATACACAAATAACAGATGTTCAACAAGAAATTAATGGTTTATTAAAAGAAGACCGAACACCCAAAATTGCACTGGGAAAAATCAAAGAAATTAATGATTAAGACTTCTGAGGGATTGTTCTTAGCAACAGAGCAATCCCTGTTTATCACGGTGTTAAACGTCTGTAAGCCCCCACTGATTATAGTCTCAATTTATCAATTGGTTTTAAATCTAACATAAGCCTGTCTCAAAAGTAACAAGTGTTTAAATAACAATATAAAGCCGAGAATTTTTACGCCTCAATAAAAGGTGATGATGAATTTTTTAAATTACAATATGAAAATAACTAAATTACTTAACACAACGAAAAGGAGTGGCTTTATTGAAAAAAATCGTAGTCTTACTGTTTCTTGCTGTGTTAGTACTATCTTTTCATGTTTTAAGTAAAGATTCTAGTGTTCAAGCTTCATCAGTTCCTATCCAAATAGCTGGGAATGACAGACTTGGAAATGAGCAATTACCAGAGGAATTAAAGCAATTCAAGTTAGAATTAAATGAGGGCTCATATGAAAGTGAGCTATTTCATGATGGAAGCATTAAGATCAACTTTCATGACAGTAAAACATTTGATTGGCAGTCTGATATTGGCATCAAGTATGTATTTGTTAAGGGTGGTAACGCAGGTAATCTATATAGCTATAATCGGGAGGATACTATGGATAATGAATTAAATGCTCCGAAAAATAAAGGTGGGCAACAACCAGACATAGGTCATATCACCTTTTATTATGAAGAAGAACCTGCACAGCTATTTGAAAATCCAGTGATAGGTGATGGGGCAGACCCTTGGATTGTTAGACATACAGATGGCTATTATTATTATACAAATACAACCGGGAACAACGTAACCATTTGGAAATCTAAGACTATTACAGGCTTACAGGATGCAGAAAGTCAAGTTGTTTGGACACCAGAACAAGATGCTCCTAATAGCGCACACATTTGGGCTCCTGAAATTCATTTTATTGATGGAAAATGGTACATCTACTTTGCCGCATCTGGTGGTGACATGGAAAAACAACGCATGTATGTATTGGAGTCAGAAACGTCTGATCCATTTAGTGACTATTCATATCCAGACGGGACTACTTACGGTAAGATAACAACACCTTCTGACAAATGGGCAATTGATGGAACAATTCTAGAATTAGATGAAAAGTATTACTTTGCTTGGTCTGGTTGGGAAGGTGATATTAATGTACGTCAGAATATTTATATGGCGCCAATGGAAAATCCATGGACGATAAGCGGAGAGAGAGTAGAGTTATCCAGACCAGAATATGATTGGGAAAAGATAGGCGAACCGCACGTGAATGAAGGCCCGCAATTTTTACGAAATGATAATGACCAGCTGTTTCTTATTTATTCTGCCAGTGGAAGCTGGACAGACGATTATAAATTAGGAATGTTAACCTTTACTGGATCCGATCCACTTGATCCTGATGCATGGGAAAAGAGTCCGAAACCAGTATTTGAAAAGAACCCTGACGTTGGAGTGTATGGTCCTGGACATAATGGTTTCTTTAAGTCACCAGATGGAACAGAGGACTGGATCATTTACCATGCAGCCAAATTCCAGGGATCAGGTTGGAATCGAAATGTTAGAATGCAAAAGTTCACCTGGAATGAAGACGGTACACCGAACTTTGGTAAGCCTGTAGCAACTGGAACATTATTAGAAGTTCCTTCAGGTGAACAGGCTGGAACGCTAACCCCTAAACTTCCAGTAGGTCATCAATTCGAAGCAGAGGATGCCTTGGTGAATCGTGCACAAATAGTATCCAACACATCTGCTTCCCATGGAGCAAAGGTTGGCTACATTGATTTTGAAGATAGTTTTGTAGAATTTGATGTGGATCTTCCAGCGGGAGATTATACATTGAAGATCAGGTATGCGAATGGCATGGGCGAACCATCCTCCCATCATATTTCCGTTAATGCTAATTCAGTTGGTGAAGTTACTTATAATAATTATGGCTGGGACAGCTGGTATTTTGCTGAAAAAGAAATCAGCTTAGGCAGTCCGGAAAATAAAATTAGACTGACAAAAGGAACCTTATTTGCAGAACTTGATTTCATTGAATTAGTTCCAAGTCAGCCAGAATTTAGATATGAAGCTGAACATGCAAATTTAAGTAACGAAACGCTTATCAGCACGTATTCTGCATCCAATAAACAGAAAGTTAATGTTACTAGCGATGAAAGTCTGGAGTATCGGATAAACGTGAAAGAATCAGAAAGCTATAACTTAAATCTAATCTATAGCAACGAGACAAATGAGATTGGCAGACAGGAATTAATAATAAACAATCATAGAATTGGTGAACTAGAATTTCCTCCAACAGGTAATAAGCAGGACACTGTTTCTATTCCGGTAGAGTTAGAAGCGGGAGTGCAGACGATTCAATTAGCACATAACTCGGGAGAATTAGCTTTAGATTATATGCAATTAAATCAATAAATTATTAGCCATCTAAGCTATTACTTTTGTTAAGGTAATGGGTTAGATGGTATTTGAATAAAGAACTTAGAAGGCATAAACTCTCTGAATATATCTCCTTATCTTCATCTCTTCTTACTTTATTGCATCCTTATTTGAAAAGTAAAACAATAAATCAGTAATTAGAGCTAAAGAAAAAATAATATTAGGATGATTTAGCATTTAATCCAAAAAAATTGTAATATTATAAGGTTTTCATTTATAATATAAGAATGAAAGTAAGGAGGTAGCTGATTTTGCTCGAGTTATCACTTGAAGATCAGAAGAAATTAAGGAAGGTTGCGCGTGCGCTATCTTCAGAAGTCAGGTTACAAATCATCAGTCTTTTAAGTAAACAAAATATGAATATAAATCAATTGGCAGATAGTATTGGTATTCCGATGTCAACTGCAGCCTCCCACATTAAAGTTTTAGAAGAAGCAGGACTAATATTGACAGAACTTCGACCAGCCAGCAGGGGAGCAATGAAGGTTTGCACGAGAAATTTTGATGATGTACATATAAAATTAAATACTTCTAAAAATTATGCAGGTGAATATGAAAACTACGAAATAGAAATGCCAATTGGACAATATACGGACTTTAGTGTTTCGCCCACATGCGGTATGGCTAATCACGATGGGCTGATTATACAAGAGGATGACCCCGTTAATTTTTATAATCCTGTCAGATCAAAAGCACAACTTATTTGGACGAGAAAAGGTTATTTAGAGTATAAATTTCCACTTGCCATTCCGCCGAGTGCAAAAGTGAAAGAGCTTCAAATATCATTTGAGGTCTGTTCAGAGGCGCCAAACCACGATCATCACTGGCCTTCAGATATCACCGTGTGGCTAAATAATGTAGATGTTGGTACCTGGACAAGTCCAGGGGATTTTGGTGACAGACCAGGTAAGTTAAATCCTAAATATTGGGCAGAAAGTACAAGTACTCAATATGGAACATTGAAAACCTGGAAGGTTACCGAAGATAAATCGATGATCGATGATATACCATTTAGCAATGTTACGGTCGATGATTTAAATTTATATGAAAACAACTTTTTGACCTTTCGGGTAGGTATTAAAGAAAATGCCTTGCACAAAGGTGGATTTAACATATTTGGTAAGGAGTTTGGAGATTATCCGCAAGATATTAAGTTGAAAGTGGTTTTTCAATAAGATTTAAACTTTTTTATGCGACGAATTGTAATATTAAGTGCAACACCTAAAAAAGTGGCTAAAATAAGACAGCCCATAACGACTTCGTGTAAAATGTAAGTAACCACACAAACACATACACGGAGGTCTGTTATGAGCTACAATCATCTTACCACATTTGAAAGAGCACGTATAGAAACACTATATGGACAAGGAAAACCTATTCGTGCCATCGCTGAAAAACTTCAGCGTTCACCGTCTACCATTTCAAGAGAGTTAAAGCGTAATTCACAAAAAGAATCCTATCAATCTGAATATGCTCAAGAGAAATATAACGAACGTCGGTTGAATTGTGGCCGTGTCGGTAAATGGTCCTCAGAACTAGCGGGAATCATTCAGGAAAAGTTGCATTTTACCTGGTCTCCTGAACAAATTGTAGGACGATTATTTCAAGGTTCCATTAGTTTCAAAACGATCTATCGTTGGATTTATCAAGGGCTTTTAGTAAATCAAGATTTACATGTTCTCCGTCACAAAGGAAAGCGTCAGAAACCTCAAGAAACAAGGGGACGTTTCAATGTGGGGACACCTATTAGAAAAAGACCCAAAGAAATTAGAAAACGGAACACCTTTGGCCATTGGGAACTAGATAGTGTTGTCTCTAGCCGCGGAAAGAGTAAGGGATGTTTCGCCACATTTGTAGAACGAAAAACTAGATGGTACTTAGCGATAAAGACGCCAAACCGATCCGCTGCCTCTATGGAACAAGCTATTAAAACGCTAAATGAACGATTATCCTCTGGTGCCTTTCAAACAGCCACAGTAGACAGGGGCAAAGAGTTCGCTTGTTATCGTACTATTGAACAAGATACCGACATCAAAGTGTATTTTGCAGATCCTTATTCTTCTTGGCAACGTGGCAGCAACGAGAATGCAAATGGACTTTTAAGAGAGTTCTTCCCTAAGAAAACGGATTTAGCCAACGTTTCCAATGACGGGTTAGAAGAAGCTCTATCTTTCATTAACAATAGACCAAGAAAATGCTTGAATTGGAAAACTACACACGAAGCGTTTCAGGAAGAATTGTTGCACTTAATTTGACAAAAGGTCATGCGAAAAAGATTCAGGATGATAATCCTACAGAAAAGCTTTTTATTTTCAAACTGCACCCCAATCGGTAGAGAATAGTCTTACCATTGTTGTGCAGTTATAATTTTTATTGCCTCATGTTATATTAAACGCTTGAAGATTACTTATCGGAATTTTTATCTTCTGGTGGTTGTTCTCCTAACTCATCCGATATCTCAGTTTGGTATTGTAACGGTCTGCCCATTGCCTCTTTGTCATTATCGGGTAAAATTTGATTAGCTAAATAGCGATGGAAGAATATTTCAAATACACCAACAGCTAATGCTGCAATCGTAGTAGCTGTAAAAATGTTATCAGTTACTGCCATACCATCGACAAACATAAAGATAATCAACCATGCAATGAAAAAGTCTGCTACAGTTGCTAGTGTATTATTTGTTCTAGGCAATATCAATATGTCCCCGATTACATATGCAGCTACTCCTAACACGGCAGTTAAAAGAAAAACCTCACCGAAAGTCATTCCATACATTAATCCAAGGATAAGATATAGTAGGACTAGAGAAGCTATAAACTTAATCAACAAAGCACTTATATGTTTCATGGTAATTCCTCCTTTCGTTTATATTGTTTATTTCTTCAAAAAAAATATTCATTACATTATCACGGTCCTCCATAATTGATGTCATGAACAACAAATGATATGCTTTGGATAAATTTTGCATATGTTTGTCAAGGAGGACTAATAATGCCAGAAAAGTTTCAAGCATTAGTTGTAAATAAACAAGACGAAGAATTTTCGGTTAATATGAAAGAGCTAACCTTTCAGGATTTGCCGGAAGGAGAAGTGCTAATCCGTGTTCATTATTCCGGAATAAACTATAAAGACAGCCTCGCTACGATTTCTAACGGCAATGTTGTCAGCGATTATCCGATGGTACCTGGTATTGATTTAGCAGGAGTTGTTGTTTCATCAGATGATCCACAGTTTAACGAGGGAGACGAGGTAATCGCGACTAGCTATGAGATCGGTGTTTCCCATTATGGAGGATACAGTGAGTATGCACGTATCCCATCCAAGTGGATTGTGCCACTTCCAGAAGGTCTTTCTTTGAAAGATGCCATGGTTATCGGGACAGCAGGTTTTACTGCGGCATTATCTGTTGAACGTTTGGAAGAAAATAAGCTATCACCAGAAAAAGGAAAGGTGCTTGTTACAGGTGCAACTGGTGGTGTTGGCAGTTTTGCGATAGCCATTCTTTCTTTACTCGGTTATCAAGTAGAAGCTAGCACCGGAAAGGAATCTGAGCGTGATTATTTGCGTCAACTTGGAGCGGATATAATCGTTTCTCGTAAAGAAGTATATGACGGTAAAATAAGAGCTTTAGGAAAACAAAAATGGGCTGCAGCAGTTGATCCGGTAGGTGGTGAGCCATTAGCATCTCTTTTAAGTCAGGTTCAATATGGTGGTTCGGTTGCTGTTAGTGGGTTAACCGCTGGGACAAAGCTGCCAGCTACTGTTTTTCCATTTATCTTAAGAGGTGTCAATTTGCTTGGGATTGATTCTGTTTATTGTCCGATGGAAACACGGGTAAAAATATGGGAACGTTTAGCGAGTGATGTAAAACCAGCTAATCTGGATGAGTTTGTGTCGCAAGAAGTTAGCTTAAAAGAACTTCCAGACGCTCTGCCGACTTTATTGAAGGGACAGGTGAGAGGGAGAATGCTTGTGAAATTAATATAATGTCGATAGAAGGTTACCAGATAAGTGGACCGGTACCCTTCTTTTTACAAGTAATCGAGCCGCCTAAAAGTAAGAAAATATAGGATGTGATAAAGTCTATATAATTGAAATGGCGGTTAACTAAAGAAATATTGTGAGCAAACACCATTTCCAAATTGTGCTTGATAAAAGCATTTTCCTATATCGGTACCGTCTAATATCCTTCTATTAGTATAATTATCATTGAGAATTGAAAATAATCATTAAGTAACAAAAAGCCGAACTAGTGATCATTAGTTCATCAAATTAGTTTTCAAACGTTGTCATACAATATTTTAAAGTTGTGGAATAATGATTATATACAATGATCGCAATTATTCTTAATATAAAGTTATATAAAGCAATAGCTAGCGATTATTTTGGAGGGTGCCGATATCTGATATCAGTTTGGTATTGCAAGAAGGAAAAGCATTTTTATTTAGCTAGTTAGAAATCTCCTAAAATGAAAGCGTTATCTTGAGGGGTTGTTACATTATTAGAATTTATCAAGAGATTAGTAAAGCAGGAGGGATTACTTTTGATGAAATCAAGTAAATTTTTATTTGTTTTAGTTGCTCTTTTCATGTTTGTATTATTAGTAGGATGTACTGAAAATGACTCAACAAGTGGTGAAGGAAACAATGACGTAAATAATAACGACAGTAATACAGGAAACGAAAATATCAAACAAAATGATGAAGTGGAAGAAGAGAAGCGTTATACAATTGAAGCAATGTTTAATCTTCACACTCCTGAAACTCCTAGTGAATATTTATTAGAACTAATTCAAGATGCAACCAACACAAACTTAAATATCCAGTGGGTTCCAGACTCAAGCTACGAAGAAAGATTAAATGCGGCTTTTGCGACTAACACATTACCTCAAGTTTTGCCGATGGGTTTTAATATGTTTAATCAATATAAGGAGGCCATTCGAGAAGGGCAATTCTGGGAAATTGGACCTTATCTCGAGGAATATGAGAACTTGAGCAAATTAAATCCAGATATACTTAATAATACAAAAGTCGATGGAAAGATATATTCACTATATCAGGGTAGACCATTATCTCGACAGGGACTTATTTATCGTAAAGATTGGGCAGACAACTTAGGCCTTGAAGCACCAACAACTACCGATGAGTTTTTTGAAATGGCAAGAGCGTTTACAGAGGATGATCCAAACGGAAGTGGAGAAAATGATACATTTGGGTTAACGGACCGTAATGACTTAATTTATGGAGCATTTAAAACAATATCCTCATGGTTTGGAACTCCTAACAATTGGGGAGAAAAAGATGGCCAATTGCTACCAGAATTCATGTTTGATGAATATATTAAAACTATGGATTTTATTAAAGAACTGCACTCAAATGGTTATATGAACCAAGATTTTGCCGTAACAAGTAAGACGGATCAATCAGCCTTATTTAAAAATGGCACTGCAGGTATGTACGTAGGTTCTATGGGAGATGTAATGGGAACGTATAATGATGCAAAAGATATTATTCCGGATATAGAGTACGATGTCCATAATCATATTGAAGGGCCACATGGTGAATTTGGTGTATGGGCAATTCCAGGGTACGGAAGTGTTATATTATTTCCTAAAGCTGCAGTTGAAACGGAAGAGGATTTAAGAAACATTCTATCATTCTATGATAAGTTAATGACACCAGAAGTGGCTAACCTTCTTATATGGGGAGTAGAAGGAGAGCATTATGAAGTGGTTGATGGTGGCGCTCTTCCTATAGAAGAAAACCGTCACAAAATCGATTCAGAAGTACATCCTTACCTTTCTTTAGAAATCGGGGAACCTGAAACAAATGGACGTCACGAATTGGTTGCAAATTATGAACCGAAAGTCAAGGCAGATCGTTTAATTCGTGAGAATAATGATTATTTAATCCATGATCCAACAATTGTTCTAGATTCTGAGACTTTTGTTAAAGATGGGGATAGATTGCAACAAATAATTGATGATGCAACCTACCAATATATGCAAGGTCAAATTGATTTAAACGGTTTTAATGATGCAGTGGAACGATGGAAGAACGAAGGTGGGAATGATATTATTGCAGAATTCAATGAATCAAGGGATGTAATTAACGGAAGAACGCCAAAGTGAAGCTTGGAAACTGGTGAATAATCTTTATAACTAAGCAAATGGGACCTATAGATATTAGTAATTGAAAAAACTCTTAGCCTGTTAATGGGCTAGTAGAAGTTTAGAATCGATAGTGACATGAATGGTATCCAAAATGTGTTAATACCTTCACTAGTCCGCTTAGGTCAATGTATAAAGGTATTTTGAAAAAGGGGATATATGCCTATGAGTAAAATTTTCAATAATCATTATTATAAACTGATTGCTCTTCTCATTATTTTAAGCACAGTACCAGTTATTATTACTGGTACTCTTTCTTATTGGCAATCATCTAAAGCTATTATCAATTATTCTAATGATGAAAAAAAGCAAAATATTTATCAGGTGAAAACAAATATTGAACAAGCCCTACAGTATATTGATTTATCTACCAGTTATTTTGTGCGTCCATCCCAAACATCAAGTATTCTAAGGACTAATATGGATGCAACATCTTATAATGATTTACGTAATTTAAAGCGTGACTTAAGCCATATCCAAACATTAGAAAAAAGTATTGAAGATGTTGTGTTTATTAATTTTAACAAAAAATGGTTAATCAATAATAGCGGGTTAACCCATTTAAATGACAGTACCTATGGAAATATAAGAACAAGTTACATGCAAATTCCTGGAAAAACAAATTGGATACTAGAGGAAGCAGATGAAATAAAGATTCCAAATGCCTCCCAAAAAAGTTGCTCTCATTATATTAACCTTGTAAAGAAATTACCTATATTAACAAGTAAACCTTCTGGAATTATAGGAGTACTTATTCCTACTTGTGAGTTAACAAAAATAATTGATCAGCGAAGTGAAACTGATTCATACTTAATACTAGATGAAAATAATCAAATTATCGCTCAGAATACTTCGAATACGCAAATTAACGAGAGTGAACGTATTCCAAATTCTTTACTGGATGAGATCAATCATAATGATTCTGATGGACAATTTGAGTACCAATTAAATGGAGTTACTTACCAAATAAATTATGAAAAATCTAATTATAATGGTTGGACATATTTATCTTTTGTCAAATTAAGTGAAATACACAAAAAATCTAGTTCTATTGCTATTATTACGATACTTGTTTTGTCGATATTACTTAGTATTTCGATCTTCTTTGCTATTTTAGGAAGTAAACATCTATACAAACCGGTGAAAAAGTTGAAAAGAATAGTTCACTCTAATCAAGGAGAACAATCACTAGAAGAAATAGACGACGAATTTGATCTTATTGAAACGCATTTGGAGCAATTATTAAATAAAAATAATCAATTGGAACAACGCGTACAAAATTTTGTGCCCCAATTAAAGCAATTGTTTATGATAAGGTTAATACAAGGAAAGGTAAAAGAGGATGAAATCCCTGCAAAACTACGATCATTGCAATATAAAAAAGAGTGGACATGGTTAATGATATTTTCATTGAAAATTGATTTTGCAGAAATGGGAGATAAAAAATTTAATAAAATGGACCAAGAGTTAATTTTATTTGCTATAAATAATTTGATGGAAGATATTATTTCGCCGCATGAAAGATTTACTCCTATTGTCATGAATGATACGCAATCAACCATCCTTTTAACAGATCATTTAAATGATGCAGAATATACAAGGTTTATCAATCAAAAAGCAGAGTTAATACAAAAAAAGGTGAACGAGCTCTTTCAATTAACTATTAGCATAGGTATTAGCAGGCGCTACAAGTATCTTCATGAAACGAAAAAAGCCTATAGAGAAAGTGATGAAGCACTAAAATATCGATTAAAAATGGGGCCAGGTTCCATTATATTCTATGATAATTTGAATCGAGAACCTATTAATCTAGTGCCATTCCCTGCTGCTATCAATCATCAAATTCTTGATGCTATAAAAATGACTGATAAAGAAAAGACCATCAAATTGGTTATAGATTTCTTTGGATATATAGATCAAAATGATGTTTACGATTTCCAATTTGATGTGATTCTTTCTAGATTTTTGTATGATTTGTTTGAATTAAAAGAACTCCTTGGAGTTCAGATAGAACACTTTGATTCCACAAGGGAAATTACACATTATCAACATTTAAGCTCCTTAAGGGAAATAAGGGATTGGGTGCTATATGATATCACGCTTCCTTTAATTGAAGAGTTGAAACATAAAAATGATAGTAAAGATAGAAAAATTTCAGATACAATTATGAGAATGATACGTGAAAATTACAATAAAGAGATCTATCTTGATGCTGTTGCTGCAGAATTACATTATAATGCAAAATATTTAAGTAGCATTTTTCAAAAAGAATCCGGATATACCTTTAGTGAATACCTATTACATTATCGTTTGGAAAAAGCAAAAGAGTGGCTGATAACAACATGTAAGCCTGTCAAGCATATTGCGGAAGAACTAAAGTATAATAATCCCCAGAACTTTATCCGTTCTTTCAAAAAGATGGAAGGTGTAACACCTGGGAGGTATAGAGCCATATATAGAAAAGAAACGAAGAAAAATAATACGGCCAATACTTAGCTAGTAAAACTAATTCTGTGTTTTTTTATCACGGTGCTAAACGTCTGTAAGAGCCCCACTGATCATAGTCTCACTTGATAATAAAGTCAATACTTCTATTTGTAACTATCATCAGATATAAAATATAATCATTTTGTTATATAGTGCTGACTCATGATCATTCCCCTCCATAACTATTGTGTAAACGCTTTATTAAACGTGTTTTAAAGTCGTAGACAAATGATTATATACATTGATATCAATCATTCTTAACATGAAAGTTGTACAAAGCAATATTATAAAATAATTTTTGGAGGGTGATAGACTTGAAAGGATGGAAGAGATATTTAGGAGGAGTATTTTTGATACCTCTCCTGTTAATTATTTCAGCATGTAGTGATAACACTTCTGACAGCAGCGGAGATGACGAAGCATTTTCATTTTCTATAATTGCGGGGCTTCACACCCCGGAAGTACCAAAGGAAAAGGTGTTAAAGGAGATTGAAGCAAAAACGAATGTGGAAATAGATGTTCAATGGATTCCAGCTTCTAACTATTATGATCGTTTGAATTCATCTTTTGCAACTAATTCATTGCCAGATGTCATTAACGTTGGTTCTCAAGAACTTACCCAATATCGTGATGCCATTGAAGATGGTCAGTTTTGGGAAATTGGTCCATACCTTGATGAATATGAAAACTTACAGAAATTAAAAGATGATATTATAGAAAACACAAAAATTAATGGGAAAGTGTATGGTCTGTACAATGGAATTTCTTTATCTAGACAAGGATTAATTTATCGTAAAGATTGGGCAGATAACCTTGGGTTAGATAAACCAACAACTACCGATGAAATAATGGAAATGGCTCGAGCCTTTACAGAGGAGGACCCAGATGGAAATGGAAAAGATGACACGTTTGGTTTAGCTGACAGAGGAGACTTAATATATGGTGCATTTAAAACGGTCTCTTCTTGGTTTGGTACACCAAACTACTGGGGAGAAAAAGACGGGGAGTTATTACCAGAATTTATGTTTGATGAATATATGCAAACAATGGACTTTTTTAAAGAACTTCGTGTAAACGGATATATCAATCAAGACTTTCCGGTAACTAGTAAAACTGATCAGAGAGAATTCATAACAAATGGATCAGCAGGTATGTATATAGGTGCAATGGGTGATGTAGGAAATCTATACAATGATGCGGTCGCTAATGATCCTAATGTGGAATTTGATGTGCATAACTATGTAGAAGGGCCGGATGGAGAGTATGGTGTGTGGTCTTTACCTGGATATGGAAGCTTAATGCTTTTTCCTAAGAGCTCAGTAGAAACAGAAGATGAGTTGAAAAAAATTCTTTCCTTTTTTGATAAGGTGATGACACCTGAAGTATCCAATTTGGCTAATTGGGGAATAGAGGGGGAACATTATGAAGTTGTAGACGGTTTAGCAAAAACGATAGTAGATTCGGGTGTGTTTGATCGAGAAGTCAAACCATATGCAGCATTGTTAATCGGTGAGCCAGAAACCAGAGGTAGTCATGAAGCCTTAATCGACTATGATGTGAAAGCAAAGTCAGAAGAATTGATAAAGGAAAATGAAGATTATTTAATTAATAATCCTACCGAGCCATTGTATTCTGAAACATTTGTACAGGATAATTCTATGCTACAGGAGATTATAACAGATGCAACCTATCAATATATGTTAGACCAAATAGATAAAGATGACTTTGATAGTGTCGTAGAGGATTGGAGATCTCAAGGTGGTGATGACATTATTGAAGAATTTAATGGATCAGAGTAAGTAACTAAGCTCTCCACTTAGCTTTAACCATTCAAGAATCATTAGGGTTCTTAAGACAATGATTTTAAGAACCCTAATTCTATTTAAAAATATTTCAATAGAAATTAAACGAGGTGTTAAGTATGACTGATCAGAATAAATTATTGTGGTATAAAGAACCGGCAAAGAACTGGAATGAGGCGTTACCTATTGGTAATGGCAGGCTTGGTGGCATGGTTTTCGGGCAAGTTACAAAAGAGAAGGTACAGTTAAACGAAGATACGGTTTGGTATGGAGGACCGCGTGATCGAATTAATCCAGATGCGCTTCCTAATCTATCTAAAGTAAGAGAATTGCTTTCTCAAGGGAAATTAACGGAAGCAGAAGAATTAGCAAAGCTTTGTTTTTCCGGAATTCCAAAATCTCAACGTCATTATGAACCATTAGGTGAGCTAATCATCCAATTTAATAATGCAGATACCACTGATTATTATAGAGAATTAGATTTGAATAATGGAATAGTAAAAACAAAGTACCGATCAGAAGGCATAGAGTTTCAAAGGGAAGTGTTTACGAGTTATCCAGATCAAGTAATGATCATGAGGATTACTGCTTCGGAGGAAAATGCCATTTCATTACAAGCAAATATAGATAGGGGAAATACAAGGAACTTAGATTCTACCAAACCTCTTTTCTCTAATAGTATAGTAATGAATGGAGAAACAGGTGGAAGGGATGGCATTGCTTTTTCAGCCGCTATGAGGGTGAGTGCTGATGATGGAATTGTTCAAACGCTTGGTAATCGTATTTGTGTGAATAATGCTAGTGCAGTGACTATTTTGTTATCGGCTGCGACGACTTATCGATTCCCTGATCCAGAAAAGCGGTGCCTAAATATAATTGCATCAGCTGAGAATAAAAGCTATCAAGACTTAAAGTCAGCTCATATAAGGGATTATCAAAGCCTGTTTCATCGAGTGGAGTTGGAATTAGAGGATCAACTGCGGATAACATCATTGCCAATAAATGAGCGATTAGAACGGATGAAACAAGGAGAAACAGATATCGATTTGATCAATATATATTTTCATTTTGGGCGCTACTTAATGATTGCATCAAGTCGTCCAAATTCACTGCCTGCGACATTACAAGGAATCTGGAATGATAACATGCTTCCGCCTTGGGATAGTAAGTATACGATAAATATAAATGCCCAAATGAATTATTGGCCGGCAGAAGTTTGCAATTTGTCAGAATGTCATGAGCCGTTATTTCACCAAATTGAAAAAATGCGGGAGTCCGGGAGATTAACAGCTCAGAAGATGTATGACTGTCGTGGATTTACCGCTCATCATAATACCGATATTTGGGGAGATACTGCACCGCAAGATATCTACCCGCCAGCAAGTTATTGGCCAATGGGAGCCGCATGGCTTTGCCTTCATTTATGGGAGCATTATGAATATAACGTTGACAAAGAATTTTTAGCTAAAGCTTATGAAGCGATGAAAGAAGCAGCTATATTTTTCGTCGATTTCCTAGTTGAAAATCAAGACGGATACATGATCACAACCCCTTCGGTATCACCAGAAAATTCATATAAGTTACCAAGTGGAGAAATAGGGAAAATGTGTGAAGCACCGGCAATGGACAGTCAAATTCTCCATGCACTTTTTTCTAATTGTATCGCAGCAAGTGAGGTTTTAGAAACTGACAAAGAATTTCGTGATCAGCTACTGTATCTAAGGTCAAAGCTTCCTGAAATTCAAATCGGAAAGTATGGCCAAATTCAAGAGTGGTTGGAAGATTATGAGGAAGCGGAACCAGGTCACCGACATATTTCTCACTTATTTGCTGTACATCCCAGTAATCAAATATCGCCAATTACGACACCGAAATTGGCGAAGGCAGCAGAAGTAACATTAAATCGTAGATTAGAGCATGGCGGTGGGCATACCGGTTGGAGTCGAGCGTGGATTATCAACATGTGGGCACGTTTATTTAAAGGAGAGGATGCCTACGAAAATATTAAGGAGTTGTTAAAAACATCTACTCTACCGAATTTATTTGACAACCACCCTCCGTTTCAAATTGATGGGAACTTTGGCGGTACAGCAGCAATCGTGGAGATGATCGTCCAAAGTCATCAAAACGAAATTCATCTATTACCAGCTTTGCCTAAAGATTGGAGAACTGGTTATGTGAAAGGGCTAAAAGTCAGAGGTGGATTTACGCTAGAGATCAAATGGCAGGATCATCAATTAATGTATGTCCATATAAAAGCGTCACAATCAAGGATCTGCCGTCTTAGGATGAGTCATCCATTTAAGGTCAGCATTGATAAAGGAGAAATCTCTCAACTGGAAACAGGTTTGTTAGAGTTTGATGTAAAAAAGGATCATTTGTATCAATTAACTTTCAACACTAAATAAGATAGGTAGAAAAAGAATGAATAATAAAATAAAAACTATAAAACAGCGTTATTGTCTGCAAATCGACTATATCATAGATCAACATTATTCAGGGAAAGAAGAGGAAAAGTATCAGGAAAAAAAGTATATTCCTCTATACAAAAGGCTTAGACAGTGTTAAAGAAGATTCTGCAACCATATTTATTTCCGAGGGGGGTTTATGGAAAAATAGAAATAGAAAAGCCTTCGATTACATTAATAGGTGAGGGTAGAGACAAAACCGTTGTAACGTATGATGTGGCAAGTGGTACAGAAAAAATGATGGTACGACATATGGCACATTTGGCAGTGCTAGTGTCACCGTTAGAGAACCGAATTTTACTGCGATTAATATGAACTTTGAGAATAGTTTTGATTACATAAATGAATATCGAAAGAGAGATGATGATCCAACAAAAGTTTTCTCATATCCAAGCGGTTGCCTTTCGTACCACAGATGAAAGTGATAATGTGATGTTTGAACATTGCCGCTTTCGAGGTTACCAAGATACGTTGCTTGTAGATGCCGGTACACATTACTTTACTAATTGTGTAATTGAAGGTGCGGTTGATTTTATTTTTGGTAGTTGCCAGACTGTATTTGAAGCGTGTGATATTGTGTCATTAGATCGAGGTGAAACGGAAAATAATGGTTTTATTACCGCTGCGAGTACCTCCATTGATGTTCCGTATGGTTACTTATTTGAATCATGTAAGCTATTAAAAGATTCAACGGATATGGCAGATGACACAGTATATCTAGGAAGACCATGGCATCCTGGTGGAGATCCAGATGCACAGGCTAGTGTATTGTTTTATCACTGTGACGTGGATGCTCATATCAAAGCTCAGGGATGGACAGAGATGGGGGGATTTTCTCCAATGGAAGAGCGGCTGTATGAATATAGTAGTCAAGGTGCCGGAGCCATTTTGAATGATAAGAGGAGACTCTTAACTAAACAAGAAGCAGAGCGGTTTCGTGACTATTTGCGATATTGCTGTGTAGGGAACAGAAAAATTCGTTATTCTCCGCTATGAGAAGGTGCAACAATTCTTGTTAGAAGTAATAGGTTGACTTTTAACAATGGACCGGCGGTGTTTGCCGGTTTTTCTTATTTTCCTATTCTATAGAGCTTATTTTAACCTTGATGTAGCCAAATGATACTCATAAATTCTGGTTAAATACAAAACATAATATTAAAGAGTGGATTACAATATGATAATGAGTACATGAATACAATGAAGAATAGTGAAAAGTAGCGAATAAATGTAAGAAATGCAGGATTCTGATGATAGAAAATACGATTGATGGAAAAATAAAAATGATAAACTAACAAGTCATGCTGGTGAAACTATTCCAAGGAAAGGATATGAATAAAATGGCGAAAAGGAATAAAATACTTGTTCCAGAAGCTCGAGAAGGATTGGACCAATTAAAAGCAAAAATAGCTAATACAAATGATCCACAAAAAGCAAAGTATGAAGTGGCAGCAGAACAACATGTATCACTTGAGCAAGGCTATAATGGGAATATTAAGGCTAAAGATGCTGGAAAAATAGGTGGACACATAGGTGGTAATATGGTCCAAGAATTAGTCAAGATGGGGCAACAACAGCTTCAACAAAATCAGGAAGATTCCAAGTAAGAGGGTCAGTTTTGGCATTCATGGAAGATGTTTAATCAAAGGAAGCTAAAGCGGTTGATCCTACATTTAATAGTAGATGGATGAACCGCTTATTGAAAAAAGTTCCCATAAAGGGAATAATTGAGAATATATTATCTGGTTCACTTTAAAAGTATTCTATTTTTCATTTATACTTTGGTATTGTGATTTAATTTTATAAATTTCTTCGTCATGCTTAAAAACCATCTCTTTAAGATAATTAAAATCATCTTTAGTGGCTTTACTGTTTAACTTTTGCATCGTTTCCATATGATACTCACTTATTTTGGCTGTTTGTTCTTGAATGGCATTTGTTTTATTTTCTAATCGATCAAAACGTTCATTGAATTGACGGTCCATTTCATCAAGCCGTTGATTCACTTTTGTTTGTTCGTCTTTGATGCCACCGATTGTACCATTAATACCAGAAATAGTACCGTTAACGCCGTTAATCTCAGCTTTCATCCCTTTTATCTCATCTAAAATCTCCAATAAAAGTTTTTCTGCCATATAACAGCACTCCTTCATATTATATGTTTGATTATAGCGTACTTGACGGATGTTTTGACATAGGATTCAAGGAAAGTAAATCGTATTTGCAGTTCTGGAATCTAAAGTGTGTCGGGGTTAACTTAGGGTGGACTAATTTATACTTATGGATTTTGGCATCACCTGCTTTAAGGGGAGTGTGATGACTTTTCACGAATGTATGTTTTATATGCAATCAAGGAATATGGACGCTTCCTTGATCTACAGAAGTTAAACTGTGTAACTGAGGAGATATATGTTCTCAAATTACACAATTTCTTTTTTGAAGTTATCTGTCCCTCTTAATAAAGCGTAATGATTCCTATTTACAAGAAAGATGGAAGAGAGTTATAATAACTGTAAAACGTAATCATTACGAACTAACTATACAACAGTAGGATGTACAGGTAGTAAAAGCAAGAAGGGGATGGAAAACGGATGTATAAATGGATTATTATTGGTGGGGGGATTCATGGATGCACAATTGCGATTCATTTATTAAAGAGTGGGAAGGTAGAACCCAACGAACTATTAATTGTTGATCGTTATGAAAAACCTCTACACAAGTGGTCAATGATCACAAGTAAAATAGGTATGGATTTTCTTCGCTCGCCATCTGTGCACCACATTGACCAAGATCCATTCAGTTTGCAGAATTATGCAAAAGATATGAGTGAGGTTAACGCTTTTCTTGGACGATATAAAAGACCAAGATTAGATTTATTTAATGAGCATTGTTTTGAATTATTAGATTCATTAGCAATTGATAAAATGTGGTATCAAGCGGAAGTAGAAGATATTCGTTCCTTAAAGGGGAAATGGCGTATATATACACGTCAAGCAGATTTCTTGGAAACGCATAATGTTGTATTGGCATTAGGTGTAAATGAGCAGCCTGCATTTCCTGAGTGGGCACTTCCACTACGAGAAAAAGTTCCAGACAAGGTAAAACATATTTTCGAGGAAGAAGCAGACGTCAAGGAAGAAGTAGGCAATGTCTGTCTTATCGGTGGCGGAATATCAGCAGCACACTTGGCAGTAAAGTTATGTGAATGGACAAAGGGAAAAGTGACAATCGTAAAGCGACACCCATTTAGAGTACATGATTTTGACAGTGATCCAGGTTGGTTAGGTCCCAAACGTTTAACTAAGTACAACAAAGTAACAGATTTTAGTAAACGTCGTTTAATAATTAATAAAGCACGAAACAGAGGTTCTGTTCCACGAAATATGTTTTTAAAATTAAAAAAATGCCAAACGGATCATCGCTTAGAAGTTATCGATGATGAAGTGAAAACAGCTTCATATGTTGACGGTAGAATTCGATTGTCCTTTAACCAAAATAATGCAAGGGAGTTCTCATCTATTTGGTTAGCCACTGGTTCACAAGCTAGAATACCCGAAAATCAATTAATGGATAAAATCATTTTAAATGAAAATTTACCTTGCGCCTCATGTGGATTTCCAATAGTAAATAAGCGATTAGAATGGAAGCAAGGTTTGTACGTTTCTGGGGCATTAGCAGAATTAGAGATTGGTCCAGTTGCCCGTAATATCTCTGGAGCTAGGAAAGTGGCTGTTAAATTAGCGGATTTAGCTTAGTGAATATAAAAAAACAACCAGTACTATTCCATGCTGGTTGTTTTTTACTGTAAAATTTTATAGGTTTGCAAGTAAAAAAATTTTCACTTTTTTATCGATAGGAGATAAGCCATTCAATTGAAATAAATCAGTCAAGTCAATAAATTGAAGTGCATTTATATGATATTGCACACGGTTCTCAAGATAGATTTCTATTCGTTTAATCGATTCATAAACTATTTTTGGTGCTATGTTAAATGCATCTGCTGCTTCTAGAATGGGGGATTTTTCCTGAAAAAGAGCTAATAAGTGTTGTTCGGTTATAGCTTGTTCTATAAGCGTGTCTTCTCTTGACTCAATATATTGATAGAGTTTTTGATCCTCTAATGGTAATTCTTTAAGAGCCTTATCACGTGCATATTTATATAGTTGTCCGTTCATATAATAATCCCCCAACTGTTATCAAAACGAAACCATTACGATTTGTGAGTATATTAAATCATACTATTGAGTAATATGTAAAGGAGAACAGTTGAAAAATTGAATTAATTTATGTAAAGATTCTTTAAAATAACAGTTATTAAAAAAATTATAATAACATCATTTATTGTAACCAAGCTAAAAGCCCTTGGACTATATACTCGTCATCCGTAATAATATTTGACATCTGCAGTACTTATTCCGGTATTTGTACTTACTTGATATAATAGCCAATAGAGAATTATAGATAACTCAATGAGGAGAATTAGATGAAGGAAAAAATTTCTTATGGAAGAAGCACAAGAGAAAAGGAAGCAATTGAAAATGAAAAGAAATGACTCGGTTATACGCACGGCTATCTTATGAATGGTGGGCGTTGGGTTACGGACGGGGAATGGATCTATTATTCGATATTTAGTGACAGATTTTTTCGAATGCATCTGCTCAACATGTAATTGCAACGAAAGAGTGGTTATATTTCATTGAATTGGATGAGTATTATCATTACCCGGTATGGCGAGAAAAACATGATGATTCTTATGGTTGTAAATGAAGCAGTGATAACTTGATATTCTATGTCAGTGACAATGATGATTTCAGCCTATACCGATATGACCTTTCATCTCAAGAAGAAAAAAAGCTAGTAGATGAAGAAGTACATTATATTCATATTATAGAGGATGAACTATTTTTTGCCCACATGCTGGGACCTAATGCAATAGCTTGGAACCGAATGTTATTTGACGGACAACTACAAGAAAAAATACAATAAAAAGATATATGAACTAGAAAAAAAGAGGTGTTAATCATGCAATATGATTCGATTATAGTTGGAGCAGGCTCGATGGGAATGGCAGCAGGTTATTATCTAGCCAAACAAGGAAAGAACATTTTATTAATAGATGCAGGAGATCCACCACATACAGAAGGTTCCCATCACGGAGAAACGAGAATAATCCGGCATGCATACGGTGAAGGGGAAAGTTACGTCGAAATGGCTTTGCGTGCCCAATCGTTATGGGAGCAATTACAGGAAGAAACCGATCGGAATATTTTTGTGCCAACAGGTGTGCTCAATATAGGTAAGGAAGATTCTGATTTTATTCAAAATGTACGAAACAGTGCCTTGAATTATCAATTAGATGTTGAAACACTAACAGCAGCAGATATTAATTCAAAATGGCCAGGATTTGCTATTCCAGCAGGATTAATGGGCTGTTATGAAGTAAACACTGGTGTGTTAATGAGTGAAAATATCATCAAGACTTACAGAGAGCTAGCAATTAAGCATGGCGCTGTGCTAAAAGTAAATGAACCAGTAACAGATATTTTGATGGAGGAAAATAAGGTAACCATATCGACAGAAAATCAAAACTACACTGGAGCAACATTAATTTTAACACCTGGAGCATATGCAAAGGAGACCCTTGCTAATATTGGTTTAGATTTACCGCTAGAAACAGTGCGTAAGACTTTTTCATGGTTTGCAGCAAATGAAGAATGGTATGCAGACGACCATTTTCCTGCTTTTAGTTTTGCTTTAGATCATGCGACCTATTATGGTTTTCCGAGTGTAGAAGGAGCCGGTGTTAAAATCGGCAGGCATGATGGTGGTATGAAACGGGATATCCATCAACCAATTGAGCCGTTTGGAACATATACCGAAGACAAACAGGATGTCTCGATGGTGGCAGATCATTATTTCTCCAATATTGGTGATCACCAGGTGGGAAAAGTTTGTACCTATACGAATACACCAGATGGTGATTTTATCATTGATCGTCATCCTGATTATCAGCATATCGTATTTGCTTGTGGCTTCTCCGGGCATGGGTACAAATTTAGTAGTGTCATCGGAGAGACTTTAGCCAAACTAATAGCTGAGGAACAACCGTTAGTGGATATTTCGCCATTTGCAAGTGAACGATTTTTTACTGAGTGACAGATGCTAATCTATCGTTATATGGAAATAGGAAACAAGAGGTGGATTGGATGGAATTCATAATAACTGTAATTGGTTTGCTCATTTTGTTGTTCGTGGTTGAAAAAATAACAAATAAGATACTTTCGGTCGAACAGAGAAAAATTTCGGAAACATCTGGTAAAAGTATAGATCGTTGGGGTCAAACTATTTTATTTATAGTTTTTTTAATCATGCTATGGTTTGCGATAGATAGTTCAGACTTTCTTCTGCTTTTTTATGTTATGATCTATTTGGCATTATATTTTGGATTTCAGGCAATTATCGAATTTATCTATATAAAGGAATCGAGGCAGTATATCAGCACCATTGTAGTATTAATACTAATTCTTGGTGTTATGTACAATTTAGATCATGATCCTTTTTGGTAAGTGGTTAGCATACCTATAAAACAGTGATTGTTGGTGAGCTCCTTTGATGTAGTGTTAGTCATATATTTTACAAGGTGTTAAAAAATACCGATAGCGGGTGAGGGCTATCGGTACTATATTTACTTCAATATTACGTTTGGTGGTTATTAAGTTAAATGTAATGCATAATGATAAAATTGTGAGTCCTGTACATAGCCATTCTTTTCATATAGTCTTTGAGCAGAGTAATTATCTGGTGCGGTACTTAAGGTAATACTATTAGCACCTGTTTCAATAGCGTAATCTTTCGCTTTATGTAAAAGCATTTCTCCTATCCCTAATTTTCTACTTTCTGTTTCGACGTATAAATCATTTAATATCCATTGTTTTTTCATAGATATTGATGAAAATGTAGGATATAGTTGAGTAAACCCTACATACTTTTCTTTGTCTTTAGCAATAAATATTATAGAATCTTTGTTTTGTAAACGTTTTTTTATGTATGATTTAGCACTTTCTATATCTGATGTTTGCTGGTAAAACACGCGGTACAAATTAAATAAATACGACACACCCTCTAAATCTTTCATCTTAGCTTGATATATTTCCACTAATTTTTCTCCTTCCTATATTTTAGTTTGTAAAAGAACATTAGTATAGACTAATAATCAATCCATTGGCTACAGTAGTTTTTCAATAATATTTTTTGGCCTTCATTTTATTTTAACATATTTTTGCCAGACACCATCTAGATGAACCTCCAACAATATCCTCCCATTTACTAAGTATATAAGAATGTATCGTTTATCACGGTGCTAGCCGTCTGTAATAATCTCACTTTATGCTACTTCAACGAATAATATATACAAACCACTTTTTCCAATTGCATATCTTAAGAGCTAGCGAAGCTAATAGCTTGAAAGATTAAGTAAAATTCAATAAAGTGACACCGCTATTAATTTATGTTTTCATATCATTATAAGATTATAAATTGCACGCAATATAATGAAGTACTTTCCATAATTTCTTGATAAAGGATGATATAAGATGGGACATGTATGCGGAAAAACATATAATTGCGAAAAAGAATTAACACTTGCAGTTATCGGTGGTAAATGGAAAATATTGATCTTGTGGCATTTAGGTAAAGAAGGAACCAAACGTTTTAGCGAACTTAAATCGCTAATGCCGGGTATCACACAAAGAATGTTAGTCAATCAATTAAGGGAGTTAGAAGAAGATCGGATTATTCACAGGGAAGTTTACCCAGTAGTCCCACCTAAAGTGGAATATTCTTTAACCAACCACGGCCAAACTTTGATGCCTATACTTGATTCATTATACGAGTGGGGTAAAAATTATATGGAGGTTGCCTTACAGGATCGAGACGATATAAAGATACTAGAAAATTCCTGATGAAAACATCTGTCATGATTATGGTGACAGGTGTTTTTTTATAAGGGCAGAATGTATATAACCCTTGGTATTACAACTTGAAAGATAGCTACTGCAAGTCAACCACTAAGGCTGACCGTTTCGTTCTCTGACACTTTTGGGGATGGATATAGCTTAAATTTAAGTACCAAAAAGAACCTTCCTAAACACTAAATTGGTACTAAATCATAAAACTCTCATCCATGTGTATCTGTAAGAAGTTTCAGTATTTGTTCTAGCGGTGCTAACTGTCTGTAATAACCCCCACCTCAAGCTTCAAGTAACACAAAGATAAGTTTAGATATAACAGAGACGATTACACTCTGATAAGTTTCGTTAATGATCAGTGGGAGTCAAAACCTCGAGTATCATAGCCTCACTTTATAGATACTAAGTGAATTTTTTGTAACTATATGAGATTAAAGTGCGTACTTCCGCTTTTTTATATGCCATTTTACAATAGAGGTGTAACAGAAATTATAAATAGTAGGAGTGAAGAAAATGGAACTTCAATTAGCATTAGATCTAGTTAACATTCCAGAAGGTAAAGAAGTTGTAAATGAGGTACAAGACCATATTGATATTGTAGAAATTGGTACACCTGTTGTGATAAACGAAGGATTAAAAGCTGTGAAGGAAATGAAAGATGCATTCCCTCATTTAAAAGTATTAGCTGATTTAAAAATCATGGATGCTGGTGCCTATGAAGTTATGAAAGCTTCTGAGGCAGGAGCTGATATTGTAACGGTACTTGGTGCAACAGATGATGCAACCATTAAGGGTGCGGTTGAAGAAGCGAGAAAGCATGGCTCCAAAATTCTTGTCGATATGATTAATGTAAAAGATTTAGAGCAACGTGCTAAAGAAGTAGATAATCTAGGTGTGGATTATATTTGTGTCCATACAGGATATGACTTACAAGCTGAGGGAGAAAATCCCTTTAAACAGCTCGAAGCGATTAAGGCTATAGTGAGAAATGCGAAAACTGCCGTTGCAGGAGGCATTAAATTAGCAACGATTCCAGAAGTTGTTCAATCACAGCCTGATCTTGTCATTGTAGGTGGTGGCATCACAGGTCAAGATAATAAAAAAGCTGTAGCATCTGAGATAAAAGAAGTAATGGATAAAGAGAAAATCAGTTAAAAGGACGGAGTCTATGATGCAGACTACTCAATTTATGTTAACAGTTCTTGAGGAATTGAAGCGTACAGCAAATCTTACAAAAGATGAAGAAGCGGAACGACTATTGGATGCAATAATGCAATCTCAAAAAATATTTGTTGCTGGTACAGGAAGATCGGGGTTTATGGGAAAATCATTTGCCATGAGATTAATGCACATGGATCTAGAGGTGTATGTTGTTGGTGAGACGGTAACACCTAGTATTGGCATGAACGATTTATTAATTATTGGCTCGGGATCAGGAGAAACGAAGAGTTTACTAGCAATGGCTGAAAAAGCGAAAAGCATTGGTGCAACTGTAGCAGTTGTTACAACATCTACTGAATCTAGTATTGGTAACTTGGCGAATATTTCTGTGAAAATTCCTGCTAAAGCAAAGGCGGATAATGAGAGTGAGCACGATACGATTCAACCAATGGGTTCGTTATTTGAACAATCTTTATTACTATTCTATGATTCATTGATATTAAAATTGATGAAGAACAAAGAATTACAGGGTAGTTCGATGTATACGCAACACGCTAACTTAGAGTAAGCTATTTGATAGGGCGAGCCAAATGATGAGTCTACCTCACTTTGGCCGTCCTTTTTGGATTCAGGATTAAACATTTTGTTCAAGTTGCGAAAATATGATAAGTATTTAAATTTTGATAGATTCTTTATATTACCTTCATCTCATCTTTATTTCCTTCTATTAATCTTACAATGAATAAACAATTAGGAGGAGAATAGATGAGGAACATTGTAAAATATTCCTTCTGGCTTTTCGTTATTATTGTAATATTTTTATCTTTCAAAGAATTAATAAATAATAAGGAAGATTTGGGAGCGAAAGGTAGTGAGGAGAGTTCTCCTCAAATGGTGGAGAAGCAAAACGATGAAACTATTAAGGTAGTGGTTGATCCTGGGCATGGTGGAGTTGACCCAGGAGCTATAGGTGCAAGTGGTTCTTATGAAAAGGATTTTACACTTGACCTCTCGAAAAAGTTAGTAGCTTTACTAGAGAATGACCCAAATTTAGAAGTCCTTATGACAAGAGAAGGGGATCAATTTCTTTCGTCAGAGGCTAGAGAAAGGCCGAACTTTGCCAATGATTTAGACGCTGATTTATTTCTCTCCATTCACGCCAACACATACTCAGATCCTAGTGTGTCAGGAACGGAGACGTTCTATTATGATCAAAATTCCAAGCCGCTGGCAGATACGATTCATAAGCATCTTGTGAACGCGACAGGTTATAATGACAGAGGTGTAAAACAGGAAAACTTTTTTGTACTAAAAGACACTAATATGCCAGCCGTATTGTTAGAAATAGGTTATTTAACAAATCCACAGGATGAGCAGAAAATGATGACGGATGTTTTTCAGCAATCTGTTGCGGAAGCTATTACAGATGGAATAAATGAGTATTTAGATGGGTGAAAAGTAATGCCAAGCTCGACCATGCGGAGTAAAAGAATCCTAAAGGTTGAAACACTCTTTTGGGATTCTTTAATTTTGGTCTTACTATCATATTGCTTTCAAATAATTCCACACCGCATTTGTAAATAGTTGTACCTGAGACACCATCGTTGTCCCCTCAAATAATTGAAGAAACGGATTCAACAGTTTCTTGACAACAATCTTACGGATACGATCACGTTCTAATTCGCTTAAGATCACATCAAAAAGATCCTGCTGTTCTTCATTAAAATAATATTGAGTTTGTAATTGCTCTGCCATTTCCATTACTTCAGCTTTCGTTACCATCTTTTTATGGACATTTCTATGAAGTAAGTCAATCGCGTCATTATGTAAAAAGCCACGATCGTTCTTTTGCATCTCTGGTATAAGCACTTCTACATAAGACAAAATGGTTTCGATTAATTCATGTAAAGTATATTGGCTGTTTGTTAAATTAAGCGTAAACAACATATATTGCAACATGCCAAAATACAATATCGTTGCCTCTGTCGCATACTCCCGAATATCTTCTCCTATAACATCAATGAGCCGATTCGCTAACCATTCCATTTCAATTACGCGATGCTGTACCACTAGTTTTTTTAACTCTGCTTGATCAGAAGACAGTATATTTTCAAATAGCGTTCGTAAATTTTTTTCCTCATTCAGCTTCATGATAATCGTAATTTGTTCGATTAAGACCTCTCGATCCTGTGGGTCCTTTCCAATTTGGATAGCAACTCGTTGCTGAGTGGCATCATAACGGATGTTTTCTAATATTTCAGCAATACAATCATTTTTGGAAGAAAAATAATTGTAAAAGGTCCCTTTAGAGATGTTCGCTTTGTCGATAATCTCTTGAATTGATGTTTGCTGAAAACCTTTTTCGATAAATAACTTCAAAGCAATATCTGTTACTTTCCTTTTGCGCTCATTCATCACTTCTCCATCCCCTTCTATATGAAGTAGTATACGTTTCTTTGGTTGGAAAAACAACATTTTTATACTATTAGTATAAAAATGTTGAAAAAATTAAACTATAGGTATAAAATAATCAAGTCAAAACAATTTAGTAAAGATAAGAGGGAAAAATTATGCATACACAATTGAATAAGACACCATATTTGATGATCAGTATTTTGTTTGTCGGTGCTTTCGTCTCATTTTTGAATAATTCACTGTTAAATGTTGCTCTGCCATCGATTATGGTGGATTTAGAGCTTAAAGACTATTCTACCGTACAATGGCTTGCGACAGGATACATGCTTGTCAGCGGAATTCTAATTCCTGCATCAGCATTTTTGATTACACGTTTTTCAAACCGTAATTTATTTATTACGGCAATGACAATCTTTGCATTAGGAACAGCACTAGCTGCTTTTGCACCTAACTTTGGAATATTGTTAATTGGACGTATGGTTCAAGCTGCTGGCTCTTCGGTAATGGGACCTTTATTAATGAACATTATGTTAGTCAGTTTCCCGCGTGAAAAGCGAGGTGCTGCTATGGGAGTTTTCGGTATGGTGATGATTGCTGCACCAGCAATTGGACCTACATTATCAGGTTATATCGTGGAATACCATAACTGGAGATTACTTTTTGAAATGATTTTACCATTAGCTATTATCAGTTTAGGACTGGCGATTTGGAAGTTCCAAAATGTGATGGAGCAAAATAAAGAAGCCACACTTGATTATTTATCTCTTGTTTTATCCAGTCTTGGTTTTGGTGGGATACTTTATGGAGTAAGTAATGCAAGCTCACAAGGTTGGGATGATACGATCGTGTTAACAACATTGATCGTTGGAGGTATTGCGTTAATTTTATTTGTGATTCGTCAATTAAACATGAAGGAACCATTGTTAGATTTACGTCCATATAAATATCCAATGTTCGCACTCGCATCAATCATTATGATTGTTAATGCAGTTGCGATGTTCTCAGGTATGATTTTAACACCTGCGTATGTACAGGATGTTCGCGGTATCTCACCACTTCACTCCGGTTTAATGTTACTTCCAGGTGCGCTTATTATGGGAATTATGTCTCCCATTACAGGAAGACTGTTTGATAAATTTGGCCCGCGTATCTTAGGAATTGTCGGACTAACTGTTACAGGGGTGTCAACTTATTTGTTAGCACATGTACAAATTGATTCAACTTATACGTATATTGTTCTAGTTTATTCTTTGCGAATGTTTGGGATGGCGATGGTAATGATGCCAATCATGACAAATGGTTTGAATCAGCTACCAACATCGTTGAATCCACATGGAACAGCAATCAATAATACAGCACAGCAAGTATCAGGATCGATCGGTACAGCTGTTATGGTAACCATTATGAACTCTGTAGCAACATCAGAAGGTGAAAAATTAATGAGTGGAGTTGATCCAACCACCTTAACAGAAGCTTCAACAGCTTCCATGACACAGCAAGCATTACTTAGTGGAATCCAGTATTCATTTTATGTGGCGCTAGGAATTAATATCGTCGCGCTCGTACTTTCCTTATTTATGAAACGAGTGGATACGAGTGACAAAGCGGTACGAGAAATTGAGAAGCAAGAAACAAACACGTTAGAACCAGCAGTAGAATAATAATAACGGAAAGGCGTAGTACCTACATTTTCCTGTGTAGGCACTGCGCCTTTTTAGATAATGGGAATTGTTAAGTTGCCAGAAAAGTAGCGGAAGTTGCCAGTAAAATCAAAAAGTTGCCAGAAAAGTAGGGGAAGTTGTCAGTAAAATCAAAAAAGTTGCCAGAAAAGTAGCGGAAGTTGCCAGTAAAATCAAAAAAGTTGCCAGAAAAGTAGCGGAAGTTGCCAGTAAAACCTAGTAAATAGCCAAGCAACTTCCCGCATTTTCAAAAGGTACTACTTCATAACAAATATAAAACCGCCAGTCATGTTGCGCCAATTCTTGGTAGCTCACTATTCCTTTAACTCGAGCGAATGCAATTTTTAGATTTTAACATATACAGGGAGGAAGAATAATGGAAAATGTAATTGAATTACGGAATGTCAATAAATCTTTTAAAGGTTTTCAATTAAAGGATTTTTCTATGACGGTTAAGAAAGGATTTGTAACCGGTTTTATCGGTGGAAATGGCGTTGGGAAATCAACAACCATTAATCTGATTATGAATTTGCTACAGCCTGATAGTGGAACGATTTCTATATTTGGATTGAACTATAAGCAACATGAGAAAGAGATTAAACAGCGAATTGGTTTTGTTTTCGATGATAATATCTTTTATGAGCATTTAACACTGACAGAAATGAGACGAATTATAAAACGTGCCTATTCCAATTGGGATGACAATCTATTTCGGTATTATGTCGAACAATTTGAACTACCATTAAATAAAAAGATTAAAACATTTTCAAAAGGAATGATGATGAAAGCTTCGTTAACAATAGCTTTATCCCATCATGCAGAGTTAATTGTTATGGATGAACCTACATCTGGCCTGGACCCAGTTTTTCGCAGAGAGTTTTTAGATGTATTGCATCGTTTAATGGAAAATGAGGATAAGACGATCTTTTTCTCCACTCATATAACAACAGACTTAGACAGTATTGCAGACTACATTATATTTATTGATAAAGGTCAACATATATTTACGAAAGAATCGACGCAAATTGAAGAAGAGTATGCGATCGTTAAAGGGGAAACGGAACTGTTAGATGCTGACACGAAAAAGGAATTTATCTCCATTCGCAAGTCAAATCACGGTTTTGAGGCGTTAACAGCAAATAAAAGTCGTATAGAAGAAATGTTTGGTCAAATGGTTTTGATTGAAAAACCATCCATTGAAGATATTATGTTCTATACGAAAAAAGGAGCGGAATGGCATGTGTAATTTGATCTGGAAGGATATAGTACTACAAAAGAAAGGCTCATTGATATTGTTACCTGCTTTATTTGGGTATATAGTATATAATCCATCATACATTTGGATAGGGTTCGTATTTAGTGTCGTTATTATTCTGGATGTTTTCGCAAAGGATGAGGATTCGGCCGTCAACAAGTTGCTTAATTCTCTTCCATATACACGGAGAGAAGTTGTCAGTTCTAAATATATAGGAGCTATTATTTTTACCTTGTTAGTAGTTTTTGCCATGTTTATAGGAGGTTTGCTGTTTCATAGAGAAGTGCCTGCTTGGAAAGAAACTATGTTAATGGTTAGTCTATCTATGATAGCTATCTCATTCATCCTTCCATTTTTATATAAATTCAAAACGCAATATATCTTTAGAGCTTTTCTATTTTTATTTGTTGTTTATATGATAGTAATTAATACTTTTATTAAAAATTTGAATGATATTTTAAGAGAATTTGTACAAACAATCTTAACTTTGCAAGATCCTTCTGTGTTTTTGATGATGATATTGTCAATTATTGTGCTATATAGCTTTTCATGGCTGCTTTCGATTCGAATTTATAGAAATAAAGTATTTTAAAATTGGAGGTATGGTAGATGAGGTGGGGCGTTCTATTATTAGCTGGATGGGCAACGATAACTGGTGGGCTGTTTCTAGGTTCTCTGACAGGAACTGTTGTTGCTGAACAGTTTGGTTTTACTAGAAATTATCGGTTATTGACGCAAGGTCTTGTCATGACCGGGGTTGTTGTCCCAATTATTTTATGTTTGTATCAATACTTCTACCGAATAACAGGTGTTAAGCCGAAGAAAGTAATTTATAATTGGAAGAAAGCTTATCACTTTTTTACTGGGATGTTGCTAGCTATTGGCTTAGCTTTTTTGGGTATTTTCCTTGCGACCTCACTTGGTTGGATCTCGATAGAAAAATGGCATACCCCCGATCAATGGCTGATTGCATTACTCGTTAATATGGGTATTGCCTTTTTATATGAGGCATTACCAGAAGAACTCGCTTTGCGTGGATTTGTGTTTGATATTTTACGTTATCGTTTTGCCACTTGGGCTGCCGTTCTATTACAAACACTGTTATTTCTTTCCGTTCCATTAACCACAACACTGTTACAAGTGCTGATTGGGCTTTCACCTGGGAATAGTATTAATGTTGGATATATTATGCTGATCCTTTTGTTCGGTATTTGTTTGCAGTTACTGCGTCTCTGGACTGGAAGTTTGTGGACAGCAATCGGTTTTCATTTAGCATACTTAGAGATCACAAGATTTGTCGTTAATAATAATTATGGTCCGTCGATTTTAAGTTATCATGAATCATTTCCTGGACTAGGTGTTTTATTTATATCGCTCGGAATGATAGTAGTTGGTGGTATTGTAGTCTCTCTTTTTATTTTAGGTATGAAGCGTTTGTTGCAAAAAAATTAGACCTATGTGTATTATCATTACAATAAAAAGGGGCCGATCATCGTTATTTTATGATCGGCCTCTTATTGGTTAGATCATATTTATAATTCTATCCGTTTTGAGCTTGTTCAAGTTGATAAGCTCACCTCATCGCTTTAATTGTCTTTCCTTTAAATGTTGCCTGATCAACAATCTCCCGCTTATCTTTTTTAGTAATTTGCTAATAAAGGTGTAGTTATTTTCGTATCGATGACCATTGTACTTAGAGTTATTGTAAGTTGAGAAAAGAGGAATAAGCGGTGAATAAAAGATTATTTGCATTATTAATTGTTATAACAACTAGTTTAATGGGATCATCATTTGCAATTGGGAAGATCGGATTGCAATATGTATCTCCTTTACTGTTAGTAGGACTTCGCTTTACATTGGCAGGTATTCTGATGGGGATAACGGTTAGCATTTTCAAGCGGAGGCACCCGGTTACTTTTCGTGAATGGTTAAGAATTATACTTATCGGGTTATTTCAGACTACAGGAGTTATGGGGCTTATTTTTATAAGTATGAGGACGATAACAGCTGGAGAAACATCCATTTTAACGTTCACAAATCCTTTACTTGTCATTATATTAGGGACATTGTTTTTAGGGACGAAATATCGTTGGAGTCAATGGCTAGGTGTTATCGTGGGTTTTTTAGGTGTTTTTATTACGTTAGGTGCTGATTTGGAGATTCAACAAATTGGTACTGTTCTAGGTTTCTTAAGTGCAGTTTGTTGGGCGATTGCGACTTTGCTGATGAATAGATGGGGAAAAAGTCTTGATGTGTGGGTAGTAACAGCCTATCAAATGTTAGCAGGTGGAGTGTTGCTTTTATTTGCAAGTGCCTTCTTTGAAAAAGTGGAACTTGTGATTACAGCAAACTCGGTTTTCATCGTACTATGGCTAGCCATTATGGCATCGATAGTGCAATTTGCTGTATGGTTTTTCTTATTGCAGAATGAGAATCCGGGAAAAGTAAGTTCATTTTTATTCCTTGCTCCATTATTTGGCGTTTTATTTGGTTGGATTTTAGTAGGTGAAAAATTACATATCTCTACATTAATTGGGGGAGCTGTTATATTAGTTGGTATTTATCTTGTGAACAGACCACAACGTATTAAGCTTTTGTATAGTAATTAAATGATAGATATCCCTGAAAAGTTTCTTCGCATTTCAAAGAACGTGATTACATTCAGTTAATAATCACTTGTTAGATAGCTATGAACACAGCTATATTAGCATTATGAAATATGTTACAATACTTTGGTGGTATATGGTAGCATCATCGTATGGACACTAAAGTTTGCAGTTAACTTTCTGGCATCACGGAACAGTATATCAACCTCTGTTTCTCTAACATTAATAACAGATACAAAAACATATTAATGGGTACGGTTGAGCTGTTTCATTTTAGCACTTATAAAAAATATAAAGGAGCGAGTACAAATGGCGAAGAAGGTTTATTTAAATCATGATGGCGGTGTGGATGATTTAGTCTCTCTTTATCTATTATTACAGATGGAGGATGTCGATTTGCTCGGGGTTAGTGTTATTCCGGCAGATTGCTTTTTAGAACCAGCTGTTTATGCAAGTCGTAAAATTATAGACCGCTTTAGTAACAAAGAAATTGAAGTAGCAGCTTCAACATCGCGAGGTAAAAATCCATTCCCGAAAGATTGGCGCATGCATGCGTTTTTTGTTGACGCCTTACCAATTTTAAATGAATTTGGAGCGCCCAAAACAAAAGTAGCAGCCCTTCCTGCCCACAGGCATATGATTGAAACTGTACGTAACAGTACAGAGCCAGTTACCCTTCTGTTTATTGGTCCTCTTACTGATTTAGCACGTGCACTTGAAGAAGCACCGGATATTGAAGATAAAATTGAAAAGCTCGTATGGATGGGCGGTACGTTTTTAGAAAATGGAAACGTCGAAGAACCAGAACATGATGGTACCGCCGAATGGAATGCTTTTTGGGATCCAGAAGCTGCGAAAACAGTGTGGGATAGTGGTATTACCATAGATTTAGTCGCACTGGAAAGTACCAACATGGTGCCATTAACGGTAGATGTACGAGATAAGTGGGCAGCAGAGCGCAAAGACATTGGTATTGACTTCCTTGGGCAATGTTATGCAATGGTACCACCACTTGTACATTTCCAAACAAATTCTACATATTTCTTATGGGATGTATTGTCCACAGCGTCGGTTGGTAAGCCTGATTTGGTGAAAAAGAAAGAAGTAAAAAGTATCGTTCATTCAGATGGGGCAAGCCAAGGAAAAACAGAATTATCTGATGCAGGACGAAGTGTCCACCTTGTTTATGAAGTGGATCGCGATGCTTTTTTTGATTATATAACAGACTTAGCTAGACAGGAGAAATGAGGTGAATAGGATGAGACGAGTCATTATTGATACAGACACAGCAGGTGATGACACGATTGCTTTGCTAACAGCATTACACCATTTTAAAGTAGAAGGTGTTACGATCACAGGAGGTAATGTTGATTTCGATCAAGAGGTAGAAAATGCTCTGTACACGATAGAAGTAGCCAAGCCTGCGTATGATGTCCCTGTTTATAAAGGCTATGAAGGACCTATCCTTGCCATAGGTAATGAAAGTCACAGAACGGTTGAGGATGTTCATGGTGAGGATGGAATGGGCGGCTCATTTTTCCCAAAAGCAAAACAACGACCAGAATATGGACATGCAGTCGATTTTATTATTGACAAAGTAAAGGAATACCCTGGGGAAGTTTCATTTCTGGCGATTGCCCCGTTAACCAATATTGCCATGGCAATCAAAAAGGATCCGTCAATCGTCCGGGATATTCCTCATATTTACATTATGGGTGGAACCAATAATACATTAGGGAACATTACACCAGCAGCTGAGTATAATTTTTATGTCGATCCTGAAGCAGCAAGACTTGTGCTTCATTCAGGTATTCCGATTACGATGGTTGGTTGGGATATGTGTACACAATATTCGATTATGGATAATGCAGATCATGAAGAGATAAAGTCACTTAACACAGCTGGTTCTCAATTCTTTATTGATATTAACCAAGTTGTAATGAAATTTAATAAAAAAGTACATCGACTTAATGGGACTACACACCCTGACACATTACTTGTAGCTGTTGCAGCTGATGAATCTATCATGACCAAGTCACATGAGTACTATGTTGATATTGAAACAAAGGGTGAATTAACTAGAGGATATAGCCTTGTTGATGTGAATAACAGACTGGAGCAGAAGCCAAATGTCCTTGTTTGTGAAGCAATAGATCGTGACAAATTTAAAGCAGATTTGTTGCAAGTATTAACAGCCATTAAATAAAGTGAGTCTATGATCAGTGCGGTACTTCCAAACCGTAAAGTTATTTTAACCGGTTTTTGCTTCTTTGTTAACATGTATAAATGATGTTAGAACAATGCTTGACTTTTCTGTTTTATTATATATTACAATACTAATGGTTAGGCTCAGGAAGCGATGATATGAAAGTTAGGTCATAATAATTAGATGATAGAGAATGTTTGAAGGATCGACTACGCAACAAAACAGTAACCTAGACGATGAATAAAGGTAAACAAAAAATAGGTAAAGTATTTATGTAAAGCAGAATTTCCTTATTAATCGTAAGGAAATTCTGCTTTTTTCTATGTAGGACAGTTTATATTCATTTATTGGTTACCCATAGCGTGCTAAAAGACTTGGCCATATGGTCATAATCATTTCTTCATTTCATAATCAACAGTTCTTATATTTAGCGAATACTATATCTTTTTTCTCATTTCTAACATATTGATTATATTTTTTTGGAACTTACATTTCTATAATGGAACTTAACCAATTAATCTAATATAAGGAATGATTAATTGAACCATAAAATGAAAAGGCTTTCAATAAAGAAAGGATATTATTTTGATAAAAATAGTTTCCAAGTAAAGATGATAGTTATTTAGTTGATTAAGACTTACTTGTTTTTGATAAGTTTAAGTGATTCCTTACTAAAGGAGGTGATAAAGGCAAAAAATAAAACTGTATTAAAAGTTCCAATTTACATCAAGAAATACATAATAAAAAAATCTTTGGAAGCATGTTACAAGGAGGAAAGACATGAAAAACGTATTTAAGGTATTATTAAGTTTCATTTTATTGCTCTCATTTATACAGCATGATGTTCTTTCAACAGTAACAGCAACAGAAACTAAAGAAAGCCCACCCTCTCAACCAATCGCATTAACGGCTGAGCCGCATGACAGTCAGCAGGTTGAGTTAAATTGGATTCCAGGAGTAGGAAAAGATATATTGTTTGTTGGTACAGGTAATCTAGCAGATGAAATGACAATGGACCATTTTGAATCACTTGGATTCTCAATCACTTTTATAGAGGATAAAGAAGTAAGTGGAGAAGATGCGGCATCCTATGATTTAGTATTTGTTGGTGAATCATCGAACTCATCTAATATAGGTAATAAATTTATCGATTCTTCTGTTCCTATTGTTTATGCAGAGCCATTTGCACTTGATGATGTTTACTTGTCTGAAACCACTTCTGGATCATTTGGAAGCTATGAAGATCAAGACTCACTAGAAATCCAAGCTAGTGATCATCCTTTAGCTGCTGGATTAAGTGGCTCCATCAAAGTGTATGATCAAGCAGGAAAAATTAATTACGGTACCCCTGGTGAAGAAGCGATCACTATTGCTACAGCTTCAGATGATGATAGCAAAGCAACCATCTTTGCCTATGAAGAAGGTGCAGAAAATGTAAATGGAGATCCTGTCCCTGCTCGCCAAGTAGCCACGTTTTTATTCGCTGGTCAAGAAGAATATATGACGGAAGAAGGCTGGCAATTACTTGATCAATCCGTTATGTGGGCGTTAGGTATGGATGATAAGGATTATAATGAAACCTATACGATAAAGCGAAGTACTGAAGACGGAGGACCATATGAAGTTGTTGCAACAGATGTAACAGAAACCAGTTATATCGACAGCGGTTTAACGAATCATACGACGTATTATTATGTGATTTCTGCTGTAAATGCTGAAGGTGAAAGTGAAAATTCAGAACAAATCAGTGTTACACCAATTGAAATTCCAGATCCACCACCAGCACCGACAGATTTGACGGCTATTGAAAGGAATAGTCAGGTTGATTTAAGTTGGAATGCCGGCGACCGCAAACGGATCTTATTTGTTGGGACAGGTATTCCAGCTGATGAGAAAACAATCCATCACTTAGAGTCACTAGGTTTTGACGTATCATTTATCAAAGATAATGAAGTTACTGGTGAAGATGCACTTTCCTATGACTTAGTGTTTGTTGGTGAATCCTCAGGGTCTGCCTATATCGGCAAAAAATTCATAGATTCACCAGTTCCTGTTGTATATGCTGAGCCTTATGCATTAGATGATGTTTATTTAAGTGAAGTAGATTCAGGGTTATTTGGAAGCTATGAGAATCAGGATTCTATTTCTATTGATGATAGTGATCATCCATTATCTGCAGGATTAAGTGATACAATTAAAGTTTATAATGAGGCAGGAAAAATTAATTATGGTACTCCTAGTGAAGAGGCAATTACCATTGCTACCACTGCAGATGATGATAGTAAAGCAACCATTTTTGCTTATGAAAAAGGAGCCAAAAACGTAATTGGAGATCCAGTCCCTGCTCGTCAAGTAGCGACATTTTTATTCGCAGGACAAGAAGATGTGATGACGGAAGAAGGTTGGAAGTTGATTGATGCCTCTGTAAAATGGGCACTCAGCATCGAGGATGAGTACAGTTACAAAGAAACCTATCATGTAAAACGTAGTACAACAAAAGAAGGTCCTTATGAAACAATCGCTAAAAACATGGAAAAAACGACATTCCGTGATACAGGCCTAGAAAACGGCACACGCTATTATTATGTTATCTCAGCGGAAAACATTGGTGGAGAAGGTAATCCTTCAGATGAAGTAAGTGCTTTACCTGTAGCACCATTACAAGTTCCAACTGGTTTGTCCGTTAGTAATGGAAATGAAGAGGTAACAATTAGTTGGGAACCAGTCAATGAGGCCACCACTTACCAGGTTCTACGTAGTAAAGAAAAGGGAATAGGCTATGAAGTGGTTGAAAGTGATGTGACAGAAACGGAATACACAGATACTGGCTTAACAAATGGTGATAGGTATTATTATGTTGTATCTGCTAAGAACGAAGCATCTCAAAGTGCTAACTCCGATCCTATAAGCGCAGTTGCTGTTCCAGAGAATGGAGCTCCCGCTATTCCAATAGGATTAGAAGCAACTGCTGGTAATGGACAGGTAGTCTTAACTTGGCCATCTGTTAGCGGAGCCGATACCTATAACATAAAGCGTGGTTCATTTGATAGTGGTGAATATGAAGTCATTGCTACGGATGTGCCGCTGACAAGTTATCAAGATGCAGAGGTAACGAATGGTGAGACCTATGATTATGTTGTTTCCGCTGTCAATGAGAATGGCGAAAGTTTCGATTCTGAACCGTTAGCTGTTACTCCTGCAAAAGTGGCAGTTGTAGCAAAAGAGGGGGGAGACTATAAAACGGTGCAAGAAGCGATTGATGCCGCACCAGATAATAGTTCTAAACGTCATGTTATCTACATTAAAGATGGCGAGTATCGCGAGAAACTGACGATACCTGAGAGTAAAACAAACCTTAGTTTTGTAGGGGAAAGTAAAGAAGGCACTGTCCTTGTGTATGATGATAATGCCAACACAATTGGACCTGATGGTAATCCATTAGGCACATCAAAGAGTTCAAGCATTTTCATTTATGCTGATGATTTTATTGCAAAAAATTTAACCATCCAAAATGATTCAGGTCAAGGTACAGGACAAGCGGTAGCTGCTTATGTTGCAGGCGATCGGGCATACTTTGAGAACGTCATGTTTTTAGGTTACCAAGATACTTTGTATACCCATTCTGGAAACCAGTATTATAAAGATTGTTATATTGAAGGTGATGTGGATTTCATCTTTGGTGGTGCGACAGCGGTTTTTGATAACTGCCAAATTCACAGTAAGCGTGATGGGAGTATGTTAACAGCTGCAAGTACACCGCAAGAGAATCCGTTTGGCTATGTCTTTTTAAATTCTAAAATTACCTCAGATGAAGGAATAGAAGACGTGCGCTTTGGTAGACCTTGGCGTCCATACGCAGCAGTTTCCTTTATCAATACAGAAATGGATGACTCGATTGCTCCTGATGGTTGGGATAACTGGGGCGACCAGGCGAACGAGGAAACAGCAAGATATTCCGAATACAATAGTACAGGTCCAGGGGCAAATCCACAAATGCGTGATTCTTGGACAAAGCAATTAACACCGGAAGAAGTAAATCAATATACGGTTCAAAATGTGTTGAAAAATTCAGATGGCTGGAATCCAACTAGAGTTGGAATTATCCCATTTTCAGCTTTATCAGCACCAGTTATATCACTTGATCAGCAAGAAGCAATTGTAAATAAGTCCAGTTTTACTATTTCGGGTAAAGTAGACAAAGAAGCTACTGTTTATGTAAATGAAAAGGAAATTGAGATAGAAGAAGACTTAAGTTTCAGTGTAACAGTTGAACTAGAGCCAGGACTCAATACCTTTACTTTGGAGGCGGTTGATTCAGATGGTAATCAGGCGGTACCTACTATCTTAAAAATTGAATACGATCACGAGAAGCCTGTTATAACAGTTGATGATATTGAAGGAGAGGAAAAAGGGAATCACTATAACGTGATCTATAATCCTTTTCCGATTTCAGTTAAGCTTAATGAAGCAGGAAGTGTAAAGATTAATGGTGAGGAAGTAACACTATCGGATGATTTTACATTTAGCTCAGAGATAGAACTTGAACCTGGATTAAATAAAGTCAATATTTCGGCTGTCGATCTTGCTGGAAATGAATCCGATCCTGTAACGCTCAAGCTTGTTCCAAAAGGGAGTTCCGTTCCGAGCGGCCCCATAAAAATCTTGCAAAGTGAAGTTATAAGCTCCAATACGGTGGAAATTACATTTAATAGTAAGCTTAAAGAATTTGATGCTAATGATATTGAATTGCAGTCAGCAACAAACGATTGGGCCGATCTTAACCCTGGTCTTCAACCAAACATAACTGTAGAAAATATATCAACAAGAGTTAATAAACAAAAACAAACAGTAGCAGTGTTTGAAACGAAGGAGTCATTTAATGAAGATGGAACGATAAATAAACCAATAAATGAAGATCCACATAACATTCCATATTTAAATGCCTCTTATTACAGCGGTGATAGAGCTAATGATATAGAGCAAGCTGATGCATTATTATCTTGGCAAATGAACCATGGTGGATGGTATAAAAACATGGAAGATAAATATAATCGTCCGTGGGATGGTAAAGAGCCTAAATCAGATATGTATCATCCTGAACATGGGGAATTAGGTGTTATCGATAATAATGCAACGACAAACGAAATTCTTTTTTTAGCTCTTATGTATAACGAAACTGGTGATGCCCGCTACAAAGAGTCTGTTTTAAAAGGAATTAACTATTTACTTGAAGCTCAATATGATACCGGTGGCTGGCCACAAGTATATCCTGCAAGGGGCAACTATTCTGATTATGCAACGTTTAATGATAATGCGATGATTCGTGTTATGAATGTGTTAACCATGGTGTCACAAAAGAAGTATCCTTTTAATACAGATATCGTTACGAAAGAACTTGCAGCACAGATAGACGTGTCTCTAAATCTTGGCGTAGATTACATTTTAAAATCTCAAATTTCAGTAGACGGTGAATTAACGGCATGGTGTGCACAACATGATCCATTAACGTATGAACCGAAAGGAGCTCGTTCCTATGAACATCCATCTATTTCAGGTTCTGAGTCAGTAGGAATTGTGCAGTACCTTATGTCTTTACCTAACCCTTCAGAAGAAGTGCAGGCCGCAATTGATGGAGCTTTATCCTGGTTTGAAGAGGCTAAAATTGAAGGAATGAAATACGTATCAGCTGATCCTGAAGGTCAATATTTCTACTCTGATCCAACAACCAATACTTGGTACCGCTTCTATGAAATTGGCACGAATCGCCCAATTTTCTCTGGAAGAGATGGTATTATCAAGCATACAATTCAAGAAATTGAACAGGAACGAAGAGATGGTTACCGTTGGGCAGGAGATTGGCCACAAAAATTACTGGACATAGCGAATTCAACAGGTTATTACGAAAACCGATCCTATGTAAAAGTAGTTGGTGAAAATTCACAAAATGCTGCAGGAGAAACATTCAAAAAAGGGAGTTTGCACAGAGTCGAAGCTACTAAGCAATAACCATAATATTACCCAGTTATTTATCTAACGCTTTATATAGCCTTAGCCCAAAACGGGCTAAGGCTATATTAAATTGTGGATGCATTCTAGACTTTAAGTCCCGAGCGATGAATAACAGTCACTTGATAGTCCAGACCTCTTATTAAAAACGAGGAGCTTTCAACAGTGTTCTTGGTTTTACTAAATATCTTTATTGTTCATAAAGAAAAGCGTCGTTAGTTTCTTCATCAGCTATTGTTTGTACAGGATTTTGTACTGTGTTTGCTGGCTGCGTATTATTTTGGTTTTGATTTGTTAGTATATTTTGTACTGGTTGCGTAAACTGCTGTACTTGTGGATTGTTTAGTGCGTTGTTAATGGTTTCAGGTAATCGCTGAAAAGTTCCGTTTTGTACACCTCTCGTTATACCATAAATGGCTGCACCAGCGGCCCCCACTGCTAATACTCTGTTCATTAAACCCATATCATCATTCCTTTAATAAGATTTGGAACAGTTTTATTTTTATTTAAATTTTAATTTTTATGCGGTAATTTAATTTCCAATTGTTAATCTTAAAGTTGCGTTATAAGTACAGATAAATAAGTTTTAGAAGATGTAATAATATTGAAGAAATAGGGGAATATAATACATAGTATATCTCTATTATTGTAAAAAGTCTTACTATCGGCCATGTTATGTGCTTTCAATTTACTTTAAATCAGTTTCATCGTACATACCTCGCTAATTATCCCCCACAGCTTTTTAGGGCGCATTTAATATTAATCAATGACCTTTTTGCGAAAATATAGTTATTCGTGAAACCTTCATGTAATAATATCCGTACATAAGATTACAAGAAAAGAATATTAAACTGTAACAAAGTGAGAAATTCACATATGAAAAAAAGGAGGAAATACATATGAACCAAAAACGCTGGATTGCTTTGGTTGTTGCTGTGGGGCTATTTTTGGCTTCGATAGGCTTTCAGTTCTTCTCAAGCATGGCAACTGCTGATTTTGAAAACATGCTTAATTTTCAAGATCCGGACGATAACTTTGGTGAAAAGGTAATTGAGAGAGGCTCAGGCAACAATAAAATAGCAGTTCTCCATTTAGATGGGGTAATTCAAGACACGACACCAAGCACGTTGATTAATACGAATTCCTATAACCATCAACGCTTTTTAGAGATGCTAGACAAAGCTGGTGAAGATAATCGTGTGAACGGGATTATCTTACGAGTGAATACACCTGGTGGTGGTGTCGTGGAAAGTGCAGAAATTCATGATAAGATCTTGGAAATTCAAGAGCAATATGAAAAACCAGTCTATGTATCAATGGGCAATACCGCTGCATCAGGTGGCTATTATATTTCAGCGCCAGCTGATAAAATTATTGCACATAATGCGACACTTACTGGTTCGATCGGTGTGATTATGGAAAGCTTTAATTTTGCTGAATTTGCTGATGAACAAGGTATTGATTTTAATACGATCAAAAGTGGTGAATATAAGGATATCATGTCAATGTCTCGTGAAATGACAGATGATGAACGCGAGCTATTACAAACGATGATCGATGATATGTATGCTGAGTTTGTTCAAGTGATCGTGGATGGCAGAGGTATGTCAGAGGACCGTGTTCGTGAATTAGGAGATGGTCGTGTATACACAGGAGCACAAGCACAAGAAGTTGAGCTAGTTGATGAACTTGGTTCGTTAGATGATACGATCGAAATCATGAAAGAAGATCATGATCTGGCAAATGCTCAAGTGATTGAATACGAACCTAGTCTTAATTTTAATCAATGGTTTGGTGGAACTGTTCAAAGCATGTTCGGATCGGAATCTGATTTAATTGGTATTAAAGATTTACTGCGAGAAAATAATGCGCCACGTGCCATGTATCTCTATTCACAATAAGGAGGTGTCGGAATGACTGAAGAACATATGAATTATCCTTCTACGCAATCAACGAAAATTCGATATGCAGGATTTTGGATGCGATTCTGGGCATACCTAGTTGATTTACTTATTGTTTTCAGTATTAACGGCATCTTACTTGTGCCATTTAAATTTATCAACGATGGTTTTACGATGGATATCGGATTTTGGACCGTTACAGGGATTATCAGCTCGATTGTTTTCTATCTCTATTTTTTGTTGATGACCAAGTTCTACAACCAGACATTAGGTAAAATGATTTTTGGTATAAGAGTCATTCGTGAGGATAGCCAATCGCTCAGGTGGAGTGATCTAATCTTTCGCGAAATAATCGGAAGATTCATTCACCGTGTGTTTTTTATCTGCGTCTTTTTGTACCTGTTTGTCGCATTCGGTACACAGAAGCAAGGAATTCATGACATGATTGGGAATACACGGGTTGTGTTTGAGGAATAATCCAGATATTAAAAGTGCCTGTTTACTTATAGCGATTTAGTCGTAATAAGTAACAGGCACTTTCTGTTAAATGATATTTAAGCTTCTTTTCTTATGAAACTTAAAATCAATCCTAGTATTCCACCGACAATTGCAGGAACAATCCATCCTAGTCCTACCGTATATAAAGGAAGTACAGCTGTAAGGAGTTCGTTCACTGTTTGTATCTTTATACCAGCTGCATTCAAGCCATCAAACAAAGCTACAATAAATGTGAAGAAAATACTAACTTGATATACTTCTCTTTTTCCTTTGAAAAGCGGGTTTAAGAATGTTAAAACCATTAAGCACATCGCCAATGGATAAAGCATGGATAATACAGGTATAGAAAATTCTATAATAGTAGTTAAACCGAAATTGGAAACAACTGCACTAAACAATGTGAAAATAATTGCCCATACTTTATAGGATATATTTGGCACAATTTCATTAAAGTAGGATGCGCAGGACGTAATTAGTCCAATACTTGTCGTTAAACATGCAGCCACAACAATAATTCCAAGAATGATCTTCCCGTATGATCCGAAATAGAATGCAGATGATCCCGCTAAAATCGCTCCACCATTATCCATATAGCCAATCTCTGTGGTACTAATTGCCCCAAGATAAGCAAGGGAAGAGTATACAATAGCTAAAAGTGCCGCAGCAATTAGCGCAGCTTTCATCGTAGAAACTAAGAGTTCCTTTTTAGATAGGGCGCCTTGGTCTTTCATGGCATTAATAATGATAATCCCAAATACGAATGCTGCTAGTACATCCATGGTTAAATAACCTTCTTGAAAGCCTTTGAAGAAACTGTTTGTCATGTAAGCATCGGTGGGTTCCTGAATCGTACCAATCGGATTAAGTAAGGCAGCTAAGATTAATACTGCGATAACAATCAACAAGAGCGGTGTTAGTACTTTACCAATAATATCTACAAGCTTTTTTGCCTGAAATGAAAAGTATAATGATAAACCAAAGAAAATAATGGTAAAGCTAGGCAACGCCCAATTATTTGATTGATTCTCTAGAAACGGCATAATCCCGATTTCATAAGCAACAGTATTAGTTCTTGGCAATGCGAACAATGGTCCAATTGTTAAATACAATGCAACGGTAAAAATAAGACCGTACAAAGGATGAATCTGACTTGCGAGTGATTGTAAATTACTTTTACCCGAAATGCCTAATGCTAATACAGCAAGTACAGGCAACCCAACTCCAGTTATGATGAATCCTATGTTGGCAGAAAGTAAATTATCACCAGCAGCTTGACCTAATTGTGCTGGAAAGATTAAATTTCCCGCGCCGAAAAATAGGGCAAACAACATAAACCCTACTGTAACGACACTTAATGAACTTCGTGATGACATATTAAACCTCCGTTATTTAAATCAATAGCTGATAAATGCTAAATATCAGATTATTTCGGCGACATGGTTCGTCAAAATATTTACAGAATATCATGGAATTATCTGAAAAGCAATTTATTTTTAATAGCTGTTCTTCAGTATAGAATAACCGTTCTCGAAATCGGCATTAGATAAGCTATACTAAGAAACAGATTTTATTTTCCAACTTCGATCTCACCCTGTGAACAACATCGATACTAGACTCCCGATTCGCTAGCTGTTGCTCGTATTTCCTTTAAAGAAATTCTAAGGAAAGTGAAGGTGAATTTTGGAATATTATGTTAAGATGATAGTGTCAATGTAAACTGTTAATGGAGGCTAAGTATGATCACGATGGTGAGTATTGTTTTATATCTGATAATTCTTTTTTGTATATCTACACTATTATTCTTTTCTTTGACTTTTGTATTAGGAACGCAAGACCCTATGATTGCATACCTTTTATCAATAATTGCGACTCATTTGGTATTAAATACTTTAGGTGGATTGAGGAAAAGTGAATTTTAGATTTTGATAGTGAGTTGCAAGTAGTTCTTATTGTAGAGGGCTCTTTTATCTATCATTCTACAAACAAGGGAGTGAAGGAAAAAATGAAATATTTAAGAAATTTATATATGGTCATGATGGCCATCGTGCTTGTTAATTTAACAAATGTATATTTGTTAAATGGGGATTATTCAGGCATTGCGAGTTGGATTATAGTCATGCTCTTTCTTTTTGGAACAATCTATTACTGTGTTGCAAGGTTTTATCTAGCTGAGAAATAAAGGTTCGATTAGTTGTATAATCCTACCCCATTTTCCTACATTGGTGATGGTTTTTTTGTTCTGCCATTGTTATTAGTACACGGACAATTTACTATCAACTCCCACCAACATTAAGTTATGAAAGTAGATATAATGATTCAGTAAATACCATATTTATGATTCCTTTTTATCAGTGTTGATAAGTGGAATTGTGCCAAAAGTAATGATAGTATAGTCATAAAAATTTAATCGATATTAAGTTGGTATCTACAGGGGGATAATTATGCAAAAGCGGTGGTTAGAAAGGTTGAGGTTTAAAAATATCAAAATTGAAAGAAAATACGGACTTATTTTAAGTATTTAGCAAAGTTAGCGGAACAATTAAATAGTCTAGTACGACAATTTAAATTATGAATTACGTATGGGAAACCCTTGATTTTCATAAAAAGTTTGATGAGTCCATGTCTAATCGTGTTTGCATATCCAATTATTTGTTAGTATACTAAAAATGGAAACTAAATAATTTAATCATTCGACTAGGGGAGCATGTAGATGCTGAGAGAGAAATTCGACCCTTTGAACCTGATCTAGTTAACACTAGCGTAGGGAAGTGGAATTGGTAGTTATATAGATTGTTTGATTAGTCCGTATATTACTAACCCATCTTCCTTCATTGGTGATGGGTTTTTATTATGCAATCACAAATTTTTCTGGCAACTTTCACGAGTTATCTGGCAACTCTGATGGATTTACTGGCAACTTTCACGAGTTATCTGGCAACTCTGGCTGATTTACTGGCAACTTTCATGACTTCTCTGGCAACTTCTATTCATTAAAAAAGGAGAGTGTAAAAATGACTACATTGTTTACCGATCGTCTATGGAAAAGAGTGGAACCGATTTGGAATTCATATCTAGAACATCCTTTTGTAAAGGGATTAGGTGAGGGCACACTGGAACAGGAAAAGTTTAAGCATTGGCTAAAGCAAGATTATGTTTATCTAATCGATTATGCAAGATTGTTTGCGATTGGGAGTTCAAAAGCAGAAGACTTGGAGAAAATGGCGACTTTTGCCAAGCTATTACATGGTGTTTTAGATGTGGAAATGGATTTACACCGTAACTATGCAGCTGACTTCGGTATTTCAAAAGAGGAGCTTGAAGCATCAGAACCGTCTGCGGTTACTACCGCATATACAAGTTATATGTTGAATTTGTCTCAGCGTGGTGGGGTGGAAAATGTTGTTGCATCGGTACTAGCGTGTGAGTGGAGTTATAATTTTATCGGGAAATCACTGGCAAAATGGCCAGGTGCATTAGACGATAATTTTTACAGCAGCTGGGTAGAAATGTATAGTTCTACTGAATTTACCGAATTAGCGGAAGAAACAAAACAGTTGATGAATCAAATTACAGAAGGAAAACCAGAGCAAGAACTAGCGCGACTCGAAGAAATTGTCGTAAAGACTAGTCAGTTTGAATATATGTTTTGGGATATGGTTGAAAAGAAAGAAGATTGGCCGGTGAAGGCTGAATGAATAGAACATTAATCGATTTAGTAGATGATAGAAAAGATGAATTAAAGCATATTTTAGCTGATCTTATACGTTTTCCTACCGTTAGCCCGCCTGCTAGAAATACATCTGATATTCAAAAGTATATCGCGGATTATCTAGAAAAATTAGGTTTTCACACTGAACGATGGGATGTCTTTCCGAATGATCCTAATCTTGTAGGTATCAAAAAAGGAACAGAGTCTGATACATATAATAGCCTGATTATTAACGGGCATATTGATGTAGCGGAGGTGGGGGATGAATCTAGTTGGACAGTGCCTCCATTCTCTCTTACTGAAAAAGGTAAATATCTGTATGGCCGTGGGGTTTCTGATATGAAGGGGGCTATCGCATGTGCCTTGTTTACGACTAAGCTATTACATGACGAAGGAATTGACTTAAAAGGCGATTTGCAGTTGCAGACGGTAATTGGTGAGGAAGTCGGTGAAGCGGGAACACTTTCTTGTATTGAAAAAGGATATGATGCTGACTTTGCGTTAGTTATTGATGGAAGTAATCGTGAAATCCATGGTCAAGGTGGGGTGATCACAGGTTGGATTACCGTTAAAAGTAAATGTGTTTATCATGATGCAATGCGTGCGGAATTAAATGAAACAGGCGAGGGTGCCAGTACGATTGAGAAAATGACAAAAGTCATCGAAAGCCTTCGTAATTTAGAAAAGAAATGGGCGGAGACAAAGGAGTACCCTGGCTTTAAAAAAGGTACAACTACTATTAATCCGGCTGTTATAGAAGGTGGACGTCATGCAGCTTTTGTTGCGGATGAATGTCGCCTTTGGATTACGGTTCATTTTTATCCTAATGAAGATTATCGCATTGTTTCGCAAGAAGTAGAGGAATATCTCCATCAAACACTTAAAGACGATTTATGGTTTGAGGAAAATCCTCTTCATTTTGAATGGGGTGGAAAGTCCATGATAGAAGATCGCGGTGAGATTTTTCCTTCTGCAGAGATTGATCCAGAGCATCCAGCAATTAAACTTCTCGAAGAGTCACATCAGGATATCGAACAGGAAAAGCCTTTTATTGGTATGTCGAAGACTGTGACAGATGCTGGGTGGTTTAGTGATGCAGGTATACCAACCGCGATTTATGGTCCTGGTACATTACATGAAGCACATTCTGTTGATGAAAAAATAGAACTAGAAGAGCTGATTCAATTCACGAAGACATTGTTAACGTTTATTCCGGTTTGGTGTAATACCAAGAAACATTTGGAATACTAAAAAAGTAGATGTCAACTTATAATGGAATATATATAAAATCCCTGCTTAACATGGAAGTTTACGAATGATAAGCAGGGATTTCTTATTCCAATTTAGTATTCTGTCAACTGGATAAATGTTTCATCATCATAGATAGGGGCAAATAAAGGATCAGAGTATGCGATATCTTTATAATCTTCATCTATTCGTATAGACTGGTCTAATTCCTCTAAACCTTGTTCAATTTCTCCTTGCTGTACAAGAGCTACACTTTTTCCGTAATATCCAATTCCGTCATTTGGGAATTGCTCGATAATACTGTTATAGAGTTCTTCCGCTTCTGTAAAATTACCCGAATATGTAAGCATCAATCCTTTATAATCTAAAGCGGCTAATGATTGCTCAGATTCTACCTGAATAATCTTGTCTAAATAAGGTAGCGTAGCATTATAATCTTCTAGTAAATCGTAAGAGTAAACAAGATACCATAACCCGTCAGTATCATCTGGATATGTTTCTATGTATTTTTCTAGATAAGGAATGGCTTCTTCATATTCGGTCAGATAGTATAATGAAACACCTTTCCCATATAAAGCATAGGGGGCACTATCATCTATTTCTAAAGCTTTATCGTAATATTCTAGAGCTCTTTGATCTCTTTCTAGTAAGGAATGAGCATTTCCCATATTGATAAACTGCTCAGGTTCTTGATCACTAAGGTCAATCGCTTTTTGTGCAGCAACAATCGCTTGTTCATACTCCCCCAATTCGTTTAGTGCTACTGATTTGTTATTGTAAGCACTATCCAATGTATCATCGTTTCCTTGTTCAATCGCTATGTTTAATGTGTTTAATGCGTCTTCAGATCGTTCCATTAAATTTAGAACATGCCCTTTTTCATTAAGTAAATATGGATCTTCGGGATATTTCTCTAATCGTTCATTAATATCAGCTAATGCTGCTTCATATTGTTCATTTTCATACCAATCATCATATTTTTGCCTAGAAAATTCAGGATCTGTACCACTTAGAAGACTGCAGCCTGAAAGAATAACAAGTAAAAACATAAATAAAGGCAAAATTATTTTATTCATTCTATCACTTCCTTGTATATTAATTTTTATTCAATTATCTAGAAATTGAAAATGCATCCTCTATATTGTAAGGGAAATTCTTTCATCGAAAAAGTAGCTGATTTTTATCGAGAGTAACCAAATAAGGGATTAAATGTCCGCCTACATCGAAAAACGGGTGTGATTCCCCCGAATAACGCACTATATGTCCGACAAATTCCAAATTGCTACATTTCTAAGTGTCCGCTCTGCGCTTTGCTCCCTAATCATAAAAATTCATATATGTTTTTTCTTGTTTGTAGTAAGCCAATCTGTCCTGTAAAGTACCTGTATGAAACTCAAACTTATGTCCGTCAGGGTCAGTGAAGTAAATAGATTTCTTATCCCGTTTATCTCTTGGACGACCTGGCAATATATTAACACTCAAATCTTGTAGTTTCTTGTACATTTTATCAAAATCTTCTTCTGCAATTGAAAAGGCAATATGTGTGTATGACTCATGTATTTCCTTGCGTGGTATATCTTTTTCTACATTTAAAGCAAGCCACATACCATTCGAATCAAAATAAGCAGTGTTTCTTCCTCGGACTAATAATTTCGCGTTAAATACTTTTTGATAGAAATCAATTGAATTCTCTAAGTCTGAAACAGAAAACAAAAAATGATTTAGTCCTTTTATCGACACGTTTATCACCTCAACTAGATTATAATAATTTTTTGTTGATATCTCCACCGTGTTTTAATATGATGTTCCCGACATACGCATAAATCTTCTCCCGTCTCATATAAATGAACTAATCATAAAAGACGGGAGGAATGTTGATGTCAAAGGCAACTGAGGTTGAAGAGTATTCTAAACTATCGGAAGAAATGTTAAAGAAATACTATGATTTAAACTTTCAGAAAAAAGAGTTAGAGAAAGAAATGAATCAGATTAAAAAACAAATCCACCACTGCTTAGATGAACAGTTTGGAAAACAACAAAAAGCTGAAGTACAACTAGGAAAATATAAGGCACAGCGCATCATTCGCTCTTCTGTTCATTACGATCAAGAAAAGACAGTACAAAAGTTGGAAGAATTAAATTTAGAAGACTTTATCTTACAAGTAAAACAACCAGATACAGACAAACTAGAAGCAGCAATGAAGATAGATTTAGTCAATGAAGAAGAATTCCGAGATTGTAAAAGGAATAAGTTGTCTCAAGCTATTACAGTGAACGAATTGAGCATATAGCTATGATAAAGTTTGGATTTCAATAATCCAAACTTTTTTATAGCTAACAATATTCACTTTTTAAGTAAATGCATGATTTTACATTGCAAGTCAGCTGGTAAAGGTTGCTTTAATCCTTCCTCGAAAACGCTCGGGTGCTTAATACCTGTCGCTTTTAAATAATTCTCTATTAAAACTGCTTTTTCCTTCTTTCCTGGTATCAACCAGTACAACATGTACCAATCTTCTAGTGCGCATAACGGAATATCGACACCATTTAATTGTTTGTATTCGACAATGGATTGTTTTGTGAAGGATAATTGATAATTCCCTTCCTGATGTTGAATGGCAAATCCAGCCATTATATCTAAGTCAATGTTATTAACATGAAATTTATTAAAATATTTTGTTCGAAATGGTTCAGTCTGAATAACTTCTTTTTCAGTACCAATTAATGATAGTATTCGATTAATTTGTGTTGTATTATCTAGGTCAACCAAAATATCTATGTCATTAGGTTTATCGATTAATTGATGGAAACGAAGCAGAAGTGATCCACCAACTCCCCAAGTAATATTCTGATTATTAAATCTGTTACCTATAAAGGATAAAGTTTCTAACATCTTCCTTCTCCTATTTTACATTTTTAATTCAACATTATCATAATATTCCAAAGGATAGTAGACATGTTTACTAATAAAGATGATCATTAGCGGGAAATTTTCTATTGTTATCTAAAGAAAAATGTGACATATTATTGACTTGACTTTATATTCCATATAAGTTATTATTACGTTATACGATATATCGCATTACGTAATAAGGAGGGTGAGTAATGAAATGAAAAAAAATAGGTTTTCAGAACCTTCGTTGCTTATTTTGATAAGCCTTGCTGAACAAAATCGCCACGGTTATGCCATTATGGAGGATATTGAACAGAATTATGCTATTAAATTAGGACCAGGTACGTTGTATGGTGCAATCTCACGTTTAGAGAAAGCTGGATATATACGTGTTCTTGAATCAGAAAACCGAAAAAAGCCTTATACAATGACGGAAGCAGGGCGGATATATTTAAGTGAACAAATTAAAGAAATGCAAAAAATAACTACACTTGGGTTAAAAAGGCTTGGTTTAGTATGAAGTGGTTCATCTATTTGTACCCAAAAAAGTGGAGAAAGCGATATGGAGATGAGTTATTTGAACTGTTAAATCAAACCGATTGCTCCATCAAAGTAGTCATTGACTTACTCTTAGGCATAATAGATGCTTGGAAAATAGAATTGCATGAAAAAGAGATCTTAGGTTTTCGACTGAGTCAGATTTTACTTCTAGTTAGTTCAATCAATGTCTATATCATTTATAGATGGATATCATTAAGGGAGGTTATTTTCTTGGAACAAGCTGCGTTAATCATTGCTATGTTAGCTTTTCTCTTATCAGTTTCGGTTTTTATCGTGAGTATTTTTCAGGAAGGAATCAAAAAAGCTTTTTCAGCTAATTCAAAATTAGCTAAAATATCAGTAGGTCTATTTGGAGTTTATGCGCTTAGTTTCACCGCATTTTTAGTGCTAGCCAATTAACCAAATGGTATAGGGGCATCCTTTTTGCTAAAATGGATGTTCCTTATGTTTTTTGTGATATCTTTTGAAAAAGTGAAGCAAAGGACTCCTATTGTATAGGTGTAATACTGCTTACAGCATTAATTACTATTAACATTAAACTTTTGCATAGCGGCAGCAAGAGATAAATAATTTTATGGACAAGCGTATCAATCAAGTAAGCATTTGTTATCCAAATAAGAAAGGAGTGATACGATGAAAGAGATAATTAATTTAATTGAGAAATTTGAACAGTTTAACAGTTCGGTGAATGCATTAGAAAAAGTAGATGAGGATCTTTTCTTTACACCAATTAATGAAGGAAAATGGACACCGGCAGAAATTATTAGTCATATTACGTACTGGGATCGTTACATATTAGAGGAATTAATGCCTCAAATGAGGAAAGGCGCTAAGCTTGAAAGTGTAGCTTTTGATGTGATTAATCAACCGGCTTCCGAGTATGCTTTATCTGGCGTTACGAAAACACAATTGATCCAAGAACAGATCGAAGCTAGAAATCATTTGGTAGAAGCGCTTAAAGAAAAATCAGAGCAAGAATTTTTTGACACATTTGTTTTAAATGGGGAAGAAATTGACCGATATTCTGGCTATCCACACTCACTTTTTAACTACATTAGTGCCTTTGTCTGGCATGATAACCATCATAAAGAACAAATAGAGACATTTTTAAATAAGAATCAGAACTCATAATAAGCTGCCTGTCACTTTAGCGACATAAATCGTTTCAAGTGACAGGCATATTCTTATTTGCTAAAAATATAAGTATTTATAAAGTCGTTACGGAATTTACCTTTTGGATCATAGTGCTCTAGCAATTGCTGAAAGTCCGGCAGTTTTTCATAGAGCGGTTGTACTTGTTCTTTCGTCATGGTAAATAATTTACCCCAATGCGGACGAGCATGATATGGTGTAAGCTTTTCTTCAATTTGTGGTAACACCTTTTGTACAGATTCCCAGTCATCTTTCCATGTTAAATGAATGCCGATCGAATCTTGTTGATAGCATGGGCTCATCCATAATTCATCTTTGGCAATGCTTCGTATTTCACAAACATGTAATAATGGTGCGATTTGTTTGCGTATTTTATTTATTTCCGTTAGTGCTTTATATGCATACTGTCTTGGAATGATATACTCTGATTGCAATTCATCTCCACTGCTAGGTGTGAAATCGATACGGAAATGTGGCAGTCTATCGTACCACGGCCCTGGAATCCCCATTTGTTCGGTACAATTAATAGCCTCGATTCCCGCGATAGGATGGCAATGGTCTGTTGCTGGCTTCGCACCATATAAATCAGTATATGATTGTGGTTCATTCACTTCGGTATGTAGCTGTTTTAACCAAACTTGATTGATCGTATCACTTTGCCAATTAGTAAATAAACTAACACTGTATGCGCTTGAGAAAATGTCATCAAAATGGTGTTCTAATTGTGCTAAAGGTAACTGTTCGAAGACATATTGGCTGATTTGAAAGGCAGGAATGATATCTAACGTCATCTTTGTTACAATCCCTATTCCCCCAAGACCAACTACAGCCCCTTTTAATTGTTCTTCATTGTCCTCTCGAGAAAATTGGGCTAATTCACCGTCAGCAGTAACAACTTCCATGGCATGAACGGAGTCAGATAAACAGCTGTTTTGGTCACCTGAACCGTGTGTAGCTGTTGCACATGCACCGACAACAGAAATGTGCGGTAAAGACGCCATATTCTCTAATGCAAAGCCATTGTCTTGAAGGAAACGGCTTAGGTCACTATAGATAATTCCACCTTCAACCGTAACCGTTTGGTTAGCTTGGTCTAAAGCTATTATTTTATTCATTTTTTGTAAGGACACCATATTTTCACTAGAATCTGCAATTCCATTAAATGAGTGGCGAGAACCAACTACTCGTAATTTATCACATTGTCTGACAAGTTGTTGAAGTTGGTTAACGCTTTCAGGTTCATGCCAATTTGCCGCGCTATATGTATAATTACCAGCCCAGTTCTTTTGTTCATTCATATGATTAACGCTCCTTTACATGGTCATTTTTTTATTTATTTTATCATACAATTCAACTTATAAGGACGAATTCGCTCATTTTGTTTGATTTCTTGTCCGTACCCTAAACCAAAAATTTTAAAATGATATTTAAAATATTCAGAAAATATTATATAATTTCTAAATATGCATCTAAGAGGGGGAGTAACATGAAAGGTTTAGAGAAAATTAGTAGTTTTGTAGGGAATACATTTGCGATTTGGGTTGTACTATTTGCGGTCTTATCATTTCTTATACCTTCAGGATTCACGTGGTTGGCAGCCTATATCACACCATTATTAGGTATTATTATGTTTGGAATGGGACTTACACTAACTGCTAATGATTTTAAAGAAGCGTTCAAACGTCCGAAAGAGGTGGCAATCGGAGTAGCTGGTCAGTTCTTGATCATGCCATTACTTGCTTTTGCGCTCGTCACTATTTTACCTGTTTCTAAAGAGGTGGCAGTCGGTGTTATCTTAGTAGGCTGTTGTCCTGGTGGTACCTCTTCAAATGTTATGACGTACTTATCAAAAGGCGATACAGCATTATCGGTCTCGATTACTGCAGTTTCTACGATTCTGGCACCATTTCTAACACCAGCACTAATTTATCTATTTGCTAGTCAGTGGTTAGAAGTATCTGCAGGGTCTTTATTCGTATCTATTGTGCAAATTGTTTTAGTGCCGATCTTGTTAGGTTTATTAGTTAAGGCGTTGCTGAAAGATAACGTGGAAGCAGGAGTAAAGGCGATTCCATTAGTATCAGTAATTGGTATTGTAGCAATTGTTACAGCAGTAGTAAGTGTTAACCAGGAACAAATTGCAGCGACTGGGTTATTCATTTTCTTAATAGTGGTGCTTCATAACGGACTAGGCTATCTGGTTGGCTACGGGCTAGGAAAAGTAATGAAGATGGAACCTAAGCAACAAAAAGCTGTTTCCATTGAAGTGGGCATGCAAAATTCAGGATTGGGTGCCACACTTGCAGCTGCACACTTTAATCCATTATCAGCTGTGCCAAGTGCGATATTTAGTGTATGGCATAATATTTCTGGACCTATTGTTGCAACTATTTATCGGAAACTACAGGAGAAAGAGGATCAAAAGAATATAGATGCTTAAAGTAGAAGGAAAGGTTAGATGCTTAGGTGGACGTTAGTTCATAAGGTCTGGCCTTTTTTCATATCATCAGATAGCGTAAATTGTTAGATACAATCTCATTATTCGTACTCAATTACATCATAGATAGAGAAAGGATGAACAGATATGGCAAAAATAGAAAACATGGCAAGTAATGGTGGTTATATAATAGATGTAAAGACCACTACTAAAACGATTTATATGAAGATAGTAGGTACTTTTACATCAGACCAAGCGGAACAATTTCATCTAGACTATCGTAAACAAATAAGCATCATTTCAACCATTGATTATATTTTAGAAGTAGATTGTAGAGATATGAAGGTTATCAATCAGGATATGATACCAAAATTAATCCGATCTTATGAACTATATAAAGAATCAAACTATAAAAAAATCGTATTCTTAGTTAATGATAATAAAGCCATCCAAGTGCAGCTAAACCAAGTTGCTCAATCTATCGATCTACCTAACTATCAAATAATTAGAGCATAATTAGCCAAATGAAAAGAGCCAAAACATAAATTTTGGCCCTTTCGCTATTGAATTTGATTAAAGTTTATCCAAAAAGGGGATTGAAAAATATTAGTTTTTCAAATTCACTCTTAGAGCATTCGCCATAATTTTAGGTAAGTCTGTATTATCATAGAACCCGACAAACTTTTCAGATTGTGGACCATATGCATAAACAGGGATATCTGCTCCAGTATGATTAGTACTTGTCCAACCAATACCTGCATGATCACTTACTACTCTATTAATAGCAAGTACTGCATCACTAGCATCTTGAATCGATTGCACTTCATCTTCTGTAATAGTTAAATTTGTATATTCTTCAACTATTTCTTTTGTGTTGGAGCGATCTTCATTTAATTGGGTAGCAATGAAGTCTCCGGTCGCTGTTACCTGATTCAAAATGTCAGCATTCAATCCTGCGTACGCACCAGATCCTGTTGTCATACCACCAGTATCATGGTCTCCAGCAACAATCACTAGTGTCTTACCATCTTGTTCAGCAAAATCAATGGCAGCTTCAACCGCGTCTTCAAATGCCGCTACATCAGACATAGCCCAGGCAGCATCGTTGGCATGTCCAGCCCAGTCAATTTGGCTTCCTTCTACCATAAGGAAAAATCCGTCCTTATCTTGCTCTAAAACTTCGATGGATACTTCTGTCATTTCTGCTAAACTTGGCTCTACTGTTTGATCACGGTGTAATTCAGGGGAAAGCGCTTCTTCAGCAAAAAGTCCAAGCAATTTTTCTCCTTCTTCAACATCGATGTCTGTACTATCTAGTAATTCATCTCTTGTTTCTGTATACGTAAAACCACTTTCTTGAGCTTCTTCAATTAAATTTAATTCCTCTTGATTGCCACCTTCAGTTTCTGGTAGGAACATATTTTGACCGCCACCTAGAAGAACATCAACTTCACCAGAGATATACTGTCTGGCAATCTCTGTTTGATTATTTCGACTTTCTACATTTGTAGCAAAAGATGCAGGTGTGGCATGTGTGATCGTGGATGTAGCTACTAATCCAGATGATTTACCAGCTTCTTCAGATGCATCTAAGATGGTTGTCAGTTCATTTCCCTCTGGATCAAGACCGATTACACCATTGTTTGTTTTTACGCCACTAGCCATTGCTGTACCAGCTGCCGCTGAATCCGTGACATCAGCGTTTGCCGAATTCGTTGTAAACATTCCTTTTAGATGTTCGTCCCAAACAGCATCTTCACCTTTGTAGACACGGTAATTGGAAGCATAATCTCCACTAAATCCGTCTGGAATCATGTAAATGATATTATCGATTTTCTTTCCACCATATCCATTACCTTTTCCTTTTCCTGGTGATTCAGGCTTGTCCGCAAAAACCGGAACACTCACAGCAGACAAAACTAGACCTGTACTAAGAGCTACAGCACCAATCTTTTTAAACATTCTCTACCAACTCCTTCATAATTTTGCTTACAGTTACAAGATACTAGATGAATATTGATAGACTATTAATGAATGGTAAACGTTAGGTGAAAAAAATACAGGCTTAACATCCATGATTATTTACCTTGATCCATAATAATTTGATGACTCTCCTTCTTCTTTACTAGTCAACTATTATGATTTCCCGTTATTCATCTGGTATGGAGAGAATGAATATCAGAAAATTCCATTATTATATGATATTCATGATGAAAGGGTTAACTATCAAGGTTATATAGAACATTTATACTAAGTAAAAAGTTGTGCATATGTTTTGCGATTAAACTTTTTATACTGTAAAATGTCTTATTGTGAGTAGAATGATGATACCTGTCAGAATAAAAAAAGGATAAGTGACGTAGGTAATAATTCCTCTTGCTATTTGAAGTGAACAAAATTTATCAATGTGAGATTCGCTTAGATTCTCCAGCTAAACATCCAAAAAGAAGGGAAGAGGCATACATGGCAACAATAGAAAACATGACAGATAATGGTGGTTATGTTATTGATGTTAAGACCACAAGTAAAACCGTTTATATGAATGTAGTGGGGACTTTTACACCAGATCAAGCGGACAAATTCCATCAAGATTATGAAAAGCAGATAGGCTCTATATCTACTATTGACTATGTGTTACAAGTAGATTGCAAGGATATGAAGGTAATCAATCAAGAAATGACACCAAAATTAACCCAATCTTTTAAATTATATAAGAAATCTGGTTTTAAAAAAGTTGAATTCTTAATCACTAATAATGTAGTGATTAAAATGCAGTTGAACCGTATTGCTAAAACGGTTGATTTACCAAACTATGAAATAATTGATGCATAAAATAAAGCGAAAAGCCTTTTAAATGGGTTTTTCGCGTTATTTTTATCATCATAAAAAAAGACTGAAAGGATAGATCATATGCATAATATATCAATAAAGGAAGTTGCTATTTATCATCCTGAGAATGTCGTTACTAATCAGCCATACATCGAACATTTCAAACGAAAAGGAAGAGATATTACTTCTTTTTTGGGGAAAATGGGAAAAGAAAATCGATATATCCTTGATAATAAAGAAGAAAACACATTAACAATGGCTATCGAAGCCGCAAAAAGTGCGCTTGAAAAATCCGATCTGAAAGGCGAAGATATCGATTATATTGTTTTTTCTTCTCAAGTTCCTGAATATACTTTTCCGAGCAATGCAATGTTTCTACATAAAGCGATTGAAGCAAATAGACATACGATTAGTCTGGACACCAATGCAAACTGTGCAGGAATGGTAGTATCTGTTGAACAGACCTGTCGTTATATGATGGCAAACCCAAACATTCATCGCGCGTTAGTTGTAGGTTCTGATCATTTATCATTGCTTGCGAATCCTGAAGAGGAAATTACTTATGCTACATATGGAGATGCTGCTAGTGCGGTGATTTTAGAAAAAACTGAGGAACAAACAGGATTTATCGATGCAATCTATACGATTGATACGCGTAATATAGATAAAATTATTTTTCCTGAAAAAGGATTGAAACACTTCCATCAACAAGGTCCAAAACAAAAATATATTCATTTTGAGCCGTTTGATGCAAGTTATGGACCGGAAATTATGATTGAACAAATGGAGCATATTTTAAAAAAGAATCAACTGGATATTTCTGATATCTCTTCCGTTTGTATATCGCAATTTGCCTTCAGTGATAAGTTTAAACTGCAAGAACACTTTAATATGGATGATGAACAAGTAATATTAGTAGGTAATAACTACGGTTATACCGGAACAAGCAGTCCATTCATTGCATTTTATGAAGGTTTAAAACAGGGGAATATAAAAAGAGGAGATTATCTGCTTTTTTGGACTGTTGGAGCAGGACATCAGTTTATAACGATGTTGTTCCAATATTGAGAAGTACATGGTCGCCTCGTAAACTACCAAGGACATAACCCTTATCGACGGAAATTGACTTTATGTAGAAGTATAATTATTAACCTTTTTTTACAAAATAAAAAAGGTTTAGTTATGGTACATAAAGTATTTATATGTGAAGGGAAGTGTTCAATATGGTTCCATCGATCAAGCCTGTAATTGGAATTACGAGTTCTATTGTCAGTCACAATAACATTCCCAGTTATAATCTGCATGAGAAGCATATTCAGTCCGTAATTCAAGCAGGCGGTGTTCCTATTATTATTCCAACTGGTCCAGAAGTGATTGCAGAAGTATGGGTCAGCATTTGCAATGGCATTATACTTAGCAGTGGAGAAGATATCGATCCCAATTCGTTTAGAGCACATCCATCTCCCAAAATCCAAAACACCAATAAAAAACGGGACCTTACCGAAATAGAATTAGTGAAATACGCACAAAAACAAAGTAAACCGATTTTAGGACTTTGCAGGGGTTTAACCATGTTAAATGTTGCATTAGGAGGCACAGTCATGCAAGATATCGAAACTAGTAATCCTAATGCAATCAACCATAACCAGCAAGCGGCAAGACCGGAGCCTACCCATTATGTTCAAATCGATAAGACGAGTAGGTTATATCAAATTCTTGGTAGTTCAAGTATCCAAGTAAACAGCATCCATCACCAGGCGATTGATCAGCTTGCAACAAATCTGAAAAAAGTAGCGATTGCTCCAGATGGTATCATTGAAGCGGTTGAAGGAGTCGATAAAACTTCCCCAATGATAATGGGCATCCAGTGGCATCCCGAGGAGATGACGAGTGAAGACGCAACAATGCAAGGGATATTTGATGCTTTTGTAAAAGCATGCAAAAATTAAGCATAATGTGAGGGGGAATCTATATTGTCTTCGTCAAAAGAAGGGTCTTATGTCTGGTATGCAAGCTATGGATCTAATTTAAGCAGGGATAGGTTTTTATGTTATATCAGAGGTGGACACCCTAAAGGTTCAGAAAAAAGAGAGGTAGGGTGTAGAGATACATCCCTTCCAATCGCTGAAGGAACACATATCATGCCATATCCGCTTTACTTTGCAAAAGAATCAAGACGCTGGCAAAAACAAGGGGTAGCTTTTATCGGATTGAGTAAAGATGAACAGTTTCATACATACAGTAGAAAATATTTAATAACAGAAGAGCAATTTATGGATGTAGTTAAACAGGAAAATAACGGAGCGGAGTTACATATCGATTTAGATGAGGTGATAGAGAGTGGATACAAGACATTACGAGATTCATGGTATGGAACGATCTTGTTTTTAGGTGAAGAAGATGGTTATCCCATCGTCACTTTCACTGCGGATTGGAATTTAGATGTCCCTTTTCATACACCATCTAAAGAATATTTAAGCATGATCATTCACGGTTTAAAAACAACATTATCGCTAGAGAATAAAGAAATTTTAGATTATTTGATTACGAAACCAGGGATAGATGGTCATTATACGACAGCAAGTCTTGAAAAGATAATGGAAGAAGTGTAAAAAATGCGATTGTCCGGGATTCCCGGACTTTTATATTGTCTTTGTCAGCCTAAAAGTTGATAGTATTTTAAAAAAGTTGAAGTAAATCCTCCAAAGTTGATAATTATTCTTAGAAGTAAATAACGCATTTACGAGAATTTTTGTTTTTTACGGAAAATTATATACATAAATGTTCCCTAAGAGGAAAATATATACTTGAATTTAAAATACAGGAGGTTACTATAGTGCAAAATCAAAACCAAAATCAGATGCAAAACAATGCGCAAATGCCACAAAATATGGCGAACCAAGGGACTAGTCATAATCATGGTGCACATGAAATGATGGATTCCCATGAATTAATTGGTGGCTTAATCGGGATGATGGAGCAGTATCAATTGTATGATCAACATATTCAAGATCAGGAATTAAAAGGTATCCTGCAGCGCCAAACTTCGTTTCTTACGCAAATGTATAACACAATCGTAGAAAGCTTCCAAACTGGTCAAGATCCACAAGTACCAACACAACAGTATAAGATGCAACAAAACAACGAGGTTACTTACGGCACTCAGGCTGGGCAACCAAAAAAACCAAAGCAGTCTGTTAATGAGTTTACGGATGAATGTTTCTCCTCTTTTATGTTAGGTCATACTAAATCAATGGCTTCTGGGCTGACCATGGCAGCAGTAGAGATGAACAATCCGGTATTGCGTCGCATTATTGCAGATAGTGTGCCGAACATGATCGAAATGAGCTATGAACTGTTCCTATATCAAAACAAACATGGTTATTATCAACTACCGAAACTAGACGCTCAAGATATGAATAATATGCTGCAAGCTTATACAAAAGCTCCTCAACAAGGTATGCACTAAGTAAAAGCTAAGCAAACCTCAAAAATGTTACGCTTTTGAGGTTTGCTTTAAATATTCTAGTCTGTTTTTAATTTGGAATACATCTGTAAGTCAATAAACTTATCCTTAGCTTTCTCACACTGTCTTAATGTCCCCTCATAAGTAAAACCTAACTTATCTAGAACTTTCACCGAGTTCACATTTTCCGGTTCCACCTTCGCTTCGATTCGATGGAAATCCAATCTATTATAGGCATAATCAATAAGAGTTGAGATGGCCTCTGGTGCAAAGCCTTTACCCCAGTGTTTTTTTGCTATTTCATAGCCTATTTCTGCCTTTTTATTTTCGAAATCAAGGGAATTATACCCGCAGGATCCGATAATGTCGTTAGAGTTTCTTTCTATGATGGTAAAACGGATTGCTTTATGATCTTGTGCCAACCGATCGAGAAAAGAGATCATTTCCTCGGCCTGCTCTCTCGTTGTAAAGTTACTAATATTCATAAACGCTGTTACATCAGAGTCAGACCAAATGGTAAACAGACTAGCTGCATCTTCAGAAGTCATTTTCCTTAAGTGTAGTCTTTTCGTATATAAGTGTTGAATCAATACTTTTACCTCCCATTTTTAAGTTTAATTGATGGATAAAAAATATTGATATCTGTGCATCGTTCAGTCCCTTCTAGCTATTATCTTGTGATGCTTAAATATAAGCATAATCTTCCAGATTCAAAACAGTTTCCTTGTCCGTTAGATAGGCTGCAACTTCTCTTCCAATTACCGGACCTGCTGTTAATCCGGAAGAACCTAACCCATTCACGGAGAGGATATGATCTGCGGTCCATCCGATATACGGCAATGAATCCCTTGTAAATGGGCGTAATCCTACAGCCATAAATTGGTCTTGGATTGTAGTTTTCGGAAAATAGCGCATTGCCTCCTGATGTAGGTATTGCTGATTTTCTTCTGATGGGGCAATGGAAAAATCTTCAGTATCCTCATGTGTTGTCCCGATCGCAAATTGATTATGATCAGTTCCGACAATATACATTGGTCCAAGTCCCATCACAACAGGAGCTTCTCTACTCTGGTATTCATCATCCAGTTTAAGGTGCAATAATTCTGCCCGTTGATGACGGACTAAAGGTGTTTGATAATACTCACCAGCCCATGCACCAGCAGCATAGATAACAGTACCTTCTGCCTTTTCAGGCTTGATAGCTTGTTGTATCCATTCACCACCATGAAGGCGTATCCCTTCTTTTAAAGCTGAAAGCAGACTTTCTCCACGGATTTGCCCCCCACCTTCTACAAATACGGCTGGATAACAATCAGTCAGATGTGGATGCATTTCTTTTACCTCTGCTTTTGTCAATTTACGAACATTTCCCATTTCTGGTGAGCCATCCTGTTTGGCAGAAATGCGTTCATATGCAAGTTGCTGAATCCGCTCATCTTTAAAAAGACATATCGCTCCATTTCGTTTGTATCCGGTAAACTGCCCGGTTGTTTCCTCGAGCTCTTTAATGAAATCCGGGTAATAACGAGCACCTTCCTGAACAATTCTGTACCATTTTTTATTTCTGCGCTGACTGACCCATGGGCAGATGATCCCTGCTGAAGCAGTAGTTGCTTGTCCTTTGTCAGAGCGATCAAAGACAGTAACAGAATTCCCGGTTTTGGCAAAATGATAGGCTATGGAAGCACCGGCAATTCCACCGCCAATGACAGTATATGTCGACATGTAACCCCTCCTGAATGATATTATAGCGCAAATCGACGTTGAAACGAAATAGCTAAGGAGTGATGCCGATATTTCCCGAGAAATAATTTTTAATACAACGTTTTCGATAAAGTGTAGCATTAAAAGAATAAAAACTAGAAATATGTTGTGTTAATTGTTACAATAATGCTATATAAAATCGAGCTCCCAACAATGGAGGTTTACGGACGATTAGCGCCGTGATAAATAACGGAGAGGGGATATTTACACATTGAATACGAAGTACTTGGACTTACTTGCCGAAAAATACGACAGTGAAGAAAAAGTGGTAACCGAAATAATTAATTTGGAAGCGATTCTTAACTTACCAAAAGGTACGGAGCACTTTGTCAGTGATTTGCACGGGGAATATCATGCATTTCAACATGTGCTGAGAAATGGATCAGGTAAAGTGAAAGAGAAAATAACAGATATCTTCAAAGATAAATTGTCACAGAATGAAATTAATGAATTCGCTACTTTAGTCTATTACCCTGAAGAAAAATTAACATTAATTAAAAATAATTTTAATCATAAACAGGAATTGAATAACTGGTACGAGAAAATCATTTGCGATATGATTCAACTGATTCCATACGCATCTTCTAAGTATACCCGCTCGAAGCTGCGTAAGGCATTACCAGAACAGTTTGTTTATGTTATCGAAGAATTGCTTTATAAATCTGATAAATATTCTAACAAAAAACCGTATTATGAAAAAATTGTCCAGCAGATCATTACGTTAGGTCAGGCGGATAAATTGATCACAGGACTTGCTTATACAATTCAACAGCTGGTAGTAGATCATCTTCATGTAGTAGGAGATATTTATGATCGTGGACCTGACCCAGATAAAATTATGGATACGCTCATCAACTATCATTCTCTTGATATCCAATGGGGGAACCATGATGTACTATGGATTGGCGCTTTTGCCGGATCAAAGGTTTGTCTTGCCAATATCATTCGTATATGTGCCCGTTATGACAACCTCGATATTATTGAAGATGTTTATGGAATTAATCTTAGACCATTATTGAATTTGGCTGAAAAGTACTATGATGACAACCCTGCTTTCAGACCGAAGGAGCATCCTGATAAACCACTATCAACGGATGAGGCATTACAAATTACTAAAATTCATCAGGCAATAGCAATGATTCAATTTAAATTAGAAAGCCCTATTATCAAGCGGCGACCGTTCTTTAATATGTCTGAAAGACTCTTACTGGAAAAAGTAGATTATGAGAATAATCAAGTAACAGTTTACGGTAGAACGTACCCACTTGAAAATACTTGCTTTGCTACAGTAGATCCAGAAAATCCGGCGAAACTGTTACCGGAAGAGCAGGAGGTAATCGATAAACTCTTACTTTCGGTACAATATTCGGAGAAATTATCGAGACATATGAAGTTTCTCATGAAAAAAGGGAATCTATATTTAAGATATAACGGCAATTTATTAATACATGGCTGTATTCCTGTTGATGAAGATGGGAACATGGAACAGATGGTGATTGAAGGTAACACCTATAAAGGTCGTGAGTTACTAGATAAGTTTGAAGAATACTTACGATATGCTTTTGCGAATTTGGAAGAGACAGATGATCTGGCAACAGACATGGTCTGGTATCTCTGGACAGGAGAATATTCATCACTGTTTGGAAAACGTGCCATGACAACTTTTGAGCGCTATTTCATTACAGATAAACAAGCACATAAAGAACAAAAAAATCCTTATTTTTATTTGAGAGAAGATGAGGAAGTATGTCGTAAAATGTTAGAAGAATTTGATCTTCATCCTGATCAAGGCCATATTATTAATGGTCATACCCCTGTTAAAGAAGTAGAAGGAGAGAATCCTATCAAAGCAAACGGTAAAATGATTGTCATTGATGGTGGGTTTTCCAAAGCGTACCAGTCAACTACTGGTATTGCAGGATATACGTTGTTATATAATTCATTTGGCATGCAGTTAGTAGCTCACCAGCATTTTAATTCTAAAGAGGATGTGCTGCTAAATGGTGCAGATGTTTTATCTGTTAGAAGAGTAGTAGACAAAGAACTCGAACGAAAAAAAGTGAGAGAAACCAATGTTGGAAAGGAATTATTAGAGGAAATTGAAATGTTGAAGCAATTGATGGAATATCGTTATATGCATTAATTCAAGAGAATCCTACTATAAAAATCCCCCTTTCCTTTTGTTTACTAAGATGAGGGGGGTTTTCATGAAAAAGATATTATCATTAGACTGCATATATCAAGTTGTTCTGGTCGACGTACGACTGCTGTCACTTCATGGTCTTCGGATAGAAATTGTTTCACTAATTGCCGCCCTGTGTTCTTTAGCTATTACCTTAGTATCATTTACGTAACGAGTCTAAGACATTATAATTGGTATAGATTTACATATATTTTACGATATTTTAATTCTAAGTTAATAGTAGATTTCTAGAATGAAAGTAGGTAGATGTTGAATAATGCTATTACTTGTTCTGTCATAACTTACGTCTAATGTTATATCATAATAGATTTAGTAGAAAACAAATAATTATTTAGGAGGTAATCATTATATGACAAGTAATAAGAGATTCGGCTTTTCGTTTAGAATGGTTGCTATTAGTGTCTTAGTATTAACGATAGTCTTACCTACGAGTACATTGGCTGTTGAGGATGACAGTGATTTTTCGTTAACGATCATGCATATGAATGATACACATGCACATGTAGAACCATTACCTCAAATGTTAACAGCTATAAAAGAAGTGCGAGCGGAAAATCCTGATGCATTGTTACTTCATGCTGGAGATGTTTTTTCTGGTACTTTGTATTTTAACCAGTTTCATGGACAAGCTGATTTGGCCTTATTAAACATGATGGATTTCGATGCAATGGTTTTTGGGAATCATGAGTTTGACCTAGGTTCAGGTGAAGACGGACATGAGTCTTTATCGAAATTTGTAGAGGAAGCACAGTTTCCATTCCTTGGAACTAATATTGATTTCTCCGGCGACCCATTTATGGCTTCTTACATAAATGAGAATATATTTACTGATTCGCCAGATAATGGATCTGTCTATGATGGTATTATTAAAGAAGTTAATGGAGAACAGGTTGGTATTTTTGGGCTGACGACAGAAGATACAGCGAATATTTCGAGCCCGGTAAATGTGCAATTTTTAAATTATATAGAAGAGGCCGAACGAGCTGTTGCGGCTTTTGAAGAACAAGGTGTGGACAAGATTATTGCACTAAACCACATCGGCTATGATAGCACACCAGATATAGGAAATGACTTGCAGCTTGCAGCAAGTGTCGACGGGATTGATGTAATAGTTGGTGGACACTCTCATACGAAATTGGATGAACCAACTATCGTGTCAACAGATAAAAATGGAACAGAAAAAGATCCAACTGTTATCGTTCAGGCACACCAATACGCACAGTTGCTTGGTAAATTAGATGTTAATTTTGATGAAAATGGTGTAGTTGTAGGCTATGATGGTCAATTAATCGATATTAACGAAAAAGAAGCCGACCCAGAAGCTGAGGAAGTACTGTCTTCCTACAAAGAAGAGGTAGATGAGCTAACCAATCAAGAAACAGGCGCAGTGGCGATGAAAGACATTCCAAATCCGCGCTTAGGTGATAGTGAAGTTAGTGTTCGGGCAAATGAAACAGAATTAGGAAACCTTATCACAGATGCAATGCTAGCAAAAGCTCGAGAAAAAAATCCAGAAGTTGTGATTGCCATGCAAAATGGTGGAGGAATTCGTGCGGCCATTGATGAAGGTCCAATTACTGTTGGAGAAGTGATTGCCGTATTACCGTTTGGAAATGATCCAGTTGTTGCAGAATTATCAGGAGCAGAAATTAAAGAAATTTTGGAGCATAGTGTCCGACAAGCGCCTGCAGAAAGCGGTGGATTTTTACAAGTAGCTGGTATGAAATTTAACTATGATAGCACGAAGGAACCTGGGTCCCGAATTGTTACAATGGAAGTAGAAATGGATGGTGAATATGAGGATATTGATTTAGACCAATCTTATTTAGTAACGACCAACAATTTTACAGGTAAAGGTGGAGACGGTTTTGAAGTCTTTGCTCAAGCATATGATGAAGGACGAGTAAGAGATATCGGGGAAATCGATTGGGAACAATTACGTGATTATATGGTAGAAGATTTAGGTGGTGAGGTTGATCCTGTTATCGAAGGTCGCATTAATGATTTATTAGGGGAAGAACCAGAAGCCCCTGAGAAACCTGAAGATGACAATGATGGTAGTTCTGATGAAGAAGGTCAAGATGATGGTGGCGACTCTGGTGAAGGAATTGACGACAACGGATCTAATGTTGGATCAGATGACGGTAAAAACACAGAAGAAGATACTGACAAAGTAGGTTCTGAAGAAAAAAATGATCAAGAAACTTCAGAGGATAGCAACAAGGAAGCAAGTTCAGCTGAAGGAAGTAATCAAGAGGAAGGAGAACGTCTTCCGGATACGGCTACTAATATATATACGTTCCTCTTATTAGGAGCAATCATCCTGATCATTGGGGTAGGTGTGCTAGTATATAAAAAAGTAAAACTTTCATAAACAAATCGAGCATTTAAACAGCAACTCATTATAGGTCTGTGCTTTGCTATATTTTAGTATACACAGACCGTATTTTTTGATAGTAACGAGCACCAGAACACTTGATGGAAGAGAATATCAAGTTCCTGTTGAATAGAATACGTTTTAATCTATAATGATTTCTCAAAATTTCCAAGTAACATATTAAAATGGATAAATATGTTATACAATAGTTCTAAGATGTTTGTAAGAAAGAGGTGTAGATAATGCTTCGTAATGAAATAACAGAACTTTTGCATATTCAATATCCGATTATACAAGCACCAATGGCAGGAGGAATAACAACGTCAAAGTTGGTAGCAGAGGTTTCAAACAATCGCGGTCTGGGCATGATTGGAGCAGGTTATATGTATCCTATTCAAATCCGCGATCAGATCAGAGAAATAAAGGGTTTAACCTCCAATTATTTTGGCATCAATCTATTTGTCCCAAGAGAATTTGATGTGACGGAGAATGAAATGAACACAGCTAATCGATTATTGCAGCCGATTCGTGAGCAATTGCATGTAGAAACTGATATGGAAATATCGACGTTTAATAGAGTAACAGAAACATTCCATCAACAAATAAAGGTTATTATAGAAGAAAGGGTTCCTGTGTGCTCTTTTACCTTTGGTATTCCTTCCAAAGAAGTAATTGAAAGGTTAAAACAACAAAACATTATTTTGATGGGAACCGCTACAACAGTTAATGAGGCAATGGAAGTGGAACAGAGTGGGATGGATATTGTTGTTGTGCAAGGCAGTGAGGCTGGTGGCCATCGAGGAACGTTCTTGGAAGGGGAGCAAGAAAGCTTGGTAGGATTAATGTCCCTAATCCCGCAGGTTGTTGACCATGTGAGCATTCCTGTTGTTTCAGCAGGGGGAATCATGGATGGAAGAGGCTTAAAGGCTTCTATTTGTTTAGGAGCTCAAGGTGTTCAAATGGGAACCGCTTTTTTAACTTGTTTGGAAAGTGGCGCTAATGCATTACATATAGAAGAAATTCTTCATGCCACGGAAGACCAGACAGTTTTAACGCGAGCCTTTTCGGGAAAATGGGCTAGAGGAGTTAACAATAAATTCATTTCCAACATGAAACAACATGAAACATATTTACCAGATTTTCCTGTTCAAAACAGTTTAACAAAAGGAATTAGAAAAAAATCTTCTTCACAAAAAAATCGTGATTATATGTCGCTTTGGTCTGGGCAAAGTCCACGATTAGCTAAAAGACAAACAGTTAAATCGTTAATTAGAAATATTATCGGAGAGGTAAATAAAAGTCATTAATAATACTTGTTCAAAGTATCCACTATTATTTATTCCAATAAAAAAGCAGGGAAATGATCCTGCTTTTTCTCTTTACTTTAATTTTCCGTGTCGAATAAAAACGTTACCCCAAATTTGTCAGTTAAGCTACCGTATCCAGGACTGAATGATTGTTCTTGAAAAGGCATTCTTACCTGACCTTCATCCTTTAAAGCTTCAAAAAAACGTCTTGATTGTTTAACGTCATTGGATGTAATACAGATGGTAACCTGATTACCTTGTAGAACAGGTAAAGTACTAGGACTATCAGAAATCCAAATAGCTGAACCTCCTATCTCTAGCTTTGCATGGGCTATAAGACCTTTCAAATCCTCTTTAGGTAGTTCAGGCATATCATCGTATGTGATAAGCATAGGTACTTCAGCACCTAATGTTTGCTGATAATATTGAATTGCTTCTTTTGCATTTCCATCCATCATTAAATAAGGTGTAATGTTAATCGTCATCATATTTTCCTCCTTAAGCTTTGGCTGAGTTAATCATATCATGTTGTTTTACTCTTTGATTTCTTATCTTTTGCTCTTTCAAGGCATTCAAGTAATAGTATGATAGAATATTACTAATAATCCGCTTGCAAAAATATGGAGGAAATATTGAAAATGCTAAATGATCTTAAATCAGATTGTAAAAACTGCTTTGCCTTATGTTGTGTAGCTTTACCATTTGGTAAGTCTCATGATTTTCCCTTTAGTAAGGAAGGAGGAATACCGTGCCGACACTTATGCTCCAATAATATGTGTGCTATTCATGACCAATTGAAAGGCAAAGGCTTTAATGGTTGTGTCACATATGAATGCTTTGGTGCAGGTCAGCATGTTTCACAAACTATTTATAGTGGGAAAGACTGGCGTAAGGATAGTCAACATGCAGAAGAAATGTTTGCTGTGTTTCCTATCGTTCAGCAACTACATGAAATGCTTTGGTACCTCAAACAAGCATTGACATTAAAGGAAACACAACCACTACATGACCATCTTCAGCAAACTTATCATGATACTGTCAAACTAACTAAGAAGCATCCAAAGGAGATTCTAGAATTGGATATTATGGGACATAGAAGTATTGTCAACGGGCTGTTAACAAAGACAAGTCAATGGTATCGGAAAGACTTCATGAATAAAAATAAAAGAATAATGGAGACAAATGATTTAATAGAGGAAAGTTTAGTAGGATCAGATCTTAAAGGAGAGGACTTTCGCGGGAAGCTATTAATAGCAGCAGATTTAAGCAATAGTGATTTAAGAAAAGCAGATTTTATTGGGGCGGACCTTCGAGATGCTAAGTTATATGGTGCTGATTTGACAGGTGCTCTTTTTCTGACCCAATCTCAAATTAATTCGGCAAAAGGAGATAGCCGTACCAAGATTCCAAGTTATATTGAAAAGCCTGGTCATTGGAGGTAATAGACAGATTAACAAATTGTATCTAGGACCTCTTTTGACTAGGTATAATAATTACCTACCCAGTTAACGAATGAAAGGAGATCAACATGAAAATCAACAATATTCTATTTGTTAGTCCTTTGAATCAAGAAATACAAAATCTGATAGAAAAATATAAACTGGACAAGCAATTCCATTACTTGACTGAAGACGAATTAAGGGATGAAGATTTAGACTGGGCTGATGCGTTTGTATCCTTCAAAACTAGAGCAAGTTATGACTATAGTAAAGTGAAATGGGTTCATTCTTTAGGTGCAGGTGTAGATAGTTTCTTATTCAAAAAGAAATGGAATGACCATGTTATCTTAACCAGAACGATATGTTCGTTTGGAGAAAGAATTAGCGAGTATTGCCTTAGCTACATACTAAAAGACTTACAGTATCATGATCAATTCTTTCATCAGAAAGCGGAGAAGGATTGGAGACCTATCACACCTAAGATGTTAAATGAATCAAAAGTAATGATTTATGGTACAGGAGAGATAGGTCAAAAAATAGCACAGGTTCTTTCTTTTTTTGGTGTAGAGGTTTACGGAGTATCTTGGAGCGGTAAACAAAAAGAGTTTCTTAAAAAGGTGTATACAGTTGATACGCATTTTGCATTATTGAATGAAATGAATTATCTGATTAATACCTTGCCGTTAACGGAAAAAACAGAGCATTTATTTAATAAAGGTATTTTTTCAGATTTATGGAGTGTTGGTTTTATCAATGTTGGCAGGGGTGAATCTGTTAATGAGTTAGATCTCTTGCAAGCATTGGATACCGGTCATGTAAGATTTGCTGTACTTGATGTATTTCAAGCGGAACCACTGCCACAAGTCAATCCATTGTGGGAACACCCAAACACGATGATGACACCACATATTTCCGCTGTGACAACTGCTAAAGAAGCAGTAGAATGTTTTGTTGATACACTTGAAAATATAGAAAAGAATAGACCTTTACCTAATAAAGTAGATGTCAGAAAAGGATTTTAATAGCGTACAAAAATAATCCCTCAACAGCTAGCTAATGAAATATACTATTCATAGAGGATAGCTAGTTTAATGTAAGAAGAAAAGGACCAGTTTGTGGAGTAATTGAAGGTATTTCACGAAAGAACTTGAATATAGTATAAAATCGTATTTTAGGAGGTTTTTGATTTGACTGTTCTTGACGAAAATCAAGTTTATAAATTATGGGTAAAAGCCTGGAACGAGGACGTTTCCATACTTGATAAGGTAACAGCTCCTGATTGCATGGTTCATCAGGCAAGAACTGACGGAACATCTTCGGGTGATAAAAAGGGAGCAGAAGCCTTAAAGGGAATCATTAGGGATGCTTGTACCTTTTTTGATGATGTTGATATGACGGTAGTAGTAGGCCCTATCTTAGATAGTCCGTATGTCTCGGCACGCTGGCAATTTACAGGGGCATACAAAGGAGGTATGCCAGGTGCTAAGGCAGAAGTGGGAAAAATCATTAGCTTTAACGGTGTGGATATTATGCAAGTCGAAGATGGGAGAATAAAAGGTTATTGGGTATCTTCTGATGGCGTGTACTTAATGGAGCAGGTAGGGGTATTTTGATTTGATTTTCACTGTCGGGTATTCTAGAAAAGGGTGCAATTGTTGAACAATATAGGTAGAAAATGGCCCCTGTTCTAAACAATTAACTCAACTTAAGAAAGATTTAGTCTGGTTAAAAATATGCTTCCTTTTAATTATGGTGAAAATTTTCTTTCGTCTGTATCAGCAGAATGTAGGATATTAAACAGACTGACTAGAGGAACATACACGTTAATCTGAGAGTATTTCGTTAATATTTCCCCTGTTTGCCGAATACAATATACCATCATTGCATAAAAAAGGGGATGTCAGGTTTGAAATCCAATTATTTAAAAAGTGCTGTGTTTGAACATCAATTTTGGCTGCAGGTGCTCGGAGATCACGCTCGGTTTATTCATGATTCCCTTTACCCATCACAAACCGAGGATATTGAAAAAGCCAAAATGTTTCGCTCACAGTATGATCAATTGCTTTCCCAATCAAGCGCTATTGATACCTCCAATGCCATTTCATTCTCGATTATGGTGGAGGATCTCACTAAGCAATTTAGAGAATTCAAGCTTTCCATTATTGAACGGCACTTGACGGGTCAAATGGGGATTCATTTGACACCCACATTTTTGAATCACATGGTCAATGAATTGGAAGAATATTTGTTGATATTAGGCTATTTGAAGCAAGGCGAGGTGCCACCTATTTTCCATGAATTACACCATCACCTGGTCTGGTTACTGGATGCATCCGGTCATGCGGGCGCGATTAATGATGAGATGGATGGTGTCGAGAAACGTTTAAAAGAGAAAAGTCATGCTTTCACAGAGCATTTTAATCAATTTTATTTGAAAGCAGTAGAACTGACCGGTTATTTACGTTCCAATGTTAATGCATTTCCCGCATTAAAAAAGTTCAATAATGACGTGGAGGTTGAAATAGGTTTATTTAAAACTTTTTTGCATGAATTAGAAGAAATGGAGCTTAGTGCAGAGGTATTAAGTACATTCACTGCCTCAATGGCTGATCACATGGCCCGTGAGGAACAATATTATTTAATGAAAGTGGCACAGTCCAAGCAGGTTACAGGAAATTGAGCTAGCAAAACATTCATATTGAACAAAAAACGAAACAATTTTAACAGAACACCTCAGTTCTATGAATACCATATGAGAGAGGTGTTTTTATTTTTTTATTAGAAGCTGAGAACTGGGGGATCATAGGCTAAGGTCTAACTAGTTAGTGTACTCTTTCTACTTTAATTATAGCATATAAAAAAAGCGAATTATAGACTATTTATTCTCATTTACTACTGCTAAAATCAATTGTACTTTAATGGTTAGGAGTGATGTAGAATGAGTTCTTCAGTTCTGGATTTTCAAGAGATAGAAAAAACTCAGCATATGCTCGTTGGTGGAAAAGGTTTGAATTTAGGGAAATTATCAAAAATTCAAGAAATACACGTACCAGAAGGGTTTTGTATAACAACAGAGGGATTTCAAAAAGCCGTCGATCAAAATGAAACGTATCGTGCTTTGTTGGACCGACTAACAAGGTTAAAGGTAGAAGACCGAGAACAAATTGCTGCAATCAGCAGGAAGATACGACAAATTATTATGGAAGTAGAAATTCCTTCTGATGTTGTGAACAGTGTTACTCACTATCTCTCCAAGTTTGGCGAGCAACATGCTTATGCAGTGCGTTCGAGTGCGACTGCTGAAGATTTATTACACGCCTCTTTTGCTGGTCAACAAGATACTTATTTAAATATCATCGGCAAAGAAGCTATCTTACAGCATATCAGCAAATGTTGGGCTTCGCTATTTACGGATAGCGCAGTAATATACCGTATGCAAACTGGATTTAATCATAGTCAAGTGTCTATATCCGTTATCGTGCAAAGGATGGTTTTTCCACTGGCTTCAGGGATATTATTTACCGCTGATCCAATTACCTCTAATCGAAAGATACTATCAATTGATGCCAGTTTTGGGCTTGGAGAAGCACTGGTCTCTGGCTTGGTATCGGCGGATTGTTATAAAGTACAGGAAGAGGAAATCATCGATAAGATGATAGCTACCAAAAAAATGGCTATCTATCCACTAAAAGAGGGCGGAACAGAGAAACGGCAGATTGATCCTGAAATCCAAAAGACTCAAACACTTACTGAACAACAAATATTACAGCTGGCGCGCATCGGAAGAAAGATTGAAGCTTATTTTGGTTGCCCACAAGATATCGAATGGTGTTTAGTGAATGGTACATTTTATATTCTCCAGAGTCGTCCAATTACAACTTTATATCCCATCCCAGAAGTGAATGATCAAAAGAATCACGTCTATGTATCAGTTGGCCATCAACAAATGATGACTGATCCGATGAAACCATTAGGATTGTCTTTTTATCTGTTAACAACTCCTGCCCCTATGCGTAAAGCTGGTGGTAGATTGTTTGTTGATATCACAGATAATCTGGCTTCACCTGTCAGTAGAAAAACGGTAATAGATACCTTGGGGAAATCCGATCCACTCATCAAAGACGCACTCCTGACCATTGTAAAGCGTGAAGGATTTATAAAATCATCATCGGGTGGTAAAAATGAACTGAATCCTAGTAAAAACAATAAAGCTGTATCGTCTTGGGGACCTGAACAAATCGAATCTGATCCGACAATCGTTTCTGATTTGATTAAGAATAGTCAGGTTTCGATTGAAGAGTTAAAACAAAATATTCGAACTAAATCAGGAGCAAATTTAATTGATTTTATTCTAGAAGATATCCAGCAATTAAAAAAGATTTTATTTGACCCACAGAGTTCAGCTGTAGTTATGAGTGCTATGAATGCTTCATTATGGATCAATGAAAACATGATGAAGTGGCTAGGTGAAAAAAACGCAGCTGATACATTATCTCAATCTGTACCAAACAATATTACATCGGAAATGGGTCTGGAGTTATTGGATGTCGCAGATGTAATACGACCTTATCCGGAAGTAATTGACTTTTTACATCATGTAAAAGCTGATAACTTTTTGGACGAACTGGTAAAGTTTGAAGGTGGACAAAAAACTCGAGACGCCATAATAGCTTATCTCAATAAATATGGAATGAGATGTGTTGGAGAAATCGATATTACTAGAAATCGTTGGAGTGAAAAACCAATTACACTTGTTCCTTTGATTCTTAATCATATCAAAAACTTTGAGCCAAATGCTAGCAGTCGAATATTTGAGCGAGGAAGACAGGAAGCTGTGAAAAAAGAACACGAGTTATTAGAACGACTGAAGCAACTGCCGGGTGGTGAACAAAAGGCCAAAGAGACAAAACGAATGATCGATCTAATCCGGAATTTAAGCGGGTTTAGAGAGTATCCAAAATACAGCATGATAAATCGCTACTTCGTTTATAAGCAGGCTCTATTGAAAGAAGCCGAACAACTCGTACAGGCTAACGTTATTCAGGAAAAAGAAGATATATATTATCTCTCTTTGGAAGAACTTGGTGAAGTTATACGGACAAACAAACTGGATTACCAGGTCATTAACATGCGAAAAGAAGAGTACAAATTATATGAAAAATTAACTCCCCCACGTGTTATCACGTCTGATGGAGAAATTTTTATTGGTGAGTACAAACGAGAAAATCTCCCAGCTGAAGCCATTGCAGGTTTACCAGTTTCTTCTGGAGTTATAGAGGGGCGAGCACGTGTCATCTTAAACATGGAAGAAGCTGATTTAGAAGATGGAGATATATTAGTCACTTCTTTCACAGATCCAAGCTGGACGCAGTTGTTTGTATCGGTAAAAGGTATAGTCACTGAAGTTGGTGGACTAATGACCCATGGAGCAGTTGTCGCACGTGAATATGGATTGCCAGCAGTTGTTGGAGTAGAGAATGCTACCAAGCTCATAAAAGATGGACAACGGATTAGAGTGCATGGTACAGAAGGGTATATCAAAATCTTATAATTAATCAGTAGCACCGCTCCAGTGGTTACTAGAGCGGTGTCTTACAAATTTTTCAGGGATCAACAAGTTGCTTTTTTCAGTATTGTGCAGCAAATTCCTCTCTCAAAATCGAATAGATCTTTACATCCCAATGCTTGCCTTTGTTATATACTGTTTTTCTTAATACTCCTTCAAACATCATACCTGCTTTCTCCATCACTCTTGCTGAACCAATGTTTTCTACTATACATTTTGCCTGAATCCGTTCTAAGTCCATACAGTTAAAGCCAAAGTCAATAACTTCTTTAACAGCTTCCGTGACAATCCCTTTTCCCCAATATTCTTGAGCAATTACATAGCCGATTTCTGCAATATGTTGGTGTGTATCCCATGAGACAAAATCAATCGTCCCTACCATTTGTTGCATTTCTTTCATTTCGATTGCCCACGGAGCAAGATAATTACTTTCATACCTACTAATAATATATTCGACAAATTCTAGAGTTTCTTTTAAAGATTGGTGGGTGTCCCATGTTACATATTTTGATACTTCCTCATTGGAACCATAGGCATAGATATCATGAATATCACCTAATGATACCTTTCTTAATAGTAGTCGCTCCGTTTCCAAGATTGGAAAATCACTAAATATATCTTCTACTTCCATCGCTTTATCGCTCGCATACCATCATATGGTTACCATCAAGATCTTTAAAATTAAAAAAATGGCCAAATTGAATATCAGAGAGTAATTCTACCCCTTTGCCTTCCATATACTGATAGGCCACTTCAATATTATCTGTATCAAAATGGAAGGCAGGTGTTTTCAGGATGGTATCTTCCCGGTAAATTTTACTGTCCAATACGAGATTTAATCTGTCTAATTCGATAACATAAAGGTGTCCTCCTGGGAAGTCATTATGAGGTTCTTTGTCCAGTAAATCACAGTACCAGTCGCGAGCTTTTTCAATATTTTTCACAGGAATAAATACAGCAGTAATTTTGTTATTTAATGGATTCATACCAACAGCTCCTCTTTTTTGTAAGATTTAGTAATATAACCATATTATGATGTAGGAAACTAGTCAATGCTAAATAATGCTTTCGTAATACTGTTGTCAGTTTTTGTGTTAAAATAGCATGCAAAAGGAGGTTGTTCCCATGAATTACGGTACACTTAGCCAGCATAATGAACGATATTCACTAACATTTGAATGTAAATTCCCATTTTCCCGAAAAAAAGTATTTGCTACCTTAATTGACCCGACTTCCTTTAGACAATGGTATCCATTCGCAACAACAGAAATGGATGTAGAAGTCGGTGGTAAGCTGAAGTTTGACGATGGGGAAGGTTCTGTTTACGAAGGAGAAGTATTGGAGTTAGAGGCACCGCACACATTTGTTTTCAAAGAAGTAGACGATTTACTTGATATGCGAATAACGGAAAAAGAAGATGGTTGTCTTTTTACATTTAAGCATTCTTTCGATGACGCATCTATGGCGATGTATATGGCTGCGGGGTGGCACCGTTGTCTTGAAGTATTTCAACAACTTGTTTACGGTGAACCAGTGGAGTGGAAAGATAATGCTGAAGAGTTGCGTCAATACTATAAAGACTCCTTTGAAGTAGGAGAGTAGTGAATCTTACTTGATAATCAAAATAAAAAAAGAGGCTAACTATTGACTTTATATAGTTAGCCTCATTTCCTATAGCAACCTATCTTTCCTAGATTTTAAATCGACTTACTTTATCCTGTAATTCTTGTGCCATTTCTGCTAACACTTTAGTAGCGGCTGATACTTCTTGAATAGAGGCTGTTTGTTCCTCTGTCGCACTAGCAACTTCCTGGGAGTGATGAGCAGTTTTTTCAGTAATGGTTGAAACGTGATTCATTGATGTAACTAGTGTTTCGTTATTGTTTTTCATTTGATCAAGAGAAGTCGTCACTTCCTCCATTCTTTCCTGAACATCTGTGACAACCTTTGTAATATTTCCGAATGCATCACTTGCTTCAGATACAAGGGAGGAACCTTGTTTAACTGCTTCATTTCCTGCTTCCATTGACTCTACTGCTTTACCAGTTGTTTGTTGCATCACCGCAATTAAGTCATTAATTTGACGAGCGGATTGACCGGATTCTTCCGCTAATTTTCTCACCTCATCAGCTACAACCGCAAAACCTTTTCCGTGTTCGCCGGCACGTGCTGCTTCGATTGCTGCATTCAGTGCAAGTAAATTGGTTTGCTCAGCGATATCGGTTATCATATCGACGATTTTATTAATTTCCTGGGAATGATTATTTAATCCTTCGATTACCTGGCCAGTGTCTTCGGTGTTTTGATTGATAATCGCCATTTGTTCGCTAACACGATTCACTGTATCCATCCCTTGCTCAGATTGTTCTGAAGCATGATTGGAAGATTCTGTTGCACGTGAAATGCGAGTTGTGATAGCTTCGATATCTTGTGAGATCTGTTCGACATTTCGATTAGATTGATCTACATTATCAAGTTGTTGTTCAGATCCATCTGATACCTCTTGAATGGAATTGGCAATTTGCTCAGTAGCTGTTGACGTTTCATCTGCATTAGCACTTAATTGTTCTGCAGAAGCAGCGACACTTTGCGCTGTTTCTAATACATTAGCAATTAACTCTTTTAAATCTTGATTCATGCGGGCAAAACTATTATGTAATTGTCCAACTTCATCTTTCCGTGTTGTTTCTACTATTGACCTGGTAAGATCACCGTTGGAGATAGCGTCAGCATGATCGGTAAGTGTATAAATTGGTTTTACGATCCGATTTGTCGTGATAAAAGAAAAGCTTCCTGTGCCTAGTAGTAACACTATACCTGAGACAATCGTGAACAAGATGACCGAATCAATCTTTGTTTCTAGTTGTTGTTGTGCTTTTTGGTAGTTTTCCTCTACGATTAATTGTAATAAATGAATATCGTTTTGAATGCCACGAGTTCGAATCGACTGTTTTTTAGCCTCTGCAGCATCTTTTTCATCTAAAGCTACAGTGATCTCATCATTTAAAGTTGCTAATTTTTCTTCAACCTTGTGTATTTGATCTTCCGCTCTTTTGGTATTTGCTAATTCCTTTAAAATATCCGAACTTTTCTGTAAGCTTATTTGAACAGACTCTGCATCTGCATCTGTTTTGTTTAGAGAAAAGCTGCTTAAGCCTTGCTCAACGGAGATTATCGCACTATTTAGTTTTTCGACATCGACAAGTTGCTCGACATTGTCATTATTGGAAGAGTGAATTTGTGTCATTTGAAATGCGATAAATCCGATAATAATACAGGCGATAGTCAAAGGTAATAGAGAGTTTAATCTTAATTTTTGTTTTAAATTCATATGTTTCACCCTTTCTCCTTATTCGTTCACCGTAATCTCATTAGACTTGATATCATCTGTCAGCTCATTCAGCTGATTCTCTTCTTCTGATGTGAGAGAAAGAACACGAATAGGAGCTAATCCAACCCCGTCATCATTTAAACCTAATTCTAATTGTTCACTTGTTAGTTCACCATTTTCCACTAGTTCGGTAGCTAAGGTGTACATCGCTACATCGATATTTTTCATCATAGATGTTACAACGGTATCTTCACCTAAATAATATTGATCAGAATCGACTCCAAATGAATAAATGCCTTTTTCTTGTGCTTGTTTGATTACGCCAACACCTGTGAAGCCAGCAGATGGATAAATATAATCTGCTCCTTCTTCGATTAGTTCGGCAGCAATTTCTTCACCAAGTTGATCATCTCCAAAGTCTCCAGCAAATTGGTCTAACACCGTTGCATCAGGATTTGTCGCAGCAACACCTTGTTTATAGCCGTTCAAAAATTTGCGGATGAGTGGAGTATCTTCACCACCAACAAATCCGACGATATCGGATTCAGTCTTCATACCGGCAATAGCACCGATCAGAAAACTTCCTTCATGTTCCTTAAAAGTTACACTTGTCACATTTGGCAAATCTATCACACTATCAACAATAACGAACTGTTGATCTGGATATTCTTCTGCAGCTTTCTTTAAATCTTCTTCAATCATATATCCGAGACCGATAATTAAGTCATTGCCTTCCTCAATTAATTGGTTTAAGCCAGTTTGATAGTCTCCGACATCTGCCAATTCACGATAATCAAAAAGTATACCTAATTCATCACGTGCATGTTCTAATCCGTAAAAAGCAGAGTCACTAAATGACTGGTCACCTAGTCCGACGTCCGACAACATAACACCTATTTTTACTTTGTCATCTATTGTAGATGAGTCAGTTTCCTCAGAGCACCCTGCCATCACGATAATAAGTGACAAAAATAAAACTAAAGTCCATTTTCTCATTTGTTAACCTCCGGGATGTTAGAATTATATAGCTTGTTTCAAAAAGGTATTTATACCTAAAACAACTATTCTAAAGTAACATACTTTTTGCTCATGATTCTATTGTTTTGAATAAAATGTAATAGAAAATTTACATGTAAACGCTTATTTGCATAAAAAAGGAAAGTGACATCACTTTCCTGAGAAGCTTATCTATATCTTATCTGGGAAAAATCTCGAACTTTCTTAAATCTCGTACAACACGAGAAATAGGTAGACCGACAACATTATAATAGTCACCAAAAATTCCTTTTACCAACATCGCACCAACACTTTGGATTCCGTAGCCACCAGCTTTATCGTATGGTTCATCTGTTTCAATATAAGATATGATCTCTTCTTCTGTTAATGGCCAAAATTCCACTTTAGTGTTTTCAACAAATACAACTTCTTGCTCCGCAGAACGCAGCATCACGCCAGTATATACTTCATGTGTTTTACCGCTCATCGCTTCGATCATTTTGTAGGCTGCTTGCTTATCTGCCGGTTTTTCAAAAATTTTTTGTTGAAAGGAAACAACCGTATCTGAAGATAGAATAACTTCGTCTTTGTCTTGAATCAGGACTTCTCTTCCTTTTAACATAGCAAGCTGTTTAACCTTTTCTGCTGGATCGGTTTCGGTAATTTGTGATTCATCAACATTAGGCTTCCGTATGGTAAAAGGGATATGTACTTGCTGTAATAATTCCTGTCTTCTAGGTGAGGAAGAAGCTAAGATTAGTTTCATGAATATACTCCTTTTTGGTTAATGATTTGTTCTTAGCACGGTGCTAAACGGCTGTAAGCGCCACTTCAAGTGATGGATAACAGACGCTAACACTCTGATCATAGTCTCACTTTATCATAATTCCTTAAAAACTGAATCGCAACTTTACATCGATATGTTACAATATTTGTTAAAAGAGTTTTGGTAGGGGAGGGAAAAGAGTGGAGAAAGAGCGATCCATCAAAGGTTTTCGGTTATTTATTCTGATAGCACTAATCATAAGCTTGGTTATAAATGTCATGGTGATTTCCAAAATAAAAAATATGAATGAAGATATTCGTTTTCTGACCGATAATCAATCAATGCTAAGTAATAATGTGAACAGTCAATCTGGTGTTATTCGGCAAGAATTAGAGCATTTTATCGAGGAGCAGAGCTGGATCAGTCCAATCACAATGGAAACAAATGAGAAACAATTAGCAAATGGTAGTACGGATGTAACTTTTTCCTGGCAGCTCAAAGAATTTTATCAAGATGCAAAAGTAATGTTTCATTATAAATATGGTGAGGCAAATGAGTTCACGGAGATACCAGCAAATGAAGAGGAAACGGGAATGTTTCAGGTACAGATTCCGGTTGAGATGGAACAAAAACCAGAATGGAAGGTGAGCATAAGTGAATCAAGTGTCAGTTCTCACTCATCTAGTCAGGTAGAGGTTAGCGGACAAACAACCGAATCTGTAAAGAAAGAACCGAAAAATCAAATAAGCTATTTTGTATCTGTTTCTCATGAAGGACTCATCAAACAAAGTGAACAACAATCGGAACATGTAGATTACATAGGAACGAATAATTATGGTTCATTGCTTACTGAAGTACATTTTAATGAAGATCAAGTGAGACTACATGTTTACTATCACGATGTAGCCAACCAGGGAAATGTCGTTGAAGAAGTAAATCTATTAAAATATCAAAATGATACACTGATGGAAGAAGAACAATTGACACTTCAAGACGAAGGGATGAGAGATAGACCATTTGATCTTGAACCATTTGAACAATATGACAATATGCGGTTAGTGATTGAAGTTGAGTACACGGATGGTACAGTATTTGACAAACAAGTTTATCCAAATGAGGTGGAATAGATGAAAGAATTACAGAGATATATGAAAAGATATCATGAGGTAATGAATTGGGAAATTAGTGGTGGCGATTATCAAACAGCAAAATCATCTTTATTACATAATTATATGCTTTTCTCTACAGAGGTAGCGGAAGTAGCGGAAGAATTAAGAAAGGCATTTAATCAAACGAATAAATGGATCAATCAAGGAAAAGGTGAAGCAGAAGCCTTCGAAATAGCGAAAGCAAACATAAAAGAAGACATCGGCAAAGAATTGGCGGATTGTCTAGCGTATATGATGAAGTTTGCTAATTATTTTGACATCGATATGGAGGAGGCTTTTTATAGGAAGATGGAAGAAGTGAAACAACGGCAAAATAAAGATGTTGGTATTTCAAGGTGAATAAGGTGGTAATCAAGCTAACTCATATACTTTGATTTTATAAAGTAAGTGTATGTTGTTAGCTTTTTAAAAAAAGCAAGAAAGCATTCTGGATCAGAAATAAGAAACTTATATCTATTTTTTTTCGTCTATAAAGATAAGAGGGGGAGGAAGATGAAGAGACTAATTAATATCATTGGATTATTTGTGCTCATTATTATGTGTTTAACCTATAGCGATACATCTACAGCATACGCCGATGAACAGGACAGATTGGAAATAAAAGTTGAGGCAGGGATAGATGGAAAAGCGAAAGAGGGTAAAGGATATCCAGTTACATTAACGATTACGAACAATAAGGAAGATTTTAACGGGGATTTGGTTATCACACTTCCGGTTGTTAACAAAGTACTACCTGTAGACATTGCATCCGGGACAACTAAAACTATTTCGTTCTCTATACAGGGTATGCAAGAAATGATGCATTATCAACCAAATGCTAACCAAAATGAACAGCTATTCCACTTATATGAAGGGGATTGGAAAGACGGGAATGAAGTAACTCTTGATTCTAATTTGGACTTAAATCCTACATACATACAACCGGATAAGTTAGTAATTGGTGTACTTTCTGATCGCCCTGACAGCTTGAATTATTTAAAGTTAACTTCTTTTTTTGGTAGTGATCCAGAGGTTATAAATTTAGACGAAAGTTTGATAACTGATGACTCGTTAGGATTGGATATATTGGATTTACTTGTTGTCAATGATTATTCAATTGCACAATTGCCCAAAGAAAAGCAAGAGTCGATTAAAGAATGGGTGCAAAATGATGGAACACTTATTACAGGCAGTAAGCCAGGGCTCAAACAACAGTTTGGATCACTTGCAGATATATTGCCATTAACCATTACAGGTCAAGAAGAGGTTGAACAGATACTAGGATTTGAGGCTATATCTCAAGAACCAATTGAAGCGGATAGTATAGAGCTATTTACGGGAGAAGTCGATGAGGAAGCTGCTGTCTTGTATCAAGAGGGGGATATCCCGTTAGTCATGGAAAAGAGGATTGGAAAGGGAACGGTTACACAAGTTGCTTTCGATTTAGGACTTTCTCAACTAGCTGATTGGCAAGGGCATGATCCATTATGGCAGTCTATTGGAACTGATAACGGTAATGTCGATGCTTATATGAATAATATAGGTATGCGCACTGTTGATCGCTTAAGGGAAATCTCTAGAACTTTTCCAACCTTAGCCAACCTTAATTTTTCGACACTGGCTATTTTATTTACAGTATATCTGTTAGCGATAATTCCAGTCCTTTATTTTGTATTAAAACGAATGGATAAGCGGGAATGGGCATGGATTATTATTCCTGTTTTTGCCATTGTGTCAAGCGTTGGATTATATACTATCGGGGCAAAAGACCGTGGTGGTGCTATCAAAACGAATGTAATGTCTGTGATTTCTTTAGATAAACAGGGAATGGGTAGCAGTGAGGGAGTTATATCAATGCTATCGAAAGGATCTGGCTCTTACACGTTATCCATGGATCCTACATTTCATCCAATACCATCTGAGGATATATATGGTCCGCAGAAAACGTATGCTGATCTACCTTTTCTCGAAACAGAAGAAAATAAGGAAAACGTACACTTTCAGCAAGTTGAGTTTTGGTCACCTCGAAGTGTAGCATTTAATCAGCCTATAAAAGAATATGGTCAAATCTCATCTAGTTTTTCGTTTGCGAATGATACTATTTCTGGTCAACTTACCAGTAATTTTGAATTTGATTTGCATGATGTTTATTTAATTAGTGGTCAGAACTATCAGGAAATTGGCAAATTAGCTGCTGGTGAGACAAAAGAAGTAAATTTTAATGTGGAAAATCAAGACTATTTCCAACAGCCAACAGAACAAGTCACATATAACTTATTTGGTCATCCTGGTCAAACAGGGCAACAAAGTGACGAACAAATAAAGTCTGAACTTCTATCTGTTGCAATTCGCAATGAAATCGATCGTAATGTGAATACTCCTATGTTAATCGGCTTTGCAGATGACTCACTTGTTCCGGTAACAATCAATGGAGATGAAACGAATCAAAACAATCATCACCTGATCATGCAACCAACTGCGATTGATTTTTCAGATGATGAAACGAGTGCTTTATCCATGGATTTGCAAGTACCAACCGTTTCCATTGAACAAGGACAAATCTATCATAATGGTATCGAACAGGGAGAGCCGTTCATTGAAGTAAGTACTGGCTCTTACTTATTAGCGTATGAGCTTCCGACAGTATTACGTGAGCGTTCTTTTCAAATGGATGAATTAGCTATCCGTTTGCCAAACAATCGTAATGGACTAACATTCTCCTTATATAACGAACAAAGTGATTCCTATGACAGTATCGATCAAAATTACGCTACTTATAATCAAAGTACTGCGGAAGATTATTTAAATCAAAGTCAAATACTCATTCAAGTAAGTGCGGCTTCAGATGGTCCAATTGATGTACCAACTGTAACGTTGGAAGGAGTGATAAACCCATGATTGAAATCCAAAATTTAACGAAACGATATGGTTCATTTACAGCACTTGATAACCTTAATCTGAGCATAGATAAAGGTACGGTATTTGGGTTTGTCGGTCCGAACGGTGCTGGTAAGTCAACAACTTTCTCTATTTTAGCTACTCTGCTAAGACCGAGTGAAGGAACAGCATATATCAATGGCTATGATGTTACCAAAGACCCGAAACAAGTTCGTAAATCGATTGGGTATGTGCCTGACTTCTTTGGAGTTTATGATCAATTTAAAGTACATGAATATTTAGATTTTTATGGTTCCAGCTACGGTATTCCAAGTGCTGAAAGAAAAGCGATCATTCCACAATTATTAGAACTAGTAAATCTAGAAGAAAAAATAGATGCCTATGTTGACTTGTTATCAAGGGGAATGAAGCAGCGCTTATGCTTAGCAAGGGCATTAATTCATGACCCAGATATTTTAATACTGGATGAACCAGCTTCTGGTCTCGATCCGCGTGCTAGAGTTGAAATGAGAGGGATATTAAGAGAACTGAAAAAAATGGATAAAACAATCATCATTTCATCACATATTCTCCCGGAATTATCAGAATTATGTGATGAATTAGGAGTTATTGAACACGGTCAATTAATTGCCCATGGTAATGTAAATCAAATTGAAAATCAATTGCAAGCACAAAAAGTGTTGCATGTTACAGTGAAAGGAAATGTAGAACAAGCAATATCTTTTTTTGAAAATGATACAAATGTACTTGAGGTTGAGCACGATGAAGAAGATAATCAACTGTTGCAGTTATCTTATCAAGGAACAGAAGATGAGCAAGTGATCTTGTTGCAACAAGCGATTGAACATGGGTTACCGATCTTAACTCTTTCACAAAAACAAACCAATTTAGAAGATATCTTTATGGAAATAACTAAGGGAGGTGAGTAAATGAGTCGATTACAATCCGTGTTAATTAACCCAGTCTTAAACAAAGAAATAAAATTAAGGTTTCGTTCGTTTAAAAATTTCCTAGGTATCTTGCTATTTCTAGCTATTTGTGGAGCGGTGTGTTTAGCTTTCATTTATATCGAAACTCAGTTTTCGCACGATGGCTTTACTGCTTCAGATAGTAGAAATTTGTTCATTCTGCTTTCGATGGGACAGCTTGGATTAATTGTCTTTATTACTCCCGGTCTGACAGCAGGTGCTATTAGTGGAGAAAGGGAAAAGCAGACGCTTAATATTATGTTAACGACACAACAATCATCGACATCAATTATCTTAAGTAAGCTGTTTTCCTCGATATTATTTTTAATTCTCATGCTAGTGGCATCTTTACCATTGTACAGTATCGTTTTTCTTTATGGTGGTGTATCCCCCAAAACGGTATTTGTCATGTTTGGTTTCTTATTGTTAACGATGCTGACTATTGGAAGCATCGGTATTATGTTTTCGACGATATTGAAAAGAACCATTATCTCTACGATTACCACTTATGGGGTTATGCTTTTTCTACTGGTAGGTACGTTGATTATTTTTTTTATTGTGCTGCGCTTAATTTTAGGGTTTCAAGGAACAACTGGCCCTGGACAAAACAATATACTTCCATATTTTGTGTTAATACTGAATCCGGCTGTTTCGATGTTTTCGTCGTTACAATCGAATATGTTTGTGTATGAATTTCAACAATTAGGGATTAATTGGCCATTATGGTTCGGTTACACAATTGCTTATATGGTGATTACATTGCTTTCTTTACTAATTGCAATTAAAAAACTAAGACCTAATATGAAAGCCAAGTCAAAAAACACGAAGAAGGGATAATATATGGACCAACACGATCAATTTTTTCGGTTGCTAAAAGAAGTGAAAAGAAAACTATGGATCCAAGCATTGATTCATAGTTTATATCTTGCACTAACAACTTGTGCGGGTATTACTTTGTTATGGATTTTGGCTAGTCGATTTTTTGTTATTCCTTTTTTAGAGAACAAAATCGTTATTACTATAGGTATTGTGATTGTCGCTTTATTCCTATATCTTGTATGGAAAAGACCGACCAATTTGGATGCAGTTAGGAAGTTGGATCAACAGGACTTGGATGACCGGGTAATGACTACTTATCACTTTATGGATGAAACATCGGCTATTGCCAAGTTGCAACGGAAAGACACGCTAAACAAAATGAAGGAAGTCTTACCAGCTATTAAGCAAAAGAAGATCGATTGGTTCCAATGGAAGAAGCTAGCCGTTACAGGCTGTCTGCTATTACTCTCATACCTTGGTATGACATATCCTAATGAGGTAATGGAAACTGCAAAAGACAAAGAAAAAGAAATCGAAATCGTGGAAGAAAACAAAGAAAATATTGAACAGTTTACAGAAACGCATAGAGAAGCAGTTGGTAAAGAAGCAGAAAAAGAGCTAGATGAACTCCTTGAAGAAGTGGATCAGGCTAAACAAGCAGAGGAAATCAATAAAGAGCTGTTAAAAGCAGAGGAACAACTGAACGAACTGAAAGAAGAAGCTGAAACGAGTCAAAATCAATTAAATCAGTTATCCGAACAATTGCGGCAAGAGGGGCTAAATAATCTTGCACAAGCTACCAGTAATCGTAATGTGGATCAAATGGAAAAGCAGATGGCTGAACTACAGGAGCAATTGGATGATTTTAGTGAGGAAGAATTACAAGCATTACAGGAAAAGTTACAGTCCATAGCGGACGCAATGGGAAAAGATAGTGAAGCATTAGCGGAAGGAACGTTATCCAAGGAACAACTAGAAGAGTTCATCTCAAACTTGGAAGGTGATCTAAAGGAATTAGTAGATTCTGCTGGAAATGAAGCCATGCTTGCAGAAGCACAACAAAATCTACAGCAGCTTGCAAGTAATATGAATAAGCAAATGACAACGGCTGGTATAACTACACCTGGTTCGCTCTCTTTTTCAAGTGGAAGTTCGTCATCGGGTAATAGTTCTGAAGCAAGTGGACAATCAGCTGAGAATGATCAACAAGAAGGTTCTCGTTCACAATCTGGAAGTGAAAGTGGATCTAATTCAGGTAGTGGCAGTGGTTCCAGATCCGGGAATGGATCAGGCTCCGGAACCGGTTCAGGGAGTGGATCAGGAGCTGGTAACGGTGCTGGTTTAGGCGATGGTAATCGTCAACTATCGGTACCTCAAAACTTAGATGGTGAACAAAATCAAGAAATAGATAATGGAGAGCTTAGTTCTGGACCTAGTGAACAACAAATTGCTCCCAGTGCACCAATACTGCCTGGTGAAGTTCGTTCATACGAAGAAGTGTATCAGCACTATGAAAATACGTACCGTCAAGCGTTAGATCGAAACGATTATCCTGACCATTTACAAGAGATCATTAAGGAATACTTTTCTGATATTAAGCCAGCGGAGGAGAACTGAACATGGAAGAAATAAATGAACAAGAATTGATAGAAGTAAAGGAAAAGATAGAATTAGTCAAAAAGGAGATTCGTCGCTTTATCGTAGGGCAAGATGATGTGATCGAACAGCTCTTATGGGGGATCTTTGCTGAAGGGCATGTGTTATTAGAAGGGCTACCTGGTCTTGGGAAAACAATGCTCGTTCATAAATTATCAGAAGTAATGGACTTAAGATTTTCGCGGGTACAATTTACTCCTGATTTAATGCCATCAGATATTACGGGAACTAACATGATTCAACCTAACGAGAATGGTGGGCAGTTTTTTGTATTTCATCAGGGACCAATTTTTTCGAATATTGTATTAGCGGATGAAATTAACCGTGCTACACCGAAAACACAGAGTGCATTGCTTGAAGCGATGGGGGAGAAAACGGTGACCGTGATGGGAGAAATGCACCGATTACCAAAACCATTTTTTGTCCTTGCTACGCAAAACCCGATTGAGTTGGAAGGAACCTACCCATTACCAGAAGCACAGATGGATCGTTTTGTAATGAAAATTAATGTTCCTTATCCAACTCGTGAAGAATTAAAAGAAATTGCCAATCGGACAACTGGTTCATCCGTTCCCCCATTAGAAAAAATAGTCGATGACTCTTATGTTGTCCATGTTCAGCAACTAGCGAAATACATATTGGTAGCAGATAATGTATTAGATTATACAGTAAATCTAACCATGGCAACACATCCTGATCATGAACTTGCAACAGATAATGTAAGTAAATATGTGGATTACGGTTCAGGACCAAGAGGAATGCAAAGTTTAATCGGTATTGCAAAGGTTCGGGCTTTATTTGATGGACGTTACAATGTATCAATTAGTGATATCAAACAGGTAGCATACTCGGTATTAAGACATCGCCTCTTTTTGAATTTTGAAGGGGAAGCTGCACAAGTTGATAAAGATGATCTGATCAAAGAATTGCTTAAATCTGTTGAAGGGGATGCACGAAAAAAATGATATGCTTACCCCAAAAAGAAAGGTTGTGATCCGATGAGCGCACTTCTATCACCAGTTTTAACGAAGCGGCTTGCTAACTTTAAACTCACCTCCAAGCGAATAGTTCGGGGAGGTCATAAAGGTGAACGTCGGTCACAAAGGCTTGGCTCATCATTAGAGTTTTCCGATTATCGTTTGTACAGTCCAGGAGATGACTTAAGACAGATCGATTGGAATACATTCGCAAGAACACGGAAGTTTTATATTAAACGTTTTTTGGATGAGCAAGAGCTTTCCGTTTCGATTTATTTAGATTGTACGAAATCGATGGCAATAGTAAATGAAAAATGGCTTAGAGCCAAACAACTTGCAGCAACATGCAGTTTTTTAACCTTAGCGAATTCAGATCGTTTACGTGTTATCCCGATTGCTTCTGCTGCCAAATCCTATCCAGATACGAAAGGAAAAGCCATGATCAACGATGTTATTGATTTTGTCGATCAAGTATCGATTGCATCTGGTGATGAACGATTTGGACAGCAACTAATCAAAAAATCTAACACATGGAAAAAAAGGAGTCTCACTATTTTGATTAGTGATTTTTTGGATGATCCAGATGATTTGTTCTTGGTACTCAAACAAATGCAGGCGCGTCGGCAGCAAGTTTTACTTTTGCAAGTTGTGTTACCACAAGAAATGAATCCTGATTATGTAGGTGATTTACAACTGATTGATATTGAGACGACGAAACAACGAGAAATATCCATGTCCCGAAAGGTAATTGATCAATACAAGCAATTATTTGACAATCACACCAACGAAATCAAGTCGTTTTGTCAAAGGCGAGGGATGGAATTGGTTGTTTGCCCTACATCCCATAGTTTAGAAGAAACGATTTTTTCGACATTGATGCATAAAGGATGGCTCAGGAGGTGATGAGATGGGTTTTTTAGCACCAATTTCTTTCTGGTTTTTTAGTGCTATTCCGATATTACTTTTATTTTATTTTTTTAAGAAGCAATTTGATCAACAAACCATCTCATCTATTTATCTTTGGGAACGAACCTTTCAAGAGTGGGAATCAGATCATTGGTGGCACAAGTTACAGAAGAACATCCTCTTGTTGTTGCAACTTCTTATTCTATTATTTCTTATTTTTGCGCTCACGCGTCCTTATCTGGAAAGTGAAAGGGTAAGTGGTGACCATTTGGTGATTGTCTTTGATACATCTGCGACAATGATGATGGAAAAAAACGGAATGACAAGGTTAGCGGAAGCGAAAGAGCAAGCAGAGAAATTAATTGATCAGTTAGGGATTGGGCATCAGGTGAGTGTGATACATGCTCAGAAAGATCCGGTCATACTTACAGCTAATCAGACAGATCATCATGTTGTTCGTGATTACATCAGAGAGTTAGAGGTATCCTATCAGACTGAAAATCTTCAAGATAGTTTGCAACTAGCACAATCTTTGATTCAACAGGGAACAGGTGAGATACATATTTATACGGATAGCTTAGATAAAGAAAGTATAGCTGATCAACATCTGACTCAACCTGTTACCGTTCATAATAGTGATGAAGTCGCTAAAAATATCTCTCTGCAAACGTTTGGGGTAAAGCAAAGAGATGATTACGTATCTGCGATTATAAACGTTGCAAATCAATCAACACAATCTTCCGAGGTTATGCTAACAATAAGTCATGAAGACAATGTGTTAAAACAAGTAACCGAGGATATCTCAGCAAATGGACAACAAACGATTCGAGTCGATCAGTTACCTGAACATGATTATTACCAAGTGGAAATAGAAGAAGATGCTTATCCGCTTGATAATCTTATGTATGCTTTATTACCTAAACAAGAGTCCCCATCTATTTATGTAGCAGGGGAGGCCAATCCGTTTATCGAACAAGCAATACTATCAGCTGGACACAATGTTACGACGATAACAAAGGCTGAAAATGGAGAGTATGCATTTCCAGAACATCAAGCAGAGAATATTTACCTTTTAGCTGGTGTTGAAGCAGATCAATGGCCTGTTGGTCCTAAGCTAGTTATTTCTCCTGTAACTGGAGGACCTTTTGCAGTAAAAGATAAACAGGAATTAGACTTTGGCTTAAAGCAAGCTGGTGATACACCGTTGTTATCTTTTACCGATATGCGTAACGTATATTTAGGACAGGCTTTTCCCGTTGAGAATTGGCACGATTTACAACCACTTGTACAAAGTGGGGACCAGACTATCATCGCGCAAGGATTCTATGAAGACGATCCGATGATTTTTTTTGCCTTTGATTTTCAAGATTCGGACTGGCCTTTGCAACCAGATTTTCCTATTTTGATAGCTAATAGTATTACCGAATTAATAGGAAGTGGATCAACTTTAGGATATTATACACCACAAGAGACGATCGAGATCAATCTTTCCCCAACGACAAATGAAGCGACAATTGAACAGTTGGACGGTGAAATAGTGCAACAATTAGAGCTTGGTGAACGGGAAATAACAATACCTAGTAAACCAGGAATCTATCGGCTTCATGAAAACACAGATGCTGGTTCTATTCAACGTGACTTTGTTGTGCAGTTGGATCAGGAAGAAAGAACAAGCGCAACAGCTGAATCCTTTTCTATTAGTGGAGAAGGGGACGAAGAAATGACAGCGGAGCTATCCAAACAAGAAATGTGGAAAATATTTGCTGTAGTAGCTTTATTGATATTGTTTATAGAGTGGGAGGTGTATCGACGTGGCATTACAGGTCGATAATCCCATATGGCTTCTGGGATTGATTCCAATGATTGCCGTTCTTTATTTATATGGCCGCTCAAATGCATTACTTTCTGGTGGAAGGAAAATTGTCTTGCTAGTTTTGCGCACTTTAGTTTTCACCTTAATTATTTTAGCGTTAGCAGGTATGCAAATCTTATCGCCGATTCAACAAATAGCAACTGTTTTTGTTGTGGACTCCTCACATAGTATGGTTGAAAAAGAGGAAACGGTGTTAGATCAGGTCAATGTTGCGATTCAAGCTAAAGCACCAGAGGATCAAACAGGTATAGTGTCTACTGGTAGAGAAGCAGTTGTGGAAACACCTTTATCTAGTCAAGTAAATCGTATTGAGTCATTTCAAACAGCTGTCAATCGTTCTTATACGAACTTGGCCTCAGGTCTACAGCTTGCAGGAAGTCTGTTTTCACAAGATGTTAGAGGTCGAGTGGTGTTACTGACAGATGGAAATGAAAATATCAATGATGCTATCAGACAAGCAAGCTATTTGCATAGACAGGATTATATTGTCGATGTTCTACCATTTTCACCTGCTTACAAGGAGGACGTTGCAATTTCTTCCTTTGATGTACCAGAAAATATTTACTTAGGTGAACAAGCGACACTTTCGATGAAAATCGATAGCAACATCAATACGACAACTCAAGTAAGAATCATGATGGATGGGCAAACTATTATTGATCAAAACGTTGATTTGAACGAAGGAAGCAATCAATTGTCATTTAATCATCTGATTTCAACAGATGGATTTCATACATTTCGTGCGGAAATTGTCAGTGAAGAGGATCAAGTGATCGAAAACAATCAGTTGTCAGCCTTTGCTGAAACCAAAGGTGTTCCAAATGTTTTGATTGTAGAGGGAAATAGTGGCGCAGCAGCTAACATGGAAAATGCACTAGATGCTTCAGCTATACAAGTAGAAATCATTTCACCAGAGTTATTGCCTGGGCAATTAAGTAATTATTTAAAGTATGACTCTATTATATTCAGTAATGTATCTGCTCATACGATTACTGGCCAGCAAATGGAGCTAATCGAACGTGCGGTAAAAGATTTTGGAGTTGGTTTCGTGATGACAGGTGGTGATCAATCCTTTGGTGTTGGAGGCTATTTTAAAACACCAATTGAACAAATATTGCCAGTTGATATGGAGTTAAAAGGGGAAAAGGAACTTCCTTCATTAGGTCTATCTATTGTGCTTGATAAGTCAGGCAGTATGTCGGGAAATAAAATGGCGTTAGCTCGTGAAGCTGCAGCACGATCGGTAGAGTTGTTGAGAGAGGAAGATACGCTCGGTGTCACTGCTTTTGATGGAGCACCGTGGGAAGTAGTAGAACTGGGACCAATTAATGATAAGGAAGAAGTATTAAATGAAATTCGATCGATAACAGCAAGTGGCGGAACAGATATATTTACACCGTTATCACAATCTTATGATCAAATGAAGCCATTAGATGTAAAGCGGAAGCATGTGATTTTATTAACGGATGGTCAATCGGCCACAACGATCAATTATCAAAAAATGATTGAAGAAGCTTTTGGATCAGGTATTACATTATCTACAGTAGCGATAGGAACAGAAGCAGATGGACCGTTGTTACAAGAAATGGCAGAGTTAGGTGGCGGTCGTTTTTATGAAGTACAAAATAACTCTAGTATTCCAACGATTTTATCGAGGGAAACATCCTTAGTAACCCAAACATATATTGAAGACGATCCTTTTTATCCATCTTTAGTTAATGGGTATGAATGGGGAGCCCATTTTGAAGAGGCGGTCCCACAAATGAATGCCTATATTGCCACAACTCCAAAAAGCCGAGCCCAACAAGTTTTAGCAAGTGAGAAAAATGATCCAGTCCTTGCTAGGTGGCAGTATGGATTAGGTAAGACGATTGCTTGGACATCAGACTTGTCTGGTGAATGGGCAGGTAGTTGGCCGAATTGGGAGAATTGGTCTGCCCTTTGGAATGATATGGTCACTTGGACTTTTCCACAATATCAAAAAGAGTCCTATCAAGTATCAAAAGAGATCGAAGGAAATCAAGTAACGTTAAACGTAACAGCTGCTGCCAACGATGCTGCCAACCTTAATGCCAACCTAGTTAGTGAAACAGGGGAAGAAGTGGAATTCAACTTACTACCGAAAGCTCCTGGGGAGTATCAGGGTAGTTTTGAAGCAAATGAATCTGGTGTTTATTTTCTGCAAATTACAGAACAAGAAAATGGAGAAATTGTCAGTTCATTTAAAACTGGAGTAGTTGTTCCCTACTCAGAGGAATATACTTTTACCCCCACTAACGAACATGTAATCGAAGAAATAGCATCTGCAGGCGGTGGTAAAGTTGTCGAAGATTTAGACAATGTTTTTTCTTCGGAAGGTTTACCTCCTCGTTATGATGAACGGGATCTATTTTATTACTTGTTGGCAATGGCATTATTGTTATTTATGTTAGATGTAGCAGTTAGACGGTTCCGATTCAATTTTGCTTTTGTAACGAAAATAAGTTCACGTTTTCAAGACGGGCGAAATAAGGTGAATGAAGTCACGCAAAAAAGGTCGAGACAACTAAGTCAATTAAAACAAGCATCATCGAAAAAAACGACTTCTCCAACTAAACAGGTGCGACCTAAGAGAAATGAAGTACCATTAGTAAAAACTAAGCAAACACGCTCAAGCGATACATCTAATAAAGAAAGCGAAAGCAGAGAGGAAAAAATGGCTCGATTATTAAATGCTAAAAAACAAAAGTCAAAATAGGTTAGCAACACTTGAGGACATACACTTTGATAAGTTTGGCTAATGATCAGTGTGGGTAAAAACCCCGCTGATCATAGCCTCACGATATATTATGGAATAAATGTCCTATTGATATTAGTTCTTAAGAAGTATTTTTGGCACCAATAATTAACATATACTGCAAATAGTGTTATAATTCATTTTAAATAAGTGTGCGGTTAACATCGTCAAAAATGTAAGCGTATACTTAATAATAAAGTTAAGGAGTGGAGTATATGAGTTTGAAAAGTTATTGGAAAGTGTTGTTGTTTAGTGTTGTGTTTTTCGGAGTTTCAAGCGTATCCGTTTCAGCAGCGTTTTGGGAAATGGATGAACATCCGATGATTCATGATCCGTCTCTCATCAAAGAGGGAGATACATGGTGGACGTTTGGGACTGGAGAAGAAGATGGCAATGGAATAAGAGTTATATATTCTCAAGACGGATTGAATTGGAACGAAGCACCAGTGGTATTTCCTGAACCGTTAAGCTGGTGGAGCGACTATGTGCCAAATCATACAAGTGCACAATGGGCACCTGATATTCAATATTATAACGGACGTTATTGGCTATATTACTCCGTATCTTCCTTTGGTTCTAATCAATCGTTAATCGGTCTGCTTTCAACAGAAAGTATAGCTTCAGGTAACTGGCGAGATGATGGGATAGTTGTGCATTCAACAACGTCAGATAATTTTAATGCAATTGATGGTGATTTGGTAATTGATGAATATGGCAACCCTTGGCTATCCTTTGGTTCCTATTGGAGTGGTATTAAACTTACGAGATTAGATGCTAATACGATGAAACCGACAGGACAGCTATATTCGATTGCAGCAAGACCTGATCATCCAGAAGGTGCAATTGAGGCACCAAGTATTACTTATAAAGACGGTTATTATTATTTATTTGTTTCATTTGATAAATGTTGTAGTGGTTTGGACAGTACGTATAAAGTTGCCGTAGGTCGTTCTTCCAACATAACAGGTCCATATGTAGATAAATTAGGTCAGGATATGTTATATGGTGGAGGCACTATTTTTGATAGTGGTAACGACAAGTGGATTGGACCCGGACATCAAGATGTATACAATAATAATATTTTTGTACGTCATGCATATGATGCAGACAGTAACGGTTTACCACGATTATTAATAAACGATTTATATTGGGATAATCAAGGTTGGCCGACATATTAGATAACAGGTATGGTCTTTTCCATTATGTCTGTTTTAAAAATGAATATTAGGGAAAAATGTTTGTAGTAAATCAGATCCTGGAGGGCTAAAAATGTCAGATCATCAACAACTACCACAAGAAAAAGGATTAGACCATACTTTAGATCTGTTAAAAGAAGGCTATTATTTCATTATGAATCGTTCCAATAAATTTGATTCGCGAATTTTCGAAACAAGGCTGCTCGGTGAAAAGGCGATCTGTTTAGTTGGCGAACAGGAAGCAAAATTGTTTTACGATAATGAAAAATTTCAGCGTAAGAATGCAGCACCTGGTCGAATCCAGAAAACACTCTTTGGTAAAGGTGGAGTACAGGGGCTGGATGATCTAGACCATCGTTACCGCAAAGCAATGTTTATGTCGCTCATGACGGACGATACATTAGAAGAAATTCGCCAATTAACACGAGAAGAATGGAAAAATCAATTATTTGATACACAGCATGAGGTGAATGTATATGAAGCGGCTAAGCGTGTATTGACACGAATTGCTTTACGATGGACGGGAGTCCCTCTTCAAAAGGAAGAAGCAGATCAATGGGTCGATGAGTTTAGTGATTTGTTCGAACATGCAGCAGATGTGGGACCAAAGCATTGGAAGGCAAGAAGATCAAGACAAAAGGCAGAGGAATGGCTGGAAGATCTCGTTCAACAGGTTCGCAAAGCAACGATAAAAGTGGATCAAGACCGTGCCCTATATCAATTTTCTTTGCATAAAGATCCTAACGGAGAATTATTAAAACCTGCAATCGTTGCGGTGGAGTTATTGAATTTACTAAGACCAATCGTTGCCATAGCTGTTTATATAGATTTTGCGCTATTAGCGATGCATGATTATCCAGCTGAAGCCGAACGTATTCGTGAAGGGAATGGCCGCGAATTCATTCAGGAGGTACGTCGTTTTTATCCTTTCTTCCCTTTTACAGCTGCAAGGGTAAAACAAGACTTTACTTGGAATAATTACGAATTTAAAAAAGGGACGCTTACATTGCTCGATTTATATGGTACCAATCATGACCCTGTTATCTGGGAAGAGCCAAATCGGTTTAAGTCAGAGCGTTTTCAGAACTGGCAAAGCAATCCATTTTCGTTCATTCCACAAGGGGGTGGTGAATTTGATATCGGTCACCGCTGTGCAGGCGAGTGGATTACGATCGACATCTTACATGAAACGGTAAACTTTTTCAGTAAGGAGATTTCATTCGATTTTCCTGAACAGGATTTCGATTACAGTATGAATGATATCCCGGCTCTGCCACAAAGCAATATCATTATTACCAACATCCAGATCATACAATAAAAAAAGGAAGGTGCTAATGATGGGGGAGGAACGTAAAAATAAACAAGTAGAGCATAAAGAAAGGGTCGATAACAAACGAAAAAGTGTTAACGATGAGAAGCGTCCAGAACTGTATATGTTTAAGGAACAACAACTAGTCGATGATATCCCGCTAAGAGATTTGGAAATTGAAGAGAAGAACCTCAAAGATAAGAAAAATAGCCAAAACACTTCACAATCAGAGGAAAAGTATAAAGGAAAATAGTGCCGAATGAAAGAGGGTGCCCCTAAGTTTAGGTGACACCCTCTTTGTATGAACTAGTAGTATTTGATTGGTTTAAAATTCTTCATATTCCGCCGGATTCTGATCGTTAATTCTGCCATCCGGTTTGGTTAGCTTTCCGATCATTTCCATATCTTCATAGTCTAATGCAAAGTCAAAGATAGAAATATTTTCAACCTGTCTGGTCGGTGAAGTAGATTTCGGAATCGTCACAGCACCGAGCTGATAATGCCAACGCAAAATGACTTGTGCGACAGACTTGTTATATTTATGTGCAACGTATTGAAGTGTTTCATTCTCCACCGTATGTTTGGCACGATAGAGAGGACTCCACGATTCTGTGACAATACCATGCTCCTCATGCCATTTTCGTTGCTCTTCTTGGTTAAAGAATGGATGTAACTCAATTTGATTGATGCTCGGGAGGACGCCTGTTTCTTTTTCTAATCTTTCAAGATGCTTTGGTAAGAAGTTACTTACACCAATGGAGCGGATCAATCCCCATTTCTTAGCATCAATCAATGCTTGCCATGCTTCCACATAGTGATCCTGTTTCGGATTTGGCCAGTGAATTAAATATAAATCAAAGTAATCTAAATTGGCACGGAATAATGATTCTTGAATCGCTTCTACAGCCTCGTCATATTGGTGATAACGTCCTGGCAGTTTAGAGGCAACTTGTAGTTGTTCTCTTGAGATACCAGATCTGCGGATACCTTCGCCAACCGCACCTTCGTTTTCATAATTATAAGCGGTATCTATTAACCTGTAACCATTTGAAATCGCACTAGCAATAGCAGTCGATCCTTGATTTCCTTTCATGTTAGCTGTACCGAAGCCAACAACGGGGATTTCTAGACCATCATGCAATTTAACGGAAGGAACTACATTACTCATTTAACCACTCCTCATTTAAATAATTCATCCTACATAAGTATTACCACCAAAAACCAAAATCAACACATTAGAGAGACTTGATTTTTTGTATATTTTTGGTATGTTAATTATGGAGGTATTGGTATGAAAAGTAAATTAATAGGTATTATTGGCTGGATTGTTGCTATTGGATTTGCTATTGGTGTTCTTGGTTTTGCAATATTTATTCTTTTTGCTTTACTATCTGAGGATGATGTGGCAAATGACGAGAAGCCACAAGCAGAAACGACAGCAGAAGTGGATATGGAAGTTAGTGAAGAAGATATCGAGGAAGAAGTACAGGAAGTGAACGCTGACAGTATTCAAAGTGAAGCTAATTTTATGGATACTTTACATCATATGACACATCAAAAAGTGCATGCTGAAGATAAATGGGGGGCTGTAGAAATCACGGATGAACGAATAGACTTAATGCTAGAAACAGCAAAAAACTCTGATTTTACCCATCGTGATTTTTATATGGAGGCTTTAACAGCCTGGCAGAACGGTGATTTCAGTAATGCGGTAGAAGTGCATAATTATATTTGGGAACTAAAGAATGGGACTGTTGGCAGAGCATTACGATTATATACCGAAGAGGAAGAACAACAGTATATAGAAAAATATTTTCGGTAATTCGCCTAGTGCGGATTATTTTTTTGGCCTAGAATCCTCGTTTCATTTCTAGATCACAAGCAGTGGAACGGATAAACTGGATTATCCATCCTTTGTTTATTATAATCTAACAAAAGGGTAGGTTCAGCAAATGACGATTTTTTGAAATTTATTGTTGTCCAATCTAGTCATCATACCAGCGGTCGGCTTTTTAATCATCGAGATTTTGTTAGGTGACCTTTTTTTCGTGATGGGAAATCTAGAGCCTGAAGAGGTGAGAATATGTATTTAAAACGAATTACACTGCAGAAAGATAAAAATATTGATGATCGTTACCCATTTACTATCCCAGTAATAAAAAGGTTAGAGCAATTGGATATTACCAGTAATGTAACTTTTTTTGTCGGGGAGAACGGGTCAGGTAAATCAACATTACTAGAGGCTATTGCTGATAAATGTGGATTTAATACAGCTGGTGGGGGACGTAATAATTATTTTGAGGTACATGAAGCTCAGTCAGCATTAGGGGATTATATTACATTGTCATGGATGCCTAAAGTAACAAACGGTTTCTTTTTGCGAGCAGAAACGTTTCATCATTTTGCTACCCATATTGATTCTCTTGATGGAGGTGACTTGTCTTATGGCGGCAAGTCGCTGCATCATCAGTCACACGGTGAGTCCTTTCTATCATTGTTTCAACATCGCTTTCATCAACAAGCGATTTATTTATTGGATGAGCCGGAAGCTGCATTGTCCCCCCAGCGACAACTTGCTTTCTTAAGGATATTGCATGATTTATCAGCAAATGGCGATAGTCAATTTATTATTGCAACCCATTCGCCGATGCTGTTAGGGTATCCGGAGGCGACCATTTTTAGTTTTGATGATGATCGTATTCAGGAAGTTGCTTATGAGGATACGGACCATTATCAAATCACGCGTTATTTTTTAGAACATCGGGAACGGTTTTTGTATGAGATTTTGAAGGATGACTAGTATAGAAGGAGCACACTCAACAAGTAGAATAAAAGTCGAATTTTTAAATTCCTTTTTTTAGATGCAATAATGAGCAAAAGTATGCCTTTTTTAGGGATTGTTTTCTTGAGCGATTAGGTAGAAAATCGGAACAAAGGGATGGACCTTTTGTTCCGATTTAATTATGGTTTAAGCTTTTTTCTTGTAATCAAGAATGAAGATGCTCCGACTAGTAGCAATATCATACCTAATACTAACCAATTGAATGTATAAAAAGGCACTGGAAGGTTTAACTGCGCGAGAGTCAGATATTGCTGAATTAGTTGCTCAAGGTCTGTCAAACAAAGAAATAGCTCAACAACTTTTTCTAAGTGTTGGAACTGTTCGAAATATGCTCTCTATAATTTTAGATAAATTAGAAATTCGTGATCGAACACAACTGGCGATTTATTATTGGCAAAGAAAGCAGGAATAAAAGTAAGTGGAGAGCATGTAACAAGAAAAAACCGGACAAAGACCGGTTTTTTCACGCATGTGCTCGTTTAAAACTAATGGTTGCAATCGCGACAAAGATAACAGCAAATGCTAAAATAAATAAGATTTCTTCAAACACAGATACAGTTCTGCCAAAGACGGTAATATGTAAGCCCATTGTTTCCTGTACTGTTTGAGGTAGACTATCTACGTCAATCATAATTTTCTTCATCACGTCGACACCGTATGTAACAGGATTCAATTTGACAATGACATCGAGCCAACCTGGCATATTACTGACAGGAAATAGGGCACCAGATAAGAATATCATCGGCATGACGATAATTTGCACAATCAGTTGAAATCCTTGTGTCGATTTAATCATACTAGCAAATAACAAGCCCACACCTGATAATGCCGCACCAAGTAAGAACATAAATGGAATGACTTGAATCAGTGAAATAATGCTGTAGGATAACCCTAAAAAAGGGATAAGCAAAAACAAAATAACACCTTGAATGGTTGAAACAGTTGCTGCTCCTAACATTTTCCCAACAGCAATACTTACACGTGAAATCGGTGAAACCAAAATTTCTTTCATATATCCATAGTTTTTATCCTCGATCACAGACATGGCGGAAAATATCGCTGTCATCAATAAAGTCATAGCGACAATGCCAGGGAATACAAATTCGACATAATTAAATCCACTAGATTCTTCTCCAAAACCGCCAGACATCATGGTTTCCATTGTTCCACTTAAGCCACCACCGAATATAAGCAGAAATAATATCGGCATCGAGAATGACCCGAAAAGTCGTGCTCGATCACGAAAAAATTTCGTTAAGTCACGCTGCCAAATTGCTAAGATACCTTCCATCAGATTTACCCCCTTATTCCTTAATTTTTCTTCCTGTAAAAGCTAAAAACACATCGTTTAATGTTGGTTTGCGAATATTTAATTTTGTAATCGGAATTTCTAAGGTTTTGATGAAAGAAGAAATAAAGGCGTCACTACTTTCGACCTTGAGATGAATCGTATCATCTTCCACTTTCACTTCGACCGTTTCCATTTTGTCCTCAATTTCTCTTAAAGCAGCCTCATTATCTTCCGTGGACAATTCAATAATGTCACCACCAAGCTGGTCCTTAAGCGAAGCCGGGGAGTCGATCGCAATAATTTCACCCTGGTCCATAATCGCCACTCGATCACTAATCTCAGCTTCATCTAAATAGTGTGTGGTGAGAAACATTGTAATACCTTCTTTTTCTTTGAGCTTTAAAATATATTCCCATAGGTGTGCTCTTGTGTTGGGATCTAGTCCAACAGTCGGTTCATCTAAAAAAAGCACTTTCGGATAATGCAGAAGCCCACGTGCGATCTCAAGGCGACGTTTCATCCCACCCGAATATTCCTCTACACGCTGGTTTTGCTCATCGACCAAATCGACAATTTCTAGTACTTCTTGAATGCGTTTCTCTCGTTTATTTTTAGGTACATTATAAAAACGACAATGTAATTTCAAGTTTTCGTTAGCTGTTAATTTTCCATCTAGTGTATTTTCTTGAAAAATAATACCGATGCTTGCTCGAACTTCATCTTTTTGTTTTTTGGCATCGTAGTTATTGATGATAATCTCTCCGGAAGTTGGCTTCAGCATCGTACAAATCATATTGATTGTCGTACTTTTGCCTGCACCATTAGGCCCGAGAAAGCCAAAAATCTCGCCCTCTTTAACATCAAAATTAATTCCTTTAACCGCATCTACTTTTTTATAGGTCTTTGTTAAACCTTTCACGGTAATGATAGAATTCAATATGTAACCTCCTTATCAACTAATATAGTTATGATATAATAACTATTATCCACTGTATATCTGATGAAGTCAATCTATATGAAGGAGCGAACTAGATGAAAGAACAAGATACATTAACAAATGAATTGGTAGAACAGGCATTAACTGTATTACCAATATTGACGAAAAAGATGTTTGGTACATCTCCGATAACGAAAAAAGAAGGACTTCACCCATCCCACTTCCATGTGTTACACCTTGTGGAACACATGGGGCCAATTCAAATGGCGGAGATTGCTAAAAAATTGGATATTAACAAGTCAAACTTAACTCCATTGATTCGAAAACTAATGGAGAAGGAGTTTATTATTAAAACGAAGGATGAAACAGATCGCCGGATAACATATATTCAAATGACGGAAAAAGGAAAACAGTTTTTAGCTGAGAAAAAACAGATTCTTTACCAAGTAGTGCGAGAACGTTTTGCAACATTAGCGAATCAAGATAAAGGAGCCTTAAAAGAAGCATTTATAACCATTAATGAAGTCCTGTCATCATTAGAAGAGTAAATAATTTGTCGAAATTTTCCGGTTGTTCCAATAAAAAATCCCCTTTTTGAAGCAAATGCTTGTTATAATATGTATAAAGATGTCGAAAGGGGATTTTTTGTGAAGATTGGTAAAGGTTTAAAAATAATGATAGCGCTTATCGCCATTTTATTATGCATAGATTTATTTGCTGGAAACTATTTTTATAACCTCGCCATCAAACGTGAACAAAAGACTTTTTTACAAGGAAATGAAGACTTGGAAGTATCTGCATCAGCGATGAACGTCTTTACCAAAGGCGGATGGCGAGACTGGGTGGCTAGTCAGAGTTTTGAAGGTTGGCAGCTGCAAACTTTTGATGATTTAACTTTAAAAGGATACTATTTACCGGCCACAACAGATACAAACAAAACGGTTATTTTTGGTCATGGCTATTTAGGAAAAGCCACAGACATGGGGTTATACGCGCAATATTATTATGAAGAGCTAGGCTATAATATCTTTCTTTTTGATATGAGAGGGCACGGAAAAAGTGAAGGAGATTATTTTGGTTTTGGCTGGCATGATCGTCTAGATGTTTTAGATTGGACAGATCGAGTAATTGAGCGTGTTGGAACAAATGCAGAAATTGTCTTACATGGCTTATCGATGGGGGCAGGTACGATGTTGATGGCTAGTGGAGAAGAACTTCCTCCACAAGTACAAGCTGTAGTTGCGGATAGTGGCTATACAAGTGTATATGACCTTTTTCAATATCAGATGAATCGGATGTACAACATACCAGCATTTCCGGTATTACCTACAACGAGTATGGTCTCCGATATACGTGCCAATTATTCCTTATATGAAGCTTCTGCTATTGATCAGGTAAAGAAGGCAGAGGTACCAATTCTCTATTTTCATGGAAAAGAAGATACCTTTGTTCCTTCTAGAATGGCAAATAAACTATACGAAGAGACTAATAGTCATGCAGAAATCTTTTTATATGATGATGCCGGGCATGGTGAAGCATATGCTCTTCATAAAGAAAAATATCAAACTATGTTGTCTGATTTTTTAACAAGATTTATAGATAAGTAGCAGATAGGTGATGAACTCACCTATCTTTTTCATTAGGTCATTGACTAACATTGGTCCATGTATTATCTGGAAAACCTCTCGTTCTATAGATTTCCCTGTAATTGCATTTTTATCGGGAAAAACTATCCTTTCACAGACGCATTTCCCGGTTAATCCACTTTGACGAGGAAATCTTACAGTTTCATTTAGCAGTTTTTCTGATTCGTTACATTAACCGTCAAAGAGTAAAATGAAGTTGCTGAAATTCTCAAGAAATATTAGTGATAAAGCCTTATAGGAGGATGATAAATAGTTTGTTATTATCTATAATAGGGTATATTATTACTAAGTAGTACTTTGATATTAGATGAAAAATGGGGGGGAATTAATATGAAAAAGAAATTATTGTTTGTCATCCTAACATTGTTGTTATCGCTAGTAGTAGTGGCATGTACGCAAGATGACACAAATAAAAATGAAACAGAAGATCCAGAGAATGAAGTAGAAGAATCAGCAGAAGACTCAGAACAAGATGAACCTTCTGAGGAAGAAACACCTACACTCGATCAAGAACAAGCAAAAGAAGTTTTAAATGAGTACCAAGATAAATTCATGTCTGTCATTGAAAATACAGAAGATGATGGTGCTTTGACAGATTATGATTCAAAAGAGTCACTGAAAGAGGAATTCACGACCATTATGTCAGAAGAATTAGCTGATTCATTTGTGGCTCATTATTTTGAAGAGGATAATGATAAGGTATATGTTGTTTCAACAGAGGCTCCTGTGTGGTTTGAAGAAGATAGTGACTTTAGTTTTGAACAAGTGAATGATGTTGAATATGAGATAACACAAGAACGATCAAATGAATTAATAGGAAATGTAAGAATGACTTATGTGATTACATCAACAGATGATTCCTGGATTGTTAATGAAGTAAGGTCTGAAGATTTAAACGGAGAAAACTATGAGAATGGAGAAGATGAAGAACAAGCATCAGATGAAAGCAATACTGATGATAACCCGGAAACGGATACGAGTGAAATTACGGACACTACAGCTGAAGATTTAGTAAGGAACCACCTTAATATTTCACAAAATAGTGATATCCATGTCGTAATGGATCACAAAAATGACGATGGCAATTTTGTTGTTCAAGTTTATGAACTAGTTTCCAACGGTGAAACAAGTCATACAGCAACTATTGGTTGGTATATTGTTGATCAAGATGATGGAACAGTTGAAGAAATGATGTAATCGAATGGGACAAGCTAGCTTGTCCCACTTTTTGTAAATAGGTATGACATCTTTCGTGTGAATAACTATGTATTTCCCAAGAGAATTCGTTTCCTTTTTAATTCGCAATCGAAGTATGCGATGCTAAAGCATTAGGTCCGAGTTACCTTTAGCTTGTCTCTATTTTAAGCTTTAAGAGAACCATATTTTGCAGGGGAGTAATTCGATATAGTGATAATTTACATGTACATAAAGACCTTCGTCAGTACTTGATGATAAGCTAGTTTTTTCCACTTTTAAAGAAAATCATTCTTCTTTATATCCGAAAAAACTGTTTCAAGCGAACGGTGAAAAGAGATTGCTTCCTGAATTTTATGCTCAAACAGTTCTCTTTGTTCTGCAGGATAGTGATCCAAGTCCTCTTGAATATCCTCTAAGTTGTTAATTTGCAGGTTAAGTGATTGGAGCCACCGGTTAACATAGGTTTTCATAAATTTCTTATATAGATCCTCACGAGCTTCATATAAGTCTTTTCGTACACCTTTTTGAAAAACGCGTTCGACTAAATTAAATTCTTGCAATCTACGAACGGCATAACTCATTGCCGTTTTACTTTTACCCAAAGCATCTTTCATTTGGTCTAAAGTCATGGGAGCTCCATTTAAATAAAGCGTAACAAATAATTGTGCTTCTGTTTTATTTAAAGAAAACATTTCAAGTGTTTTGGAAAACTCAGAAATGATTTGATTGTTTACTCTTTCTAAATTAGCATCAGTTTCCTGTGTCATAAAAGTATGATAACCCCTTTCAACTCTCTTACTAATATCATTACACTACATAATTAAAAAATCAATGTAAATACTAAGTATAGGGTAAAAGTAAGGATTTCCATTTGTAAAGTTTAAACTTTACAAACGTAACAAACGGAAAAATAAGTGTATAACGCTTGAAATTCATAAGTAAAACCTTTAGCATAGTATAAGTGATGCATAAAATGACGGGAAAAGTCGAATATAAATTGAGGTGATATAGATTCATGTCTGTCATTAGTGTTAAGAATTTGTCGAAAATTTTCGGCAAAAAAACCAAAGAAGCTCTCTCATTGTTAGATGAGGGATATAAAAAGGAAGAAATTTTAGAAAAAACAGGATGTACAGTCGGTGTAAACCGTGCAACGTTTGAAGTCGAAGAAGGCGAAGTATTCGTTATTATGGGGCTTTCTGGAAGTGGAAAGTCAACCCTTGTACGTTTATTGAATCGCTTGATTGACCCTACAGAAGGTGATGTTGAAGTGAGTGGTGAAAATCTTGCGAGGGTTGGTAAAGAAACTTTACGTAAAGTCCGTCGTGAAAAAATGAGTATGGTCTTTCAAAAATTTGGATTATTTCCTTTCCGTACCGTGTTAGAAAATACGGAGTTTGGACTGGAAATTCAAGGAATCAATAAGGAAGAGCGTGCTGAAAAAGCTAAAGAAGCTTTAGAATTAGTAGGATTAGGAAGTTTTATTCACCAGTATCCAGATCAGTTATCAGGCGGTATGCAACAACGTGTTGGTTTAGCTAGAGCCTTGGCAAATGATCCGGAAGTTCTGCTTATGGATGAAGCTTTTTCTGCGTTGGATCCATTAATTAGAAAAGACATGCAAGATGAGTTATTGGACCTTCAGCAAAAAATGAAGAAAACCATTATCTTTATTACGCATGATTTGGACGAAGCATTACGGATCGGTGACCGCATTGCACTGATGAAGGATGGTTCCATTGTTCAAATCGGTACGCCGGAAGAAATTTTAGTAAATCCGGCCAATGACTATGTGGAACGATTCGTTGAAGACGTTGATCGCTCCAAAGTGTTAACAGCAAGTCATATTATGAAGCGACCTGAAACGGTTGATATTGAAAAACATGGTCCAAGAGTTGCGCTAGAAAGAATTCGTGAGCAAGGCTTATCAAGCATTTATGTGGTTGATCGCTCCAGACAATTAAAGGGCTATGTCACAGCAGACGATGTTAAACAAGCTCGGGATAATGGAGAAAAGGGTTTACACAGTATTTTACGTACAGATATGCCTACAGTAGGATTAGAAGCACCAATTCATGAAATCTTTGAAATTATTCATGATGCGCCTGTACCTGTAGCTGTTGTGGAAGATGGCAAGATGAAAGGGATCATTGTACGAGGTGCAGTAATCGCAGCATTAGCAAATGGAAATGGGGTGACAGAAGATGCTTAATTTTATCCCCGAAATTCCAGTAGCAGATTGGATTAATACAGCAGTTGAAAAGATGAAAAATACATTTGAATTTATTTTTGATCCAATCAAAGACGATTTTGGTGAATTTGTTGAAACGACTGCAGAATGGTTAAGTCAAGTTCCAGCACTGATTGTAATATTAATCGTTGCTCTTATTGCTTTCTTTGTTTCCGGTAAGAAATTTGGTTTGGTTACTTTTTCTATTATTGGCCTATGGTTTGTCTATAATCAAGGTCTATGGGAAGAGTTAATGTACACATTTACACTAGTACTTTTTGCCAGTATAATATCTATCATTATTGGTATTCCTGCTGGTATATGGATGTCGAAGAGTAAATGGGCACAAGCAATTATTACGCCAATATTGGACTTTATGCAGACGATGCCTGCTTTCGTTTATTTAATTCCTGCCGTTGTATTCTTCGGAATTGGGATGGTACCAGGTATTTTTGCATCTGTTGTATTCGCAACACCACCTGTTGTCCGATTTACCAATTTAGGTATTCGTCAAGTGTCCAATGAGTTAGTAGAAGCGGCTGATGCATTCGGTACAACAGGATCACAAAAGCTGTTTAAAGTAGAATTACCAATGGCCAGAAAAACGATTATGGCAGGTGTAAACCAAACGGTAATGCTTGCGTTGTCTATGGTTGTAATTGCATCAATGATCGGTGCACCAGGGCTTGGTGATAAAGTATTAACAGCACTGCAACGTTCACAAGAAGGACCAGGTTTTGTAGCAGGCTTCGGTATTGTTATTTTAGCAATTATTATTGACAGGGTTTCTCAAAACTTAAATAAAGGCTAAGTTTAATAAATTTTGCCAGATTAAGTGGTCGCAAATCTGGTTAGAAAAAATATGTTAAGACACTGTGAAGTTTTTTAGGTTAAGGTGATAAACATATCCAGGTTAGCCTGGATATGTTTAAATATAAATTTTAAAAAAGGGGAGGTCTATTCATGTTAAAAACATGGAAGTCTTTTGGATTAATGGCAGTATTAGCTTTAGTATTTGTACTTGCAGCTTGTGGTGCCAACGATGAAGGTGACGACGCTACAGGTGATGAAGGCAATGATGAAACAGCTGCTGTAGGTGAAGGTAAGGAAATAGAATTAGTGTACGTAAATTGGGACACTGAAATTGCCTCTACACATGTGGTTGGAAAAGTCTTAGAAGATTTAGGGTATGATGTAACGCGTACATCTATTGAAAATGCAGCAATGTGGGAAGCAGTTGCAAATGGAGAAGCAGATGGTATGGTTGCAGCATGGTTACCAGCTACACATGAATCACAATATGCAGAATTTGGGGATCAAGTAGTAGAATTGGGACCAAACCTTGAAGGAGCTAAAATTGGTCTTGTAGTACCATCTTACATGGATGTTGATTCTATTGCAGATCTTACAGATGAAGCAGGTCAAACGATTACTGGTATTGAGCCAGGTGCCGGTGTGGTAAGTGCTGCTGAAAAGGCTCTCGAAGATTATGAGAACTTAAGTGATTGGCAAGTGCAAACATCTTCAAGTGGTGCAATGACCACACAACTTGGGGAAGCAATTGAAAATGAAGAACCTATCATTGTTACTGGTTGGTCTCCACACTGGAAATTCTCTGAATATGATTTGAAATATTTAGAAGATCCAGAAGGCTCATTTGGTGAAGCAGAAACAATTGAAACAATGGTTCGTGAAGGACTAGAAGAAGATTTACCAAACGCATATAAAGTGTTAGATCAATTCGAATGGACAGAAGAAGACAGTAACTCTGTTATGCTTGAAATTAACAATGGTACAGATCCGGAAGACGCTGCAGCAGAGTGGGTAGAAGCTAACCCAGAAAAAGTTGCTGAGTGGACTGAAGGTGTAGAATAATTCATAGTTGAATTTGAAATCCTCCTCGCAGAAAGAAGCGAGGGGGATTTTTGTTTATATAACTATAAGGAAGGGCCCAGTACCACATTAGACAAATATGTTAAGATATACCTTAATACATATGAGAGGGAGTTGACTTCGTGAAGACAGTACTTGTGACAGGGGCAGGTAGTGGTTTTGGCTTCATAACGACACTGAAATTCTTGAAAAAAGGTTACAGAGTGATAGCGACAATGAGAACATTGCAGTCACGTGATGAATTAATCGAGACAGCCGAGAATAACCAGTTAGCATCCCAATTAGATATTATGGAAATGGATGTAACCGATGAGCATCAGATTCAACATGTCAAAGAATACATACAAGCAAATTATCAAAAACTCGACGTGTTAGTTAATAATGCTGGCTTTTGCCAAGCAGGATTTATTGCAGATTTAACCACAGACGCCTTTCAAAAACAGCTAGATGTAAATTTGAACGGAGTTTTTCGTGTCACCAAAGTAATGTTGCCATTATTAGAACAGGCCAATAAGGCAAATATCATTAATATAGGCAGTGTTAGCGGATATGCAGGTTTTCCAGGAATGTCTGCTTATTGTGCATCAAAGTTTGCTTTAGCAGGGTTCAGCGAAAGTTTACGAATCGAATTACTCCCGAAACAGATATTTGTCTCCGTAGTGGACCCAGCATCCTACCAAACGGGTATTTGGGATAAGAGCTTGTCCAATATTGACCGAATGGAGTTGAAAAAAGATCCGATGAAAAGCTCTGTTCTGTCTTTCGCACAACAATCGTCACAATCCAGTGCAGACCCGAGCGAAGTAGCTTCTTTGATAGCCGCGATATGTAGCAAGAAACAACCAAAACTTCGCTATCCAATTGGCAAAGGAGCGAGAATGTTAGCTTTTGCTAAACGTATTTTGCCTTGGTTCTGGTTGGAGAAGATTATTTTAAAAAAATTAAAACAGTAAAAGGAAAAATATGTTAGCATAGTGATGGAGGTGAATAAATTTGTCAGAAGATATTATTCTATCATTAAGAAATGTAGCAAAATCCTATGGAAGTACACGCGTTTTAGAATCTATTAATCTTGATATCTATCAAGGTCAGATTATTGGTTATATCGGGCCGAATGGGGCTGGTAAAAGTACAACCGTCAAGATGATGTTAGGTCTAATAACAGAGTTTGAAGGTGACATTGAAATATTCGGTAAGAATATTAAAACAAGTGGTGTGGCATATAAGAAACGTATCGGTTATGTACCGGAAAACGGAGATATTTATGATAGCCTAACGCCTATGGAATATCTATCCTTTGTCGGTGGCTTATATAGGATGGAAGATCAGATGATTATCCGTAAAGCAACAGAATTGATGCGTTTATTTGAATTAGAACATGTATTACATACAAGGATTTCATCTTTTTCCAAAGGGATGAGACAGAAAGTTCTTTTTATCGCTAGTGTTATACATAATCCGGATTTACTCTTTTTAGATGAACCATTGAGTGGTCTGGATGCCAACAGTATGATGATTGTCAAAGAGATCTTAGATCAGTTAGCAAATCAAGGGAAAACGATTTTTTACTCTTCACATATTATGGACGTCGTTGAAAAAATCAGTAATCGTATCGTGTTGCTTGCGGATGGTCAAATTGTTGCTGATGGAACGTTTGAACAGTTACAGCAGCAAAATAAAGAGGGTTCTCTTGAAGAGATTTTCAATCAACTGACAGGATTTCATCAGCATCAAGAAATAGCCAGTTCTTTTGTTTCTATAGTGGAAAATGGTGATAAAGATGGATGATTTCAGATCGCTGAGAATACTAGATAAGTTTCAGTCGCTTTTTCAAAAAGCTAAGGTAGATTACCCGATGATGCGAGAGATTCTGCAATTGAAATTAACGATGGACACGAGAAGAGTACCGACGATCTTTCATGAATCAAAGTCAGATTCCGGTAATCAGTTTCTGAAATCTCTTGGTATCTATGCTTTGATGGGATTAATACTGATTGCTTTCTTATTTGGTGATCAGTATATCTTTCAAGTCAGCATCATGTATGCTATTGTCATGTTTATTATTATGACATCGACCATTTCTGATTTTTCTAGTGTATTACTAGATGTTCGCGATAAAATGATTATAGGCACTAAACCTGTAGACTCGAGAACGATTAATGCGACTAAGGTTGTCCATATTACCATCTACTTATGTCAACTAACGATGGCGTTTACTGCTATTCCAATGATCATTGGTTTGTTTAACCAAGGGATTGTATTCTTTTTATTAAGTTTGATTGTCCTGTTATTTGTTAATTTATTGATTCTGATTATGACGGCATTGGTGTATATCATTATCCTTCGTTTTTTTGATGGAGAAAAATTAAAGGATATTATTAATTATATTCAAATTCTTCTAAGTATTTCCATGATTATCGGCTATCAATTAGTAGCTCGGTCCTTTGAGTTTGTAGATTTGAATGTTAACTTCAGTTTTGAATGGTGGCATGTATTGATGCCGCCGGTCTGGTATGGAGCGATATATGAAATCGTTTTAAATGGTGTAACAGATCTGTCGTATATCATACTCGCGATATTGGGTGTAATTTTACCACTTGTAGCTATTTTTCTTTATATCAAACTGATTCCATCTTTTGAGCGCAACTTGGAAAAGCTTTTATCCAACAGCGGTAAACATAAACAAGCAAAAGAATGGTGGAGTCGTTTTTGGTCCAAGGTATTGGTTAGGAACAAGGAAGAACAAGTTTTCTTTGATTTCGCAACTAGAATGTTAAAAAATGAGCGAGATTATAAGCTAAAGGTCTATCCGACAATTGGAATGGCTTTAGTATTCCCTTGTATTTTTCTCCTTACGGATTATACAAGTCGCTCGATCGACGAACTACGTGATGGTAGCATGTATTTCTCAATGTATTTTAGCTTGGTTGTGATTCCGGCTGGTGTACAAATGCTTCAATTTTCAACCAATCCAAAAGCAGCCTGGATATATCGCGCAGTACCGCTGAAAAATGAAAATGTGTGTCACCGCGCAGTATTAAAAGCTTTTCTCGTTCGCTTATTTATTCCGGTTTATCTGATATTAAGTGTGCTTTTTTTAGTAATTTTCACAGAAAGAATTTGGTCTTTTTTAATCATACTTGTTTTAGTTGCTGCTATCTATAGCAGGATTTGTTATCAAGTATTTCTTAAAAATGTGCTGCCTTTTTCTGAATCATATCAAATCGGTCAAAGTAAACAAAGCGGGCAAGCACTAGCTCTATTAGCCTTAACTGTCGCTTTTGCTCTATTTCACTATGTAATGACGCTTGCTTCATTTGGGTCCTATATTTTAATTAGTGTATTAGTGTTTATCAATGCTTTTCTGTGGAGGAAATAGTTATCAAATACAAAAAATCATCCCCAGCTATGGGGATGATTTTTATATTAACTCTTCAATTTCAGCATTTTCTCGAAGTTCATCGATTTTGGCTTGAATTTCTTCTTGTTTTTCTTGTTGTTTTTGTGACGTAAGTGTTTGTTTAATTTGATCTTCAACATCTTCCAATGGTGGAAGGTCTTCTTCATTTTCCTCTGCTGCTGACTGATAATATTCTTTAATTTCTTCATCTGTTACTTTGATACCAAGAACAGACTCCATATATTTTTCAGAAAGTAAATCATTCTCGATTTGTTCCTTTAATGTTTCTTCGGTATATCCACTCGATTCTAGAGCACTAGCGTACTCTTCTCCAAATTGTTCTTCATAAGCAGCTAGTTCATTGTCAATTTCTTCTTGTTCAACGGTCAGTCCTTCAGCTTTAGCATCTTGACGAATCAATTCTTGAGTAATTAATTCATTTAAGGTTTGCTGTTTTATAGCTTCTGTATCTTCTACATCTTGTCCGGCTTGTTCTAATGTGCTTTTTACAAGTGGATAAATTTGATTGTAGGAAGAACCAATGATTTCTTCACCATTTATAGTCGCTACAGCTTGGTCTTCTTCTACCAATTCCTCATCACTTACTCCTTGTTGTCCTGTCGCTGCAGCTGAATCAGCTTCCTCCTCTTGTGCTTCCTGTTCACCCTCGGCTTCACCTTCACTCTCTGGTGTTTCTTCTGCTGCAGGTTCTTCTGTATTGTTTTCATCAGCTGGCTCCTCGTCATCATTACTACATGCAACAGTGATAACAGCCAAACTAATCATCATTAATAGCATTAATAGCTTCTTCATTAATAAACAACCTCCATATAACTCATTGTCTGTCCATTCAAACATACATGATAGAATAATTGCAACCCATATCATCTCAAGTTTAGCAACATTATTCCTATCATACCAGTAATCTGATTGTTTTATTACATTTAAACAACAAAAAAAGGACTCATTTCACACTTTTTCCATAGTGTTGTTTCTCTTAATTGGGAATAATAATAAAAGGAGTGAAAATAGATGAAAGATATGCCGAAGATAGCTATATTTACTTTAATAGTTGGATTTATCTTCATTGCTGTAACGGTTTCTCTTTTTATCGAATTAGCAGGTGATGTACTAGAAGAAGAAAAGTTTTTCGTAGATCGTGTTTTTCAGGAGTTTATTGTTTTTGCAAAGGAGGATTGGCTTTATCAGATGATGGGGCTGGTTACAGAAGCGGGATCAATTCTTTTTTTAACTATAACTTCTGTTATACTAGCTGTCTATCTTTTCTTTGCGAAAAAAAGTAAATGGTATAGTTTGTTCTTCAGTATCAATATGATTGGGATCAGTCTGTTAACTCAAGTGTTAAAACTTGTGTTTGAGCGGGAACGACCGGAGTTAATTGCACAATATGGGGGAACAGGTTTTAGCTTTCCTAGTGGACATTCGACTGGCTCGGTTGCATTTTATGGTTTTGTTATCTACTTACTGTGGAAAAAGGTCTCAACAAGATGGCTAAGAGTTTCTTATGTTCTGTTCTTTTCGTTTCTTGCAGTGACGATTGCCTTTAGCCGTGTCGTATTAGGGGTACACTTTTTTACTGATATTGTAGCAGGGATGTCACTGGGGTTGGCGTGGCTGATCACTTGTATGATTGCTTTAGAATTATTGCTTTGGAGAGGAAGAAAAAAGCGTAATTCTTGAGAATTAATTACGCTTTTTTTATCTAACATAAAGAAGGTGGGATATGGAAGTTAGTATTAAATGTATAATGTGGTGCCGGCTTCAGGGATGGAATGCCACCATATGCAGGGGGATTGTGTACGTAACGGAAATGGGAGCAACCATCCATTGAACGACCATGGGCCCATCTTCCCTCTGCACTTTCATCCCCTTGTGAGAAGTTATAAAAATCATAGGCAACTTGCTGTTTTTCTAGATTCCTTGGGAATGTTGATGGTACAACAACACCTTCTTTCTCTTCTAATTCTTCGATGGCTGCTAACCACATGTTTTGGTGCATCGTATCACGAGCAATTAAGAAGGAAAGCATATCCTTTACTCCTCGATCTGATGTCATTTCGTACAGTCTGGATACTTGCAAACGTCCTTGAGATTCTGCGTTTAAATTAGCACGAAAGTCTGCTAGTAGATTTCCGCTGGCGATAATATAATCAGCAGTCCAGCGATTACCAACACTGTCACCAGGCATTGCACCTAATCCGGATACAATGGCATGCTGCGGATTCATCCCGCCAATAATCGCACCCAGAACAGGATCTTTAGCCGCTTCCTCTAAGTCACCCACAGGCGCATTATCCAAAAGACGCGCAATCATTGTCGCTAACATCTCTACATGTGCTATTTCTTCTGTACCAACATCCATTAACAAATCCTTATATTTACCATCCATTCGAACATTCCAGCCTTGAAATAAGTATTGCATGGTTACGGAGATTTCTCCGAATTGTCCACCTAACACTTCTTGTAGCTGTTTCGCAAAAAGCGGATCAGGTCGATCAGGTTTAGCTGGATATTGCAGTTCTTTTACATGATAAAACATTTACTCACATCCTAAAAAGTAGGTTTCTGTCCATAATCTATGCAAGGGCATTTATCTTTGTTACAAAATTCATGTTTTGTTTTCTCAAGTTCAATCGTGTGACCTTGTTATCAATTCTTGCTATACTTTATTAGGTAACAAAAAGTAAGTAAGGAGGAACTTAAAAGTGGATCAATTATTCAGTTCTTTTCAAATAAAAAATCTAGAATTAAAAAATCGTGTGGTAATGCCACCAATGTGTCAATATTCGGTAACGAAAGAAGACGGTACACCTAACGATTGGCACTATACACACTATGTAAGCCGTGCAGTTGGAGGTACCGGACTTGTGATTGTTGAGATGACAAATGTCGAGCCAGATGGCAGAATCTCTAATAACTGTTTAGGTTTATGGTCCGATGAGCAAATTCCAGCATACAAGAAAATTGTAGATGCTGTACATGCGCAAGGTTCTAAAATCGCAATCCAAATCGCACATGCTGGACGCAAAGCGGAAGATGCAAAAACACCGGTGGCTCCATCTGCGATAAGATTTAATGAACAATATAAAGAACCACGCGCACTTTCAACAGACGAAGTAAAAGAAATGGTGGAAAAATTCCGTCAATCTGTTCGACGTGCTGTAGAAGCAGGGTTTGACGCGATTGAATTGCATGGTGCTCATGGATACTTAATTCATCAATTCCATTCCAGCTATACCAATAAACGTGATGATGAGTATGGTGAATTGACACGCTTTGGTACAGAAGTAGTAAAAGCTGTCAAAAGAGAAATGCCGGATGGTATGCCATTAATTATGAGAATATCTGCAACTGAATTTGTCGAAGAAGGTTATCAGCTACAAGATGGTATTGCATTAGCAAAAGCCTATAAAGAGGCTGGTGTAGATATGTTCCATATTAGTGCTGGCGGAGAAGGTGCTATTGCCCCATCTCGAAATCCAGGCGGGCATGCAGGGTACATGGTTCCTTTCGCAAGAGCGATGCGTGAAGCTCTAGAGGTGCCAGTCATTGCAGTAGGTCGTTTAGAAGATGCCCATCTAGCAGATTCAATTGTTGGTAATCAGGATGCAGATCTCATTGCGATCGGAAGAGGTATGCTACGTGATCCGTATTGGACAATTCATGCTGCTCACGAGTTAGGACAGGAAACCGAAGTACCTGTTCAATATGAACGCGGGTTTGTTTAAAAACGAGAGGGACGTCACACATTAGTGGCGTCTTTTCTTTTTAGTAGGAATGTTCTAGAATAGGTGTAACTGCATTTTACAGAAGGATGTGAATATTTTGCAATTCAGACCATGTATCGATTTGCATCAAGGAAAAGTAAAGCAAATTGTTGGTGCGACGCTTAATAGTGAAAACAAAAATGTAATTGAAAATTATGTTTCTACATATGACAGCAGCTATTATGCAGAAATGTTTCAGAGAGATAACTTAATTGGTGGTCATGTGATTATGCTAGGAGATGGTAATAAAGAAGCAGCAATACAAGCATTAAAAACGTACCCAGGTGGATTACAAATCGGTGGTGGAATTAATGCCGATAATGCGGAAGAATTCCTTGAAGCAGGAGCTTCTCATGTGATTGTGACATCTTATATTTTTCATGATGGCGAGTTAAAAATGGATCGACTAGAGAAATTAATTGAGAAAATTGGCAAGGAAAGACTTGTGATTGACTTAAGCTGTAAACAAAAAGATGGCAAATGGTTTGTAGTCACAGACAAATGGACGAAATTCAGTAATATTGAAATAACACCATCAACGATTAAAGATTTGGAACATTATTGTGATGAGTTTTTAATCCATGCCGCTGATGTGGAAGGAAAACGAGCTGGTATTGCAGAAAACTTAGTAGCCAAGCTCGCTGACTATGTATCGATTCCAACGACTTATGCTGGTGGCGTCCGGTCGATGGAGGATCTCCAGCTTTTTGAGCAATTAGCAAAAGGGAAACTACACGTGACTATAGGCAGTGCACTTGATATTTTTGGTGGAGATTTGTCTTATCAAAAAGTTGTAGAGTATTGTAAATCTAATAAATAACAAAACGTAGCGTGTTCTTAAAAGATTTGTTGGATAAATCGAGATAAACAACAAAAGGCAGTGTGCTCCCGAAAGATTTGTTGGATAAATCAAGATAAACAACAAAACGTAGCGTGCTCCCGAAAGATTTGTTGGATAAATCAAGATAAACAACAAAACCCAGCGTGCCCTCAAAAGATTTGTTGAATAAATCGGAAGAAGCATCAAAAATCCTAGGAATGACACTCCTAGGATTTTTAATTTCATTTAATATGGATCTGATGGATGCCCCATTGCTCCTGCTTCTTGTACAGCGTCTTCCATCATTTCTTTATTACTTTTCATGGCCATTTTTAAGCCATCCTCTACTCGTTTTCCATAATCATTGTCACATTGATAGAAATGTTGGATCATTTGATCTTGAATCTCTTTTCGACAACCTGATAAAGCAGAAACAAGATTTTTGATCAGATCGTCTTTTTCCCAATCGCTTAAGCGACGGTATGTTTCACCGGCTTGACCATAATTGTTTTCCCGGGAAATAGCTTTACGCTGTAAATTCCCTTCTACATATGGCTCGTGCTCAACACCAGGGTTTTTATCTTCTTTTAATCCACCGATGATCGATGGTTCATAATCGACATGCGGGTTTTTGAAATCACCATAATCTTGCCTGAAGTCCATTTGCCCACCAGTTTGATTGGTTGCTACTCTATGGTGAGGACGGTTAATTGGTAACTGTAAATAGTTAGCTCCCACACGGTAGCGCTGCGTATCAGAATAGGAGTAGGTTCTACCTTGTAATAGCTTATCGTCAGAGAAATCTAAGCCATCAACTAATACACCAGTTCCAAAAGCAGACTGTTCTACCTCGGCATGGAAGTTCTCTGGATTTCGATTTAATACCATTTTCCCAACTTTGTGCCAAGGATAATCTTCCTTATACCAAAGCTTCGTTGCATCTAATGGATCGTAATCCAGTTCAGGATGCTCACCATCTTCCATGATTTGAACATATAGCTCCCATTCCGGATAGTCTCCTTTTTCAATGGCTTCATAAAGATCTTGAGTTGCATGGTTAAAGTTTTTACCTTGAATTTCCGTTGCTTCATCCTGTGTTAAGTTCTTAATCCCTTGGACTGGCTCCCAATGATATTTTACTAAGACTGCTTTTCCTTCTTCATTGACCCACTTATAGGTGTGAACCCCTGATCCTTGCATGTGGCGATATGTTGCCGGAATTCCCCAGGGGGAAAAGACAAATGTAACCATGTGCAATGCTTCCGGTGATTGACTGACAAAGTCAAACATGCGCTCAAGGTTTTGATAATTGGTTACTGGGTCAGGGCGAAATGCGTGAATCATATCAGGGAATTTCAGCGGATCACGAATAAAGAATATTTTTAAGTTGTTACCAACCAGATCCCAGTTCCCGTCTTCTGTATAAAATTTTATAGCGAATCCGCGTGGATCTCTTAATGTTTCAGGAGAATGTTTACCATGAACTACCGTAGAAAATCGGACAAAAACAGGAGTTTGCACTTCTGTATTGGTAAACACTTTTGCTCTAGTATACTTAGAAATTGGTTCACCATTTACGGTTCCATATGACTGGAAATAGCCATGTGCCCCTGTTCCGCGAGCGTGAACAATTCGTTCCGGAATTTTTTCTCGGTCAAAGTGGCTTATTTTTTCCAAGAAGTCATAATTCTCTAATGTTGTCGGACCACGATCTCCGACAGTACGAACGTTCTGATTGTCGGTAACCGCATGACCTTGCTGATTGGTCATCTTTTCTTCACCGTGATTCGGGTTCTGTTTGTTCTCCATTCTCTTAACCTCCTTGAGATTTGTCATCTCCAGTATTCCCCAGTTTTTGGAGGTTATGCGAGACTGAGTAAGTGTTTCTCTAGAAAAACGATTGGCTAGGCATAACTTAAGTGATTTGGTGTAGTTTTTGATATAATGTTAATACATTAAAATTTCTATATATTGACTATTGTTCGCTGAATGGAGAGATTATTTTGAAAATAATAGTAGATGATTTAACCCATCCGAAAGTTAGAGGATTGATAACGGAACATCTTGAACAGATGTCTAAAATTTCTCCCCCGGAAAGTATCCATGCTTTCAATCTTGACGGTTTGAAACAACCAGATGTTACTTTCTGGAGTGCATGGGAAAACGATACATTACTCGGTTGTGGGGCGCTTAAAGAGTTAGACGATCAACATGGAGAGATAAAATCAATGCGAACTGCTACCTCGCATATAAGAAAAGGTGTTGCAAAGCGAATCCTTCAACACATATTGGAAGAAGCTAAAAGGCGTGACTATCAGAGACTAAGTTTGGAAACAGGTTCAATGAAGGCTTTTGAACCAGCCAAACGATTATATACCAGCTTTGGATTTCAATATTGTAAGCCGTTTTCAGATTACATAGAAGACCCGAACAGTGTATATATGACAAAAGAATTATAGTTTCAATTGATCAAGCAATACTCCATTTTCTTGTAAATACCAAAACATCATGTAACTAAAAACAGAATGAAATAAGGTCATATAAGAAAATGTAGGAGGACACAGAACATTGATGAAAGTAACCATTATCATAATAGTGATTGTTGTGGTTATGCTAGGAGCTTATTTTTGGGTAGGGAACTATTTTTACAATTTCGCATTGAATGCACAGAAAGAAAAAATATTTATTAAAGATAATCCTCATTTAGCAAGAAGTGAAGCGGTACTGCCCGAGGTTGCTGAAAAAGAAAAACTCACCGATAATACATTTAAAGAACGTGTTCCATCATCAAGTATCTCGATGATTTCCAAGGATAAACTGCGGCTTAAGTTACATGCGGACCTTTATGAACAAGCCGAGCAAAATCATAAATGGGCGATTGTTGTCCATGGCTATGGAGCAAAAGCTGCTGTGATGGTGAGATGGATTCGTGGCTTCTATGATAAAGGATTTAATGTGCTTGCACCTGATCTTCGCGGACATGGTGAAAGTGAAGGAAACTATATCGGTATGGGCTGGCATGATCGCTTGGATATCTTATCATGGGTTGATCACATATTAGCTATTAATCCTGACGCTGAGATTGTTTTATATGGGGTTTCAATGGGTGGAGCCACAGTTATGATGGCATCAGGAGAGTGTTTACCGGCAAATGTGAGGGTCATCGTAGAAGATTGTGGCTATACAGCTGTTGACGATATTTTTGCTTATCAACTAGCTGATTTATTTAAACTACCGAAGTTTCCATTTATTAATGCCGCCAATACCGTCAGCAAACTGCGAGCGGGATTTGATCTATATGAAGCTTCAGCGGTGAACAAGGTTCGTGCAAGTAAGATACCGATGTTATTTATTCATGGGGAAAGGGATAGTTTTGTGCCATTTGAAATGATCGATAAAGTGTTTGAGGTAGCGAATGACGATAAAGAGAAACTAGTCATTCCAAAGGCAGGACATGGTGAAGCGGTACAGGTTGATTCAGAATTATACTGGACAACGATTTTTAATTTTGTTCATAAATATATAAGGTGACTTTTTATCAGGGGGAATGTTACATGTTTGACTTTTTTGCTATCGATTATTCATTGTTACCGGCATTTATGCTAGCCGCCTTTATTATTTGTATTGCACCAGGACCAGATATGGCTTTTGTCATCAGCAGAAGTATTTCTCAGGGAAGAAGATATGGAATCGCAACAGCATTTGGTATTCAAATGGGCGTACTTGTTCATATTGTACTAGCAGTATTAGGATTATCCGCTATTCTTATGACTTCTACATGGGCTTTTCTCATCTTGAAATATGTGGGAGCAGCGTATCTAGTTTATTTGGGGATACAAACCTTACGTGATCGAAAAAATGTACAAATTTTTACCGATAAGAAAAAAGTGAGTGTTCGTAAAGCTTTTATGGAAGGTGCGTTAACAGATATTTTTAATCCGAAAGTTGCGTTATTCTTCTTAACATTTATTCCGCAATTTATTAATCCGAGTTTATCCAGTACAGCTAGTCAGTTTATTATTTTAGGTTTAATTTTAGGTATTATCGGTTTATTGGTAGATATTTCGACTGCTTTTATTGCTAGCTTGTTTGGTAATTTCTTAGCGAAAAATAAAACAGCGCTATGGTGGCAACAGACCGTAAGTGGGATTACTTTGCTTGGGCTTGGTGCATGGTTGGCACTGGATGGGAAGTTGAAAAGCTGAAACTAGCGGAAGAGCGAACGGTCCGTTGTAACAACGGACTGATACGCTTACTACAATTTAAAATGTATTATTAGTCAATCTCTATTTTCAGGGAATTAATTGTATCAATTCTGGGTGAGAGGAGAGGTGTTTTTTTATGAAAACAATTGGGCTAATAGGCGGGATGAGCTGGGAATCCTCTGTTGAGTATTATCGTATAATCAATGAAGAGGTGAAATATAGATTAGGCGGTTTACATTCAGCTAAATGTTTATTGTATAGCGTTGATTTTGACAAAATTGAACGTTATCAATCTGAGGGGAACTGGGAGAAATCTGGTAACTATTTAGCTGAAGTGGCAGCATCGTTGGAAAAAGCAGGTGCTGAGCTTATTGTGCTCTGTACGAATACGATGCATAAAGTAATAGGTTATATTGAAGAAAAGATAGATATTCCGATTTTACATATTGGTGATGCAACGGCAACGAAGATAAAAGAATCCATGATTAAGAGAGTAGGTCTACTTGGTACGAAATATACAATGGAACAGGATTTTTATAAGTCAAAGATAGAAGCAAACGGACTGGATGTCATTGTTCCAAAAGAAACAGAAAGGGATCAAGTGAACAAAGTCATTTTTGAAGAATTGTGTCTAGGAATAATTAACAACACTTCTAGAGAATATTATTTAGAGGTTATTAGAAATTTAATTGATGATGGGGCAGAGGGCATTATTTTGGGTTGTACAGAGATTGGTTTATTGATCAAGCCTGAAGATGCAGAGGTTCCGTTATTTGATACTGCTATTATTCATGCAAAAGAAGCGGTAAATCAAGCTTTTACAAAAGATGGGAAACACCTGTAACTGGATTCAAATGATATGGATATGATGGACTCGTAAATGTTAGAAACCAAACTATCACAAACTAGTCTGATCAATCAAGCTTCACTAAACTCTATATAATGGTGAAAGTAAGCACAGACTAGCCCTTCAACATCAAATGCAAAGAAAAAGCTCCTAAGTTAACGTGTATAACTTAGGAGCTTTTTTTGGAGTAATAAAAACAAACATTTTCTTGTTTGCAGGAAGTGATGAAATTGCTAGTGCAAATGAAAAAGTTGTTTGTAAACGACTAGTCGATTATGAGGGAAGAAAGCTTGTCATGCAAGCTCCGAGAAATTAGGTGACTTTACGAATTGCTCAATCATCGTTTTACTGCGGTCACTTTATGATAACGAAAACTTTTTATTCTACTTATTAGATTTCCTTGTAATCTTTTTTTACCGGGAAAACCTCTAATTTTAATAGGTTCATTTCCCGGTTAATGCAACTTTACCGGGAATTCTTACAGTTACATACATTGACGCATCCAGGTTAGTCCAGCTCCGTCGTCAAAGCTGACCGTATCATCCCAGAAGTTTTGCAGTGCTTCTAATGTTTGTTGGGTCAGGATATCAGCAGTTAATGGCGTACCAGCTTCGGCTAGATCATAGACACGGCATTGGTATTCACCCTCTAACAGGTGAGTAACAAAATTTTTTTGGCACCATATAACGAATGAGAGCCGTCAAACTTGACAGCTCCCTTTTAATGATGATCTGAATGGTCATGTCCATCATGATCGGTATGATCGCTTTCCTGTTCTAATAGTTCTTGTTCTTCTTTACTTAAATCACCAACGATTAAACGTTTGGTTGGCATAATTTTTGACTCGCTTGTTTCTGCCCTTATCTGTAAGTAATAAATTCCATCTTCTCGAAAAGTATGCTTCATTAGATAAGTTTCATTTTCCATTTTCGTTATATCTAGATTAACAGAGTCATTTTCTTCTCCTTGTTTCCAGAGTGATGCACTAATTTCTGCTACAGCTTGATGAACATCTATTTCTATGTGTGTTTCTTCTTTAGAGGTCAATTCATCAGGTAAATCCAAGCTGATTTGCGCAGGATCTTCCGTTTTATAGAGACTTGCAGCATCTCCGTTCACTTGATTAGGAGAGCATGCAACTAACAGGATCAATAGCGTGGTGATCAGTAGTATCTTTTTCATTGTTTCAACTCTCCTCGATCTGAAAGATTTGCTTTAATGTTGGTATACGTCGAATGATCAACCATTCTAGTAAAAATACAACGATGATCGAAATACCTACGAGTGGGAATAGTAAACCAAACACGATTAATAGAATGATAAGTCGTCTAGAAGTCCTTACACTAGGAGCAACCGGTGCGCCGAGATGCTTGTCTGGTTTTCGTTTCCACCACATGATAATGCCGCTGAAAACGATGGTGATAATACCAATACAGACTATTAAGCCACCAATTTGGTTTGCAAGCCCATACTCCAGTCCTTTATGGACAGTGATTCCCCAGGCCATTAATTTGCCAAGCGGTTGATAGTGATCATAGCGGTAATCAGCTAAAATCGCCCCTGTATATTGATCAATATGCATCGTAGCTTCATCCTGGGCTTTCGGTGGGAACACAGAAAGCGTATAAACACCTTCAGGACTACTTGGATAAATTACTTCATATGTTGGATAAATATTCTCTTCATCAGCAATACGTACAACCTCATTCATACTGAGTGGGATAAAACCTTGCTGCTGATCAGATTCGGGAACAGGCATGGTTTGAGCAGACCAAGGTACATCAGCAATATCTTTCGTTTGCACCGTTGATTCTGGTGTGTCACCTACCCAAATGGATGGAGGATAACCGATTCCGAGATTGGTTGCCAATGTTTGTACCTTTGTTCCCCAAAAGCCGGACCATAATAAGCCTGTCAGCACTAGAAAGATAATTGCAAGGGATAGCCAGAAGCCTGTGACTGCATGCATATCACGAAAGAAAATGCGTTTTTTCTTGTTAAGACGTGGAAGTATTGTGCCAAAGAGTTTCCTTTTTCCACGTGGAAACCAAATAAACAACCCTGTAATGACGAGGATAAGTGTCCAACAGGCAGCTAATTCGACGATACGGTCACCAAACGTACCAAGCATCAATTCACCATGAAATTCTTCGACCCGATCGATGAATCGGTTTTTATCATTTAACTGACCGATCATATCATTTGTGTAAGGATCGACAAAAATCGTATATGACTCTCCGTCAAGATTGACTCTTACTTCTGCTGATCTGTCATCCGTTTCTCCTGGCCGGTAGCGTGTGACTGTTGCATCAGGGTATTCATCCTGAACAGCATTGATTTGTTGCTCAGGTGCTGTTTTCTCATCTCGTACTTCCACCTCGTAATAATTCTGATAGAGGAATGCCTCGATTTGTGGCTTAAAGAGGTAAATACCTCCTGAAATAGCTAAAATGATAAGGAATGGGGCAATCAGAATTCCAGCGTAAAAGTGCCAACGCCAGATGGTTTTATATAAAGATTTCTTTTTCATTTGTCATACTCCATATTTCTAATAGTCTAGTTACTATTATTGTAATAGACAGAGGGATAAAGCACCAATGACAATTATGTGAATTACTGAACTACAAATTAGGTGAAGAATGTATTTATTGACACTGGAAGGAGAATGTTAAGATGTGTACCTTTACCTTATGGACAAAAGAAGAGGAAATGGCAAAAAAGTGTCTATAAGAAAGGATCTTAAGGATACTAAATAGTTTTTCGCTGGAAAATTGTCCATAAGAACCAATCCTACAGACAAAAAAATCGATATGCAAGAAGAATGCCCGTAAGATTGGCTCTAGCAGACAACCTATTTTTTATATGTTCTGTTATTCTAATCTAATATCATCGCTGCAAATCTGAATGACAAACTTCACTCCAGCTTTGTGGATTATCTATTTTGCATTGCATTGTGTCTACATCAGTATATCCAAATTTTTGATAAAGCGTATGGGCATCTTTCGTATATAACCCTAAGGTCTTGACTTGATTGTCTGGATGTTCCATTACACATTGGAATAACCATTTCCCTAACCCTTTACCACGATAATCACTGTGAATAATGACATCACAAACCCATGAAAACACGAAATTGTCCGTAATTACTCGTGCAAACCCGACTTGCTTTTCACCATCAAATACACCAAAACAAATAGAATTTTTCATACTTTGGATAATTACTTCTTTTGGTCGATTTGCAGCCCAATAGCTAGATTGCAACATCTCATAGATGGCATCTGTATCCATTCTATTTGTATTGTCGCTTACTGTATAACTATCTTTGTTCCACTCCATTAGTTAACCTCCTAATCATGATATAATAGGATTATAGAACCTTTTCGTATTCTATCAAATCCTTTTTTAGACATTCTGTATGGGTACAGAAATGCAGGAGGCGTTGCAATGAGTACAAAATACAATAAGATTGTGAATGATATCAAGAAGCAAATCATCGAGGGTACATTAAAGTCTGGAGCCAAACTACCTTCGATCAGAATTTTATCGGAACAGTATTCTTGTAGTAGAAACACAATCATTAAAGCTTATCATGAACTAGAAAAACAACACATTATTTATTCCATTCCGAAGAGTGGCTATTATGTGGTAAATAATGTTGACCCATTAAAGAAGGAGTCTAATACACCTAAAATTGATTTTCTTTCAGCAGGACCAGATAACACAGCAATGCCTTATAAAGATTTTCAACATTGTATTAACCAGGCAATAGATTTTTATAAAGAGGAATTATTTTCATATTCTCACCAACAAGGATTGCTGGGTTTAAGACGGGAATTAATCAAGCATCTACAAGATCGGCAGGTGTTTACTACTGCTGAAAGAATGTTTGTTTTATCTGGATCACAGCAGGCAATTAACTTGCTTACACCTATGCCTTTTCCGAATGGTAAATCAAATATTCTTATCGAACAGCCAACCTATTTCGGGGCGGTCGAAGCAGTACAGCTTCATCATGTCAAAACATTCGGGATAGAGCTTACAATGGAAGGAATTGACCTAGAACGGTTAGAAAATATGTTTCGTTATAACGATATTAAATTCTTTTATATTATTCCGAGGTTTCACAATCCACTTGGTCATAGCTACTCTAACGAAGAAAAAAAGAAAATCGTGGAACTTGCTAATAAGTATGATGTTTATATTGTGGAGGATGATATATTTGGCGATCTTGACATGAACGCAAAGTCAGATCCGATGTTTAGCTATGATCCACGAGGAAAGGTGATATATATCAAGAGTTTTTCCAAAATCATGCTCCCTGGCTTACGAATTGCTGTAGCTGTATTACCTGAATTATTAATCAACACATTTGCTCGTTATAAATTTAGTAATGATTTGTTCAGTACGACAATCTCCCAGGGTGCATTAGAAATTTACTTGAAAAGTGGTATGTTTATTAGCCATTTAGAAAATATTAGAGAAGTATACAAAACAAAAATGGAGATCGTTAAGTCTGCGTGTGAACACTATTTATCACCATATTATAACTTCACAAAGCCTGAAACAGGATTCTATTTGTCTATTTATTTACCAAGAACATTGTCGGCGAAACGAGTAGTCGATGCGTTACAACAAACAAATATTTTTGTTGATGATGCAGAGCGAATGTACTTACCAGCATTTCCAAAAGATAACCTAATTAGATTGTGTATAGCTCAAGTAGATAAAAAACAAATAGCTCAAGGAATAGAGACAATTGCGAAATATTTAGATACTTTGAAGCATCAACAAGTCAGTTTTATTGAAGGAATAAACCAGCGACTTTAGTTTTGGCTATTCAAATCTCTGGCTAACCATCAGTGAGGTAAGAACCTCCCACTGATGGAATCATACTTCAAATTTCTTCATTATTAGCTTTCGTCTTTAGAACTAATTGATAAAGGCGATAAATGCTACTAATTGCAATGACGCTACCAATTATGACATAAGCTACTTGAAATTGGTTCATTGCATAAGAAAAAATAATGCCTGAAGCAATCAGTAATATCAATATATGAAATGCAAATTGAAATTTCGTATATCTGTCTAGTTTGTTCATGATATGCACTCCTTACTTAGTTTTCTCACTAGTTATTTTAGCCGAAAATAACTAGTAAAGGAGCTAGATAACGTAGTCGATCATTATGTAGCTAAATTTTTTCATCGTCTAGCTTCAGCAAACCACTTTCGCAATTGGTTAATATGTGCTTGATGATAGCGGTTGTGGTCTGCAATATGCCAAATTCCCCATTGAATGGTTGCTTGCTTTCCATTACCATAGTTAACTATTTGCTTGAGGTGTTTGTCTGATAGCTGCAAGCATTCAGACTTTAACATACTCATGATGTCATCATAGTCTTTGACCAGCACATCCAAACTAATTCCCTTAATTTTTGGTATTTGACCATTATCGTCCCACATCGGACCATGTTTCTCCAAGAGTTCCACAGGAATTGTTTCGTCTTTTATTCTGAATATCCAGTTTAAATCGACGAATGCCAAGTGTCTTAAGAGCTGGGCTGTACTATTATATTTCTGTCCAGGACCTTTAAAATCTACTTCTTCTTGTGACATATCAGTAACTATCATTTTTAGACGTTGATAATTTTCGTCTACCATTGCATAAAGGATACCTACTAAAGAATCCATATTCTGATCCACTTCAAAATCTGAAAACACCATTAAATCACTCCTTTTACATTATTTTACCATAATCCAATATTAAAGGGCTATTTTTTCTGAGTACTATCAAGTTATTGGAAGCTAAACATAGCATAAATTTCGCTTCTCTCAGTGATATGCTTTACAATAAAATTAAAGCAAAAAAGTAGAGGTGTTTGACATGAAATATGCCATTTATCAAATGGATGTAGTCGTTGCAGATCCGGAAGCGAACCGAGAGAAAATTACAAATTGGATAGAAAAACAAGTTAACGATCATAAACCAGATACTGTTGTTGTACCAGAAATGTGGAATGCGGGTTACGCATTGGACAGACTAGATGGTTTAGCAGACGACAATGGAGAAAAGACGATTCCGTTTTTTAGTGAATTAGCCAAAAAACATCAAATTAATATTATTGGTGGTTCGATAGCTAACAAAAAGGAAAACGGGATTTATAATACGAGTTATGTATTTGATCGCAACGGGGAACTTGTTCATCAATATGACAAAATGCATCTTGTTCCGATGTTAGATGAACCAAAATATTTAAGTGGTGGAGAAGCGAAAGGTGTAGTATTCAAATTAGATGGAGTGAAAATGGGTGTTGTGATTTGCTATGATCTTCGTTTTCCTGAGTTAATGAGATCAATAGCATTGCAGGGAGCAGAAGTGATCCATGTTGTAGCGCAGTGGCCGACTTCCCGAAAAGATCATTGGAAATTCCTCCAACATGCACGGGCGATCGAAAATCAATGTTATATTATTTCAGCTAATAGTGGTGGTACATGTAATGGTACCGATTTTGCTGGAGAATCATTGGTGATTAATCCGTCTGGTGAGCTTGTCGCTTCAGGACTTCCTGAAGCGGAAACCACTATTCGTGCAAGTATCGACCTAACCAAAGTAGCAGAAATACGCAAAAATATTCCCGTATTTGAAAGTCGTGTACCACATTTATATGGTGAGTGATCAATATGTCGTATTTTGAATATCTGATTGACTAAAGTGAGGGTGCGACACAACTAAATAGGTGGAACGAGAATCCGAACAATCTGAACTAAGCGTAGACTAAATACGCAGACTCCTGTGGGACCTCAGCTAACTGTGTGAAGTGTTTTTCTTCACGCAGTTAGCTAAAGATCGCCCACGGAAAGCGAAGTATTTTGCCGAAACGGTATGTGTACTCAGACTTTATTGTTCGGATTTTTCATATCTAAATACTCTTTTGTCACAGTCTTGTTATTTTTTCCTCATGTCTTAACATCTTTTCTAAATCTCATCAAAAACGTGGCACTTTTGAAAGTTCTTCACACAACTTCGCTATCAAACTGCTAAAATCTTACAACATTCTAATTATTAATATGTCAGAATATTTCAAAAACAATGTAAGGAAATCTAACACATTGTTAGATTAGATTTTTTTAATTTGCTAGCCTTATCTTTGTAAATCAATTAAAAATCGGATGGGGGTAGACAAATGAGAAAGCGGAACTTTTTTTATTTATTAATTTTAGGATTACTTGCAATCTTCATGGTGGCGTGCTCGGCGGCGGATAATGCAGCAAATGCGACAGATCCAGAAGAAGCAGCTGCAACAGAGGAAAGCGACAGCAATGAAGAAAGTGAGGAAGATACGATTAAAGTAGGAATCTTACATTCATTAAGTGGAACAATGGCAATTAGTGAAACATCTGTACAACAGGCAGAGCTTCTTGCTATTGAAGAAATTAATGAAGATGGCGGTGTACTCGGTAAACAGTTAGAGCCTGTAATCGAAGATGGCGCATCAGATTGGCCTACATTCGCGGAAAAGGCGAATAAATTACTACAACAAGATGAAGTTGCCACTATTTTTGGCGGCTGGACATCTGCGAGTCGTAAAGCGATGTTACCGGTTGTAGAAGAACATAATGGCTTATTATTCTATCCCGTTCAATATGAAGGAATGGAAGCTTCACCGAATATCTTCTATACAGGGGCAGCACCAAATCAGCAAATCGTACCAGCAGTCGACTGGTTGTTAGAAAATCGAGGAGATTCTTTCTTCTTGTTGGGATCTGATTATGTATTCCCAAGAACGGCAAATGCAGCTATTAGAGCACAATTAGATAATGAAGGTGCAGAGTTAGTCGGTGAAGAGTATACACCATTAGGTCATACAGATTACAATACCGTGATTGCTAAAATTAAAAATGAAAATCCGGATGTTATTTTCAATACATTAAATGGTGACAGCAATGTTGCTTTCTTTAAACAGTTAAAAGATGCAGGTATTACATCAGATGATATTACGGTGTTATCTGTAAGTGTTGCAGAAGAAGAAATTAAAGGTATTGGTGCAGATGTTATTGAGGGACATTTAACAAGCTGGAACTACTATCAAACAACAGATACACCTGAAAACGAAGAATTTGTTGCTAACTATCAGGAGGAATATGGGGAAGATGCTGTAACAGCAGATCCGATCGAAGCAGGTTATTTCGGTGTTTATCTTTGGGCACAAGCAGTGGAAGAAGCAGGAACAACGGATGTTGATGAAGTAAGGGAAGCAGCAAAAGGAATATCGTATGAAGCACCAAATGGAACGGTAACCATTGACGGAGACAATCAGCACGTTTATAAAACCGTAAGAATTGGTGAAGTGCAGAGTGATGGCATGATCTCAGAGCTATGGCAGACAGAAGAACCTGTTAAGCCGGATCCTTATTTAGATGAATATGATTGGGCATCAGATTTAAGTGAATCATTAGCAGAATAGAGAAATGAAAAAATAAAAAAAGCTATTTTTTTTACGGTGAAGTTTACATCTAATGTCACAAAAAAATACATGAATTGGCAATTGAACACTTATAAAAGAAGGATGATGGGCTAAGTCCTGCATCCTTCTTCAAAAAGAAAGGATTGTTTGGATTGAATGAAATCATTTTAACCTTATTTAATGGTGTAAGCCTGGGTTCGATCCTGCTTTTAATTGCATTAGGACTTGCGATTACTTTTGGCTTGATGAATGTTATTAATATGGCGCACGGTGAATTAATCATGATCGGTGCTTATATCACTTACGTAATACAAAATATTTTTATCAACTATGCTCCACCAGAATATTTTGATCTATATTTTATTATTTCGATTCCAGTTGCACTTGTTGTGGCAGCAGGGATAGGGATGTTGCTAGAAGTCTCTTTAATTCGTCATCTTTATAAACGACCATTAGATAGTTTATTAGCAACATGGGGGGTTGGACTAATTTTACAACAAACAGCAAGATCGATTTTCGGTGCACCTAACGTAGGGGTGACAAGTCCGTCTTTTTTATCAGGTGGACTGGAAGTTGGTTCGTTAATCCTGCCATATTCCAGGTTGTTTATTTTAGGATTATCAATCGTTTGTCTTTTCAGCATTTTTTATTATTTTTACCGAACCGCAAGTGGCAGAAGAGTACGAGCGGTTATGCAAAATCGGCAAATGGCTGAATGTTTAGGAGTTTCTACTAGAAAAGTAGATATGCTGACATTTGCCATTGGCTCTGGCTTTGCTGGTGTTGCTGGCTGCGCATTGACGTTATTAGGTGCAATAGGTCCAACAATAGGAACAAGCTATATTATTGATGCTTTCATGGTCGTTGTTGTAGGTGGAGTTGGTGCACTATTCGGAGCAGTTTCAGGAGCTTTCGGTATTGGTATTTTAAATACGGTGTTTGAATATGTGACAAATGCAACATTAGGTAAAGTACTAATCTTCATTGTGATTATCGCCTTCTTACAATGGCGTCCATCAGGTCTTGTCATGTCACGTTCAAGATCACTAGATTAATTAATTAGGAGCGTTGAATCATGCAAAATACGATTTATCAAAAAATATGGAGTCAGAGAGTCATTTTAAATTTGATTTTTCTGTTGTTATTAGCAGCTCCCCTTTTTCTATCAGACTTTCGCTTGAATTTGCTTGGTAAGTTTTTAGCATTTGCTATTTTGGCAATTGGTTTAGATTTATTGTGGGGTTACACAGGTGTTTTAAGCTTGGGCCACGGGATTTTCTTTGGTTTAGGTGCCTACTGTATGGCGATGTATTTAAAGCTGGAAGCAACAGGAGGAGGATTACCGGATTTTATGGCTTGGAGCGGTATGAGTGAATTGCCACTGATATGGATTCCGTTTCAATATCCGATCGTCGCTATTATACTCGGTATTTTATTACCAGCCATCATTGCCTTTATGCTCGGTTACTTAACATTCCGAAATCGGATTAGTGGTGTTTATTTTACGATATTATCTCAAGCGCTTGTCTTAGTGGTAGTTACGTTATTCGTCGGGAGTCAAAATTTGACTGGTGGTTCTAGCGGATTGACCAATTTCAATACGTTTTTTGGTTTCTCTGTTAATTCAGCTACTACTCAGACAGCTTTTTATATAATTACTGTAATCGTATTAGGTCTTGTCTTTTTTCTTTCACGTAAGCTTGTGAAAGGACGATTTGGGAAAATACTAGTCGGAATCCGTGATGGTGAGAACCGGATGAGATTTCTAGGTTATAGTCCATCTGCATATAAAACGTTTATTTACACTTTGTCAGCAGCAATAGCAGGTCTTGCCGGTATGTTATTCGTACTACAAGTTGGGATTATTTCACCGACGATGATCGGTATTATCCCATCTATTGAGATGGTGCTTTGGGTTGCCTTAGGTGGACGTGGGACATTAATAGGTCCAGTGATTGGTGCAGTACTTGTCAATGCAGCCAAAACAGGCTTCAGTGAATCTTACCCAGATATTTGGACATATTTTCTAGGTTTATTATTCGTACTTGTTGTTGTGTTCTTACCGAAAGGCATAACCGGTTTATTTGAAAAATGGAACGATCGGAGGAAAAAACAAGATGTCTCAAGCAGTGTTGAAGTTGAAAAAAGTTATAGTTGACTTTAGTGGGTTTAAAGCTATTAATCAATTAGATTTTACTGTAAAACCTAATTCGGTTCATTTTGTAATTGGACCGAATGGTGCTGGAAAAACAACGTTGCTTGATGTGGTTTGTGGTAAAACAAAAGCAACGAATGGTGAAATAAAATTACAAGGTACAACGGAAATATCCAAGTTATCGGAGGATCAGATTGTTCATCAGGGGATCTCAAGAAAATTCCAAGCTCCTTCGATTTTTCAAAATTTATCCGTGATAGATAACTTGGAAATTGCGATGAAGCAGAAAAAAAAATTATTTTCGATGATCACGGCAAAATGGACAAATGAACAAAAAAAGAAGGTCAGTGAAATGCTTGAGTTAGTCGGTTTAAAAGAAGTGCAGGATCAGTCAGCTGGCTCTCTTGCACATGGGCAGAAGCAATGGCTGGAAATTGCCATGGTCTTAATGCAGGAACCTGATATTGTTTTATTAGATGAACCAATTGCAGGCATGTCGAAGAAAGAGCGTAACAAAACAGGTGAATTAATAACTAAAATAGCGAAAGATCGAGCGGTACTAATTGTCGAACATGATATGGACTTTGTGAAGGAATATGCAGATATTGTCTCCGTGATGCATGAAGGTCAATTACTTTTTGAAGGAAGTATGGAGGAAGTACAAAATGACCCGACAGTAAGAGAAGTATATTTAGGTAGAAAGGTTGAGGAGCATGTTGTCAGTTAAGGAACTGGAAGCTGGTTATGAGGAAAGTATGGTCATTCGTGAGATTGATATGGAAGTGAAGGAAAACCAGGTGATCTGTGTGATGGGCAGAAATGGAGTAGGGAAATCCACACTATTGAAGACGATCATTGGTATATTACATCCGAAGAAAGGATCGATCCATTATCAATTTGAAGACATTACTAAAGCTCGTTCTTCCTCACGGGCCCAGAAAGGAATTAGCTATGTCCCGCAAGGAAGAGAAATTTTCCCGAAGCTGACAGTCTATGAAAATCTGCAAATCGGACTGGAAGCAGGTAAGCAAAAAACAATAGATGAGAAAATCTATGATTATTTTCCGATTCTAAAAGATTTTGCTAAGCGAAATGGTGGTGATTTAAGTGGTGGTCAGCAGCAGCAATTGGCTATCGCACGTGCATTAGTATCGCATCCATCGTTTTTGTTACTGGATGAGCCGACAGAAGGGATTCAACCGAATATTGTTCAGGAGATTCAAGATGTAATTGTCGATATAAAAAATACATCTGCTACATCAATGATTTTGGTAGAGCAAAATTTAGATTTTGTTAAAAGTGTTGCCGATTATTTATATGTGATTGATCACGGTTCGGTAGTCTATGAGAATCCAATAGATCAAGTAGAAGATGACGAGGTATATCGTTATTTAAGTGTTTAAATGGAGGGGTTGGCATGAAGTTATCACCTGTTGAGCAGGAGAAATTGCTACTTTTTTTAGCTGGTCAACTGGCAGAAAAAAGAAGGAAGAAAGGCTTGAAATTAAATTATCCAGAAGCAACTGCATTGATCAGCAGTTACTTATTAGAAGGTGCTCGTGAAGGGAAAACCGTTGCCCAGCTGATGCAGGAAGGTAAGAAAATACTTACTGCAGATGATGTGATGGAAGGTGTGCCGGAAATGATTGAAAGTGTGCAAATCGAAGCGACTTTTCCAGATGGAACGAAGCTTGTTACGGTCCATCAGCCGATTACGTAAGGAGGATTCCCGATGATTCCTGGTGAGATCAAACTAGCTAAACAAGAGATTGAAATTAATAAAGGTAGAAAGACGAAAACGATAAAAGTTGCCAATAAAGGTGACAGGCCCATTCAAGTTGGATCACACTACCATTTTCCCGAAGTAAACCGTGAGCTTGATTTCGATCGTTCCACTGCCATTGGGATGCGCTTGAATGTTCCAGCAGGTACGGCAGTCCGCTTTGAACCAGGCGAAGAAAAAGAAGTCGAGCTAGTGGAAATAGCAGGTAATAAACATGTTTACGGTCTTAATAACCTGACAAACGGTAGTGTATCAGCAATGGAAGAAATCATCGAAACAATGAAGCAAAAAGGGTTTTAGAAAGGAGAATATTGATGAAACTTTCACGACAGCAATACGCTGCTCTATACGGACCGACAACAGGTGATCAAATTCGTTTGGCTGATACCGATTTATGGATTGAAATCGAGAAAGATTACACGACATATGGAGATGAGAGTGTATTTGGTGGCGGCAAGGTACTGCGTGATGGCATGGGACAAAGCAGTACTAGAACACGTGCTGACAATGTCCTTGACTTAATTTTAACCAATGCATTGATTCTTGATTATACCGGTATTGTGAAAGCAGATATTGGAATTAAGGACGGAAGAATTGTGGCGATTGGCAAAGGTGGAAATCCAGATGTAATGGAGGGGGTTACCGAAAATATGATTGTCGGTGCCTCAACAGAAGTGATTGCCTGTGAAGGAAAAATCGTGACTGCTGGTGCAATTGATGCACATATCCATTTTATAAGTCCACAGCAGATTGAAGTGGCTTTAGCAGCAGGTTTCACAACGATGCTAGGTGGTGGGACCGGACCTGCAACAGGTACTAATGCAACAACTTGTACACCAGGTGAGTGGAATATCCACCGCATGTTGGAGGCTGCAGAAGAGTATCCAATTAACTTAGGCTTTTTAGGAAAAGGAAATGCTTCTTCACCAGACCCACAACGAGAGCAAATAATAGCTGGTGCCATCGGTCTGAAATTACATGAGGACTGGGGAACAACACCGGCAGTGATCAGTCAATGTCTCAGTGTGGCAGATGAATTGGATGTGCAAGTTGCTATCCACACAGATACGTTGAATGAAGCAGGTTTTCTAGAAGATACTGTTAAAGCAATTGGTGACCGTGTGATTCATACTTATCACACAGAAGGTGCTGGTGGTGGACATGCACCAGATATTATGAAGATAGCTTCGTTACCGAATGTACTGCCGTCATCGACCAATCCGACGAGACCGTATACGGTTAATACCATAGATGAGCATCTCGATATGCTAATGGTTTGTCATCATTTAGATCATAACGTACCAGAAGATGTTGCATTTGCTGATTCACGAATACGACCAGAAACGATTGCAGCGGAAGATATTTTACACGATCTAGGTGTGATTAGTATGATTTCTTCTGATTCGCAGGCGATGGGACGTGTCGGTGAAAGTATTACTCGGACATGGCAGACAGCAGATAAAATGAAAAAGCAGCAAGGCTTTTTACAGGAAGATCTACAAGCAGAAAATGATAACACGCGTGCTAAACGTTATGTGGCCAAGTATACGATTAATCCGGCGATCACCCATGGAATGAGTGATGAGATAGGTTCAATTGAAGTTGGCAAGCTCGCAGATATCTCGATTTGGGATCCGAAATTTTTCGGGACCAAACCGGAAACTGTTGTAAAAGGTGGTATGATCGCGTATGCACAAATGGGTGATCCGAATGCATCAATTCCAACACCACAACCGGTAATGATGCGCCCGATGTTCGGGGCACTAGGAAAAGCAAAATATCAAACCGCTATTACTTTTGTTTCTCAAGGAGCATTTGAGGCAAAGGTTCATGAAAAACTAGGTTTACAGAAACTTGTTCGTGCTGTGAAAAACTGCCGAAATATTGGGAAAAAGGATCTGCCATTGAATGAGGCAACGCCAGAAATTGATGTAGATCCAGAAACATATGAAGTAAAACTTGATGGTGAAATAATTACATGTGAACCTTTTGAAGAGGTAGCAATGGCCCAACGTTATTATTTATTCTAGGAGGATGGAAGATGTTAACGAAAGAAGTAATCACGAATATTGAGGAAAAGCCAAAAGAGCATCCAAATCGTGAGTGGATTGAATTGGATTGGGATGAATTAAATAAACGAATTATTAGAAAAACGACAGATAAAGGTACAGATGTTGCTATCGCTTTAGAAGAGAAAGAACCACTAAAAGTAGGAGATGTCGTATATGAAGATGAGCAAAAACAGATTGTGATCCGTACCAAGAAAGAAAATGTCTATGTTGTTTACCCCAAAAATATCGTGCAAATGGGGAAAGCTGCATTTGAACTAGGGAACCGTCATACACCTTGTCTTATTTCAGAATCAGAAATTGTTGTACGCTATGATGAGACGCTGGAACGTTTATTTGATGAAGTAGGTGTGAAGTATGAAAAGACAGAAAGAAGATTCACAGAACCATTTAAGTACAGAGGGCATCAACACTAAATTCCTCTATCTAATGCATATTCATGATTCTGCATTTCCGATTGGTACCTATACACATTCTTTTGGTATGGAAACCTTTATTCAAGAAGAGTTAATCAGAACCAAAGATGATTTATTTCACTTTTTACAAGTCTATCTTCGTGAAAATGTTGCTTATACGGATGGTATTTTTGTCAAGGAATCTTATCAAGAAGAGGATCTGGCAGCATTAATTCGATTAGAGAAAATATGTGATGCAAGCAAAAATGCAGAAGAGACTCGAGAAGCAAGTAGTATGATTGGTAAACAATTTGTTAAAGCAGTATTACCTGTTAGTGACACACCTTCATTGGAGAAGTGGAACAAGCTGGTACAGGATAAAAAGGTGATCGCTCACTTTCCAATTGTATACAGTCTTTACGCGAAAGATTTAGTATTTGATCTATATACAACAGTGCTTACCTTTTTATATTCGTCAACGGTCGGACTTGTCCATAATGCAGTCCGCGCGATTCCGCTCGGTCAAAAGGCAGGGATCGAAGTGATTCACCGCTTAATTCCTGAGATGGAAAAAGCAACGTTGAACGTGTTGGATCGTGACTTGTCTGATCTGTCCAATCATGCTGTCGGCTTGGAACTGGCATCGATGCAGCATAAATATTTAAGATCGCGATTGTTTATTTCATAAGAAAGGAGAATGTTCGATGAAACCAGTAATAGTAGGGGTAGGAGGCCCGGTTGGTTCAGGGAAAACATCACTCGTAGAAAAATTAACGAAAGAAATGGTCAATCAATATAGTGTCGCAGTTATTACCAATGACATCTATACGAAAGAAGATGCTCAGTTTTTGATCAAACAAGGGATTTTATCTGAAGATCGCATAATTGGTGTTGAAACGGGAGGGTGCCCACATACCGCCATTCGTGAGGATGCATCAATGAATTTTGAAGCAATCGATGAATTAAAACATCGCTTTGCTGATCTAGATATTATCTTACTAGAAAGTGGCGGCGATAATTTATCTGCAACATTCAGCCCTGAACTAGTAGACGGCTATATTTACGTAATCGATGTGGCAGAAGGTGGCGATATTCCGAGAAAAGGTGGCCCAGGTGTAACTAGATCAGATCTTTTACTTGTTAATAAAATTGATCTAGCGCCATATGTGGAAGTAGATCTCGAAAAAATGAAAGTTGATGCAAAGGAAGCACGTAAAGAGCGTCCGTTTGTTTTTACTAATGTCAAAAAAGGTGAAGGTATTCCTGAGGTAATTCAATGGATTCAACATGCTATGTTATTAGAAGGAAGCGAAGTATCATAAATGGATGGGAAACTCGATCTTCATTTTGCGTTACGCAACCAAAAAACGATCATGAAGGACGTATATTATCAACCGCCACTAAAAGCAAGCAGAGGCTTATATGTCGATAATCCAGATGATATCACGGTTTATTTAATGGAATCATCTGGAGGACTTGTGGCAGGAGATACGAATGCATATCGTATCCGGTTAGATGAAGGTACGAATGTAACACTGCATCCTCAGGCTGCAACAAAAGTATACCCGGCCTATAATGGTAAAGCGAGCAAACAAGAAGTGCACATCGAGCTCGCGGAACAAGCGTGCTTGACTTGGAAGAGAGAAGAGGTTATTCCTTTTGCTGAAAGTGAATTCCACAGTCATACAACAGTAAAGATGAAAAATGGAAGTAGCTTTTACTGGGAAGAAATTTTATATCCAGGACGGGAAAAACGTGGGGAACGGTTCACGTTTGATACTTGCCACACGCAACTGGAAGTGTGGATGGAGGAAGATTGTCTTGTGTATGATGGTTTGCGTTTTAAGCCTAGCGTTCAGGATGTGAAGCAATTTGGGGTAATGGGAGATTATCATTATATAGCAAGTGTATGGATAATTGATAGAGAAATAGAATTAAATGAAGAAAAATGGAATCACTCTTCAACGGATCATCAGGTAAGCATTAGCAGGTTGCGTGATTACGGCTATTTAGTACGTTTTTTATCGAATGACTTACCACGAGTAAAAAAAGAAATGGATCAATTGGGAAACAAAGAGGCTGGAACAAAAGAGTAATTAGATAGGAAAAATCCGAACATTAAAGTCTGAGTACACGTATCGCTTCGGCAAAATACTTCGCTTTCCGTGGGCGATCTTTAGCTAACGGTGTGGATCTTCGGCTCGTGCTCATCATGAGGAGTCTACGTATTTTACCTGCGCTTTGTTCAGGTTGTTCGGATTCTTGTTCTACCTATTTAGTTATGTCCCCGCCTTTTGCTTTTGGTACTGTAATAATCAACAAATCTGAGTAGATCGTAGGAAGATTTGTTGATTAAACTAAGATAATAGACAAATCTCCATAGGTCAAGGAAAGATTTGTTGAACAAACCGAGATAAACAACAAATCTTCACAAGATGGGTAAAGATTTGTCATAAAAGCTTGGAAAAATATGATTTACAAGTGCTCAAAGGTCATTGAAGGAGAACTTGCGACTTTCTTTCTAGAAAGGTTTTGTTATCATCAATAAGATAATGATTAAAAGCAAAGTATTTTCTATGTATTCCACGCGCAACAGTTTCTGGAGATTCTCATGATAGGCTGAAGGAACGTTTTCAAGGTTTGGGTCCGCAATTAGTTCTTTAATTGGAGTCGAAAACTTTTTGAGCAATGTTGGTCCCAATGAAAGTGCTGCAAAGTAGAGAATCATACTGGCAAGGTACCAGCCTTGTTGAAAAAGTACAGGCTTCAACACGCCCATCAACAGCCCGGTTATTAATACAAGTATGCCACCAATCATCACAAAAATATGCACCTTCGCTTTTAATGCAAATGCATGTCTGATTTCGATTAGGCTGTTAGCAGACTTTACGATCGTTGTCAGCACAAAGCCAGGCCCAATTCCCACAATTGCAGAAAAAATATGGATTACAACAAGTATTGTATAAATGGAGTTCATGAAATCACCTACTTTCCTTCATTATAAAACAATCATAACGAAAAGTAATTGACAAAATGATGAATTATAAGAAAAACTGGCAACCCCCGCCGTCCTTTATTAAATGCTAATTGGATTTCGATTACTTTGATATTAATGATGAAATACGTGAACAGCTTGACTACCGCTTCGGCTGCCCACTTCCCTTTCCGTGGGGTTTGCCCATCAGCTAACTTTTTCGAGCAAAAACCGCTCGAAAAAGTGGATCTTCAGGTCAAACAATTCCCACAGGAGTGAAAGTGGGCGGCCTTTGCTAAGGTCTGCTCTACAATTCTAGCATGAAGTAACATAGCTGCTTTTATACTTTCTTGTCTGATAAAAAAGACTTGGCAATTATTCATGCCAAGCCTTTCAACTGTTGCTATCTCGCCGACCTTCTCGCGAACTATTAATTATTTAGGTGGTTCTGTTAACTCTTCGCCATTTTTACCTTGATAACGTAATCCCCATCCTGTTAATGCTGCTACTAGCATAACAATCACTAAGAACCAGCCTTGAAAAACAAATGGGAAAACTGCAGTCGGTGAAACAATTGGTAGCCATTCGTACGTTTCTTGCATCATAGTGATCGTGGACCAACCGAGCAATACTGGTGCTCCCCAAGGGAAAATATAACCTAAGGCAGAAGTGATAGCATCCAGCATATTCGCCCGGCGGTAGCTGTGAATCTGATATTTTTCACCGATTTCACGAACAAAAGGTGCCGCTGCAATCTCGGCTGCAGTATTAATTGTAATTGCGCTGTTTAACAAAGCAACGATCGCCCACATAGAAATCTCCGCACGTCGAACAGAATTCTTAATCCATTTAACAAGTGTAGAGGTAATCACCTGCATGGTACCTCCTAATCGTAATAAATGTGCGGCAGCTACAATTAATAAAATCAAGATTGCCATATTGATATAACCGGTAATCCCGTTAATAAGTGCACCTTCTACGATATTATCTGAATCAGGATTGAAGCTAATTACATCACTGAACGAGCCTACAGGAAATACTACCAGCATAATGACTGCAACTAAAATCCCCCATGTTAAAGAGGTAATAATATGATGTCCTGATATAGCTAAAAATAATACAACAGCAAATGGTATTAGCATTAGTAATCCTTTAGGATTTGTGGTACCCTCAATGCTAGCCTGGTTTTCAATTGAGCCACCACCTCCAAAAATAATAAAGATGATCAATGTAGGAATAGCGGCAGCAATTGCGTATTTAAAACGACTTTTGACAACACCTGGTACATCGGCATCTTGTGTTGTAGCCGATACAATCGTTGTATCTGACACAGGTGCAAGGTTATCCCCGAATACCGCTCCAGCAAGAATCGCTGCAAATAAAATGGTCGGATCTGCCCCTGTTGCAACACCGGCAGGGAACATTAACGTACAAAAAGCAACCGTCGTACCATAACCTGTACCAACAGCTGTCGAGAATGTGGCAGCCAATATAAAGGTCAATCCAACGAAAAGACCTCCCGTAAACCCGGTAATCATACCGATCCAGACGAGACCTTCGACCAATCCTCCCACTTGTAATACTTGCGCAAACATTCCGGCATAGAACCATGCAACCATTGCTACTACACCAATTGGTTGAGCGAGACCATCAAACAATCCTTGCGCATAATCCGCCCATTTACTTTTACAGAAAAATAATCCTAAGGTAATTCCGATAATTGCCCCTAGTACAAGGCCAATTTCAGAAGATAACTGTAATACACTAGTGGTGATCGCCCATATTACGAAAAATAATAGCGGAACAGCTGCGCCAAATGCACCTAAGCGAAAATTTAATTGGTTAATAGTTGAATTCCCTGTCGCACGTGATAATTCACTATCTTGCTCCATAGAGATTTCCTCCTTTTCTTTTATAGTGAGCCATCTTACAGGGGGACTATTCTTCCCTGGCTAGGCCCGTGGAAACTTATCATGATATTAACGTCCGTTTAACCCCGTTGTTCTTCTTTGAAATAGGTTTTACGACAGTTAGCAGTGTGTGATAAAAAACCTTTTAACATTGTATCATATTTATATGGCGAATAAGTAAGATTTTTTCCTAGGTTATCGCAGTCGTTGTGGCACCTTTGTGTGATCGAAATGATTACGATTTATTTTAACGAATTGATTCTAGAATTCTATTTTTTACATAGATATAAAATAGTAGATGAAGACAAAAAAAGGAGAATATTATGAAAAAAAGTATACCTTCCATGATTATTGATTCTGCTATTTTATTGTTATTTATGATGGTCATATATGTATCTGGCTTTAGTGATACCCTCTCGTTTATGGAGTTACCAGATTCTTTTTATCATCTGAATACCATTTTTTTAAGTATTTTAATAGAAGCATTACCGTTTGTTTTAATAGGTGTGACTATCGCAGGAATTATTCAAATATTTATTACAGAAGATCAGTTAAAAAAATGGATTCCTAAAAATAAATATGCCGCTGTCTTTATGAGTTGCGTTGTTGGTGGTCTTTTTCCTGCTTGTGAATGTGGGATTGTTCCGATTGTTAGAAGACTGATTACAAAGGGTGTACCGATTTATGCAGGGATAGGATTTTTATTAACAGGACCTTTAATTAATCCAATCGTGATCTTCTCTACATATATGGCGTTCGGAAATGATTGGCAAATCGCGCTCTTACGGATGGGATTAGGTTTCCTTATTGCACTCGTTATTGGTACTATCATTAGCTTTCTATTTCAAAGTAATCAGTTGAAAACACGTGCAACCACAGTATCCAGTTGTCAAGCAGACGCTGATAGTGGTAGCCAATCCTTCCTAGAAAAGGTGGGCAAAACGTTAATACATGCGGTGGACGAATTCTTTGATATGGGGAAATATTTAATTATTGGTGCTTTTTTAGCTTCATTTGTACAAGTATATGTTTCTACTAATTTGTTAGTCAGTATAGGGGAGGGCCATGTTGCATCACTTGTCGTCATGATGGGATTAGCTTATTTACTGTCATTATGCTCTGAGGCAGATGCTTTTATCGGTGCATCGTTCACCAATATATTCCCGCAAGCATCTATTTTAGGTTTTCTCATATATGGACCGATGATAGATTTAAAAAATACATTTATGATGCTAAGTGTGTTTAAGACTAGGTTTGTGTTGATTTTTGTTGCTATTGTAACAGTCACGGTTTTCATTATGATCAGCCTGTTGCAAGGATTTATGTAAGGAGGCAGCACCATGAAATTAAATGGACAACAACTATTACGCGCTACGATTCTTTTATTTTTCACCATTTTTATTTTTCGATTACACGTTACCGGTGATATCTTAAAGTTGATTAATCCGAAATATGAAACCTTCAGTCAAATTGGGGCATCACTATTTCTCTTGTTATTTCTAGTTCAAATGCATCGAGTGTTTACATTCGGAGCAAAAGCAGAACATCCTCCTCATGATCATGAAGAATGTCATGGCCACCATCATGATCATGGAGATCAGCCAATGAATCTAAAAAAAGTTGTTAGTTATCTAGTTATTGCTTTTCCGATTGTAACAGGTATGTTATTACCACTATCGAGCTTAGATGCATCGATTGCAAAAAATAAAGGTTCAACACTGTCGATTACAAGTCAATCACAACAAGAGGAATCATCACGAGATGAACTCGCTGATACACCTCCTCCAGGTGAAGTTCCTCCTGGGACAGGCCAACCGGCAGGTGATGATAATCCGATAGATCCGAATATCTATAAAAATAAGATTTCAAAGACCGAATATGATCAGTTGCGTGCTGATATTTTGCAACAGACACATATAGAAATGGGTGAAACGCTCTTTTCAACGTATTATCAAGAAATAATGTCGAATCCCGATCAATTGCAAGGGACAAAGGTGAGCTTATCAGGATTTGTGTATCGAGAAGAAGGTTTTTCAGCACAGCAATTAGTAATCGGTCGCTTTTTGATTACACATTGTGTGGCAGATGCTGGATTAATAGGTTTCTTAACCGAATATGATCAGGCAGTAAACTTCGAAGATAATACGTGGTTAAACGTAACGGGGACGATTCAATTAACAAATTATCAAGGTTCCCAAATACCGATTATCGAAGTAACTGAGGTAGAAACAATTGGTGAACCTGACCAGCCTTATGTATATCCTGTAAATATTGAGGTTGTTGAGTAGAGAAGAAAAAAGTGCGGTCAGTGATGGTAGGACACTGACCACATTCTTTATTAGAAGTAACCTTTCATTTGTTTTAATTGGTGAAAAAGTCAAATCCTAAAGCGGTTAATACTCCAATTGCTAATGACCATGCTCCAATGCTGAAGGAAGACCATACGAAGGTTGAACGTTTGGTTGCACCAAGTGTCATGCCGATAAAGGCAGCAATATGAGAGCCAATTAAGATAGGTCCAAGCAACACCATGCCAGGCAGGCCGTATCTATTCCAAAGAGTGCGTGCTCTATCCTGCCGCTTGGATTCTTTCTTTTTATTCCTTTTTGCCAGCCACAGTTTGAATTTATCGTATCCGATAATTAAGGCTAATATCGTTGCCATATTTCCGATGAATGCAGCTAATATAACGAGAATGGGGTTTAACCCTGATAAAATCCCAAGAGGAATAACAATTGCTATCTCAAACCAGGGAACTGCAGCGCCTAAAAAGATTAGTAGATATTCCAACACTATGCCATTCTCCTTTCATTAAAAAAGTTGATGTCTCTTACAACATCAACCTTTCAAGCTATGAAACTACAGCTAATTCACTTGCTAATCGATCACAAAATTTCTCGCATTTATGAAGATCTTCGTCTTGCGGCGTTAATTCTACCTTTAAAGTAACGGCAAGATTAGTGTGAACGTAAAGCATATCTCTAAACATGTCAACCGCTCCACAATAATAAGGATAGAAACTATCTCCTGTTCCAAATACACCAGTAGTAAGATGGTTTACCTCTTCCTCTTCAAATGCTTCAAAAACTTCTTCCATTTCGATCGGCAGATCGCCATTATCCCATGAGTAGGTTCCAACTGTGACGATATCATAGTTGTGTAGTAGTTGTGGATGAAATTCATCAACAGGGATTAAGTCTGCTTCGATATGATGGTTGTTCAGTTTTTCGCAAATGATTTCTGCTAGGGTAGAAGTATTACCAGTTACAGAAGTATAAATAATCGCAGCTTTCATCTTGAAAAGCCTCCTTATTAAAGTTCGTCAAAGCCGTTAGATGATGATACTTTCGTATAGGTACGAGATTTTTGCTCGAAAAAGTCTGATTTGGTTTCGTTCATCATTTCATCACTGAAGACATGAATCCATTCCATAGGATTGTCACGTTCCGGATAATAGTTGTCCAAGCCGATTTGACGGAAACGTTTGTTAGCTAAATACTCGACGTAGCCATGGAATTCATCAAGGTCAATACCTTCAATATCTTTCAAAATGTAATCCGCCCATTCTTTTTCTAGTTGTACGGCCTTATCAACTGTTTGATAGACATATTGAATATTCTCTTCGGTATTAAGCTCTGGATTTTCCGTAAGCAGAATCCGGACGAATTGTGAAACGAAATAGGCGTGTTGCATTTCATCACGTTGGATATAGCTGATCATCGTACTTGTTTTTAACATTTTTTGCTGACGTGCCAAATGATAGAAGAAGGCGAACCCTGCATAAAAGTAGATACCTTCTAAATTAATAGAGTTAATCGCTAATTCAAATAAACGTTGTGGTGTCGGATTTTCACGGAACGCTTCATAGCTATCAAGAATTAACTGGTTTCGTTTACGGACAATTGGATCTTCTTTAGCCTGATCAAAGCGCTCATTTTGTTCACGTAAAGGTACAAGAGAACTTAGAATGTAAGAATAGGACTCATTGTGTACGGCTTCCTGCTGTGAAATAACAGCGAAAATTGCTTTGAAGCTAGAATCTGTTACGTAGTCCATCACATGTGTCATTGTTGGTGTTTGTAAGCTATCTAAGGATGCAAGCTGTGTATTAATACGTAAGAAAACATCTTTTTCCGTTTCGGATAAGTTATCCCATTGTTTGATGTCGTCTTGCATATTGATTTCTTGGGCTTTCCAAAAATTAGCTAATAATGTTTGATATAAATCATACATTTGAGGATAAGCGATGTCGTTCCAGTTTAATAGTCCGGAAGACTCGCCGTTAATAATACCAGTTGCTTTATTCGGATAAGTAGGATTTAAAAGTTTGATTTTAGTTAATGATTGATCGATTTGTGTCATTTCCGGTCCTCCCACATAGGATAAAAATATGGATAGTGAATGCCGTTACCGCACTTCTGCGGTCGGCATTCAATATATTATGAAGTATAAAATTTCCGCATTGGTTGTCTAGCACCGAGAGCCCTAAGCTTTTCTTATTTAACTATGGCATGCTTCACATTCTTCGATTTCTGTTTGGGAAGTACTGCGAACATAATAGGTTGTTTTCAGACGGTTTTCCCATGCTGCCATGTGTAAATTTAACAATTCTTTTGCTTTAATGTCATGACGTACATAGAAATTAAAGCTGATTGCTTGATCAATGTGACGTTGTCTTTTTGCGTTTTGCTTGATACTCCAAACTTGATCCAACTCGTGACGTGCACGACGGTAATAATTGTATGTGACATGATCTAAGTCTGGTGCTGTCACTTTAAATTTGAAGTTTTTCTTTTCTTCGGCAAATTCTACCGCATATAATGGGTCAATTCCATCTGTAGAGCCACCGATTTTTGCGGTAGAAGAGTTTGGTGCTACAGCCATTAACCAACCATTGCGAATACCGTTCGTTGCCACTTCTTCGCGTAAGCTGTTCCAGCGGTCTGAATGATAATCTCTTCTGTCAAAATAGACACCTGTTTCCCACTCGGATCCTTCAAATTCAGAGTAAGCACCTTTTTCCTTTGCTAACTCCATAGATGCTTTAATCGTGTAATAAGCAATATCTTCGTAAACTTTATCAGCAAACTCGACAGCTTCTTCTGATTCCCAATGGATGCTCTCTAATGCAAGCAAGTGGTGCCAGCCGAAAGTACCTAGACCGACAGCACGATATTTTTTGTTGGTAACTTGTGCTTGGCCGACTGTGATCGTATTAAGATCAATAACATTGTCTAACATACGAACTTGGATAGCAATTAAGCGATCTAAGACTTCTTCGCGAACCGCATTTGGTAAATTAATCGATGATAAGTTACATACTACAAAATCACCTGGTTTACGAACAATCACGATATTACCTTCTTCATCTTGATATTCTTTTGAGATTGTTGTTGGTGACATATTTTGAGCAATCTCCGTACATAAGTTACTGCAATAGATAGATGTTTTACCAACACCACGTTTATGTTTATTTGGATTTTGACGATTAACTTCATCACGGTAGAACATATACGGTGTACCAGTTTCTAACTGAGCGATCATAATACGTGCCATTACGTCCATCGCACGGTATGTTTTTCTAGGAAGTAAAGGATGATTCACGGCTTCCCAATATTTTTCGGTAAAGTATTTGTTGTCTTTTTCATCATAGAAATCCTCAAGACCAAGTGGATTACCATTTTTGTCCTTCCAGCCCATGATTTGTTTTACTTGATGTGGGCAGAATGTATGCCATTCGCCGATACTTTTACCTTGTGCATCTGTTTCTCTTAATTGTTCCATAAATAAATCCGGGATAGCTACACCTGTAAAGATATCGTGGGCTTTACGACGTTCATCACCATTATTTGTTTTTAAGTCTAAGAAACCGTTCATAATGTCTTTATGGAAAACATCCAGATAGATTGCCACAGCACCTTGTCGTTGACCTAATTGATCGACACTAACTGCTGTATCGTTCACTAAACGAATCCATGGCACAACACCAGATGAGTTTCCTTTAAATCTCTTAATATCTGAACCTAGTGCACGAACTTTACCGTAATAGATGCCGATTCCACCGCCATCTTTACTAAGACGGGCGATATCCCAGTTATTTAAATAAATGCCGTCTAATGAATCGTCTACAGTATCTATAAAACAAGAAGACAACTGGCCATAGCTTTTACCTGCATTGGATAAGGTAGGTGTTGCGACTGTCATATATAGGTTGCTTAATGCCCAATAAGCTTCCTTCACTAATTCAACACGTTTTTCAGGTGCTTCATTTTGCATTAATGTCATGGCAATAATCATAAATCGTTCTTGTGGCAGTTCATATAGATTACGATCATGATCTCTTGCTAAATAACGATCTGCTAATAGAAAAAGTCCAATGTAGTTGAAGAGTGAATCCTTTTCTGGATCAATTGCTTGTTGTAGCTGATTTATTTCATCTTTGCTATAATGAGTAAGGATGTCGGTACTATATATTCCTTTATCTGTTAGTAGTTGAATTAATTGATATAAATCTCCGTATTTTTGAGCAGGATCATACTCACGATTTTGTGCTGCTTCTTCATATAATTGTGTTAAATGGAAATGAGCCGCGACAAAAGTCCAATTAGGCTGATCCATCGAGATACGGTTTAATGAATAGAATAAAGCTTCTTGGGTTGAGCCTTTGTCGGATTTTGCAGATTCTTCGATACGTTTCTGTATATCTTTCGTATCTAATCCATACTTTTCTTCCGCTTCTTGTAGAGCTTTGGTGACTGATTGTTTGATAGATTTAACTTCTGTTGTCATGAAAAAAACCTCCAATTACATAATAAAAGCGCTCATGATGGAGCGATTAAAGACTGAATAATGTATGTAGTTTACTAAACTGAGAAAAATTAGGTTTTCACAGTATTGATGTCGCGAATACAATATATAGATGTTTTTGTCTTGTGAATCATCTATATATTGTATTTTATCTTAAAAGCGGATTTTTGACAACAATAAAATTTGTGTAAAAATCATTAAAATCTATTAAAACTATGATAAAAAAGTTGATATAGAGACTTCTACTATATCCGATTGGGACCTAAGTATCAAATTTTTAAACTACTGCTTTTGTCAAAAATAGTAAGAAAATGGTATGATAAAAATAATATCGAAAAATGACATAAAAAAGGACAATAATAACAGAGGTGATAACGATAGCTTCATTTGATGATTTTACAAAGTTAGATTTGCGAATTGGAACTGTAATCGAAGCAGAAGATTTTAAAGAAGCGAGAAAACCAGCGATTAAGTTAAAAATTGATTTTGGTGAGCTAGGTGTAAAACAGTCCTCAGCACAAATTACGAAAAGGTATAATCCGGACCAGTTAGTCGGGCGCCAAGTAGCGGCAGTAGTTAATTTTCCACCTTTACGAATTGCCGGCTTTAAATCAGAGGTGTTGGTATTAGGCGGAATACCAGGAACAGACGATGTGGTGTTGCTCAGACCTGATGAAACCGTGGAAAATGGTACGAAAATATCTTAATAAGGAAGGGGAGTAGGTGGAAATCAATAAGAAATTAAACTCTTATCAAACCCTATTTATGATATTTTTTGTGATAATCGTACTAGCAATATTCGAATTTGTAGTTCCCGATTTTCAGTTTAAGTCAGTTGTCTTCATTTTACTAAGTGGATTCTCAGCATGGCTAGGGGCCATGTTATCTCTTGTACTCTTTAAGGAACAGGTTAAGTGAACATAGAAAGGACTTCCAACACAATGAAATGTACCCTTTGTCAAGGACATTTTAGGTTTGCCGGTTTTTCTTATATGGAAAGAAAGTATATAATCCTTGGTATCAACGCATTTGTTATCAAAGTAGCCATTTTGAAATAAACCGTATAGGAAACCATCGCTGCGGCTGTCCACTTCCCTTTCCACGGGATTTTCGACTAAGCTAACTTTTCCAAGCAAAACCCGCTTGAAAAAGTGGATCTTAGTCGAAAATCATCCCGTAGGAGTGGAAGCGGACGGCCTTCGCTATGGAGCTATTCTACAATGTTAGTGACAGCTAACTTTTCGAGCTTTCTAAACATGTGTAATAAAACAAGTATGTTAGCGAATACATTCATTGTAAAGCATTACTTAGCGTAGGCGCCCACTTCGACTCCGGGGGG
>NZ_JAGFVL010000033.1 GCF_017599345.1 Gracilibacillus suaedae
CATTCGAATTCATGGATCTCTAAATTATTTAACACCTACTGAATACAAGTTGATGAACCTTTAAAAAATTGTCCGATTTAGTGTTGACATACCACTCCTTCAAAATATAGAATACCTCCTTTTTCTTTTTGATATCTAGTATAAAGCAACTTTTAAATTCTTCTTATATATTACCTCAGGCAATTTTCTGTGAGATCTAAATCAGTAGAAGCAATAGAAGTACATGCGCGTCTATGTTCCTTTTCAAGCATTCATATAAGTGTTAATGTGCCTCCACCATCTATATAATTCCTGCAAAATTCAAAATACAGCTCACTTCTTCCTATCGAAATATTATAATGCTAAATACTCAATTCTTACATATTACTTCACTTTTTAATTTTGCCATGGTATTTGAAGTAAAATATCTAGTCGCTTCTTTTACTAAGATGATTTGGAGTGCTGTTTTAATCATAGTAGGTGAGCCTAACACTATTTCCAAAGGTGAGCTGTAACAACTTTGATCCAAAATCCTGTATTGGCATGCCGTTTTTTTATTACGTAATCGATCCAGCGGTATTGGATATTTATGTTAAAATATAAATGACTTAGTGACAGAATGTACTTAAACGAAGGTGAAGAGTTTAAAAGCAGTTAATTTTTAGTTAGACTTACGGAATGTAATCAGATTATTTTACAAGGGGGAAAAAATAATGACACAAGCATTAATCTTTGACATGGATGGAACACTCTTTCAAACAGATAAGATATTAGAATTATCTCTGGAAGATGCTTTTAGCCGTTTACGGTCATTAAATAAATGGGATACGGATACGCCTATTGATAAATACCGCGAAATTATGGGTGTACCTTTACCAAAAGTATGGGAGGCTTTGTTGCCTAATCATTCCGTTGAGGAGAGAAAACAAACTGATGCTTATTTTCTAGAAAGACTAATTGAGAATATAAGAAGTGGGAAAGGTGCTTTATATCCTAACGTAAAAGAAGTCTTAAGTTATTTGACAGACAATAATTGTTCCGTATATATAGCTAGCAATGGTCTAAATGAATATTTAAAAGCGATTGTTAATTATTATAATTTAGATAATTGGGTTACGGAAACGTTTAGTATCCAACAAATTAAATCTTTGAATAAATCGGACTTAGTTCAAAGTATTATAAAGAAATACGCTATCACTACTGGAGCGGTAGTTGGTGACCGACTATCCGATATAAATGCAGCTAAAGATAATGGGTTAGTTTCAATTGGATGTAACTTTGACTTTGCACAAGAAGATGAACTTTCTAAGGCTGATATGATAATTGATGATTTAACTGAGCTAAAAACAATATTACCTAAATTAAACAAATAACTTATTCACGATTGTTGAATAAGCATTAAAAGGTTGTGATACATATTATAAATGAATGAAATGTATCGACCAATTTTTATAATTAGTACTGAAAATTAAAGCTACACTTACTTTAAAAGTAGTGGAATCAGTAAAATCTGATAACAATTTAAGGGGAAAACTACTACTTTTGCCGAAGAGTTGTAAAAGGCATAACTGTCATGCTACCAATGTTGGATATATATACATAAGTTAGTGGAAAAAAGGTACTTAAACGTGGCAGTATATTAATCTAAGAAAGAAGTCTTTATTTCCTCCAGTAAATCAGTACGGCGAAGTAATGAATATCATTATTGTGTATAAAGTGAAGAAAAGGCACTCAGTCAGAGTACCTCATCTTACTTGTTCAACCATTCTCATGCTTTACAAACCTTCACCTTGGAAATCATTCTTCCGTTTACTTCCTCAATCTTGAAGACTAATCCTTCGTATTCAATGGCATCTTTATCTCCAACTTCAGGAATACGTCCGATTTGACCAAGGATAAATCCATTCAGTGTTTCATACTCGTCAAGCGGAAGTGCCACGTCAAAATATTCAACTACCTCATCCAAATCTATACTTCCGTTTACATAGAAAGTGTTGTCATCGATTTTTGTGATGTCTGTAATAATTTCATCATCTTCATCAAAGATTTCACCAACGATTTCTTCTAATAGGTCTTCGAGGGTAACAATCCCGGCCGTTCCCCCAAATTCGTCTATGATGATGGCGATATGAATTTTGTTTTGTTGAAAATCTTTAAATAATTCATCTAGTGTTTTGAACATTGGAGCGATATACGGTTTTCTGCAGAAGTCCATCACATTAAAATCATCTGGATTGTTAGAAACATTCAAATATTGTATAAGGTCTTTGGCATGTAATATTCCAACAACATTATCAATATTGTCTTGGTAGACTGGTACTCTTGAAAATTTTTCTTCATCAACGATAGATACAACTTCTTCTAATGTTGCTTCCGTGGAAAGGGCAACAATCTCAGTTCGATGAGTCATAACTTCGCTTACCTTTACTGCCCAGCGTTTAATAGTGCCTTGAATGATTTTGTTCTCATCTTCTTCAAAGACTCCTTCTTTCGTCCCTACATTGGCCAATAAAGCTATTTCCTCTCTGCTTGTCGTTGTTTGATTATCATTAGAATTTTTGGATATTATTTTTGTAATATATTCCGATATGATTACTAACGGATATGTAATATAAATTAAGTATTGTATAATTTGTACTGAAATTAGGGCCAAACTTTTCCAGTATCTTGCGCCTAATGTTTTCGGAATGATTTCTGATACAACAAGGATAAGGATGGTTAAAACAGCTGAGACCACTCCAAAATATGCTTCACCAAAAACTTTAGTTGCTTGTGCCCCAACACCGGACGCACCAACTGTATGGGCTATCGTATTAAGTGTTAAAATTGCGGAAAGAGGTCGATCCACATTTTCTTTCATATTTTGAAAAAGCTTGGCGCGTTTGTTGCCATTCTCTGCTTTTACATTCAAATAAGAAGGGGTAGTGGAAAGAAAGACCGCTTCGAGAATCGAACAAAGAAAGGACACACCTAAGGCTAAGAACAAGTAAAAAAACAGAAGTATCATAAGATAAGCTTAACCTCTTTCTATTTAGTAGTAATTTTCTATTATTTTTTATTACGTCTTTATTTAGTATATCAAAATGAAACAGTTTTTACACAATTTATACTTCTACTTACAGTGTATAGTACCCTATCATAATAAAATAAAACTTTTTAAAAATTGAATACCTATTATATGAAAAATTGTGTCTGTTATATGATGTGTAGTGTACACCACTTTTATTTCTTTTGCTTAAAGAATTGAAATTATCGGATAGGGCTACCTGTATCATATAAGGGAAGTGGGCGTCAAACAGTTGATATAATTCATAATGTTTACTAGAGGAATATATCTACTTAGCATGTAGTGATAATGACTGAGCGGTTTGCTCAGTTTTCCTAATGGCTTAAATTTAGCATGAAATTTATTGGGATAATATGTTAAATTATGTAAGAAGAAATGGTTTTATTTAGCGGCTTAGTTATATAAAGTTAATTGGAGGTGCACAGGTTTGAGTGATCTATTTAATTTGTTGAATTCTTCAATTTTTCGTAAAAGGTTTAAAAAGAAAGATGCTGAATATAACCGTAAATGGGCTAAATCACAGGATTGGTTTGAAAATTACACAAATGATCCTGCATGGGGAGAATTGATGAATGAAGACCAAAAATAAATAATAGAATCATTTTGATTGAATGGCTTATCTCAAAGTATTCATTTTAAGATTAGGTGGAAAGTAATAAGAATATTTTCAGAAGTAGGAGTTGATGTCATGGGAGTATGGATCAGACGCCTTATCATAATAGCTTGTATGGTTGTACTTATACCGAAAATTTTTTCTCTTTTTTCAGGGCTAACTAATGAATTGCCAGAGGATATTAAAGGTATTCAATACATATTATATAAGTTCAATGAACATAAACTTAATGACTTGATTACGATTGGAGACAGGAAGAACGAAGGAAGATTATGTTTGTTAGCGCTTAAATCACAGGGGCAAATGAAATAGTCAATTTATAATTGAAAATTAGATCCCTCATTCATTTTTAGCCATTGAATTAAGGGGTATCGTTTGCTTACACAGTTTGTTTTACAATCTAAAAAAAGTTTGTTATTTTTTATTTGTGTTCACTTGACTTACTTCGATTTTTTTTATCTGATGGCCATCTACCTCTAGAATGGTAAATTTATAATTATCGTGTTCGATAGTTGTCCCTTTTTGAGGTTCTATTTTATTTGTGAGAAACCAACCACCAATTGTATCAATCTCATTATCATCGATATTAGTTCCAACTAACTCATTTAGTTCAGAAATAAGAAGTTTCCCATTGATGATATATGTATGCTCACCTATTTTTTTGTACATTGGTTGTTCATTTACGTCTAGTTCATCCTGAATTTCTCCGAAGATTTCTTCCATAATGTCTTCCACAGTAATTAGTCCAGCTGTACCACCATATTCATCCACTACTATAGCCATATAACTATGTTGCTTTTGCATTTTTACTAATACTTCATTTACTGGTGTATGTTCTGCAACATAAACAATCGGTTTAACATAATTAGTTGGATCCAATTGTTCACCCTGTAAAAAGTCATGAAAGAATTCCTTCGTGTTTACGACACCAACTATATGATCCTTATCACCATTTGCAACTGGATACCTGGTGTACTTTTCTGCCTTAATAATATCCAGGTTATCCTGGTGTGTATTATCTCTATAAATACATATAATCTCTGTTCTTGGGATCATAATTTCTTTTGCAATTCGTTCATCAAATTCGAAGACCTTATTTAGATAGCTCATCTCAGAAGCGTTAATTTCGCCTTTTTTGTAACTGGTTGAAAGGATAGAGCGAACTTCTTCTTCAGAGTAGACCTCTCCACTTTCCGAAGCAGGAGGTAACCCGAACATCCCAACTAATATACGAGCAGTACCATTCAAAGCCCAAATAAACGGATAGGCCACCTTATAGAAGACGACTAATAAGGGTGAAAGTAACAACGTAACTGCCTCAGTTTTCTGAATGGAAAAGGATTTAGGGGCGAGTTCGCCAACGACAACATGCAAGAATGTAATAAAACCAAATGCAATTATGAACGAAATAGTCGAAACTAGCCCTTCGGAAAAACCGAATGAAGCAATAACTGGATGCAGAAGATGGGCCACTGCTGGCTCACCCAACCAACCAATGCCGAGTGCTGTCACTGTTATCCCTAACTGACAAGCTGCTAAATAACCGTCTAAATTACTCGTAACTTTATCAGCAGATTTTGCACCTGGTTTCCCTTGTTCCACTAATGTTCTAACTCTGGATTTTCTCATTTTAACAACTGCAAACTCCGATGCAACGAAAAAAGCTGTTAATAAAACTAAAATAGCAACAATGATTAAATTAATTATTTCCAAAATGCCCCTTACACGATAATGGCGTAAGGTTTTCACCTCCAGTGTAAAATTATAAATTCTTTAACTAATTATTAATTTTTCTCATTAATAACATTTGTTTTCAGACTTTTGATCAAGGAGGAATACTAATAAAAATTTGTGCAACAAAGGAAGCAACTACTCATACCAAACTTAACTACTTCATGTAAATTATACCTGTCTGTTTTTTGCAAAACTCGTTAGGCGTTTAAGCTATTCTTTTAGTTAATTCATCTCATCATTTACCACGGTACTAATCCTACTGTAAGCTACCACTAATCTAGTCTCATTTTATATTTTTTCCAGTGCATCATTATAATATGCTAATTTTGAGGGATTTTCTTGTCATCTACTAATACTAGACGTTTAACTATGTCTTTCTCATATTTCGCAAGTATTATTTTTAACTCACAATTACACCTTGCTGTATTTTGACCACCACTGCCATGAATTATATAAACGCAGCATAGATGTAAATGGTGAAACATGTTATTTATTGAATGTCTTATTCAGGAGCCATCTCTTGTGTATAGTTATATGATTCACGACAAATCAAGTATTGGTATAAAAGACTGGTCAGCTTTTTTACTTGGAGAAATATTATTCTTCCTTGGATAATTACATATATCCAAGGAAGGTCGGTAATCGATCAATTTTCCAGTATATTATTTAATGTTTGGTCCTACCTCCAGCAAGTTATGATCAGCCTTTTTTGTTTTTTTGCTTTTTAGGGTTGTCTGCTTTAAAAGCTGTTTCGGATTCGTGATCTTTTCTAATTTGCTCAATACTTGAATTTTGAATTCCTTTCCTTGCCATGTTATTCACCACCTTTTTATCAATCATACTTAATTTTCCCTAAGTATTGTACAACCATTCATATATGTTGTTATCTTACAATCCTTAATTAATCTATTGCTTAGGAATATGATCATCTCTTAAGTCAATATATAATCTTCCATCTTTCTGTATCTCAGCAAAAAATATATCAGATATATCATTAACTCCAGCTTGTTTCAATTGTTTTTCCAGCCAATTTTCATCTATGCTTAATTTGGATAAGTTGGACTTGTTGATCTTCCCGTCCGAAATTACTTCTGTAGCTATCGGGAATGGTTCTGTTTTTATTACTTGGATATGCATATCACCTTTTGTTAGCGTTTGTTTATCTTCCTTTTTCATAACTGAAAGTGTCCCGTCCGTTTCAAATATTGCATAATCAACATCAGTAACGGAAAATACGTTTTTCTTTCGCAACAATGAATGTAAAGCATCGATATCTAATCTGGCTTTTCGTAGTTCGCCTTCCATAATTTTCCCTTGTTTTATAAGAATCGCTGGCTGTCCTTCGATAACTTTTCGGGCTTTCTTAGATTTAATATCAACTACTCCCATAATGATAGTTAGAATTGCCCATCCAGATAAAGCATATATCCCAGCCCAGATCTCTAAATTTTGATTTACAACAAGGGAAGCTGCAATGGAACCTACTGCAATTCCAGAAACAAAATTAAAAAATGTTAACTGACGTAGTTCTTTTCTTCCCATTATTCTCGTGAGTAATAACAGGACAAGAAATGCAGAAATAATTCTGATTGTTAGTTCAGGAAAATCCATAAGAAATACCCCTTTGCGAAATGATATGGTGTTTTAAAAAGTTCTACTGTTTTAAGTTACCCAAATTTATTTATTTAACAACCAATGGAAATGGTATACAATAAAATGACTGACAACAATCTAAATCCAAATGGAGATACAAAAAGGGAGGTGAAGATTATAGCTTATTATGCTACTAGATTAGTTCTGGGTATCATCTTTCTAATAGCGGGTTTAAACGGGTTTCTTGTTGTTTTTGATATCGAGCCGTGGATTCCGACAAGCTCTGAAGCAATGGAGTTATTTCAATTTAGCTATCTATTAGTTGTGGAAAAGGCATTGGAAGTGATTTGCGGATTTTTACTAATGATTAATCGGTTTGTTCCTTTAGCTTTAGCAGTATTGACACCGATTACAGCCAATATTTTCTTATTTCACAACTTTGTAGATCCTTCATTACTTATCTTAGCTGTAATAATGATTATCATTCAAGGTTATTTATTATATCATTTCAAAGATACATTCAAAGGATTATTGGAGAGTCAGTAATCTCTTATCTTTCAAAAAAAGTTAAAGACGGACATCCACTTGAAACAGTCATCTGGATACGCCCGTCACTTTTATTTGCTTAGTTTTATTATTTCTTTTATCTCGCGATTTAGTTGTTCTACGTCCATAGACTCTATTTTTTCATCTGTTATACCGTATTGCTTTTTCAGTTGTACTACACGGGTTACACTGTCATCCAAGCGTTTCATTGAGATTCTACCGTTCACAACTGCATCTTCGATAGCCGTAAATACAGCATCTATTTGCTCATATCCATGACAGATCAATAACAAATCTGTCCCTGCCTGGATTGCTTGTACAGCTGCATCACCAATCTCATAGTTCTTTAAAATTGCACCCATAGTTAAATCGTCGCTAATCACAAGTCCATCAAAACCTAATTCGTTCCTTAACACCCCTTGAATAATTTCAGCTGATAATGTAGCAGGATTGTCTGGATCAATCGATGGTACCATTAAATGACCAATCATTATTGCTTCAGCATCATGTTTAATCGCTTGCTGAAAAGGCCTAAGTTCAACTTGACGTAATCTTTCAATCGAATGATCAAGAAGCGGAAGATCGATATGTGAATCAACATCTGTATCTCCATGTCCCGGAAAATGTTTTCCAACGGGAATAACATTTTCGTCAGATAAGCCTTGCATTAGTGCAATTGCCATCCTGCTCACTAGTTCAGGTTTGTCTCCAAATGACCGGTCTCCAATAATAGGGTTATTCGGGTTACTATTCACATCAAGTACTGGAGCAAAATTAATATTAAAACCATACCCCTTCACTTTTTTGGCTAATAGTTTCCCGATTTGATTAGACAGATCACGATCATTCTTTTTGCCAATTGCTTGGTTTGATGGGGTTGCCATTACCTCTTCAGGAAGTCTTGTAATTCTCCCGCCTTCTTCGTCAATTCCTAAAAATAACGGTATTTGATTGTCATTGGCCTGTTTTAAATCATTAATTAAATCGATGGTTTGTTGAGTATTTTTGATGTTCTTTTGTAATAAAATGAACCCTCCAACCTTTTTATTGGAAAGATAATGCTTAACTTGTTGGTCAATGGAGGTACTTTCCAATCCGATCATCATTAGTTGACCGATCTTTTCCGGTATTGTCATAGCATCCATATTGTAGGGAGAGTCCCAACGCTCACTGTTTAATTCACCGGTTGATAAGGCTGTCAGGTGGTGAGTAGACAAAGCGTGTTCTTTTATGGGTTTATTGCTGCAGCTACATATAAACATGAGTATAAGTATCCATAAACTTAATTTCTTTATCATAGTCCCATAACTCCTATTAACCTTAGTATAATATTTATATAAAGCTATGCTTATAGATTAGACCAATTTTAAGCTTTTATGTTACTTAATTTGAAGCGAATCAAATTGACGTAATGCTTTCATTCAACATATAATAACTGTAAGCGTTAACAGAGGGGGTGGGTGTTATCGGTACGATTAATAAGATTCGCTTGAAATTTTTAAATTTACGTCTGAAATATAAAATGGTTATTCTCACATCATTAGTACTGCTGGCGTTTAGTATAGGAGGTTTGTCGATATTACAATACGCTTTTAACCTCTACAATAAGGAAATCTACCGCCAATCTGCTCAAGCTTTGCAAGTTTCAACAAATTCTGTAGAAGCAGAATTAAAGAAAATGGAACGTCTTTCCTATCAAATCACTACCGATACATATGTGCAATCCTATTTGTTAGAATTGACTAACACCGATTCGAACTATGATAAATACATGATCGGAAATGAACTTCGAAAAAGGTTATTACATATTGGCGCATTAAACAAATATGTACAATCGATTCAAGTGTATGATACAAATGACAAAGAATATGCCAGTGGAAATTTAATTATCAATTTAACTGAACACAGGTTAACAACAATGAAACAGGCTGCCCAAGAGAAAGAGGGTGGGGTCAATTGGTTATCACCATCAGAAAATGATGAGACAGTAATGGCGGTCCGGGATATACGTGAATATATGGATTTTTCTTTCGAAAGGTTAGGAACCGTAGGAATACGAGTTGATATTAATGAAATAATGAATGAGCTCACAAATAATTTAGAAGAGCAAGAAACTAATTTTCTTATTTTTGACCAGAACGAGCAGCGAGTGTTCTCCGATGAAAATAATTTAGACGACATTAAACCTTCAGATTTCCTAGTTAACCAACAGGGCTATCAAATTATAAAGCATAACGGTGAAAGATATTTTTTAACTTATTCAGAGGCTAATCACTTGGATTGGACGTATATGATTCTAACGCCATATAGTAATTTGTTTACAGTAATTAGCCAGGCACGAACGGCTGTTTTTTTAACTTATTTTGCACTATTTTTACTGATGATTTTCCTAGGGACCAAGTTTACCGGTACGATTGTAAACCCGATTGAAAGTTTGAATAAAAAAATGAAAAAAGTCCAGACGGGTGACTTGGATTATTATGATGTTGGCATGGAAACAGAACTGACTAAAGATGAAGCAGGCCAAATGCATGAGAATTTCAAGAAAATGATGAACCAGATAAATTATTTAATTGGCGAAAATTATAAGAAACAATTATTAATTAAAGAGTCTGAATTTAAAACATTGCAGGCACAAGTAAATCCGCATTTCCTTTATAATACGCTGGAATCGATCAATTGGTCCGCCAAAATAGTCGGTGAAAAGAAAATTTCGCAGATGGCAGAATCACTTGGTTACGTTTTACGAGCATCGATTAACATGAAGGATGCATTGATTCCACTGGAAGAAGAATTGACAGTAGTAGACCATTATATTACGATTCAAAGTCATCGTTTTGATGAAAGATTACAGTTTACAAAAGAGATACCTAAGCGATTCTTAGATGTACAAGTACCAAAATTCATTATTCAACCATTAGTGGAAAATGCAATTCGTTATGGTCTGCAAGAAATGATTGGTGTTTGTAAAATTCATCTCTCGATTAAAGAGGGGGGAGACACGATCGTTATTCTAGTGGAGGATAATGGCCCAGGTATAAACAAGTCTTATTTAGATCAAATCGAAACTGGCGACTATCAGCCAAAAGGGACTGGTATTGGGCTGCACAATATAAACGAACGTGTCAAAATACTTTTCGGAGAGGAATATGGACTAACCATTGACAGCGAAATAGGGAATGGCACGACAGTTTCGATTAGTTTGCCGAAGGAGGATAAAGAAGAATATGTACAAAGTGTTGTTAGTAGATGATGAACGGATGATCTTGGATGGTATATCTGTGATCGTGGATTGGAATAAACATGACACAGCATTAATTGGCAAAGCAATGAATGGACTAGAAGCATATGATTTTATTACGAAACAACAGCCAGACATTGTGATTACCGATATAACCATGCCCGGTTTAGATGGTATCGAACTAGTGAAAAAGGCAAAACAAGACTATCCATCTATTAAATGGATTTTTTTATCTGGATTTAGTGAATTTGAATACGCAAGAAAAGCTATGCGATTTGGTGTCAAACATTATTTACTAAAACCGTGTAATGAAGTGAATATTTCCGAAGCTTTAGTTGATGTGGTTCAAGAAATTCGCGAAGAAGAAGAAGCTGTTAAATATATGAAGGCAATGGAAGAAGAAGTGACAAAAAATACGGTCAATGAATGTGAGGAAGTCTTAAAGCAGTTTTTTATTTACGAACAAATAACGGAAAAAAGCCAGTCAAAAATGAAGCAGATGGTGGAAGGACTCTATTCATCAGAATCTTTCTTTTTTTGGCTGCTTTTCGTGGAAGGGAAAATGGCATATGACCAAATCAACCAACTAATAGAAACAATTAATCAATCATTTCTCAATGAACAAGTCGTCACCACATTAATCGAAAGTAAAGTAGTCGTAATGATGCGCCATTCTCCAGAATATCAAAAAACAATCAAAGACATTCTCCAAGCTGAAATAAGTCAATCAACACTGAATATGACTTCCATTTTATCGAAAGACTTTACAATTGACCAAATAGAAAAAATCCCAACAATAGATGAAATGGTACAGCAAGTTTTTTATCAACCAAAGCATAGTTTTATTCCGTATCAAAATTGGATTAACTTTCATAAAAAATTGCAACCAGACATTGAAATAGACCTAGATACGATTGTGTTTTATTTAAAAAAACAACAAAAGAATGAGGCGGTGTCCTATCTTATAGATTTTGTTGAAAAACTGAAAAAGCATAAAGTTGCTCCAAAGATTACAAGAGGATATTTTATTCAAATTTATTTATTATTAATGAGTAAATTAGCACATCACTCTACAGAGGATCGGGTGCAGGCAATTGGACAAATGGAGGATTATCAGCATATTTCTGATTTTGTTACGTTCTTTGAAGAACTTTTTGAAAGAATGATTATGCAAAATCAAACACCGCAAAAATATTCAAAAGTAGTGCGACAAATGTTAACTTGCATTGAAGAAGAGATTGAGAATCCTGCGTTATCACTTCAGTGGCTGGCTAACCACTGCCTCTATATGAATGCAGACTATTTAGGGAAAACCTTTAAAAAAGAAATTGGACAACGTTTCTCATCTTATGTAACCAATGCACGCATTAATAAAGCAGTGGAGATTATCGAAGCGGAACAGGATATTAAAGTATTTGAATTAGCGGAAAGACTAGGTTTTGGTAATAACCCACAATATTTCAGTCAAATATTTAAAAGAATGAAGGGATTTACACCATCTGAGATTATCAAGTCAAATGAAGGGGTAAGATAGCGGTTTCAAAAAACTCTTCTTTTTAAACATTTACCACTGTTTTTTCTATCATACCTACATGTCAATATCTGCTATTATATAACTGTAATCGCTTTCAGCGTATTAAAAAGGGGAGGGAAAGAAATGAAAAAATCTTTGTTAGTACTATTAGGAATGATGATGATTCTTTGGTTAGCTGCATGTAGTGGCGATGATAGCTCTGAAGATACAAGTGGCGATACCGATGATACTTCAGAAGAAACAGACACTGACTCCGATTCTGAAGCAAGTGGGGATCAAGTAACTTTAAGAATTGCTTGGTGGGGATCACAGCCACGTCATGATTACACATTGGAAGTTATTGAATTGTATGAAGAGCAAAACCCGAATGTAACGATTGAACCAGAATATGCTAGCTGGGATGACTATTGGCAAAAATTATCACCACAAGCAGCAGCAAATGAATTACCAGACATTATTCAAATGGACTTATCTTATATCTCTCAATATGCAGAAAATGGTCAATTAGCAGATTTAGAACCGTTTCTTGGCAGCGAGATCGACGATTCAAATATTGCGGAAAATACGATTGAAGGTGGCCGAATTAACGACGGTCTTTACGGGTTTAATCTAGGTTCCAATGCACTAAGTTTTCAATATAACCCTGAGATTTTAGCGGAGATCGGAATTGAAGAGATCCCTGAAACATACTCATGGGACGAATATCAAGAAATGGCTCAACAGGCAGCAGATGCTGGATATTACTTTGATAACGGTATGCAAGCAGATGTGTTTTTTAACTATTACTTACGCCAAAATGGTGCTCGTCTGTACGCAGAAGATGGAAGTGGCCTTGGATATGATGATGATCAATTATTTGTAGACTTTTTTACGATAATTCAAGAACAAGTGGAAGTGGAAGCGACTCCAACTCCTGATTTTATGGCACAATTAGCAGGCCCTGAAGATGACCCAGTTGTATTAGGGGATGGAGTAGGGATTTTCCAATGGTCCAATCAATTTGTTGGGTTGGAGGATATGTCAGAGCATACTTTCGCATTTGCTACTCCTCCAGGTGAGAATCTAGAAGATGGTTTATTCTTAAAGCCGAGTATGTATTTCTCCATTTCCGAAAATTCAGAGCAAAAAGAAGCAGCAGCTGCCTTTATTGATTTTTGGGTGAACGATGTTGAAGCGAACAAACTTATTCTTGGTGACCGTGGAGTTCCGGTTTCTTCTGTAGTTCAGGAGGAAATTGCAGATGATGTTTCTGAAGCTCAGCAAGCAGTATTTGATTATGTTGCATGGGCTGAAGAAAATAGTACGCCAATGGGTGCTCCAGACCCGGCAGGTGCAGGTGAAATCATCGAGCAATTAACTAATATAAGTGAACAAATTGCATATGGCGAAATTACACCAGAAGATGCAGCTGAACACTTTAGAACGCAAGCAGAAGGTATTTTAGGTAACTAAAAGGATTATGAAAGGCAGTAGCTGATCCTTAAGAGATCAGCTATTGCTTTTCCATTATTCAGAATCATAGAAGGGAGCTTTACAAAATGCAAACTCATATGAAGCAAAATTTATGGGGATATCTATTTATTGGTCCGTTTATTATAGGATTTTTGGCGTTTACCATTATTCCTATCATTGCTTCTTTCTACTTCTCATTTACATCGTACGATTTATTTAATTCTCCTGAATGGATCGGATTAGATAACTTTAAAGAGATGTTTACATCTGATCCGAGATATTTACACTCTTTAAAAATCACTTTTATCTATGTATTTGCTGGAGTTCCATTGCGTTTATTATTTGCATTAGTAGTAGCTATGCTACTAAATACAGCGTCTCGAGCAGTAGGATTGTACAGAACTTTATATTATTTACCCTCTTTAATAGGTGGTAGTGTTGCGGTAGCAATTATGTGGCGTCAAATCTTTGGTGATGATGGAATTGTAAACTTAGCACTTATGACAATGGGAATCGATCCAGTTAGATGGTTTGGAAATCCAACGGCCGCATTATGGATGTTGATATTTTTATCTGTTTGGCAGTTTGGCTCTTCGATGCTGATCTTTTTAGCGGGTCTAAAGTCGATACCACAAAGCTATTATGAAGCTGCAAGTGTTGATGGTGCAAGCTTCTTTCAAAAATTCTTTAACATCACAATACCAATGTTAAGTCCTGTCATCCTATTTAATGCAGTTATGCAAACAATTGCTGCATTTATGACATTTGTTCCAGCTTATATCATTTCAAAAGGTACAGGTGGACCATTAGATGGGACATTATTATATTCACTGTATTTATTCAAGCAAGGTTTTGAATTCTTCCATATGGGTTATGCATCAGCCATGGCTTGGGTAATGTTAGTGATCATAGGGATATTAACTTCTCTAATTTTCTTTTCATCTAAATATTGGGTGCATTATGAATCAGAGGGAGGCAGATAGCGATGCAAGCAAAATATTTAAAAAAGATCATATATCATTTAATCGTTGGTTGTTTTGCTATCCTTTTGCTATATCCAGTAATTTGGTTAATTATGAGTTCATTTAAATCAAGCGAAAAAATATTTGCAACAGCAGAATCTTTAATCCCACAGCCATTTATATTAGGTAACTATGCACAAGGATGGGCAGGCTTCGGTGACTATGGGTTTGATACGTATATTTTAAATACGTTTATCTTTGTTATTTTAGTGTTAATCGGTCATTTAATTTCTTGTTCTTTAATTGCTTTCGGATTTGCGAGATTAAAATTTGCTGGTAGAAGCTTTTGGTTTGCGATTATGATATTAACATTGATGCTTCCTTATGAAGTAGTGATGATTCCACAATATATTATATTTGCCCAGTTGGATTGGCTAAATTCATTAAAACCACTTGTTGTACCTGCCTATTTTGGTCATCCATTTTTCATCTTTTTATTGGTGCAATTTATTAGGACGATACCTAGAGAATTGGATGAAGCGGCAATTATTGATGGATGTAATACATTTGGTATATATAGAAGAATCATATTGCCATTAATTGTTCCTGCTTTAGCAACGACTTCGATTTTTACATTCTACTGGACATGGGATAACTTACTTGGTCCAGTATTATATTTGAATAGTCCTTCGAAATATACGGTTTCGATGGCCTTAAACATGTTCCTAAGTAATGAAACAGTTTCCAACTGGGGTGCAATGTTCGCGATGTCAGTAGTATCCTTAATTCCAGTGTTTATTATTTTCTTCATTTTCCAACGTTATGTGGTAGATGGTATTAGTACTAGTGGGTTAAAAGGCTAAAGCTGCAGTAATTCCGTTAGAAGAGTTTTTAAGGGGGATGTTAGTATGAACGCTTTGAATAAAGCATTTGAATGGATCTCGAAAGTAGCATATTTGAACTTATTATGGATTGGGTTTGCACTGTTTGGTCTAATCATTGTAGGTTTATTTCCATCGACTGTTGCAACTTTTTCAATAGTAAGGAAATGGGTTTCTGGAAATACTGATGTTCCTCTGTTTAAAACTTTTTGGAAAGTTTATCGCCAATCGTTACTACAAGCGAATATTTTAGGCTATATAATAGCGGTAATGGGTTATGTATTATATTTAGATTTCTTATTTGTTACGTTAGTGGAAAATGATTATTTAATGTTACTTACTATTCCATTCTTATTCATTTCGATATTTTTTATATTAACATCATTTTATGTTTTTCCAGTCTATGTTCACTATGATATGAAACTGTTACAAGTATTGAAAAGTTCATTTTTTATTATGATATTGAATCCCTTACCGACAGTGGTTATGGTATTGGGAGTGTTTGGTATTACATATGGTTTATGGCATTTCCAAGGGTTAGCTTTGTTCTTTAGCATGAGTCTAATAGCTCTTGCACTAACGATGCCCGCGCATAAAGCTTTCTCCAAAGTACAAGAAAAGAAAGCTTATTTCACTAAACAGAAATTAATGGAAGAATAACAAGAGCTCTTTGCAAGGGCTCTTTTTTTATGGTAATCTATTAAAAGTTGTTTTTCGACATAAAATGACATAAGGAATGCTAGTATTGAAATATTTTTGTAACATTCACATAACATTAGTGAAATCTAACTATGTTACAATGAGTCTGGTTCAAATGATAGGATGAAAAGACTACAAGAAAACCTTTTCAATTAAAGGGAGCTTACATAGAGAGAGCGTATAAACGAAAATTTTGTTGGAAAGTAGGGGAATCGAGTGCGAGAAATACGAGGTTTAGTAAAAGATTCAGTTGTTGTCGTAACGATTATGTCAAGTTTGTTTTTTGTTCAGACTGTTAGCGCTGAGACAAAAGAAGAAATTCAAACTCAACGATCGGAAGTACAATCAAGTATTGACGAAAAAGAACAGGAACTTCAGAAAATTAAAGAAGAGTTAATTGAGTTAAATGAGCAAATTATGAGATTGGATGAAGCGATAGAGGATAATGAACAAAAAATTGAGGAAACGGAAAGTGAAATAACAGATACTGAAACAGAAGTAAGTGAACTGGAAGAAAAAATCGAAGAAATACAAGAAAGTATTGAGCGAAGAAATGAAATTCTTAAGGAGAGAATATCTTCATTACAGGAAAATGGCGGTTCATCTAGCTATCTTGAAGTATTACTAGGTTCTACTGATTTCGTAGATTTTGTTGATAGAGTAGCATTAGTACATAAGATTACTCAAGCAGATCAAGATTTATTAGAAAGTCAAGAAAAAGATAAGTTAGAAGTGGAAGAGAATAAAGCAGAGTTAGACAACAAATTACAAGAATTAGAAGATATGAAAGCAGATTATGAAGAAATGCAAAAACAAATCGTTGCACAAAAAGAACAAAACGAAGACTTGAAAGAAAAATTGAAAGAAAAAGAGGAAGAAAATAGCGAGTATTTGGATGATTTGAAAATTGAGGATGAAATTCTAGCAAAAAAAGAAAAAGCACTTAAAGAAGCAGAAGAACAACAACGTGCTCAGGAGCAGGGGGCTAGAAGTAACGGCTCAAATGGTGCTATTGAACAGTACTCCAGCAATTCTTCCGAGACCGTATCAGTTAGTGGTAGTACGGTAGATATCGTAACAACAGTAGGTGAAAAATATATTGGCAACTCTGTTTATGTTTTTGGTGGCGGCAGATCAGCTTACGATATTGCTAATGGTCGTTTTGATTGTTCTGGATTTGTCAGCTGGGCTTTTAAACAGGCAGGAATCAGCTTGCCTGCGAGTACTTCAGGATTAAGTTCAGTAGGATCAAAAGTTTCTACTAGCGACATGCAACCAGGAGATCTTGTATTTTTTAATACGTATAAAACAAACGGACATGTAGGGATCTACTTAGGTAATAACAAATTTATTGGTTCCCAAAGCTCAACAGGTGTAGCTATCGCTGACATGGGTAGTGGCTACTGGAAATCAAAATTCTCTGGTCTTGTACGCCGCGTAGGATCATAAAACATAGGAAACCCCGTTTCAACATGAAACGGGGTTTTCTATGTAATTTAGTGGATCTTCAAATCAAACGATTACCACAGCCAATATTAGAGTTAACAGAATTCAGAATAAGCATTGGTCAGTTGCGTGACAATCTCTTCCATTTCATGCCCTTCAATTTGCTCACGAGGAATAAAGTGTTTCAACTCTCCACCTTTTACAATGGCCATGGATGGAGAAGAAGGTTCTACACCTTCGAAGTATTCACGCATTTTTGCAGTTGCTTCTCGATCTTGACCGGCAAACACAGTAACAAGCTTTGCAGGTTTCTGCTCACCATCTAATGATTGAACAGCTGCGGGTCGCGCCAATCCAGCTGCACAACCACATACAGAGTTTACCACAACTAGTGCTGTCTCCTCGTTAGTAGACATAAATTGCTCTACATCTTCAGGTGTTACTAATTCTTCAAAGCCAGCATTGGTTAATTCATCACGCATGGATTGTGTAATTTCTCTCATGTATTCTTCATATGCATTCATAGTTATATACCTCCTAATTATACTCTACACAATTTTAACAAAAATATAGTGGTATGAGCGACATATTTGTTTGAGCATTATTCAATTAATTGAACTTTAACCCATCCTCGAACACTGTTAATAAACCAGATTTGATCGAAACTATCTATGTCTTCTAATGAAACACTTTTTTCTATTATGATGCCATCAGTGACTAATTTTTGACGGTAAGTCCCGGCCAATAGTCCATCAGTTACTGGTGGCGTATAGTATAGACCATTTTTCTCTAATACAATATTCCCTATTGTAAATTCTGTAATAAACCCCCGTTCGTTCCATAACAGTGTCGTCATTGCATTTTTCGACATATTTTCATCATAAGTATTATAAAGAGTTCTATTCGTAGTTTTATGGTAAAGAAAGATATTTTCTTTATTTATTGGCTTTCGGGCAATTGTAACTTGTATTGGTTCCAGTATTGGTTTAACAGATTGACATGCTAATGTAATTTCACCATTAGCATGTAAAAGCAATCTTACTTTAAAAATCCCCTTTGGTTTTTTGGTCGCAAGTTCTTCTAATTCTTCTACAATGTAATTCGTACGATGTGGAAATTGAAAATAAATAGCAGACTCTCTCAATCTATTCATATGAAAGGATAGTAAAGGGTAATTCCCTTGTTCTAATTTGATAGATTCTAATAAAGAAAATGGTTCTCTTTTTTGATAAAGAACTGCTGCTTTTTGATTCAATTCTTGATATTCATTCTTAGGTACAGAATTCCAGGTGATTCCTCCTCCAGCTCCATATGTTGCGTGATTTTCTTGAATAGTAACCGTGCGAATAGGAACATTAAACATTGCTTCTCGTTGAGGAGTTATAAATCCGATTGCGCCACAATAGACCTCCCTTGGTGTGTCTTCTAAGTCTGCTATATATTTCATTGTTTTTACTTTGGGAGCACCGGTAATAGAACCGCATGGAAACAATGCTTGAAACCAATCAAACACCGTATTTTTTTCTAGTGTTGCCGATATGGTCGAGGTCATTTGGTGAACGGTTGGATAGGTTTCTATGTCAAATAAACGATCTACTTTTACTGTTCCTGGTTTGGCGATTCTCCCTAAATCATTGCGTAATAGATCGACGATCATTACGTTCTCTGCTCGGTCCTTTTTGGAATTTATTAATTGTTCTTTTAATACTGCATCATCACGTAATGTTTTTCCTCGCTTTATTGTACCTTTCATCGGTTTTGTTGTCATTTGTCCATTGCTTACATGAAAAAAGAGTTCAGGTGAAACAGAAAGTATTTGAAAATCCTCCATACTTAAATAAGCACAATATGAAGCTGATTGGTTTTGTAACAATTGTTGATAAAAGGAAAAACTATCACCGGTAAACTGTGCTTTCAATCTAGTTGTATAATTTACTTGATAGGTGTTACCTTGTCTAATTAATGATTTTATTTTTGCAATGGATTCGTTATATTTTTTATGACTAACAGTATTTTTCCATGTAGAGATGGAATAAGGGACATGATCATTTTTAGTTTTGAACGTTGTAAATTCTTTAAAGACACCAAACCACATTAATGGTAAGGAGGGGTTATCGTGTACGATATAACTATTATCAAAGGCCGGAGCAGCCTCATAGGAAACGTAGCCGGCAACATAATATCCATCATTCAAAGCTTTTTCTATTCTATTAAAAGCATGGTGTATACTGCCAACGTGAGATGCAGTAATGATATCAATTGGATGAGTAAATGTTTTTCCTTTTCCTTTAAAATCGAACTGAAGGTATGTTTCCATTTACAGCACATCCTTTCGATATGTTGTTGGTTGGATTAAGCGTAAACTATTTTTAACGATTTCATATCCATAATCCGTTAGAATAGCCTCGGGATGAAATTGAACTCCTTCTATCGGAAGTTGTTGGTGTTGTACTGCCATGACAGTTTGATCTTCTGATTGTGCAGTTACTAATATCTCATTGGGCATGGTGTTGTTATTTGCAATCAATGAATGGTATCTTGCGACATCAAATGATCGCGGTAAGCCGTTAAATACACCTATATTCTTGTGGTGGATCGTACTTGTCATACCATGCATGGGCTTATGAGCTGGAGTAATACTCCCCCCAAAAAATTCAACAATAACCTGCATTCCAAGACATACTCCAAAAATAGGAATCAATTGATGAAAATGTTCTAGTATATCTGGGGATATTCCACTATCTGCAGGTGCTCCTGGCCCTGGTGATAAAACAAGCAGACTAGGTTGCATAGAGGCGATTTCCTCAATTGTTGTAGCATCGTTTCGGTATACAACAACATTTTCTCTCATTTGGCGATAATATTGCACTAGATTATAGGTGAAGGAATCATAATTATCAATAATAACAATCATAACTTTTCCTCATTTCAAAATTTAATCACTAACTATTATAACCTAATACAAATAACTGAAAAAGACTTCAGTTGTTTTACAGTATAGTTATTAATCCATCAGTACTTATAGTTGACAATTGTTAGTTATTTGATTATAATTTGTTTCGTACTTGGAATGATAATCATTTTCAACGGTTATTCTAAGAATATAGTGTGTTATGAGGATTATATATGAAACTATGGATTTTAATAATTGCAACTATTATTCTGTCATTTATATCTTTATTTATAGGTGCGATTGATATCAAGATTAGTCATCTGTTAGATTGGCAATCTGATGAAGCGCAACTTTTCTTCATCAGCCGAGTTCCTCGTTTAATGGCAATTATCTTAGCAGGAGCTGGAATGAGTATTGCGGGCTTAATTATGCAATCATTAAGTCGTAATAAATTTGTATCACCAACGACAGCCGGTACATTAGATGCTGCGAAGCTTGGAATTTTAATTTCAATGTTATTTATTACAAACGTTACATATACGCAACAAATTATTTTTAGTTTCGCATTTGCTCTAGTCGGAACATTGGTGTTTATGCAAATTCTAGACAAAATTAAGTTTAAGGATGCCATTTTTGTACCCTTAATTGGTATCATGTACGGAAATATTTTATCATCTATTACAACTTTTTTTGCTTATGAAGCAGATCTTATCCAAAATATTTCTGCATGGTTAATGGGAAGTTTTACATTAATTATATCTGGTCGATATGAATTGCTCTATGTCAGTATACCTGCTGTTATCTTAGCCTATTTGTACGCTAATAAATTTACAGTCGCAGGTATGGGAGAAGAGTTCGCGAAAAATTTAGGGTTAAGTTATAAAGTAGTATTAAATATAGGACTTATTCTTGTTGCCGTAATTTCTACAACAGTAGTGCTTACTGTAGGAGTTATCCCTTTCTTAGGGTTGATTGTACCTAATATTGTCTCTATCTATTTAGGTGATAATTTACGGAAAATCATACCACATACGATGTTATTAGGTGTTGTTTTCTTATTAATATGTGACATTATTGGTCGTATTATTATTCACCCTTATGAGATTCCAGTTAATGTTACAGTGGCAGTAATCGGCAGTGCGATCTTCTTAATCATGTTATTTAGGGGGAGAGCATATGCGAAATAGTACAAAATTGATTTTATTATTTATATTGGTAATTATCAGTGTTTTATTGTATGGATTTTATGATATAAAAGGTGGATTTGATTATGCTTTCCCTAGACGTATGATTCGTGTAGCTGCCATGGTCATTACCGGGGTTGCCATTTCTTATGCAACAGTTGTTTTCCAAACGATCACACATAATCGTATTTTAACTCCTTCGGTTATGGGAATCGGTTCAATGTATGAGGTAGTGCAAACAGTAATCTACTTTTTTGCAGGATCGATGTCGATTTGGATAGTTAATAAATATTTAAATTTTGGTGCAGCACTCGTAGCTATGGTGATATTTGCATTATTACTGTATCGTTTCCTATTTCGTGCTGATAAATATCCAATTTACTTATTGTTATTAATAGGAATGATTATTGGTACACTTCTAGGAAGTTTAGTGACCTTTCTACAAGTATTGATTGATCCAGTTGAATATTTGGGGCTTCAATCACTTTTATTTGCCTCTTTTACAAAAGTAAAAGCAGAGTTGTTATATATTGCGTTTGGAATTTTGTTTATTTCGTTTATATACGGTTCATTTATTATGAAAAAATTAGACGTAATGTCACTAGGTCGTGAAAACGCAATTAATTTAGGGATAAATTATGACCGTATGGTAATGAACATTCTTATATTATCATCAATCTTAATTGCTACTTCTACTGCACTAGTAGGATCGATTACTTTCTTTGGTTTAATTGTAGCAAACTTGTCATACCAATTTTTTGTCACTTATAAGCATTCCGTTTTAATTATAGGAGCAAGTTTATTTAGTATTTTGGCATTGGTAGGTGGCCAATTTCTAGTTGAACATGTATTGGAATTACGTACAACAATAAGTGTAATCATTAACTTTGTTGGTGGTATTTACTTTATTTATCTATTATTAAAAGAAAGTAGGGATACAGCATGATAGAAATCAAGGGACTAACGAAACAATTTGGTAAAAAGTCTGTTGTAGATGACGTTTCCGTTGCTATTCAACCAGGAACGATTACATCGTTTATCGGACCGAATGGTGCTGGTAAATCTACACTTCTTTCAATGGTGAGTAGGTTATTGGATGCAGATACAGGAGAAGTGTTACTTGATAAAAACAACGTAAAAAAATGGAAGTCTACTGAATTTGCCAAGCGTGTTTCGATACTGAGACAAGCGAATTATATCAATGTTCGTTTAACAGTTCGTGAACTTGTTGCTTTTGGTCGTTATCCATACTCTAAGGGAAGATTAAATGCAGAAGATAATAGATTTGTTGATCAGGCGATGGAATATATGAATCTAACCGATATGCAAAATCAATTTCTAGATGAATTATCTGGAGGACAAAAGCAACGTGCTTTTATTGCGATGGTTATTGCACAAGATACAGACTATATTCTACTTGATGAACCTTTAAATAACTTAGATATGAAGCATTCTGTTCAAATTATGAAAATATTACGTAAGCTTGTAAATGAGTTAGGAAGAACAGTAGTTATCGTATTGCACGATATCAACTTTGCTTCTGTTTATTCAGATCAAATTGTTGCATTGAAAAATGGTAAACTTGTCAAAAATGGGCCAACGAATGACATTATAAATTCAGATGCGTTAAGAGAAATTTACGATATGGATATCCCGATTCAGGAACAAGATGGATGTCGAATATGTGTCTATTTTAACTCACATACAGGCTCTTAATAAATAGGATTAGAATGTCTAAAGGATAAGATTGGATCCTTTAGACTGTTTTTTGGAAAAAATTTAAAATGGTATTGACGAGAATGACTTTCAATTGTATAATGATAATCGTTGTCATTGATAATGATTATCATTATTAAAAAATATACATAAGGAGAGAGAAGTATGAAGAAGTGGCTATTAGCTTTATTACTTTTAGTTTTCGCAGTTGTGCTTGCAGCTTGCGGTGCTGATGAAGAGGGAGCAACAGATGAGGCAACAGCTTCAGAAGATCAAGAAGAAAATCAAGCTTCAGAAGATAATGCAACAGAAAGTGATGAAACAACAGAGGATGAGAATGCTGCTTATCCTATGACTATATCTCCAACTATCTCATCATCAGAGGGCAGAGATGGTACAGCATATGAATTTGCAGATGTTGAATTTGAAGAAATGCCAGAAAATATTGTAGTGTTTGACTATGGTTTCTTAGATACACTAGATGCACTTGGCGTTGAAGGAATCGTAGGGGTAGCAAATGGGAATACATTGCCATCTCATTTAGAAGATTATGCATCTGATGATTATACTAACATTGGAAGTTTAAAAGAGCCATTACTTGAGGATATCGCTGCATTAGAACCAGATGTAATTTTTATCTCTGGTCGTCAGTCAGCATTTTATGATCAATTAAAAGAAATTACTCCAAATGTAGTATTTATTGGTACTCAACAAGATGATTATTGGAATACATTCTTAGAGTCAGTAGATATAGCAGCAAAAATCTTCAATAAAGAAGCAGAAGCTGAAGAGTATCTGTCTAAATTTGATTCAGCCTTAGAAGAAATAGAATCTTTAGCAGGAAACTATGAAACTAGCTTAGTAACAATGTACAATGAAGGAAGCTTATCTGGTTTCGCATCCAATTCTCGCTTCGGTTATATTTATGATGTATATGGTTTTGAACCAGTAACGGAAGATATTGAGTCTTCTTCTCACGGATCTAATTTCGGATTCGAAGCAATTTTAGAATTCGATCCAGAAGTGTTATTCGTTATCGACCGGACAGCGGCAATAAATGGTGAATCCAATATCGATGCTGATATGGAAAATGACATCATAAAACAAACAACAGCTTATGAAAATGAACAAATTATTTACTTAGATGGTGCGCTATGGTACTTAAGTGGTGGCGGTCTTCAATCAGAACTTGCAAAAATCGAAGAAATTACTACGGAACTAAGTGAATAATCATTTATCACGGTGCTAAACGTCTGTACGACCTCGCTTCAACCTACAAGTAACACATGAATAAGTTATGGAATAACAGACGTTAACACCTGATAATTTTCCTAATGATCAGAGTGGATCAATCTTCCCCACTGACCATAGCCAAGATTTATAAGGACTGTTTCAGAGTGTCAGTTAACACTGATGCTCTGACAGTCCTTTTTCTATTGTAAATACGTGTTTACGATACTAGGTTACTTACCGCATCAGCAGGCATCAGGGTACTAATCGTCTCTAGGTTTCCCACTTCAAGCTTCAAATTAATCAAGGGGATTCATATGCTAACATCCTGATCATAGTTTTACTTTATGAGATCAAAGTGTAAGAAAACTATCTTTATTAATCACTTTCAAAAATCATGCTGTCTACATCACAGATATTTCCGTGGTGTTTATTCATTTGTATAGAATGTTCAAAATTACCTAAATAGGCAAAAATGCTTATATTATTAGACGGGTTATATGATATAATAGTAGTTAAATATCATAAAATTCACTTAGAATTGATGAATCCTGTTGTGTATTGTCTTATCATTAGGTATTATGGAATATGAGAACTAATTAAATTTTACTAGATAAGATTAAGGGGAAATGAATATGTCATCATCAACTGAAGTGAATACAAATGAGGTCATCAAAGAGTTATATAATGGTTCTGTCCAATCCATCAAAAATGTTGTACCAGTTGAGCATCAGTTCGAATCACCAAAAATGACGACCAATCCATTGAATGTAAAGTATGGCGTATTGATTGGGTATAGTGGAACATTCAAAGGCGATTTATTAATTCAAGCGGATCATCATGTATTCAGTTCGATTGGAGAAGCATTGTATGGAATGCAATTGTCAGAAGATATGTTAGATTCCTTCTCAGGAGAACTAGGTAATATGTTGGCTGGGGGGCTTTCTACTCACTTAGCAAATGCAGGAATTGATACAGATATTACGCACCCAACTATTATTAGTGGTAGTGCTAATTTATCTGGTTTTAAAAGAGTACTTGAGGTAGAAATCCACTATCCAAGCATTGGTGATATGAAAATGTCACTTCTATTAAATCAATAAAGGCTGGTGACGCTATAATGGAAAGTTTAATAACCAAAACAATTATTTTTAAATTAAAGAATCAAGAATACGGTGCAAATATTGATCAAATTCGATCTATTGAAAGGCTAGAAGAGATTGTTTCATTACCACAGACATCTGATTTTATTAAAGGAATTATCAATTTGCGTGGTAATGTGACTCCGATTATTGATTTGCGTACGCGACTAGGTATGGCAGAGGCTAAGCCTACGGAACAGACGAGAGTACTAATTGCTAATGTTCGTGAAGTACAGGTAGGTTTAATTGTGGATGAAGCGACAGATGTAATTGATATTTCAGCAGAAGTAGTGGAAGATGCACCAGAGTTGGTGAAAGGTGTTGATTATCAATATATAAAAGGAGTAGCCAAGCTAGCTGATCGAGGGATGTTACTTTTATTAGATCTTGATTATGTGTTAAGTTTGGATGAAATCAACGAAGTACAACAAGTAGCAGATGAATAAGAAATTTACATTTATCAACGGAGGGGAATACTTTGGCACGAGTGTTAATTGTAGATGATGCTGCATTTATGCGCATGCAATTAAAAAATATATTTACGAATTTAGGACATGAGGTAGTTGGAGAAGCAGAGAACGGACAACAAGCAGCAAGTATGTATGAAGAGTTACAACCTGATATTGTTTCCATGGATATTACAATGCCAGAAATGAACGGGGTAGAAGCAACGAAAGAGATTAAAGGTAAAGATGCCAATGCAACGATTATTATGTGTTCAGCGATGGGACAACAACAAATGGTATTAGATGCTATAAAAGCAGGGGCATCTGATTTTATCGTAAAACCATTTACAGAAGACCGTGTAAAAGAAACGTTGGATAAATTATTCTAAATAATAGAAGCTGTACGATAGCTTTATTGTCGTATAGAAAAACCCGTTTTCAGTCTAGAAAACGGGTTTTTGCTCGTAAGGTTAGAAATTATTGGTAGCACAGCTTCTATAAACAAGTAAAAAGGAAAAGGTTAATTAAAAAAGCAAGGATAGTTATTCAGATGGACTTGTCATTTTAAAGATAGCTAGTGCATGGCAACCCTGCAACTGAGTGTTTCGCGGATACCCACGGAGGGAAGTGGGCAAGCCGGAGTAGTGGTTATACGGTCTATATATGTCATAATGGCTAACTTAGCATTTAGCTTGCTTTCATGCTTCGAACATCATATTTCTGCTTTACTAAAACAACATACGGCCGTAATGCTTGAATAATAACACCAGTAACTAGAGCGTTAATTAAGGTGCCGATTCCGACATCGCCTTGAAACAGCAGGGCGACGATCACTAAGGCAATACTGATGATAGCACGAGATTTACCAAACGATAAGCCGGTTTTATCCGTTATGATAACCATGGAGCGATCCATCGGATTTGGTGCAAAGCTAGACTCTAGATAGATAGCAATACCGATTCCGCTGAAAATGATCCCAAGTAGTAGTATGACTGATTGCTCCAACCAATTGTCAGGTGTCAGCCAAGTCCCTTGGATAAATAACCATGAATCAATTCCAAGACCTGTGATGAATGAAGTTAACATGGCGAACCATTCAGGTCTTGCTTTAATTGCCATCGCATTGATCATGACGATGGTAAAGCCAACGATGATTTCCCAGCTTCCAATCGATAATCCGAATGTTCGATACAAACCAACGAGTAAAGCATCAAAAGGTGATGCTCCTAATTGTGATTGAATCGTTAACGATATACCTAGTGTTAACGTAATAATACCTATGATATATATAACAAATGATCGTGCCATTTTTGGTAACATATTATTCTCCTCCTAGCACGATATACTATAACAAAAAAATGGCACGAAAGAAACAAAGGGAGTCTCTTTATTGTACGATATTACTTAAATCTAACTCGAATGAGATGTCAGGGGTAATCGTTATTTCTGGATATTGTGATTCCCATTCTTTTCGATTCCAATCTCTGAATTTACTTTTGGCAGAAGCGCCAACCATGAGAGGATCAATCTCTAGCTCTTGAAAAGTCTGGATTAATTGCTTACTTTCTTCTTTCAGCTTTTTAGAAACAGCCTGTTCCAGTTCTTTCTTTTTAGCAAATGTTTTGACCCCCTCTTTTTTTGATTCGGTTAACGTACCTATGATATCAGCCTTAATGACTACCTCATTTTTTGATTTCCAATGTATACTTCTTGTCGAGCGAATCGAGCTAATGGCAATAGTCTCGCTTTTTTCTTCCCATTCGAATTCATACGTATGATCTTCACAATCTTGGTACAATAATTTAAAAATAAAAAATTGCTCATAGGGAATTCGATGGACTAATTTATCATCTTTCATCATGCCTAAAGCTGCTATATCGATAGAAGTTTCACTTTGTTCTAAGATAGGAAGGAAAGGATCCATCCCATCCCCAATTAAACGATAATTAAATTGATGTAAATTCATTTTTGGAATATTTGATTTACTATTATTTTCAATCAGTTTTTCGATGAACCGTGAAAGTGTTAACTCCATCTTATACTCCGTCTTTAATAGTGTTTCTGTATCTCCTTGTGTAATCGCTACATTAATATCACGTCCGATATCTGGGGCTTCATTAATTGCGTGAATAATTTCCTCAACTCCATTAGTTACGAGATCTTCGCTAAATAGAATAGCTAAAATATTGCCAACTTCTACTTGAAATGGTGCTTCCGTCTGAATAAAAGAATTAATCTCCTGAAGAGTTTTAGCTTCGCCAGTATAGCGGATATTTTCACCCAATTCTGCTTGTTCACTTCTACCGTATACTGGAGCAACAGCGATCCCTTTATATTTTTCTGTAGCTGGATCCCAATCGAAACCATATGTCATGATTAATTCGACATCATCAAGTATTTTCGTTTTGACACAACCTGTTAATACTAAGCAACACAACAATATAAGCCATATGTTATTTGTTCGCATGTTTTTTCTTCACTCCTGATGCAATTTTATGGCAAACATATAGTAAAGGAATATAGCCAAATAATAGGACCATACCAACTCTTGACAGAGTGAGTGTTATTTTTTCGATAATAAGAAAATTGTGAATGAAAAAAATACTTGAAATCCCTATAAGTGCACAAAAAATGCTAATTTTTCGAAAGGTGAAAGTAGTTATCCGATGAAAACATTGCATACTTGCCCAAAAATAAAGACAACTAGTTGCTATGATGGCGATCATGTGTAAGCTAATTCCCACATATTCAAACCTTTCGATAATCGGGAAGTTAATAACCTTCCATAATTGTAGAGTTGGCCAAGATATAAACTGAATATGCTGCTCATTGTAATACATAAATATCGCAATGGCCGAAAAAAAATAGACTATAGTTGTAAAAATATTACTTGAAACGGCCCACTTTAATCCTGATTGAAAACGATGTATAAACGGTGCGTAAATTAAAATTAATTCAATACCTAATAAACTAAAGGACATTGGTTCCATAGCAAGGATGATATCTTTTGGTGGGGTGTTAAAGACAGGTAATAAATTATTAAAATGACCATCCGTAAAAGCTTTGTATTTGAATATGGCTAAAAATCCGGTGACAAAGACACTAAAAAACGCGAATCCGACCACGATGCGAAATCCACCTAAACTAATATATAGGATTAACATGACTAAAATAAACATAAAAAAATAGATCGACATATCAGGGAAGAACCAAATCTGAATAATTTCAATATAGGAAACTAATACAGTCATGGAGATAGCGAACAGATATAAACTGAATATAAAAGTTAACAATTTTCCGAATAGATTACCAAATATAAACTGATGAATTGTCATGAAGTCAGCTTGTTCCTCTCCGACTATTCTCCAAATAATTACAACAACAAAGGTTGTCAGTACACCGGTTAGAATAATACTAATCCAAGCATCATAACCAGCAATACGCGCAATGTGGCGTTCAAAGCTTAAAATCCCTTCTCCGATTTGAGTTGCATGAACAATATAGAGCAATAAAAACGGGGAAACCATTTGTGTGATGTCCGGTTTAAAATGATTCATGATCAACCTACTTTCGCTTACCTCGTTTTAACTTCGTTCTGTTAGTATTAATCCGATGCTTGTCAGTTGCTGTGGTAATAACAGGTCTTGACCCTTGTACATTAAATGGAAATCGAATTACAGCGTCTTTCAAGTCTCGCCAACGAGGAGGATATAAAGGCTCCAGGAACGGTCTTCCGAGTGAAGTTAATCTTAGGAGATGTGTGACGAGAAACATAGCCGCAATTGTAATCCCGACAAGCCCCCACATTTGGGCAAATATAATAAATGGAAAACGCAGTAATCGTATAGTATTACCAATCCGGTAGATAGGTGTAGTAAAGGATGCCAGTGCGGCTAATGCGATTAATATAAGTAGCACATTACTTGTTAGCCCTGCTTCTACTGCTGCTGTCCCGATCACAATACCACCAACAATACCAATTGTTTGGCCGATCTTCGTAGGAAGACGTGCCCCAGCTTCACGTAATAGCTCGATTGTTAATTCTAATATTAAAACCTCCAGTATCGGAGGGAATGGAATGTCCTTTCTAGAGGAAATTAAGGTTCCTAAAAGGTCTCCAGGAACAATATGATAATGATAAGTTAACACGGCAACATACATCGGTGTAATTAGAACAGAAAAGATAACTGCAAAAATACGAATAATTCGAAATGCACTGGCAATCGGCCATGTTAAAAAGTAATCTTCATAGGAAGCAAAAAATTCAACTAGTGTAGTCGGTGCTATTAGTACGTGTGGAGATCCATCAACGACGATTGCCACTTTTCCTTCCACTAAAGCACTACTAACCCGGTCTGGGCGTTCAGTATCCATTAATTGTGGGAAAGGCGATTGAGCATTATCAGATATCATCTGAGAAACAAAGGAACTGTCCATAATCTGGTCATATTCAATATCGGAAATTCTTTGTATGATGGTATCAACATTATCTTGATTAGCGATTCCATCTATATAGGTAATCGCTACATTTGTTTTGGTCACTTTCCCTACTTCAACGTTCTTAACATGTAATTGTGGTAGCTTTACTCTTTTCCGAATGAGGTTAATGTTTGTATTGATATCCTCGATGAAAGCGAGCTTAGGACCGATAACACTGAATTCGATCTCAGGTTGAGCTACTTGCCGATCGACTTCAAACTTTGCGGGAATCAGTAATATATTTTGACTATTATTCGTAAGTTTTAGTCCCATATAACCAGTTAGTAATTTATCTTCAATTGTGGTTAAATCTGAAGTTATTTCTGTCTCTGAAAAAGGTAGTAAGTTTTCTAATACTTCAATTTTATCAATCTTAGTGTCTTCTAATTTTTCGAAGAGTGTAACTTCAATCTTGTCTAAATTGATTAACGATTGATAATAAAAGACTTCAATATTATTTATATTCCCTAACTTAAAATGCTTAAAATCATCACTTGCTTGCATGACATGGAATAAGTCATCAAAATTGGTTACATCTTTTTTAGATTGTTTATTTTGATTGCGTTTGTGGGAGAATTTTTTTCTTATCATGATAATACCTCTTGGTGAAAGATTATTGTTAGTATGTGTTGTTTGACTTTTAACTATGCATCTATTCATTGATACGCACTGAGTAGATTAGTGGCAAAAATCAAGATAGTTCGCTATCATCAAAGTAGCATGGAAAGGAGGCAGAATTATGGACTTGTCAAGTAACTTTCTTCAGACAGATCGTCATGAAATGCTTTACCGGAAAGCAGAACAATTAGCAAAGAAAATCAAAAATAGAAGGCAACAAGCCGATAGTGAGGCAGCTTTGCCTAAAGAAAATATCGAAGAGTTACGCAACGATAACTATTTATCCTTAACGTTACCAAAAGAATATGGTGGAGAATCGCTATCCTTATATGAATTTTTGCTTATCCAGGAGAGATTAGCAGAAGGTGATGGGGCAACAGCTTTGTCTATAGGTTGGCATTTGGGAGTAGTTAAAGAGTTAAGCGAAGAGAACTTATGGGATCGACAAAAATTTGATTACATTGCCAAAGAAATAGGGGAGAAACAAAAGCTAGTAAACCGCTGTGCTACAGAACCTGCAACTGGAAGTCCAACCCGTGGCGGAATTCCGGAAACTACTGCTGTTTTAGATGGGGAAGAATATGTTATTAATGGTAAAAAGACTTTTACAACAATGGCATTAGAGCTAGATTATTATATTGTCACAGCTTATGTGAAAGAGAAAGATGCTGTCGGTTCGATTCTAATTCCGAAAGAGACAGAAGGTCTTCGTGTTGAGAAAACATGGGATACGTTAGGTATGCGCGGAACAGGAAGTGACGATCTAATTCTGGAGAATGTACGTGTTTCAAAAGATAACTTAGTAGAAGTAAGTGATCAACCAAAGCGCCCCGGCCCCAAAGGGTGGCTATTACATATTCCAGCCTGTTACTTAGGCATCGCAATGGCAGCTCGCAATGATGTGATTCAATTTGCCAAAGAATTTCAACCCAATAGTTTAAATAAGCCGATATCTGAAGTGGAACATGTTCGGAATAAAGTGGGGGAAATAGACTTAAAGTTATTACAGGCACGTTACTTTATGTATAGTGTTGCAGAGAAATGGGATATATATCCAAATAAACGAAGACAGTTAATGAAAGAATTGGGGGCTGTAAAGTTAGTTGCTACTAATAGTGCTAATGAAGTAGTCGATCTTGTGATGCGAATTGTTGGGGGACGTGGCTTGTCTAAAAATATGCCCTTTGAGCAATATTACCGAGATGTGCGAGCAGGGCTTCATAATCCACCGATGGATGACATGGTCATCTCTTCATTAGCCAAAAACGCATTTTCATAATATTTAATCCGACATAATCAATCAGTTCTTATTTGTAGAAGCTACAAATAAGAAGTTGTGAAAATTTGTCTTGGTGTAGCTTGTTCCATTCTGACTACAGATGAGTGCTTTAAAACGCTCCTGCAGAATACTCCGCTTTCCGCAGCGACGGTCAAGCACTCATCAACAAAAGAATGGTAGAAGGCAAATCCATGTCCACATTATTTAGCAGTATATATATTTTGTTTGTATTTTTTAATTTTGGCGTACTACGTTAAGTTCTGTTTGACATGGTTTATATTGCTAATATAAAAAGCATGCTTAGTTGTTTAAGCATGCTTTTGGTTGGTTTTGGTATCTTCTAATATAAATTGATAAGTGCTGAGTAATTCTTCAAAACGGTCTTCCCAACGTTGTTTTTGCGCATATCGAACGGCATTCTGTTTCAATTGCTTTCGCCAATCTTCATCATTCAATATTGAATGAATAGCATTAATATAAGATTCTAAATGATTGCTATTACATAATTTTCCTGTAAAACCCTCTTGCACGATACTTTTTACGCCACCTTCATTAGCCGCAACTACTGGTGTTCCTGTTGCTAGTGCTTCTAAAACTACATTTCCAAATGTTTCTGTTTCAGAAGGAAATACAAATAAATCACTGGTGGAAACAATTTTAGCTACATCGTTTTGTGGTAAAAAACCAGTATATGTTACATTTTGCTGCCAGTCATTATTTAGGCTATTTTTAGATGGACCATCACCAACAATAAGCCAGTGGATGTTATCTTGTAGCTCGGAAGGAAGTTGTTTTGCAATCTGTGGTAGGATTTCTACGTTTTTTTCTGGTGCTAACCGACCAACATAACTTAAAATATAGCGTTCCTTAATATTATATTTCTTTCTAATTTTTTCAGCCGAGTAATATGGATGAAAAACGTTTGTATCAACACCGCGCTGCCAAATTTGCAAACGCTGAAATCCTTTTTCTTGTAATTGTTGGTAGGTTACAGAAGACGGTACGAATATTCGAAGTAATGGTTGATGAAACCATTCCATATAACGCCAAAGTGCTTTCGATAGGAAGGTTAAATGATAGTATTTTAAATAATGATCAAAATCAGTATGGTAAGAACCAACAATGGGAATATTGTATTTTTTCGCAAGATGAAGACCAGTTAAACCAATAGAGAAGGGTGTAGCGACATGGATGATATCAGGCTGGAATTTTTTGATGATTTCTTTTAAATGGATAGTATTTGGCAAAGAAATACGACAATCTTTATAAAGCGGAAATGGAAAACTCGATTGACGGTAGATTTGCCCAGCGCTTATTTCTTTTCTTGGTTGTTTTGGTGAAATCACAATATAAGAATGATGACTTTGATCTAAATACTTCGTAAAACGCCCCAGTGTCTTGGCAACCCCATTAACATCTGGAAGAAAGGTATCAGTAAAGATAGCAATTTTCATATTGTCTCCCCCCTAGGAACTATTCCTTACTTCAACCATATGTCGAAAAAATGTAAAGAACAACATGAATATGTAAAATAAATGTAAAATAATCCTAACACAAATTCAGATAACGCTTTCAACGCGAAAAAAGTTTTTGCTATAATAGGAGTAGTAGGAAAGGGAGAATGCGGTATGTATCAAAAAATAATTCTAGCTGCAGATGGTTCTGAGCATGCATTAAGAGCGGCGGATCACGCTATTAAATTTGTGAAAAGTGTACCAGAGTACCGGTTAGATGTAGTTATTGTCATGAATAATGGAATGAAAAGAAAACAAGCGGTCAATATGGCGAGCTTGGTAGAAGAAAGATTAAAATTAACGAAACAAAAATTGAAAAAGGACAATGTTCATTTTCGAACAGTTATTTTAATTGGAGATCCGAAACAGGAAATTGTGAAATATGCAAAACGTGAAGAAGTTGACCTTTGTATTATGGGGAGTAGAGGATTAAATAGATTTCAAGAAATGGTTTTAGGGAGTGTCAGTCATAAAACAGCTAAACATATTAACTGTCCGATCATGATTATAAAGTAATGACTTTCCAAATAGTAAATATCGTAGTAAAACTGATCGCAACGGATCCGAACAGATAAAGGAGTGCTTTCTTCGATTGTTTTTGCTCCAGCATTTTAACAACCTCAATACTAAATGTGGAGTAAGTGGTAAATGCTCCACAAATTCCTACACCTAAAAAGTTCCATGTCCATAAAGAAATCCATTCTGCTTGATAAAATAGATAAGTAAAAGCAAAAAGGATGCTACCTGTAAAATTGGCAAGTAATGTACCTACAGGTAGCCAATATTTACTTGCGTTAAATTGCAGGCTTAACAGATATCTAAGGATGGCACCAATGAAGCCACCTAAACCAACGAACAAATAACTCATGTGATCTTCTCCTTGCTGATTGCTAACATAGCACCAATAATACTTAATCCTACACCACCGAGAATTTGTATCGCCAGATAAAGAATGAGCCATTCGGTGCTTCCATCGAAAAGCAATACGCTCTCTGCAATAAAGGTGGAAAAGGTAGTAAAAGATCCCAGCAGTCCTATTGTAAACGCCGTAAAGATAGCTGGCGACAACTTATATTTAAAAAAAGGATGAAATGTAACATATGCTAATACAAAACATCCGATTAAATTGACAATGGTTGTACCGACAGGAAAGCTGATATATGATACGGATTCTGCAATGATATAACGGAGAAGAGCTCCGAGTACCCCACCAATCCCAACTGCTAAAAATAGTTTTAATTCTTTCTTTTTCATTGACATGTAGGACAAAAACCGTAGATTTCAAATTTATGGTCGTCAATCATATACTGCTTTAGTTCCTCTGAGATTTCATCCATTGGACAGTGGTGAATTTCTTTGGTAACACCGCAGCTTTTACAAATAAAATGATGATGATGGTGATGATCACATTTAAGTCTGAAATGTTTTTCACCATTTAATTCAGTAGACTCTAAAATGCCTAGCTGATCAAATAAATGCAAGTTTCGATAAATTGTATCAAAGCTTATTCCTTCGTAATTCGGCTCCATATTCTGCAATAAGTCTCTTGCCGTACAATATCGATTTTCTTGTACAAAGAAATCAATCATGTGTTTTCGCTTATCCGTATATTTATAACCTTTTTCTTTTAAAATACCAAGTGCTTCCGTTGTATTCATTTGATCACCCCGTTTTTAAACGATGCTTTCTGCTATTTATATTTGCTATTACTTTTTTGGTTACAATCGTTGCTATTAATAAAAGAATGAGTAGCATGACGATCGTACCACCTGGTGGTATTTCTAAATAGTAACCAGACACTAACCCAAAAATAACAGCTGTTTCTCCATATATTATCGCATAAATTATCGTTTGTTTAAATCCTTTTGCAATACGAATACTAGCAGCAACAGGTAATGTCATTAATGCTGAAACTAATAAAACACCAACAATACGTATTGAAGCAGCAATCACGAGTGCAGTTAACACGATAAAAATAAAATGAATCCTTTTAGCATGTATACCAGTTACCACTGCTTGTTCTTCGTCAAAGGATAATAAAAACAGTTCCTTATATAAGAAAAATATAACCGTACAAACAATAACAGCAATAATGATAATACTGTATAAATCTTGTCTGCTTACTGCTGAAACAGAGCCAAATAAATAACTATATAAGTCTGTATTAAATCCATTTGCAACCGAAATAAAAATAACACTTAATCCGACGCCACCAGATAAAATAATCGGGATAGCCAATTCTTGAAAGGCAGTGTATACACGGCGTAATCGTTCAACAATGACAGAGCCAATAATGGAAAAACCTAATCCTGAATAAAAAGGTGTGATCAGTATAGCACCTGTCTTTTTTTCTAGTAGCAGTCCAAATGCAATTCCTGCAAGTGTGACGTGAGATAATGCATCAGCTATCAACGATAATCGTCGTACCACAATAAAAGCACCTAATAATGGGGCGATAATACCGATAATAATACCCGTAAAAAAAGTATTTCTTAAAAACTCATATTCGAATAAATTCATTAACATAATTGTTCCTCCATTAATGCTCATGGGTCACTAGGTGTAGGGGGTGACCGTAAAAATCCGATAGTTTATCTTTGGATAGTGTTTGGAACTCATTTGGATTACCATGAAAATGCAATGTTTTGTTCAAACAAGCTACTTTAGAGGCGTGATGTGTCATCGTTCCGATATCATGGGTTACTAATAATAAAGAGATGTTTTGCTGATTTAATTCATGTAATAAATCAAAAAACTTTTCTACATTCTCAGCATCAACACCGACAGTAGGTTCATCCAAGATTAACAATTTTGGGTCACTGACAAGCGCTCTCGCAATAAAAATTCGCTGTTGCTGACCTCCAGACAGTTCTCCAATATTTTCAGAAAGATAATCTGTCATTCCGACTTTTTCTACTGCTTCATAAATGTGTAGTTTATCTTGACGTGTTAATCTTCTGAAATAGCCTAACTTAGAAGTGAGCCCCATTGTTACGACTTCTTCTACTGTTGCTGGGAATCCACTGTTAAAGCTGTTTGCTTTTTGGGAAACATAACCTAGTTTACTTTTTTCTTTAAATTTCCGAATTGGTTGACCGAAAAGCTCGATTTTCCCGGCAGTTGGCTTTTCCATCCCTAACAATAGTTTGATTAAGGTAGTTTTACCTCCGCCATTGGGTCCTACAAGTCCAATAAAGTCACCTTCGTTTATAATAAAATTAACTTTTGATAAAGCTTGTCGCTCACCATAATGAAAGCTGACATTCTCCATCTCAACAATTGGTTTTATCATGTTTATCACCTTCGTTTTCAATCTTATCATATTGTATCGTAATCATTACGCTTTGTAAATTACCAAAAACGGACAGTGTGCTATAGATAAAGTGAGATTTTCTTCCGTATAATAACTTTTTCGATACTGTCATGAAATACCAATTAGATCATTTGCTTTTTATCTTATCTTTTCGTTAAAATAATAGCAACGAAAAGGAGGAGGGTAATACATGACAGTTCAGTTTTATTGGTATCCTAAATGTGGGACTTGCCGAAAAGCGAAGAAATGGTTAGATGAACATGAAGTTGATTATGAAGCTATACATATCGTAGACAACCCACCTAGCAAAGCAGAATTAAAAAAGATCATTGCTAAAAGTGGTTTACCATATAAAAAATTCTTTAACACAAGTGGTAAGAAATATCGAGAACTAGGCTTGAAGGATAAATTAAAGGAAGCTACAGAAAACGAAATGCTGGATTATCTCGCTTCAGACGGTATGTTGTTAAAAAGACCACTGACAGTTGGCGAAGACCAAGTGTCAGTTGGGTTTAAAGAAGAAACATTTGAGCAGACTTGGATTTAAATATACAATTTAGGAGGATTTTTCATGAGTTTACCTGAAAATTATCTATACTCAAAAGAGCATGAGTGGGTGAAAAAAGAAGAAGCTAAAGTAAGAATCGGTGTGACTGATCATGCACAATCAGAATTGGGAGATATTGTGTTTATTGAATTGCCAGAAGTGGGAGACGAAATCAAAACGGATGAACCATTTGGTAGTGCAGAATCAGTTAAAACTGTTTCAGAATTATATGCACCTGTTACAGGTAAAGTAGTGGAAGTAAATATCGAGTTAGAGGATAATCCGGAATTAGTAAATGAATCCCCATATGATAAAGCATGGATGATTGTAGTAGAACCAAGTAACCAGTCAGAATTAGATGATTTATTATCTGCTGAAGACTATGATAAGATGATTAATGAGGCGTAGCCAACAGGTAGCATTCGCATGTAGCGGATGCTATATTTTTTAACAGGAAAGGAAGTATAAAAATTGGGTGCCTGGCTAGCTTCGAGCGCCAGAAACTAGGCGACTTCACGAACCGCCCTACGATAAGTCATCATCGGTTCGTAAACTCACCGTGATTCCTTTATCTCAGTTAATTCTGAAGCCGCTACGTTTCTAACCGGGCGCTTTGCGCTTTTCTAATCCAAGTACCATTAGTCTGTCATAACTTGATTAAGTGTATCCATACAATAAAGTGAGACTTCTATCAGCGGAGGCTTACGGGAAGCACCGTTATAAATAATAGCTTTTGGTTTTATTTGAACTTTGATGAAGTAGGTGAGCCAATTGTCAAAACAAGAAATAAAAGTAATCATAGTGGAAGGTAGAACTGATAAAGAAAAAGTGGCAAAATTAGTGGATGAGGAAGTAGAAATTGTCTGTACTAATGGTACGATTAATGTGGAACGTTTGGAAAATTTGATTGAAATGTTTAATATGGATTATCGGGATGTTTTTATACTGGTTGACGAAGATAAGGCTGGTAAGAAATTAAGAAAACAACTTTCTAAAGAATTACCACATGCAATTCATATTTATATTGATAAATCGTATCGAGAAGTGGCAGCTACACCTGAGTCTGAGTTAGCAGTAGCGCTGATTTCATCACATATAATGATCAACCCAGATTACTTATAGAATAGAAGGAGATTGTAATGCTAGATATAAAAAAAGAACAATGGAAGAAATTGTTACGTCATGAGGAATCGCTGGTCATTTTCGTGCACACACCTTTTTGTGCGACTTGTCAATTAGCAGAACGAATGTTAGGAATCTTGGAAGAAGCAGATCAAACACAGTTCTTTTACCGAATGAATGCTTCCTTTTTTCCGGAATTTATGAAGGAAAATAAAATTCAGAGTGTACCAGCATTGTTATTGGTGAAAGATGGAGTGGTTGTCGATCAATTGTATGCATTTGAATCGGTAACTAAATTACATGCTGTTTTGGAAGGATGGAAACAAAAACAAAGCATTTAGCAATAAAATCAAGTAATTTGTAAGAATTTATATCATATATTTTTGTATTAGTTATATTTGATTACAGGTGGGTGTGTATCTGCGCTAATCTCCTCACAGTGTATTTGGTCACTATGTTAGAAGATGTTACAATAATAATTGTCAAATAAAGAAAGGATTGATTTATTATTAGTGACCAATTACATCTACAGTACACAACGGAAATGGAAAAAGCGATGCATCAGTCGCACGGAGTAGGATATGCGGAATATAGCCGTAAACTCTCTCAACGATTAGATGTAGAAAAAGAAAGAGAAACTAGCTATAAAAAAAGCCAAGAAGTTGTGAAAGACGTAGAACGCTTAGTTCACAGATAATAATTGAAAAAATAAATAAATGAAATGAAAATAGACACAAAGATACAACAGTTACTTCTCGAAAAGTAGCTGTTGTTTTTTTATAAAGATACTGCCCGGTGAATTTGAACTGAGCGTGGACATTTGTTCCGTTATTTGTTACAAAAGTGCCGTTATTAAGGTAGTCGCGGACATCTGTTCCGCTATTCATCGAAAATAGTGCTAATTTAAGCCGAAATGAGCCAAATAAGGGATTCAATGTCCACAAACATCGAAAAACGCGCGGTTTTCAGCCAAATAACGCACTAAATGTCCACCCCCCCTTATCCGAATCTGGAATGGATGGGCTTTTATTAGTAATAGATCGATAAATACGGGTTAAGTGTGGTATAATATCAGATGGAATGAATAAAATCAGTTGATTTCGATAGTGGTAAAATGGTTGATTATAGATTCGAAATAGTATAAGATTATAATGAGAATAAAGTGAGAATGGATTTAATTCCACTTCAAATCATTACATTTTAAAAGCTTTGGAGGTATGTAGTTATGGCAAGTTCTACTTTAGAAATTAAGGATCTTCATGTTGAAATAGAAGGTCAGGAAATATTAAAAGGTGTTAACCTTACCATAAAAGGTGGAGAATTCCACGCGGTAATGGGACCAAATGGTACTGGTAAATCAACCTTAGCATCTGCAATTATGGGTCACCCTAAATATGAAGTAACCAAAGGTGAAATTCTTCTCGATGGGGAAGATGTATTAGAAATGGAAGTAGATGAGCGTGCACAAGCTGGTCTATTTTTAGCTATGCAATACCCAAGTGAAATTAGTGGTGTAACAACTTCTGATTTCTTACGTTCTTCTATTAATGCCCACCGTGAAGAAGGTGACGAAATTTCTTTAATGAAGTTCATTAAAGAAATGGACGAAGCAATGGATTATCTTGAGATGGATAAAAATATGGCACAACGTTATCTAAACGAAGGTTTCTCTGGTGGTGAGAAGAAACGTAACGAGATTCTTCAATTAATGATGTTAAAACCAGCTATCGGTATCCTTGACGAAATTGATTCTGGTCTAGATATCGATGCGCTAAAAGTAGTATCAAAAGGTATCAATAAACTACGTGATGAGTCATTCGGTTGCTTAATCATTACGCACTATCAACGTTTATTGGATTATATTACTCCAGACAAAGTACATGTTATGATGGAAGGTCGTGTAGTGAAATCTGGGGGACCTGAATTAGCTCAACGCTTAGAAGCGGAAGGTTATGACTGGATTAAGCAAGAACTTGGTATTGAAGATGAAACTGTAGGACAAAAAGCATAAGATAGGAGGTATCGTATGACTGTGGAAACTAAACTGCCATATGATCAGGACTATGTCCGATCATTTTCAGAAAATAGAAAAGAACCGGAATGGATGAAAGAGTTGCGCTTACAAGCTCTTGACTTGGCAGAAGGACTTGAAATGCCAAAACCGGATAAAACGAGTATAAAACGTTGGAAGTTTGATGACTACAAACATGACGTTGCTGGTGAATCCATCAACTCACTCAATGATTTACCTGAAGATATTCAAGTGTTCTTGGATATGGAAGATCAGAATGAGAATCTTGTCATCCAACGTAATCAATCTGTAGCGTATAAATCACTTGCTTCGGGCTTAGAAGAAAAAGGAGTTATACTAACAGATATTCAAACAGCATTACAAGAACATAGTGATCTTGTAAGGCGTTATTATATGAAAGATGCTGTACAAATTGATGAACATAAATTAACTGCACTACACACGGCATTAATGAACGGTGGCGTCTTTGTGTACGTACCAACAAACGTGCAAATTGAAGAGCCGTTGCAAGCTATCTTTTGGCAAGAAGCTCCGGAAGCAGCTACCTTTAACCATGTAATTGTAGTAGCAGAAGCGAACAGTTCTTTAACGTATGTGGAAAACTATATTTCACAAAATAAAGAAGAACATGCGGTAGCTAATATTGTGGCAGAAGTTATTGCGCATGATAATGCGAACATTAACTTTGGGTCTGTAGATAATTTTGCTGCAGGTACAACAGTATATGTTAACCGTCGTGGAGTAGCTTATCGTGATGCTCGTATTGAGTGGAACCTTGGGCAAATGAATGACGGTAACACCGTATCTGAGAATATTACACACCTAATTGGTGATAACTCATATTCTTATGCAAAAACAGTATCTGTAGGTCGTGGAGATCAATCGCAAAACTATACAGCTAAAATTGTTCACTTTGGTAAACAAAGTGAAGGTTTCATTCTTCAACATGGAGTTATGAAAGACAGTGCATCATCTATTTTTAATGGTATTGGAAAAATCGAACATGGTGCAACGAAAGCAAATGCAGAACAAGAATCACGTGTATTAATGCTAAGTAGAGATGCTCGGGGAGATGCAAACCCTATTCTGTTAATCGATGAAGATGATGTTACAGCAGGACACGCAGCATCTGTCGGTCGTGTTGATCCAGTGCAACTATACTATTTAATGAGCCGTGGTATTTCTCAGCAAGAAGCTGAACGTCTCATTATTCATGGTTTCTTAGCTCCGGTTGTTAAGGAGATTCCAATTGATGCAGTACGTGAACAATTGACCGAAGTTATCGAAAGGAAAGTCTACTAATGACTATTAAAGCTATTCGTGAGCAATTTCCGATTCTGAATCAAGAAGTAAACGGCCATCCGCTAGTTTATCTTGATTCAGCGGCAACATCACAAAAACCGTTATCTGTTATCGAGTCGATGGAAGCTTATTACAAGCAACATAATTCTAATGTACACCGCGGTGTTCATACACTAGGTACAAGAGCAACCGATCAATATGAAGGTGCTCGTGATAAAGTAAAAAACTTTATCAACGCAAGTTCAACGGAAGAAGTGATCTTTACCCGTGGAACAACAACCTCACTTAATACAGTTGCTTATGGATATGCTCGTCACGTTCTACAAGAAGGTGATGAGATTGTCCTTACCGAAATGGAACATCATAGTAATATTATTCCTTGGCAACAGGCAGCGAAATATACTGGTGCAACATTAAAGTATATTCCAATGGAAGCTGATGGAACGATTACACTTGATTCTGTCCGTTCCACTGTTACGGAAAATACGAAACTGGTTGCTGTAACACATGTTTCCAATGTATTAGGTACGATTAATCCGATTAAGGAAATTGCTCAAATTGCTCATGAGAATGGTGCAGTGATCGTAGTAGATGGTGCCCAAAGTGTTCCACATATGCAAGTGGATATGCAAGACTTGGATTGTGATTTCTATGCTTTTTCTGGTCATAAAATGTGCGGTCCAACTGGTATTGGTGTGCTTTATGGTAAGAAAGCATTATTGGAAGAAATGGAACCAGTGGAATTTGGTGGAGAAATGATCGATTTTGTAGGACTTTATGATTCTACATGGAAAGACCTTCCATGGAAGTTTGAAGGTGGAACACCGATTATCGCTGGAGCAATTGGTTTAGGTGCAGCGATTGATTTTCTATCCGATTTTGGAATGAATAACATTCTGGAACATGAACAGCAAATTGCGAATTATGCACAGGAAAAACTTTCTGAAGTCGATGGACTGACCATTTACGGACCAAAAGAACGTGGTGGCCTGGTAACCTTTAATATTGATGGTGTTCATCCACACGATACAGCTACAGTTCTGGATGCAGAAGGTATTGCGGTAAGAGCTGGTCATCACTGTGCACAGCCATTAATGAAATGGTTAGATGTAACAGCTACAGCAAGAGCAAGCTTTTATCTATATAATGATGAAAGTGATATTGACCGATTAGTTGAAGGAATACAGCGAGCGAAGGAGTATTTCGGCGATGTCATTTAATAATTTAGATACGTTATACAGACAGGTTATTATGGATCACTATAAAAATCCTCGTAACCGTGGAACTCTAGCGGACGAATCTGTTACAATAGATATGAACAATCCTACATGTGGTGATCGTATTGAATTACACCTTCAAGTTGAAGATGGCAAAGTGAAAGATGCTAAATTTGAAGGAGAAGGTTGTTCAATCAGTATGTCATCTGCTTCTATGATGACACAAGCAGTAAAGGGGAAAAATATAGAGGATGCTTTAAAAATGTCATCCATTTTTTCCAAAATGATGTTAGGTGAAGACGTAGAAGATGTGGATTTCGATCTTGGGGATATTGAGGCATTGCAAGGTGTTTCCAAATTCCCGGCAAGAATTAAGTGTGCAACATTGGCGTGGAAGGCGATGGAAAAAGCTGTCGCAGTTGACGAAGAGGAGTAAGCACAAAGAAATCCTAATATAGGAGGTAATAGTATGGCTAAAAAAGCACCTGAAATAGGCGAATATAAATATGGCTTTCATGACAGAGATGTTTCGATTTTTAGAACGGAAAAAGGCTTGACACGTGCAGTAGTGGAAGAAATTTCTCGCATGAAAGAAGAACCAGAGTGGATGTTAGAATTCCGCTTAAAAGCATTAGAACAATTCTATAAAAAACCAATGCCACAATGGGGTGGTGACCTTTCAGAATTAGACTTTGATGAAATTACGTATTACGTAAAACCGTCTGAGCGTTCTGAACGTTCTTGGGATGAAGTACCAGATGAAATCAAACAAACATTTGATAAATTAGGTATTCCTGAAGCAGAACAAAAGTATCTAGCAGGTGTATCTGCTCAATACGAATCTGAAGTTGTTTATCACAACTTAAAAGAAGATTTAGAAGACTTAGGTATTGTCTTCAAAGATACAGATACTGCACTAAAAGAAAACGAGGACCTATTTAAAGAGTATTTTGGTAAAGTTATTCCGGCATCAGATAATAAATTTGCAGCCTTAAACACTGCAGTATGGTCTGGTGGATCCTTTATTTACGTACCGAAAGGCGTTAAAGCGGAGACACCTTTACAAGCATACTTCCGTATTAACTCTGAAAACATGGGTCAGTTCGAGCGTACGTTAATTATCGTTGATGAAGGTGCTTCTGTACACTATGTGGAAGGTTGTACAGCACCAACGTATACAACCAACTCATTGCACAGTGCAGTTGTTGAAATCTTCGTTAAGAAAGACGCATATTGCCGTTATACAACGATTCAAAACTGGGCGAACAATGTGTATAACCTAGTGACAAAACGTGCAACATGTGATGCAAATGCAACGATGGAATGGATCGATGGTAACATTGGTTCTAAATTAACCATGAAATATCCTGCCATTATTCTAAAAGGTGAGGGTGCTCGTGGAAATACGCTTTCCATTGCATTAGCAGGTAAAGGACAGCACCAGCACGCAGGTGCTAAAATGCACCACCTAGCGCCTAATACGTCTTCTACGATCGTTTCTAAGTCGATCTCCAAACAAGGTGGTAAAGTATCTTATCTTGGTATGGTACACTTTGGACGTAAAGCAGAGGGTGCCCGTTCTAACATTGAATGTGACACGTTAATTATGGATAATAAATCAACTTCAGATACGATTCCTTACAATGAGATTTTAAATGATAACATCTCATTAGAGCACGAAGCGAAAGTTTCTAAAGTATCGGAAGAACAATTATTCTATCTAATGAGCCGTGGTCTTTCAGAAGAAGAAGCTACTGAAATGATCGTGATGGGCTTCATCGAGCCATTTACAAAAGAACTTCCAATGGAATATGCGGTCGAAATGAACCGTCTTATTAAGTTCGAAATGGAAGGTAGTATTGGATAATTGAGATTAAAGCTTTAAGAGGTTAAATCTAAGATAACGAGTTCAAGCTAATGTTGTGCTGAACTCGTTATCTTTTTTTGTATATTTAAAAATCATCTACCTGATCATCTTCTACTTAGTATAGACGGTATAATTAAATGATTTGATCTCTATAATTGTGTCGATTTTAGTTGCCATAATTTCTACAGAATTGAGCCAATTTTGCAAATAGATCTTCTAGTATAAATCGAGAATCAATTGACTCATATACTTTAATTGGTCGATACTTACCGGAATGAACATATTTCATATTTTCATCAAATACAGGAGCTGGCTTCCATGTCCATTTACCACAATCTGCATATAGTATTACACCAACTGCTGGGGAATCACCAAGTAAACGGTATTCGGAAGGTCTTGATACGCTTTGATTGTTAAATTTAATGAGTTGTTCTACTAGATATTTGCCTATTTTTCCTTGTGGATACACTTTTTCAATCAGTTCTGCATACCCGACAGGCATTGTTCGATAAACATTTCTAGGAATTTGCCAAACTTCCAGATTCGATTTAAAAATCACATTAGCAGAATGAATATCGTTTGATAAATTATATTCACGACCACCTGAAGGCCATTCTCCGCCTCCGATCCAGATTACTTTAATATCTTTTTCTGCAATTCTGGGTTCTATTAGCAATGCAGAGGCCATATCAGTTAATGGACCAAAAAATGCAACATGAAGAGGCCTGCTATCATCTTTCATCGCTTCTTCGATAATCAACCTAGCACCAGGGGAGTCAATAGGTGTTTCTTCATCCGGCATAGCGGCTGCTGCTCCATTCTCGACACGAAATTTTCCGTCCAACCTCATTAGATTTAAAAGTAGCATCGTTTCGTCATAACTATCCTGTAAACTTGTTTTTGATTTCTGATCACCAAAATGGGCAGGAATGATTCCATGAAGATCAAATGAACTAGATAGAACTGTATGTACAATTGCATATTGATCATCTACTTCATTCTTAGCATCAGTATTAATAATTACCCTTGTTTTCTTTTCTGCTGGTATTGTAAATTCCATTTTGATAAAACCTCCATATCTATTAAATTTAACCATCAACTAAAATTTTTCCATCTATATAAATAGATGGTAATTATTTATTTTAATTATACATACACTTCTACATTCCCCAACAAAATTCCTGCTAAAAATTTTACCCATACTAAAAGGCAGTGCCTTATATCTGACACTGCCATTGCTTTATACCATCATTTCTAGTGGTGAGTACTTAATTTAAATTGCATAAGGACCGACATCAAAATCGGTCCCAAAAAATAAAATACTCGATTAATTTTCTTTATCATTGTTAAATTCAGTCGGATCATTTTCCTCTGCAAACTCAGTAGAATAAGCTAAATTTCTACCTCTCGCAGCACCTCTATTTTCTTCGTCAGCTTGCGGAGCAAACAACAAGGGTAAACAGCATAAAGCACCGATTCCTACTAATGTATAAATGACTCTGGAAAATGCAGCATCTTGTCCACCGAATATTGCTGCAACCAAATCAAATTGAAATAATCCAATTAACCCCCAGTTTATAGCACCAATAATTACTAGTGCTAAACCTATACGTTGTATGGTATTCATTCAATTCACCTCCTTTTGTAGAGTGTTAGTTATATCTATTATTAGTTTGTTTTTCTAATTTATACGAATTAATATTCCAGTGAGAGCACCACTTGGTGTTATGGGAAACTGAAATTTAATGGTTGCAGATTTCTAACTGGATTTGTTTCTGATCACTGCCTGTATAAAATAGTTAATTATAGGAAAGTTATAGTTATAAATTAAAAGAAGGGATTTTCGTTTATGGGGATATTATCCAAAGAGATAAAGAGAAGGTTTGAAAATAACGATGATTTCTTTCAGCAAGAAATATATCTACAAAAAAAAAGTGGAGATAATGGGATTCAATACGTTAGTAAATATTCCTAAAACAAAAGAAATCCTACAAGAGTATCCCAATGATGTGAATATGTCCGAAATAGATGATTTCTTAGCAACTATAGGTGAATTGAAAGAAAAAAATATAGATGATGCCGTCAAAGCTATTTTTGAGGGGAAATTAATCGTTTGTTCTTCCACAGGCAAATATGTGGTCGTTGATCCTATTCCACAGGAACTGAACCGCTCGATAGAACCACCTTCTAATGAAAATGTGCTACAAGGTTCGCAAAGCTCCTTTATCGAGGATATAGATACCAATATAGGTTTAATTAGAAAAGAAAAAGCTTCAGAGAAATTATGTGTCAAATCTTATTCTTTAGGAAAAAGACAAAATAAAAAAATGGCTTTGTTGTATTTGGATGACAAAGTAAACAAAGATACTTTAGCAGAAATACAAAACCAAATTGAAAAAAATCTAAAAAAGGAATTACATAATCAACAAGATATGTCAACTATAATGGGCTTTTCTCCTTGGCTGACAATGGCTAAATTTCGTACTTCTGAACTTCCTTCTGAAGTAGTAAATAAGTTATTCCAAGGTAGGGTGGTATTGTTTATAGACAGACTGCCAAATGCATTCATTCTTCTAGGTTTATTATGGGATATGTTTACAGTGGAAAATGATTATAATTACCCTTATCCTCTTATGATTCTTATACGTGCTTTACGAGTAGTAGGCCTCCTAGCAACCTTATTAGTACCAGGTTTATATGTAGCACTTGTAGCTGTTAATCCAGGTGTTTTAAGAATTGAGATGGCATTATCCATTGCTCAAAGTCGGCAAGGAGTACCATATCCTGCATTAGTTGAAGTTCTTCTTATGTTAATAATTTTAGAATTAATTCTGGAAGCAAGTGTTAGGTTGCCCAAAAGCATTGGGCCAACTATAACGATGGTAGGCGGAATTATTTTAGGTCAAGCCATTGTTGATGCGAAGCTGGTAAGTAACTTATTGATTATTATTCTAGCTGCGACTACGATAGCCAATTTTACAATTGTAGGTGTTCAAAATTCGCTATCCATTAGGCTATACAAATATTTAATCGTTATTTTTGCTTCTATATATGGCGTATTTGGACTCTTAGCAGGAATCTTCTTTATAATTGCTTATTTAGCTAGTCTAAGAACATTTGGAGTATCTTACCTAAACTTCAATGTCGAAAGGGATGTCTTAAAAGGTGAATAGTAACCTGCAGGTAATATTAATGTATTTTATCACGCATGTTGGGTTAATTTTTTTTATGTATCCAACTGATATAATAGAAAGTGCAAATCGCACACACTGGGTACCAGTTTTTATTGGAATGCTAACTCATCTGATTTTTATATGGGTTTATATGAAAGGATTAAGCTATTTCCCAGGGAAAAACATCATTGATATTTATATGGAGCAGGGAAAAGTACTTTCCTTCATTTGTTTAATACCAATTATAGTGTATTTTGTCTTGGCTACTATTACTACGGTTAGAGCATATTCGGAAATCATAAACATCGTTTTTCTTTCTGAGACACCATTGTGGGCTACAATGTTACCATTCTTATTTATTTCAGCCTATATATCGACAAAAGGGATAGGTGTAATTTTTCATACTACATTTATAGCAGCATGCGTTTTCTTGCCTCTTTTTCTATTTATTTTCATTCTTTCTTTTCAAAATGTAGACTGGAGGTATGTTTTTCCGCTCTTTGACATGGATTATTCATTTATTTCAAATAGGTCTTATTATAAAGGCTTTTTCTCTTTTGCTGGAGTATTTTTATTTCTTGGCTTTATACAGCCATATCGGACTTACGACAGAAAAAAAGTGTTACTTTCTGCCATATTGCTTTTTCCGTTTTTCCCTATTCTCCGTGTATGTTCCCATTCTGACATTTGGACAAGCTACCTCTGCTACTTTTCAATTCCCTTTTGTTACTGCTCTTGATTCTATTTACATAGACTGGCTTGTATTCGATAGAATCACGATGTTTTTTTTGATAAGTTTACTGATCTTTATTATGATTTTTCTTTCCTTGTTATTATGGATGACTACTAGGATTGTAGTTCGTTTCGTTCCCTTTGTAAAGCAAATGTATGCAATATATTTGCTATCTATACTTATATTTATCATATCTGTCATGTTACCGAATTGGAAAGCTGTTGAAGATCTTTTTTGGTGGAATACTTATTTTAGATTTTACATTATTATAGTCATTCCTTTCTCGGTTTTAATTGTTGGAATATGGTCCAAAAGGAAGGTAAGGTAAGCTATGTTTAGGTTAGGCTTAAAACTAATATTTCTCATCTTAGTTATAGTGGCATTAAGTGGTTGCTGGGATACTAAGGATATTGATCATCGTCTGCTACCAGTGACAATGGGAATATCCAAGGAAGACGAAGAATACCAAGTTATTCTTCAAGTTCCAGAACCGGTTGAAGGACAAATAGAAAATAGAATCATAAAGGAAACTGGACAAACCATAACAAAAACAATAGATACATTAAGTGAAAATATGGAAAGTCAAGTAGATCTGCTTCACGTAAAAGTAATTGTAATAGATAAGCAATTAGCGAAAGAGGGAGTAGAAGATGTCATTTCTGGTTTTATGAGGTCAAGAGATGTATCCTCTCATGCTTTAATTACTATTTGCGATGAGAACATTGATCAGTTTTTTAATGAAGTCTCGAGTAATTTAGACGTAAATGCCGTAAACCTATTTGAATTCTTTGAAAAAAATGCTGGATGGACTCCACAAATAGCATTAACAAGGGTGTGGCATGTTTATCGTAGTATTCATTCTTATACACATGATGTTGCTGTTCCAATTGTGGTATCAGAAGGAAGTACTAATATTAGGCATTTAGGATCAGCAGTTATGAAAAAGGGAAAAATGGTAGAATCCCTCACACCGGATGAGACTCTCCTTTTTAATGCCTTTAATGGTAAAAGTGCTCAAGGAAGAGTAGAGGCTATGGATCATGCCAGTGTGTTAATTATTAGCAATACAACCAACACTAGGAGTGATGTTATCAAGGATGAACCTAGCTTGGAGAAAGTAATTAATTTAAAGGTAGTATTATTAGAAACTAAAGGCGATCCTACAATTGAATTAATCAAGGAAGAACTCATAATAATTTTGACTGATCGTTTTGATAGAATGTTCGCAAAACTTCAAGAGAGTGAAGCTGATATTCTAGGACTAGGTCAACATTTTAGAAGTAATATGCCAAGGGAAGAATTGAGGGAGTGGCGCTATAAATACTATAAGAAGTTAAAAGTAAAGTTCATTGTGGAAATTGACGTTCAAAACACTGGGTTCCTAAAATCTAAATCATCAGAATGAGGCTGGGACAAAAGAGTAATTATATAGGTAAAAACCGAACATGAAAGTCTGAGTACACATACCGCTTCGGCAAAATACTTTGCTTTCCGTGGGCGATCTTTAGCTAACTGTGTGAAGAAAAACACTTCACACAGTGGAGCTTCGGCTCGTGCTCGTCATGAGGAGTCTACTCTAAGATTATTTGCATGAAAAAAAAGAGACTGTTGATAAATGCCGAAAAGAACAACACCACTATACATGCTGTTTTAAATTCCTCCGATTGGATAAATCGCCATAATACCATTATAATAAAGAGGAGAAATTTAGTGTAACAACTAAGACAAAAGGATAGTAGGGATACTTTTGGTTATAATAATTTGTTTATTCATTGGGTTATTATCAGCGATGTTAGGAAGTATTGTAGGGTTTGGTGGAGGAGTAATTCTGGTACCAATTTTACTAATCCTTCATTCTGCAACTCCTTTATTTGATTGGGCAAATGCAAGCACAATTGTAGGTATATCCTTGATTATTATGATATTTACTGCTTTGTCATCGACTTATGCTTATGCAAAAAACAAGCGAATAGACTATAAAAGCGGCTTATATTTTATTGCAGGTAGTTTGCCTGGTGGTGTGTTAGGAGCATGGTTAAATCAGTTTGTTGATACAGATGTGTTTTCACTATTTTTGGGTATATTTATGTTATTAATCTTTACCATGTTCTTATTTAAGAAAGCACCTGAACAAGCCAAAGAAGATATAGATAGGAAGACTTCACAAAGCATAGTTCGTGAAGTGAAAATTGGGGATACCGTTTACCGCTATTCTTTTTCCCCGTTTATTGCTGTTGCTATTGCTTTTACGGTAGGAATGTTATCCGGTTTTTTCGGAATTGGTGGAGGATCTTTAATGGTTCCAGCCATGATTATATGGTTCCGTTTTCCGCCACATATTGCAACAGCTACTTCCATGTTTATGATCTTAGCACTTAGTATTGTAAGTTCTGGTACACACATTGCGTTAGGTCATATAGAATGGATGTATGTATGGGCTTTTGTACCTGGTGCGTGGTTTGGGGGAATTTTAGGTGCGAAAATTAATCAGCAACTTTCCAGTAAAGCTGTGGAGTATTTATTAAGAACAGTCGTATTATTGATTGGTTTACGTCTGATTTGGCAAGGTTTGTTTTAGGGAGGGTTAGTCTTCATGATCGAACATATCCATTTTTATTATTGCAATGATTTACATAGTCATTTTGACCAATGGCCAAACATTGTCGATTATTTTAATAAAAAGAAAAAACAGCATGCCCAGGCTGATGAACAAAGTTGGAGAATTGATATTGGGGATCATGTAGATCGATTCCATCCAATTGCAGAAGCATACAACGGGAAAGCTAATGTCGAATTATTGAATGATGCTGGCTTTGATATTGTAACAATTGGAAATAATGAAGGGATTACGCTGGAGCATGAACATTTGTATCACTTATATGATCAGGCCAACTTTCAAGTTACTTGTGGTAATTTAATCCCTGTAAATAAAGAGAGACCAGCATGGCTGCAAAATGGTGTTACGATAAAATCGAAAGAGAACTTAACCATCAAATTTTTCGGATTGACGGCACCGTTTAACGCCTTTTACCATCCCTTAGGTTGGCATGTCGAATCGCCTTACGACTATTTAGCACGTGAAATGAAGGATTTGAAAGAAGATGCCGACGTACTGATTTTACTTTCTCACCTCGGACTCACTGAAGACCAATTAATTGCTGAAAAATATCCAGAAATTGATGTTATTATTGGTGGTCATACTCATCACCTCTTAAAAAATGGGGAAGAGGTTAATAATGTATTATTAACTGCTGCAGGTAAACATGGCAAGTATATCGGAGAAGTACATATAGATTGGGACCACCATTTAAATAAAATCGTGGATAAACAGGCTTATACAGTGGAAACCAAATATCTTAGCCAGGATCCAGAAACTGTTCAGAAACTTGCAAAACTCAACGATGCTGCTCAAGAACTATTAAATAAGCCAGTGAAGTACATAGAAAACAGTCTAACAGTGGATTGGTTTGAACAGACACCTATTATTAAATTGTTAACGACAAAACTAAAAGATTGGACGAATGCTGATATAAGTATGTTAAATGCAGGCATATTGCTAGAAAATATCGCAGAAGGCTATGTTACCTATGGAGATATACATCGGATCTGTCCTCATCCAATCAATCCTTGTACTGTCAAACTAAGAGGGATTGAAGTATTGGAGGTTGTACGTGGTGCATATGATGAGGCACTGATGCATTTTGAACTAAAGGGTTTTGGTTTCCGAGGTAAAGTGTTAGGTAAATTTGTCTTTAGTGGTATTGATATTGATACAAAGATAGATGAGGCAGGTATAGAGCGCGTTCAGCATGTTCATCTTAATGGGCATGAGATTGAACAAGAAAAGATTTATACGTTTGCGACTGCAGATATGTTTACGTTTGGAAGGATGTTCCCAGAAATTGCAAGGTCTACGACAAAGAAGTTTTATCTGCCAGAATTTATGAGAGATCTACTAGCGGATGCTTTGAAATCGTCATCATCGTAGACACAATTACACACTCCCCTTCATATTTTAAATGGAGAGGAGTGTGTTTTTTTATGATGGAAATGAAACCAATTTTTATAAAGAATCATCCGTTTACAGCTATTTCGGTTAAACTGCCATATACGAATTTGTTAGTGATTGCCAATGAAGTAGGATATGTCATGTGTGGAGCATTAGATGTAGATTTATTAAATGACCGTTTAACAGATCGTCCCATTGTTGCAGGTCGAGCTACCGGTGTAAAGACGATTGAGGAATTACAACATGCTAAGCTGGATAAAGTGACCAATTATTCCAAAAACTATGGTTGGAAAGAAGGAATGCCGATAGAAGAAGCATTACTAAAAATATCCAACAAATAAGTGACAATTTGCCTAATATGTGAAATTCATTTACAAAGTCGCAGTAAAAATAGTAGATAATATCGACATTATCTGATAAAATTTTACCAAAATGGCAAATGGGTGTTTGAAAATGAGATTAGTTCCAACCAAACTTATTCGACCAGGTATTGAATTAGCAAAACCGATATATGATGCACATGGTCGGATTTTACTACAAAAAAATATGCAATTAACCGACTCAATGGTAGATCGATTGAAAAATTCAGGAATAACCTATGTTTTTACTCGTGATGAGGATACGGAAGATATTATGGTTCATCCTCCAATTCCCGATCAGCAAAGGGTGGAAGCAATTCAAAAAATAAAAGAGACATTCCAAACGTTACAATTTGAAGATTTGAAGAAAAATAATTATTTATTAGATAAAGCTGCATTAAAATTAGATCAACTAGTAAAAGAAATTGCAAAAGAATTAAGTGAAAATGATGAAGTTATTCATTATTTATCAGACTTATTAATTATTGATGATTATGTATATACCCATTCCTTAAATGTGAGTATGTATACACTTGCATTAGCACAGGAACTGAACTTAAAAAATAAAGATATGGAACAATTAGGATTAGGTGCGGTATTACATGATATCGGTAAAATAGTTATACCAGAGGAAGTCTTAAATAAGCCCGGAAAGCTGACGAACATGGAATTTAAGATTGTTCAAGCACATACAGAATATGGTTTTGACTTATTGCGAAAAGCTCATACGATTCCACTTCTTGTTGCGCACTGCGCCTATCAGCATCATGAACGGTTAGATGGAACAGGTTATCCGCGTGGCATTAAAAATGATGATATTCATCCATTTGCCAGAATTATAGGGGTAGCGGATGTTTTTGATGCGGTGACAAGTAATCGAACCTACCGCGATGCGATGTTACCACATGAAGGATTAGAAATTTTATATGGTGGAGCAGGAACGCAATTTGATATACATCTTGTCGAAGCGTTTAAGAAGACAGTTGCTCTTTATCCAAATGGCTTAACCGTTTATTTAAGTGATGGTAGAGAAGGGGTCGTTGCCCGCCAAAATTCACAATTGTTTGATCGTCCTGTTGTCCGCGTGCTGAAAGAAAATGGTTCAAAAGTAAAACCGTATGACCTGGATTTGACAAAGGTGTTGGATGTCATGATTGTAAATACGGAACAATTTATTACAAGTAGATAAAAATTTCTTTAATCATATCTAAATAAATCCCCCCAATCATATGAATAGATTGGGGGGATTTATTATGCGAAGAAAAAAGTGGAGTAGACGAAAAATAGGTTCACCTCCAGCTAATCAAATCGTTTTTATATCATTTTTTATTTTTGTTCTCGTGATGATTGCAAGTATTTTAATAGTTAATGAGGGAATCAAACCAGTACTGTTGAATTACGCAAAAGTTCGTGTCGATGCGATTGCTAATCAAGCAATGGGAATAGCAGTTAGTAAAAAGATTTCAGAGGATTTAGAAGCTGGGGATTTAATAGAAGTACAATTGGATGAAGAAGGAAGAGTAGAAAATTATATTTTTAATGCGGTAGTAGAAAACCGTGTACAAAGAAATGTTCAATATCGTGTTGAAAACTTTCTTAAGTTATTGGAGAAAGGAGAACGACCAGAAACAGGTGTGCCTCTTGAAGTAGAATTGGATTTGGAGCCATCAGAACAAGAATTACTTGACGATGTAAGAGAAAAAGGCCTATTAGTAGAAGTACCGTTAGGTCAAGCATTAGGAATTCCTGTGATTGCTAACCTTGGTCCAAAAGTACCGGTAAACATGGAAGTGATCGGTAGTGTGGGGACAGAAGTAACTAGTGAAATTGTTGAAACTGGAATAAATGGCGCGTATATTCATGTTAATGTTCATATAGAAGTGGAAATGATGGTAGTGATCCCGTTTGCTTCTGAGCCAACAAAGGTGGTTCAAGATATTCCAGTAACCAAGGTATTTCATCCAGGTGATGTACCAAATTATTATAATGAAGGTGGAGAAGGGTCATCAGATCTTTCTATTCCAATAGATCCAGATCTAGAATAATAGTATTTTCCTAGTTTTTCCTTTGACAGAATATTCGGAAGTTAGATATAATTTCAAAGATTAAAACTATTATTGCAATAGAAAAATCATTAAACGAAAGGGGTAAAATTAATGGAAAACAGATCACAGTGGGGCACACGTCTGGGTTTCCTTCTTGCAGCAATTGGATCTGCAGTAGGTTTAGGTAATATTTGGCGGTTCCCTGCGACGGCATTTGAGAATGGTGGAGGTGCCTTTTTCGTTCCATACTTGTTTGCTTTATTAACGGCAGGTATTCCATTACTGATTATGGAATATACAATCGGACATAAATATCGTAGCTCATCGCCAAGAAGTTTTTCGAAAATAAGTAAAGGGATGGAATGGATCGGTTGGTGGCAAGTACTTATCTCATTTGTTATTTCTACTTACTACCCAATCATTATTGCATGGTCAATGATGTATGCATACTTCGCTTTAGGAACTAAGTGGGGGGATGATCCAACAGCGTTCTTCGTTGGAGACTTTTTAAATCTAGTTGATGCTGGAACATTTGGTTCGCTCGTTCCTACAGTTGTGATTCCTTTACTAATTGTCTGGATACTTGTGTTATTATTCTTAGGTCGCGGTGTGAAGAAAGGTATTGAGTTAGCAAACAGAATCTTTATTCCGACATTATTTATCGTTTTTATTATTATCGTTATTCGTGCTGTTACATTACCAGGAGCAATGGAAGGTTTAGATGCATTCTTCAAACCTGACTGGGGCAGTATAACAGATGGTTCGGTTTGGGTTGCAGCATATGGTCAAATCTTCTTTAGTTTATCGATCGCATTTGCCATCATGATTACGTACTCATCTTATTTACCGAAGAAATCAGATATTACTAACAATGCATTTATTACAGGTTTTGCGAATTCATCTTTTGAATTATTAGCTGGTATTGGTGTATTTGCCGTATTAGGCTTCATGGCATTCCAATCAAATACGGAAGTTTCTGAAGTAGTTGCAGGTGGTGTCGGATTAGCTTTCATGGTTTTTCCAGAAATTATTAGTCAAATGCCTGCATCCGGATTCTTTGGGTTTTTATTCTTTGCATCCTTGTTCTTGGCAGGTTTATCATCGATGATTTCGATTTCGGAAACATATGTTGCAGGTTTACAAGAGAAATTCTCTATCTCTAGAGGTAAAGCAGTACTAGTTGGTGGGGGACTTTCTTTATTAATCTCTCTTTTCTATGCAACCCAAGGCGGTCTTAACCTACTAGATACTGTGGACTACTTTATTAACAACTATGGTGTGGCCTTAGCGGGGCTATTTGAAGTTGTTGCGATCGCATGGTTTGCACGTTCGCTCAAAGATTTGCAAAATCACGCAAATTCTGTATCTGACATTAAACTTGGTATATGGTGGAGACTTTGTTTAGGGTTAATTACGCCATTCATATTAGGCTATATGATGCTGAAAAACTTAAGAACAGAAGTATCTCGTCCGTATGAAGATTATCCAATTGATTTCCTATTCAGTTTTGGATGGGTAGTAGCAATTGGAGCAATGTTCGTTGGTGCGTTATTTACGATTAAAAAATGGCCAAGTAAAGATAACGAAGCATAAATTGAACGTTAAAGGAGGTTGCCTTTATGTCTGGTAGCGCAATTACAATGGCAGTAATCGGTATGGTAATTATTTGGGGCGGCTTAATCGCTAGTGTATTCAAAGCAATCCGTGCATCAAAAAATTAACTAAAAATAATCCGTAAAGTGATGATCGCTTTACGGATTATTTCTTTCCCATCGCTTTAAATGTGGATAGGGATCAAATGACCATTCTGTTTTTCCATTATCTTTGTACATACCATAATGTAAATGTGGTGGGAATTTTCCAGAGGTTCCTGGAGGTCCATAACCAGATGAGCCGACAGAACCGATTGTTTGGCCTGCTTCTACGATATCACCTATTTCTAATCCATCAGCAAAACCATTTAAATGTGCGTAATAATGGTATCTATTATATATATCACGAATACCGACACGCCAGCCGCCAAATTTATTCCACCCTTTAAGTTCAACAACACCAAAAGTGGTTGCTCTTACTGGTGTTCCATAACTAGCAAATATATCAGTACCTTCATGGATTCTTCTTCCACCGAATCCTCTAGCGTCTCCCCATGTATTATGATAAGTATAGTTGTAACCTTTAGGTATCGGAAAAGCTGTTTCGTCCAGACTGATTTTATGATATGTTTTAAACAAGCGTGCATAGTTCATAATAGACAGAACCGTTAATTCACGATGATAATAATTCCACAGTGCCGTCCGAATATCTTGGTCGGCATGTCCATATTGTTGAATGTAATGGGCAACTGAGTATAGAATATCATGGTCATTGGTGTGATCAGCTATTCCATCTCCATCTCCGTCTTTTCCGATACCACCAAAGATTTCGAGTACACTTTCATCTGTAGGTTCACTAGCTGGTGAAAAACCGTACCATTTTTGTTCAGGGACCTTTATCTTGATTAAAGAATTGTCCTCTGCATCTGATTGATCGTCACGAATGTTGGATTCATAACGGTTGATTGCTGCTAAATAATACCAAGGTATTAAGGTGACAGCTTCCATTTGTTTATATAAACTGATTTTTTCTTGATCGATATCCACATTTTCTTCTGCATGTGCTATAGTAGTAAGAAGAAAAAAACTTGTGAATGATAATAATAAGTAACGCTGAATCAAAGGATATAGCCTCCTTAGTTAATTTTTCAAGTGGATACCGTTAGTTTAGGTTATAAACTTTGATTTCATGCTAGTAACTTTTGTTAAATTTGTCACGGTGCCAAATGTCTGTAAGTTCCCGACTTCCATTTTTGTGGAACAGACTCTAACACCCTGATAAGTTTCGCTATTGATCAGAGGGGATACTCTGACCTTAGTCTCACTTTATAATTACAAAAAAGGTGTGAAATATATTGGTTGAAGTACAAGGTCATCGTTACGAGATAATCAAGGACTATCGTAATGGTTTTGAGGAAAAAGCGTTTAAAGAAAGATATACAGATATTTTAAGTAAATATGATTTTATTGTAGGGGATTGGGGTTATGAACAACTTCGTCTCAAAGGGTTTTATGATGATCAAAATCCCAAAGCATCTTTTGATACTAAAATAAGCACCTGTGAGGACTATTTATACGAATATTGCAATTTTGGTTGCCGGTTTTTTATAGTTAAACAAATTGAAAACTAACACAGAGCTATGTGTTAGTTTTCGTTTAATAATGGTTGGATGAATAATCGGAAATCCTCTGCTTCCAGTTCATTGAATTGAAAGGCGTGTTCCACAAAATTGCTTTTTTTAATCTTCTCTCGATTAATACGTGAGTATTTATTCGTATTAAGATCGATAACTAGACAATCATCACCGAATGCTGGAGAAGATATTACTGCCAGATCAAATCTTTCCATATCACCTTTAAAACTAACCAACCTTGTCGTACTTTGTTCTGTTTCATTTTTGATAAAATCTAACTTTCCATCCCTCATCGAATCACTCCCTATTCCAGATTATAGTCATTTCTTCCTTTACTGTAAAATATTCAAAGAACAGCATACCAATGGAATTATTTAGCAAACCACTCCCATATACTGCGAAGTAACTGGACATGGAGTTACTCTCTTCCGATCTGTTATTTTGAGAAGTTTTGTCATTCGCTCCGGCAGAATACTGCGCTTTCCGTGGGCGGTTTTTAGCTAACTTTGCAAAGAAAACCACTTTGCAAAGTGGATCTTCAGCTCTCACTGTCCCACAGGAGTCTCCGTATTCTGCCTACGTTCTCTGATTATAGAAAGAAATGAACTCATGGGACTAAATTTTTCTGTTTTGTTACAGTGTTAATCGGATGTAAATGCCCTTTAACATTGTCGCCCCCTTTGCTACATATGGTGGAGAAATCGATTGATTGATTTCGGATTTGTGTTGTGGAGCATATCTTAACGAAGGCCGCCCACTTTCACTCCTGTGGGAATTGTTTGACCTGAAGATCCACTTTTTCGAGCGGTTTTGGCTCGAAAAAGTAAACCCCACGAAAAGGGAAGTGAGCAGCCGGAGTGGCGGTAATGATCACGATATATGTCAAAATTACCTCATAGGTGACTGTGCAAAACAGTATTTTCATTACTTCGCAGTTGTATCTATTATTACTTTTGAGTTTGAGTATTTTTACTGTAGTGTATGAACTTTATGGAAAGTTGAATCATTTTTTTTGAATTTCCTTCACCTTAATGCAACCAAATCAATCGGAAATTACCACTAACGACATCTTGTATAATATGGTATTATATAGGTAGACGTTGTTTTGAAGTGTAGGGGGTTTAACGGTGTATTTTGTAGATATGAGAAAAATGAATGAAACATTAGATTATTTTGACCATACGTTAATGTTAGTGAAAGCTAATAAATTTGATTCAGCTATTGAACATTTGGCGTTGGAGCGAATAACACATCTATTAATAGAATGTATCTTAGACGTCGGAAATATGATGATTGACGGATTTATTATGCGTGACCCAGGAAGTTATCTGGATATCATTCATATATTAGTCGATGAAGATGTTATTCCTGAAAAAGAAAACAGCGGGTATGAAGCAATTATTGGATTACGAAAAACACTTGTTCAGGACTATAAACAAATCGAACACGAACAATTGCAAGCTATATTAAATAAAAATATAGACATGCTTAAGAAATTTAGTACACACATCCGTACTTACTTGGCAACGGAAATGGGGGTAGCAAATACATTTACAAATGATCAGTAAGTTAGAAAGGGGAGGTAACGGTGACAAAACGATCTATCAAGGAGAGGGTTGTCGAGTTATTGAAGAGAGAGCAAGCAATGACGGTCCCCCAATTATTAAGCCATTTTTCTATCTCTGATATAGCTCTTAGGAGACACCTGAAAACGTTGGAACGAGAAGGTACAGTAGAAGCAAAAACGGTTAAGCAGGAAATTGGTCGTCCGTTTTTACAATATCGTTTAACGGAAAAGGCGCAGAAGAACTTCCCACAACACTATGAACAATTATCCATAAGTATGTTAAATAAATTGGAAAACCAATTTGGTAAAGATTTTGTGGAAGCATTAATCTCTGATTGGACAGCAGACCGGATGGAATCCTATCAACAACAATTGTTGCCATACCAAAAACTGTCAGACAAAATGGAACAACTGCTAACCATTCAAAAACAGGAAGGATATATGTCTTCACTAAAACAAATCGATTCTCAAAGATTTCAATTGGATCAGTATCATTGTCCGATTTATTCGATTGCATGTAACTATAAAGCAGCATGTCTAACAGAAGAGTCATTTTTTCGAGAGTTATTACCAAATGCAACAGTCAAAATGAATAATTGTATTGCAATGGGAGAACAGTGTTGTAGTTTTCTAATAGAGGAGAAATAAGCTTTTTCTTTTAAATATGGTTGTGATGTTCCTCACAAGGATTTCTAATTCATTATGTTTTACTATAGATAAAATACTTTAGAAACGGGGCGATTTATCATGCAACAGTCAGTCATAACAGATAAATTTGGTCGAGCGCTACAAGATTTGCGAATTTCTGTGACAGATCGTTGCAATTTTCGTTGTCGCTATTGTATGCCTCGAGAAATATTCGGAAAGGATTTTGCATTTTTACCTAAAGAACATTTGTTAAGTTTTGAAGAAATCGAGCGATTAACTAAAGTATTTTTAAAATTAGGTGTTCGTAAAATCCGCTTAACTGGTGGAGAACCACTTTTAAGACGTGATATTACTACTTTAATTGAGCGATTATCTAATTTGGATGGCTTGCAAGATATTGGTCTGACAACGAATGCAGTATTGCTTGGAAAGATGGCAGCGGATCTCAAAAATGCCGGTTTAAAACGAGTTAATGTTAGCTTAGATGCGATTGATGATGACACATTTATGCAAATCAATGACAGTAAAGTACGGTCACAGCCTGTGATCGATAGTATAATCAAGGCAAAAGAAATAGGGTTAGGTGTAAAAGTGAATATGGTAGTAAAAAAAGGGATGAATGATCATCAAGTGATACCGATGGCTAAGTTTTTTAAAGAGCTTGGTGTAACGTTACGGTTTATTGAATTTATGGACGTTGGGCAGTCAAACGGCTGGGATTTCCAACATGTTGTCACGAAAAAAGAAATGTATGATCGAATTTCAAACCAGTTTGAATTAGAACCAGTTGATCCTGCTTATTTTGGTGAGGTAGCAAAGCGTTACCGTTATAAAGGAACAAATACAGAAGTAGGATTTATCACATCCGTATCGGAATCATTCTGTTCTTCTTGTACAAGAGCAAGAATTGCAGCAGACGGACACTTTTTCACATGTTTATTTGCGGGTGAGGGCTTGAATTTGAAAGATATTTTACGAGGTGGAGCAACGGATGAAGAACTAAGAGATACGATTGTTTCTGGTTGGAAATATCGTGATGATCGTTATTCAGATCAACGTACAGAAGAATCTGCCAGAAACCGAAAGAAAATTGAAATGTCTTATATTGGTGGTTAAAGAGAGGGTGATAGGGATGTCAGACATGAACAGATATCATCGGCAAACGCTTTTTCAAGGAATTGGTCAGGAAGGACAAGCACAATTGCTGACGAAACATGTCCTTATCGTTGGTTGTGGTGCTCTCGGCACCTCATCAGCTGAAATGCTGACGCGGGCAGGTGTAGGCAACATCACTATCATTGATCGCGATTACGTTGAATGGACCAACCTTCAGCGACAACACTTATTTACCGAAGAGGATGTGCATCAACAAACACCAAAAGCAATCGCTGCCGCCACAAAACTAAATAAAATCAATAGTGAGATCGACGTTGATCCTGTTGTAATGGATGCTACGGCAGAGAACCTCGCTAGCTATGTGCAACAGGCAGACATTGTGATCGATGCAACGGATAATTTCGATACACGTTTTCTAATCAATGACCTTGCACATAAATATAGAAAACCATGGATTTTTGGCGCATGTGTGGGCAGTTCAGGTATGACATTTACGATCATTCCAGGGCAAACACCTTGTCTGGATTGTTTATTAAAAGTCACTCCAATGTTTGGTGCAACCTGTGATGGAGTCGGAGTGATAGGACCGGCAGTACAAATGGTTGTAACACATCAGACAACAGAGGCGTTAAAGCTGTTAATCGATGCAAATCACAAAATAAATAGTAAATTGATTATTTTTGATTTGTGGAATAATCATTATCAAACGATTGACGTCAGTCGGGCGAAGCGCACAAGTTGCGCCAGTTGTGGTCAGGCACCGACTTATCCTCGTTTATCTTATCATGGTAGAACAAAGACCGAGGTTTTATGTGGTAGAGATACGGTACAAATTCGTGGTAAACAATATCCACTCGAGATGCTCGAGTCAAAGCTCGCCCGTTATGGTGAAGTCCAAGCAAATCCTTTTTTAGTTTCTGTCAATATTGATGAAAAAAGGTTAGTATTTTTCCAAGATGGTCGTACCTTTGTCCATGGTACTAATTCGATACAGGACGCTAAAAAGCTATATTATCAGATTATAGGTTAGGAGCATGACTTATGTTAAATGAACGTAATCCAATCCCGGTTTCAGAAGCTGTTAAAAGAGTTACTGATTATTATAAAAAAGGCGAAACAGAATATATGCCATTAACAAACGTACATCAACGTATATTAGCGGAAGATTTAATAGCGGATCATGATGTGCCGCCATTTGACCGATCCCCATATGATGGCTATGCACTCCGTTCAGAGGATACAACTGAAGTAACGGATCATACCCCGAAAATCTTGGAGGTTGTCGGTCATATCGGTGCTGGCAGTGTCCATCATGAATATGTAGCAAACAATCAAGCTGTTCGAATTATGACAGGTGCACCTATTCCTGACGGAGCGGATGCTGTCATCATGTTAGAAGATACTACTGCCTTTGAAGAAGATGGTAGATCATATGTAACGATTAGGAAATCCCTTCAGCATCATCAGAACATTTCGTTTCAAGGAGAAGATGTTGGAAAAGGAACAACATTAGTGAACAAAGGCACCGTGATAAATCCTGGAATAGTAGCGTTATTGGCAACTTTTGGTTATGCACAAGTGCCTGTAGCAAAAAAACCGTTAATCGGTGTGATTGCTACTGGAAGTGAACTATTGGAAGTAGATCAGCCGTTAGAACAAGGGAAAATTCGAAATAGTAATGGATATATGATCATGGCACAAGTAGAAAGAGCTGGAGCAATACCAAAGTATTATGGTCAATTACCAGATAATTTATCGGAAAGTTTGGAAAAGATTACACAAGTGATGAAAGAAGTTGATTTTGTCGTTACAACTGGTGGAGTATCTGTAGGTGATTATGATTTACTTCCAGAGATTTATCATGAAATAGGAGCTGAAGTATTATTCAATAAAGTGGCGATGCGTCCTGGCAGTGTCACAACCGTTGCCGCTGTCGATGATACGTTATTATATGGACTATCAGGGAATCCTTCAGCATGTTATGTGGGATTTGAACTATTTGTAAGACCAATTATCGATCACTTTTTGGCAAAGAAAACAATCGGGATGCAGCAGGAACAAGCTACATTAGCTGTTGACTTCACAAAAGCCAATCCATTTGATCGGTTCATTAGAGGACGTTACCAAGTAAAAAATGATCAGTTAGTTGCAGAACCAGCAGGTAAAGATAAATCTAATATGGTGCACAGCCTAGCAATGGTTAACTGTTTTATCCAATTACCTGGTGGGACAGAAGGATATCAAAAGGGTGATCAAGTAACCATTCATTTGTTAGGAGAATGAGTATGAGAAACAAGATGTTTGAAATTGTAGAAGACTCTATTTCTGTTGAATCACTAATCGAAAAAGTAGAAGATCGTAATGCTGGAGCGATCACTACCTTTATTGGTACAGTTCGTGAAATCACAGGAGAAAAAAAGACGGTATACCTTGAATATCAAGCATATAAACCGATGGCAGAAAAGATGCTTGCTCAGATCGGCAAGGAAATCAATCAAAGATGGTCAGATACAAAAGTGGCTATTACACACCGGATTGGCTCCCTTGATATCTCAGAAATTGCCGTAGTGATTGCTGTTTCTTCCCCTCACCGTAAACCAGCATACCAAGCGAATGAATATGCGATTGAGCGAATTAAACAAATAGTTCCAATTTGGAAGAAAGAACAATGGGAAAATGGCGAAGCATGGATTGGGGACCAACTGGAAAATGTTCCATACCGGGCAGGTAAACCAGATATAAAGGATGAGGACCATGATTGAAGTATTATTATTTGCTCAGTTACAAGAAGAAGTTGGTAAAGATAAAGTTCGTTTAGATATAAAAGAAATAACCGTTAAGGAAATCAAACATCAATTACAAACACAATTTGATTTGAGTCAGATTGAAGAATCGCTGGTTGCCGTTAATGAGGCCTATGCATTAGAGGATGACGTGATTCGATCTGGTGACACCGTGGCAATTATTCCTCCTGTTAGCGGTGGTTAAGATGTATGTAGTTCAAGTGGTAGGTTATAAAAATAGCGGGAAGACAAGCTTTATTTCACAATGGATTGAATATTTGAGAAGAAAAGATTATCAGGTCGCTACCATTAAGCATCATGGTCATGGCGGCGAGCCAGAGCAAGTACAAGAGACAGACAGCTACCAACATTTTGATCGTGGTGCCAAGTTGACTACGGTTATCGGGGAGAATCAGCTATTAATTACAGCTGATAAAAAGAAATTTTCACTCGAAACACTGTTGTTATTTTATCAATCGATTGACATTGATATAGTAATTATTGAAGGATACAAGCAGTTAGCTTTACCCAAAATAGTTCTGTTGCAGGATGAGATGGATACGATATTAGAAACAGTAGAAAATGTGAAATATGTGTACAAAGAAAATCCGGAGTATATTTTTAATAAGATAGAAGCTAACTGGCATGATTTTGCATTCGAAAAGATTAAAACCTTCCTTTAAAATAAAGGAAGGTGAACCATTTAGTCAATATTACAAACTTCGATTGGGCAGTTTTCACAGCCTATTTCATCACGTAAAAATTGAAGGTCCTTGACGATGATGTGACCGGTTTTTTTCACATCAACGATATCGAGTTTTCTTAGTTCGCTAAGCATTCGGTTAACACTTTCCCTCGTCGTAGCACAGAAGTTCGCAAGTTGCTGGTTGGTTAAGGCCATTTCAATTAGAATGCCTTCACTTGTTTCGATACCATAACTGTTGGTTAAACGAATTAAAGTACTATATAATGCCCCTTTCTTACCGTTCAAGAGCAGATCACGAATCTTGGATTGAAAAATTCGCATATGATTGCTAACCCAACGCATGAATTCAAACGTTAGTTTACCATTATCAATGAGGGCTTCTTCTAATTGTTCTCGGTTAATGACTAGTACTTCACCTGGGGTAATCACGCGTGCACTTAATAAATATTTAGCATCATCACTAAATAGTGTTAATTCACCAATCATATCATTCGCTTTACACAGGCGTAATGTTAATTCTTTACCATCTGCAGTTAACTTTTCAACTTGAATTAAGCCTGATTTCAGAATAAAAATTTCGTAAGCATCCATACCTTCTTGAAACAAAAATGTATCTTTTCTCATTTTTTTCGTATGACTGATTGATTCCAATAGTTGACGTAACTCTTGAGAGATTTGATCATGGTGTTGTCGATGCCTTGTCGTTAATGGTTGTGCAGATTGCATGGTAATACCCTCCATTTTCTGGGAAATAGTAAGATCCGTTTGTTAAACTATTTACTATTATTGTAGCATGGTGATGAGCAAGTAATCGTAGAAAAGAAAAACAATTTCGTGAAAGAATTTTGACCATTTTGTGAAAAAGTGAACGAGAGGTGTTAAATAAGTGGAAAAAATCATGGGTATCGTGTTAAATGGAGGTAAGTCATCAAGGTTTAAGAAGGACAAAGCATTTGCTTCCTATCAGGGAAATACTCTCTATGAAAATGCCTTAAAACTGATGTTAGCTTGTGTCGATAACACGTATTTCGTAGTGCGTGATAATCAACCTTCACAACAAGAAACTGAAAACATTCAGGTCATCACAGATTTAGAGCTATTCAAAGGACAAGGGCCGTTAGCTGGGATTTATTCTGCAATGAATAATTATGCTGCTAATTGGTATCTCGTCTTACCAATCGATACACCATTAATAAAACCATTTATTTTAAAGAGATTAATCAGCTATATAGATGATCGTGAAGATGCTATTGTCCCAAGAATAAATAATAGAATACAGCCGTTAATTGCTCTATATAAACTGGATACTATTGGTGTGATAGAACAACAATTAATCGCTGGTAAGCGTTCGATGCATCAATTGTTAGACAAATTATCGGTAACATACGTCGATTTTTCTGCTGAAGATGAGAAGTATTTTATCAATATCAATACCCAGGAAGAATATCAACGGTATATAAGAGGTAAAGCGAGACTAGATTAACCGCCACTGAAGCTTGAAGAGAGAATCTTACAGACGTTTAGAACCGTGATAAACTGGAGTGAGTAAAATGTGGAATTTCAAAAGAACACTATGGATAATAGGAGGTAGTCTCAGTCTTGTTACTGGGTTAATAGGTATAATCGTCCCACTACTACCTACAACGCCATTAGTTTTATTGGCTGGTTTTTGTTATGGTAAATCATCTCCTCGCCTGTACGCCTGGCTTATGACCAATCCATACTTTGGTCATTACATTGCAGATTATAAGAGTGGAAAAGGTGTACCGCTTCGAATCAAGGTTTTTGCCGTTACCGTTGTTTGGACAAGTGTATTATTTACGCTTACAGTCATACCTTTATTGCTTGTAAAGGTCTTTATCCTTGGAATTGCTATCTTTGTGACATTATTTATCTTTACTTCTCCACTTTTAAAAGTGAAAAATAAAAGTTCAGAAATCATAAGTTAAAAAACTTAGCAAAAACTGGTCGCGCACAGGCCTTGTCATTAAATGCTGAGTGTATCTTCAGGCCAAACAAATCCCGCAGGAGTGGAAGTGGGCGGCATTCGCTGAATGATGATGCTCTACCACATATGTCAGGCCTAGAAATATTATCGCCTGAAAGTGCAAAGATATGGCCTTGGAAATTACTAATAGTAGTGCTAAAACCAATATACTTTTTCCAATATTCGTTGTAGAAAAAGGTATAGTGAAGGCAGACTGTTTCGACTCCTGATGGTTATGAAAAAAAGGTATACCTCTTTCGATTAACTATCGAAAAAGAGGTATACCTTTTTAGTCGTCATCTATGGATTGTTCATTGGCTACACTGTGAGCTAATCGAGATGAAGCAGCAGCTGCTATTGCACCCACGATATCATCTAAAAAAGTATGACAGCCTTGAGACTTATCGTTTAATTTCTCCAGAATACCAGGTTTTTGTTTGTCGATGTATCCATAATTCGTGAAACCGATCGATCCGTAGACATTGACGATCGACAATGCAATCACTTCATCAATACCATACAGACTTTCATCTGTTTCCAATATTTCTTGAAGGGGGGACTCTAATTTATTTTCTTCAGCTAAAACATCCAGTTGAATACCGGTTATAATTGCATTTTGCACTTCACGCTTCATTAACACCCTGTCTACATTTTCGTAACAATGCTCTAACGTTAATTCATCTTGATATTTATTCTGTAAAAAGTAAACTAATTCTGCAATATCCTCTAATGTGACACCTCGATCTTTTAACCATTGCCTTGCTTTTTGTTCTAATTCTGTTTGTTTTCGGACATTTGCCATGCGTGATCACATCCTATATTCATCATTTTCATTTAATAGTATACATATAGTTTATTATATAGACATTAAAGGGGGAAATAAAGTGCATCCTATATTCTTACACTACCCAATTCAGGTGCCTACTAAACAAGTATCAGACAAACCATATTTAACTTTTTCGGATCAGTCGTATTATTATTTTATTATTCCTACTTCGGTAACAGAGCGATTTGCACTTGAGTTATATACGATTGCTACGCATTATCATCAACAAGGCTGGACGAATGTTACTTGTCCGATTCCAAATGTACACAATCAATTCCTTACGTCCATTGGTAAGCAGAAATATTTGCTATGTTATGCAATATCCAACGATGATCAGCGAGAAGAAGCCGCTAAACTATCCGCTTTTCATCAAACTGGATTTGGCTATCCCTATCAACCAAGTGCGATGAACAGCTATGGAAGATGGAAAGAGTTATGGATTACTAAGATAGATCAATATGAGGCGCTTTATCAACAATTATATCAGCAACGACCAGCATCGCCCTTTATTCGTGGATTTGTCAACATGTTTCCCTATATTGTCGGCTTGGCAGAAAACGCCATTCAATATATGCATATTGTCGAACAAGAATCACAATTTAATGAAAGTGATCAACCGTCGATTACTTTCGGACGTTATCAAAGTGATATGAATGAAGTTTTTATTTGGAGTAATCGATTTGTCTATGATCATCCTGTTCGTGATGTTGCAGAGAAGTTAAGGAAGTACATGCTAATACCGAATGGATTATCCTCTCCGGAATGTCAGCAATTTTTGCAACAATATGCATCTAACACACCTATATCAGCATTTGGATGGAAACTTTTATATGCACGATTAATTTTTCCAATTCATTTATTGGATTCCATGGATCAAATCCGCCAAACATCCAACCATCATCTGGATATAGAAGAATTGGTCGAAAATCAATCTGTTTATGAAGAAAATTTGCGGACATTTTTTTATCAAATTGGCATTGATCAAAGAGAAATAAATAGTATACAATTAGATTGGTTATTAGACGTGTAGAAGATAATGATCGATGCATCTCCATTCACAAAGATGGAGGTGTATATTTTTTTTGATTTTTAGACGATTGTGCCTTGATAAAGATCACATTCACATGTATAATGTCCACTATATATAAACAGATGTACACGTAACGTAAACAAAGGGAGGGTGTCTAGATGGATCAAGTTAATGTTGGTTTATGTGGGCTTGGTACAGTTGGAACAGGGGTTGTCAAACTGTTACAAAGCCATGCTAATGAAATCAAATATAAGGTTGGTAGTGAAATTCAAATAAAAAAAATTCTAGTTAATGATACGAAAAAGAAACGTGATGTTGCCATTCAACCAGAGTGGTTAACCGATAATCCAGAGGAATTAGTTAACAACCCGGAACTCGATATTATTATTGAAGTGATGGGCGGTATTGAAGATACTAACCTGTTGTTAGAAAAGGCAATCCGTAATAAAAAACATATTGTCACAGCAAACAAAGACTTAATGGCGGTTCACGGTCAGAAATTATTACGATTAGCAAAAGAAAACAATTGTGATATTTTATATGATGCTAGTGTTGCCGGTGGTATCCCGATTATTCGCTCACTAACAGAAGGACTTGCATCTGATCGTATTCAAAAAATTATGGGGATTGTTAATGGAACGACCAACTATATCCTAACCAAAATGACGGACGATGAATTAGCATTTGAACCAGTTTTGAAAGAGGCACAAGCACTTGGGTTTGCCGAAGCAGATCCTACGTCAGATGTTGATGGATTAGATGCAGCGCGAAAAATGACACTGCTTGCGAACCTAGCATTTAAAATGGAAATTGGTTTAGATGATGTAGAAGTTTCCGGAATTCGAACAATTTCGCAAGAAGATATTACTTTTGCAACAAGTTTAGGGTATACTATTAAATTGATAGGGATTGCATCGATCCATAATGGAAAAGTAGAAGTGAGTGTTGAGCCAACCCTTTTACCGAAAGATCATCCGTTAGCATTAGTAAAAAATGAATTTAATGCGGTATATGTATATGGTGAAGCAGTTGGAGAAACGATGTTCTACGGACCAGGGGCAGGAAGTATGCCAACTGCCACAGCGGTTGTTTCCGATTTAATGGATGTAGTAAAAAATATCCGCCTTGGTATTACCGGAAATGAATACATCGTTCCGCAATACGAAAAACAATTAAAAGAAAATAATGAAAAGTATATGCAATATTTCATTCGTATGGAAGTAGATGATGAAGCTGGCACTTTCCAAAACATAACGAATGTGTTTACGAATGAAAAAGTAAGCTTCCAAAAGATCTTGCAATTACCTTCTGACAAAGAAAAAATGGCAGAAATTGTGATGGTGACGCACAAAATCAGTAAGCAGCAATTATTAAATAGTCGAGAAAATCTAAAAGGATTAGACGTTGTTAATGAAATAATCAGTTGTTATCGCGTCGATGGGGAGGATTAATGGTTATGGCATGGCAAGGACTGTTGAAAGAGTATCAAGAATTATTACCGATTACTGAAAAAACTCCAATGCTAACTTTATATGAAGGGAATACTCCTTTATACAAATTAGAAAAATTATCCGAGAAGTATGGGGTAAATGCATATGCTAAATTTGACGGTTTAAACCCAACAGGTTCATTCAAAGACCGTGGTATGGTGATGGCTATGGCAAAAGCTGTAGAAGAGGGTGCCAAAGCAGTTATCTGTGCTTCAACTGGTAATACATCAGCTTCTGCGGCTGCATTTGCTGCCAGAGCTGGGTTAAAATGTATTGTAGTTATTCCTGATGGGAAAATTGCCCAAGGTAAACTAGCACAAGCAGTTATGTATGGTGCTGAAATTTATGCTATTGAGGGTAATTTTGACGATGCATTGCGCTATGTACGTAAATTAGCAGAATCAGGTGAAGTGGCTCTAGTGAACTCTGTTAATCCTTACCGTATCGAAGGCCAAAAAACCGCTGCATTTGAAGTTTGTGATGAACTAGGTAAAGCACCTGAGTACTTATTTATTCCTGTAGGTAATGCAGGAAACATCACGGCATACTGGAAAGGATTTAAAGAATACAATGACAAGAAACAAACAGGTTTACCGAAAATGATGGGATTTGAAGCAAGTGGTGCGGCAGCGATTGTACATAATCGCGTATTCGAAAACCCAGAAACAGTGGGCACAGCAATTCGCATCGGTAATCCTGCAAGCTGGCAAGGTGCGGTAAACGCTCGTGATGAATCTAATGGTCTAATCGATGAAATTACAGATGAAGAAATGATCGAAGCATACCAATGGATCGCCCGAAATGAAGGAGTATTTGCTGAACCTGCATCTTGTGCTTCTATAGCAGGTTTATGGAAGAAATTAAAAGAAGGCAAAGTAGAAAAAGGATCGACGGTTGTTACAGTTTTAACTGGTAATGGCTTAAAAGATCCAGATACAGCAATCAATTATAGTGAAGTAAAACCAACTGTATTGCCTAATGAGGAAGAAGTAATCATCAATGAAATCTTAGGTAGTGTCAAGGCATGAGTTGGTCGATAAAAGTACCATCGAGTACATCCAACTTGGGAGCAGGTTTTGATTCTATTGGTTTGGCGCTAAACTTATATTTAGAATTGCATGTAACAGAAGCAAATAAGTGGGAATTTATAGCTAGTTCTGCATGTTTGCAGGGAATTCCAACAGGCAAAGACAATCTAGTCTATGAGATTGCAGAACGAGTGGCCACCCAATATGGGTATCCTGATCAAATGCCTGCCTGTCGTGTTGAGATGAAGAGTGAGATTCCGCTTGCACGAGGGTTAGGAAGTAGTGCAACAGCTATTATTGCTGGAATAGAATTAGCTAATATTTTGTTGGATTTAAAATTAACTGATGATGATAAACTTCAAATTGCAACAGATATTGAAGGGCATCCAGACAATGTAGCACCATCTCTTTTAGGCGGCTGTGTAGTTGGTCATTACGACGGTAAAGTGTCCTACACTCGAATTCCAGTAAAAGGTGTTACCTTTGTAGCAGTGATTCCAAGTTTTGAATTAAAAACAAAAGATGCACGTGCCGTATTACCAAATCAGTTTACATTTAAAGAAAGTGTGCAAGCTAGCAGCGTAGCGAATGTAAGTGTAGCGGCTATTTGTAAAGGTGATTGGGAAACATTAGGGGAGATGATGGAAAAAGACCCCTTCCACCAACCATATCGAAAAGCATTAATTGCTCACTATGATGAGCTTTATAGCCATTTAAATGAAGGTGCTTATGGTGTCTTTCTAAGTGGAGCAGGTCCGACGATGATTGCAGTAGTTGATGATAAAAAAGTATTTTCACTCGTCAAAAAGTGGAAAGCAGAATATCCAGAATATCAATGGCTTCCATTACAAGTAGAAAATACCGGATCCTTCGTTGAACAAATTCGTGAAGAAATCAAAAAATAACAATAGAGATTACTTTTGGATAAGAGATATATCCTTTTTAAACAGGTTTATCTCTCTTTTTTTTGTTGTCTAGAATTATAAATTTTTGGGATGTGGATAACATGTAGGCAACCTATCTAGTCACGTCCAGCTTCGAGCGCGAACTAGGTGACTTCACGAATCGCCCTACAATAAGTCGTCATCGGTTCGCTTTTCTCAGTGATTCCTTTATCTCAGTTGATTCTGAAACCGCTATTAAGTGGGAGCTCTACGCTTTTGTTCATAGTAAAGAAAGTATAAAATTAGCGCAATGAGCGTGTTAAACGAAGTAGTTATTTTGAAATGTTTGATGTATATTTGCAATGCTCCGACTAATTACTTTCCGCGGGCATAGCCCCCACTAACTTTGCAAAGTGGATTTTCAGCTCGTGCTATTCCCGCAGGAGTCTCCGTAATTAGTCTCCGCTATGAGAAGGTGCACCCATTCTTGTCAGAAGTAATAGGTTGAGTTTGGACAAAGTGAAAAATTGCTATTTGTAATGATAAAAGCAACTGTATTATTTCATACTAGCGTTGTAGAGCAGACCTTAGCGAAGGCCGCTCACTTTCACTCCTGTGGGAATTGTTTGACCTGAAGATCCACTTTTTCGAACGGGTTTTGCTCGAAAAAGTTAGCTGAAGGACAAACCCCACGGAAAGGGAAGTGGGCAGCCGGAGTGGTGGTCAAGCTGTTCAAATATTCCAATAATTACTACCAAAGTAATAGACATCTAATTAGCATTTAACAGTGGACCGGGGGGATTTGCCAGTTTTTTTATTCATATTTATGGCAAAACATATTTGGAAGGACAAGGATTCATTAAAAATGGATATAAAAAAGGAAACGTCTCTCATTGAAGACCGTTTCCTTTTTTATAATTTGCAATTAAAATACTTGTTCAATTTCAGTTACACCAGGTACTTCTGCCATTAGTGCGCGTTCAATACCTGCTTTCAAAGTAATGGTGGAGCTTGGGCAGTTACCACATGCACCCATCAAACGTAAGCGAACGATACCATCTTCCACATCTACTAATTCTACATCTCCACCGTCACGTAATAAAAATGGACGTAATTTATTTAATACTTCTTGTACTTGAGCTGATTGTTCTTCCATGAATGGAAACTCTCCTTTCCTTACTCCTACGACTCTATTATAAAGGTTGTTTGTTTCAAAAGCTATGGTATATGTCACATCAATGATAAACATTTTCAATATCATTTTATCTTTTATTGATTTATTTGTAAATAAAAGTGTGTTAAAAATATATTAGGCAGATGAACCTTAAGATATACTGAAGGTGTGATATAATGATGATAAGAATTAGAGTTGGATTTTGTGTGAAAAACCTTGCCAAAGGTACTGAGCAAGTCCGACAACAATTGTTAAAAGATCCAGATTTGGATGTAGCAGAATATGGTTGTACAAGTTATTGTGGTATGTGTCGCCATTATCATAAAGCAATCGTGAATGGAAAACCAATCATAGCAGATACCCCTGAGCAATTATTAGACAGTATTAACGATTATATCGATAATGAATTAATGGATCAGTTATAAATGAGGAGATAGTGAAATGAAGATACCTTTTACAAAAATGCATGGGCTAGGAAACAGTTACATTTTTATCAATGTATTTGACTTTCCACTAGAAGAAAATATTCTGGCCGATTTGGCAAAAGCTGTTGCAGATAAAGATACAGGAATTGGATCTGATGGTTTAATACTAATTCATCCTACTGACAATGCCGATGTCGGTATGCGCATTTTTAATAAAGATGGTTCAGAAGGAAAAAACTGTGGTAACGGATTACGCTGTGTAGCAAAGTACGCCTATGAACATCAATTGGTAGACGCAAAACAATTTACAATCGAGACAAAAGCAGGAAATGTCAGTGCAGAAATACACGGAGACTGGCCACAAGTAAATGAAGTAACGGTTGATATGGGTGTGCCAATATTAATACGATCGGAGATCCCTATGTTGGGCGAGGACCAGGATCAGGTAGTAGCTGAGCCGTTTGAAGTTCAAGACGAAAAACTTGAAGTAACTACAGTTTCTATGGGTAATCCACATGCCGTTTTTTTCGTGGATAATATAAATGAAGCACCTTTAACGACATTAGGTCCTATTATAGAAAAAGATCAACGATTCCCTGAAAGTGTTAATGTTGAGTTTATTGAACAAGTGAATGACCATGAGATTCATTTTCGAGTATGGGAACGAGGATCAGGTGTGACACAGGCATGTGGTACCGGAGCTTGTGCTTCTGTCGTAGCATCGATTTTAAATGGTAAATTACAAAAAGGAAAAGAAATTACCGTTCATTTAGCCGGAGGGGATTTATATATTACATGGGCAGAAGATGGTCATGTTTGGATGCGCGGCAAAGCGGAAACAACGATTGAAGGAACATTTTTCATGGAGTAAATCCAAAGCATAAATATTGAATTACAACGCTTAAGTTTGTATACTTGATCATACAATAAGTATTATGAATACTTAGAAAAAGGAGTTTTTTTCTATGGTTATCAATATTACGGATAATGCAAGACATCAAATAGAAGAAATGATGAAAGAAGAGGATACTGAAACAGTACGTTTGCGTTTTGGTGTCAAAGGTGGCGGATGCAGCGGTCTTTCTTATTCTCTAGGCTTTGATTATGATGTGAATGAAGAATTAGATTATACAGAAGAGTCAAATGGTATCCCATTAACAATCAAGAAGTTTGATATTGATGTGATTGAAGGAACAACCATCGATTTTAAACAGAACATGATGGGGGGAGGTTTCACGATCGATAATCCTAACGCCATTGTTTCTTGTGGTTGTGGATCTTCCTTTAAAGCAAAGGAAAGAGAAGGGACACCTGAGAATTGTTAATACCACTTTGTAAATTAAACACAAAACATAGAGAAACCCTCGGCAATTTTTGATGTCGGGGGGTAATTTTTAGGTTATACTAGGAGATTCAATAACTATTCACTGAAGATTTTTCTATAAATTTGAGTTTCGCTTAAAAAAGAGCATCCCCGGAGGGCTTGTCAAGAAAAGTGTGTAAGTTATTCTAAATACTTTAACACTCGTTCATTAAGATGGTCATGAATTAAGAACTGGTTCATGACCATTGCCCATTGTTGAATATGGCCACCTTCCCATTTACTTTCAAGTTCTTTCGTTCGTAAATACAAGACTTTTAGAAGAGCGTTCTCGTTTGGGAATGCTCCTTTTTTAGTCACTTTTCTAAAGCTGGAATGTATACTTTCTACGGCATTTGTGGTGTACATGATTTTGCGTATCGCACTTCCATAATCAAATAGTTGTTCCACATGGGAGAAATTCCGTTTCCAAACGTCAATCGCTCCAGGATAAGCAGACCATTGTTGTTGAAAAGTTTCAAATGCACTATGACAGGCCTTAAGACTTGGTGCACTATACACCTTTTTTAAGGCAGCGGTGAAAGGTTTATAGTCTTTACTTGGAACGTACTTAATCGAATTTCGAATGAGATGGACGATACAGCGTTGCACGATTACTTGTGGGAAAATAGCACGAGCTCCATCTTCTAAACCACTTACTCCATCCATCGAAATAAAGAAAATATCTTCTACACCACGAGCTTTTATTTCATCAAAGATTTGCATCCATTTATGCTTACTTTCCGTTTCATTTAACCATAGACCAAGAATGTCTTTCTTTCCTTCCATGGTATAGCCTAACATGGTATAAACAGCGTATTTCTTTGTTTCGTAGTCGTTACGTATTGTCGTATAAAGGCAATCTACAAACACAAAGGGATAACAGTTGCTTAAAGGGCGACTTTGCCACTCTTCTAAATCAGGAAGCACTGTATCCGTAATATCAGATATCATTTCATGAGACACGGAGAAACCATAGATATCTTCTATAGTGGATGAAATATCTCGCTGAGACATCCCTCTTGCATACATGGAGATAACTTTATCCTCGATGGCAGAAACATCTCTTTTGCGCTTTGGAATAAGTTGCGGTTCAAATGAACTATCTCGATCACGTGGTACGGCAATATCCACTTCGCCAGTAGTCGTTTTGACTGTCTTTTCTCCGTACCCATTCCGTCTATTGTTTGTTTCTTTTTCTCCTTTATCATTTGATTCATAGCCCAAATGATGATTCATTTCACCTTTTAGCATCGATTCAAACATCGGCCCGAATATGTCCTTTAATGCATGTTGCATATCTTCTACAGACTTTGGTTGATACTGTTCCATAATCTTGTTAGCTAATTCTACGGAGTTAGGATCTCTTTTGGGTTTGCCCATTTAAAACACTCCTTTAGCTTTATATTTTTATTCTACCAAATAAAAAACTGTGTGAGTAAGAAACCGTACGCATTTCTTACTTACACAGTTAATATTACACTCCCG
>NZ_JAGFVL010000034.1 GCF_017599345.1 Gracilibacillus suaedae
CCAAAAGTTCTCTTCTTTCGAAAATCAGAACACTACGCTTAGCGGAGGCAGAATACGGAGACTCCTATGGGAACTTACGCGAGTCTGAAGACCCCGCAGGAAAGCGACTTTTGCTTTCCGAGGAGGCGGAGGCCGTGCCCACGGAAAGCGCAGTATTCTGCCGGAGCGTATGGCAGCACTTATCAAAATGCAAAGTGGAAGAGAGCAAATCTATGTCCACTTTACTTCGCAGTTTATGTATTTTGTTCATATTTTTTCAGCTTTATTTCTAAAACGAAGGCTGACAATTGAATATGCCAGCCTTCGTTTGGTTTATTTGGTTTTGTTAAGGAATAACAGACAAAAGAGACAGTCGCCTTCTTGTCTTGGACTTCCAAAATGAACGTTACAAATATGAAAGCCTTCTTCATAAAGTCTGGCTAAATTATCGTATCCTTCGCCAATTCCAGCTTCATCATCAACTTGTTCATTTTGATCGGAACTTTCCGGTTCATTGTCCAATCGTTGTCTGAGGTGATGATTTTCCATCTCCAACCGGTGATTTTCTTCCAGCATTTCGCCTAACTGCTGTTTCAAATCCCCTAATTGCTGATATAATTGACCAATTTGTTCTTCCATGTCAGAAACTTGTTCAAATAATTCCTTTTTCTTCACGTACTCCACCCCATTATTCTGTGGCCTGGGTATTAATAACTCCTTCATCTATTAGTTCATCTAATGTATATTCAATCATACGTTCCTTTTCTGGAATTTCGATTTGAATAAGGCGTTCAAGTATATTGAGTCCGACTACCTTTCCATGGCCATAAGCTGTCGTTATTTCTTCACCTAGATCCGGTAACTCTTTTTTAGCCGTTTCATAATCATCATTCTCATATTTCAAACAACACATTAAGCGACCACAAAGACCAGAAATTTTAGACGGATTTAAGGAAAGGTTTTGATCTTTCGCCATTTTAATCGATACTGGTTCAAAATCACCCAAAAATGTAGAACAGCAAAGCATACGACCACAAGGTCCAATCCCGCCTAAAAGCTTTGCCTCATCTCTAACCCCAATCTGACGTAATTCAATACGTGTTTTGAAGACAGAAGCAAGATCTTTTACTAAATTACGAAAATCAACTCTGCCATCAGCTGTAAAATAGAAAATGACTTTATTGCGATCAAAAGTGTATTCTACATCGACTAAATTCATTTCCAATTCATGTTCTTTTATTTTCCCCTGACATGTTTGATAAGCTTCTTCGGCAATTTCCTTATTCTCCACGACAATCAATTTATCTTTGTCATTGGCAATACGGATTACTTTCTTGAGGGGAAGAACAACATCTTCTTCATCGACTTGCTTATTCGCAACAACAACCTTGCCAAACTCTACTCCTCTGACAGTCTCCACAATGACATAATCATCAGTATCAACTTTTAAGTCATCTGGATCAAAATAATATATTTTACCCGCTTTTTTAAAACGGACACCTATAACTTCTATCACAAATATTCACCTCTGTATTTGAAGTGTTAATTGCTCCAATACTAACTGTGGATGCACATTTTGTTCTAATTTTCTTTTAGCATCCATAATATATTGTAAGTTATTTGTTGCATGGTTGATAGACCAATACATAGCTGCTGTTTCCAACTTATTATGGTGATTAGCAAACACAACCCAAGAAGGTTCATCTAAATGATAATGAACAATATCTCTGAACCATAACAATAATAAATCAAGCCCTTCCTGCAACTGTGTACGCTCTTTAAAATGTGGCATCCACTGCGTATGCACAAATATTGGCACTTCGTCTGAATTATGTTGAAGCATTTCAACTAATTGTACCACTAATTTTCGTGACTGTGCAAACCAAGTATCCTTACTCTTTTCGACCGCTTCTGTTACATTATTAGTTACTTGAGTCATTAAACGGGCATTTACTTCTGTTAAACCTTCTCTTTGTAAACTTTCTTCTAGTTGCTTGGGGTTTAGTGGTTTAAATGCAATCATCTGGCATCTGGACCGAATCGTAGACAGTAGCGAATGACTATTCTCTGTTAACAGAATTGCAGTTGTTTGCTGACTAGGTTCTTCTAAAAACTTCAGCAACCGATTAGAGGCATTATCGGTCATTTTTTCCGCTTGTGATATAATATATACCTTTTTATTGGACTCTAGCCCTGTATATGTAAATTCTTTTTGCAAATGTAAGATCTGTTCTTTCTTAATACTTGCTCCATCAGGGATGATAATATGTAAATCAGGGTGATTCCCACTTTTAATCCGACGACAGTCACTACACTGATGACATGGATCGATAGTTGTCCGTTCTTTACAAAAGATACTCATTGCAAAAAGGAGTGCAAGCTCATACTTTCCTGTACCTTTATCACCGTGGAATAGATAGGCGTGAGATATTCTTGATTTTTTGATACTGTTCATTACCATCTTACTGACAACAGATTGTTTTTCTAACATGTCCGCCCATACTGTGTCCATAATATTGCCTACTTTCCTCTTTGTATTGAGTAAGAAAAACTGGACACATCACGCCCAGTCCTTATCGCTATATGCTAAATAGCCATTGTGAAATATATCAACCGAATAACCACCACTCCGGTTGACCACTTCCCTTTCAGTGGGGTTTGCTATAGCGATTGACTTGCACTAGTTATCTTTCAAAATGGCAACTCCATCTGAATAGCTATCCTTGCTTTTTTAAAGAAGAGGATGGATTTAGTTTCCTCCACTAATCTACCCTCTGTATGCTTACGTATATAGGTTAATGAGGAGTCCTTTTATTTCTCCAATTAAGTCCAAGATCTGAATAGAGTTTTTTTCTTGGTCCATAACAGATTCAGTTAATTCCATTAACTTTTCATCTACTTCTTCTACAATGGTTAATCTACGGTTATCTCCATCTAACATAAAACTGTGCGATTGTTTCAACCCCATCCCGTAGTCCACTGCTTCTTTGACAAATCGCTTGACCATTCTTTTATATGCAGCGAGATCTTTAAAGGAACGAAACCGAGCAATTTTCTGTCCTTGAGCAGTCAATTCACTCATTAATTTTTGCAGCTCGACTTGTTTTAATTGTGTTGATTGCTGCTTGACCATCGTATCAAACCGTTGTGATGTTGGCCTTGATTGTTGATCCTTTTTGTTCAATGCTTCGAGTTGTGTGCGCATTTCTTGGCTAATTTTCATAAATGGTGAAACCTACCTTTTAATATTGATGAAAAGAATCGACAGGTACGACAAATACTGTTGCTCCACCAACTTCGACATTAACTGGTCGTGGAATATAAGAGTCCACATTTCCGCCCATCGGAGAAACAGGTGAAACCAATTGCTCTCGTTGGCTGCAATTATCACGGATAATATCTAGTGCATCATCTACATGTTCATCCTCACAACCAATCATCAGTGTCGTATTGCCTTCCTTTAAGAACCCACCAGTAGATGATAATTTGGTCGTTTTAAACTGCTTTTCTCCAAGTGCATCAATCAAACGATTACTATCCTTATCTTGTACAACCGCCATAATTAATTTCACAATTGCCACCTCCTTTTTTATTTCACCTTAGTATAAAATGAGACTTCCATCAATAAGAGATTACTTCATCTTGCTGTGTTAGCAATAATTTTATCAAGGTACTAGCATCCGTTATCCACCACTTATAGTTCTTTAATGCTTCTAAATAAGAGCTCATGGAGGTTCACCGTGATAAATATGCTTTTACCTTTTTATATGATTGTTCTTCTACTTCTATTATATCAAAATTCGCATCAATTCTCTCGATACGATCAGGAAATTTTGTAAGTAATTGTTGATATGCTTCATAAACCTTTTGATGAAAAGATAATGATTCTAAATCTAACCTATTTTGTTCCCTTTCTACATTTTTATTAATTCGTTTTAATCCCTCTTCAGGATGTATATCAAAAAACAAGGTAAGGTCTGGCATCTGGTCTGCAATTGCAAATTGATTTATTTGAAAAACTTCCTCCACACCAAGACCACGTGCTGCTCCTTGATAAGCAAGACTGCTATCTACAAAACGATCACAGAGTACAATTTTATCCTCTTTCAATGCAGGTTCTACTATCTCCACTAAATGTTGCCTTCGTGCAGCAGCATATAATAATGCCTCTGTTCGTGCATCCATCATCGTATTCTTTGTATCTAAAATGATATCACGAATTCTTTCGGCAATTGGAATACCACCTGGCTCTCTTGTTTGGATTACTTGAAATCCCTCTTCTGTTAAGCGTTGTGCCAGCCGGTTAATGATAGTTGTTTTCCCAGCACCTTCGCCACCTTCAAATGTTATAAACACGTTCATTCTCCTTCTGTTAGATCATAAATATATAAACCATTTCTTCGATTATTTGGTTGAAAACTCATTTTTTGTTCAAATAAATCTTGTATCTTTTCTACTGTTGTTTCTCTGATTTCCTCCCCTTTTGCAAGCAAGGGAATTCCAGGCGGATATGGAATAATTGCCTCTGCAGCAATTTTACCAGATGCATCCTCCCAACTGCACCACTTTTGTTGTTGATGTTGCATATCTGCATATGATAATGCTAGTGGTGTAATATCTTCGTTAAAGTAATGATTTTTATCTTCTATTTTAGCATGCTTAAAGGAAAAAATTAATCTATCAGTAATTCTCCTTATTTTATCTTTTAAAATGTCAGGATCAATTGTTGGCTCTAATCCCAAAATAAATAGTATATGTTTGTCCGTCATTAATTCTGGATATAGCTTTTCTTCTGCAAATAGTTGTTTGATATCTTGACTATTTACTCCTTCTTTAACTCGTAAACATATTTTTAATGGATCATCGCTCTGTTCTAAGATCCAGTCATCACTATTATTAAAACATGCACGAATTTTTTCTATGTAAGCAAATAAAATATCACTTTGTTCTGGCGTAAAAGTAGCTAAATAATACCTAGCTAAGTCCAGACTTGCCATAATGGGATACGATGGACTACTTGATTGTAACATTTGCAAATAATAGCTTATCCTCTCTCGCTCTACTCGACTGCTTTGTACATGAAGATATGCTGCCATCGTTAAAGCAGGTGTCATCTTATGTGCGGACTGGACAACAATATCTGCCCCCAGTTCCACAGCAGATGGAGCAGATAGATAAGGTAAAGAAAAGTGACAGCCATGTGCTTCGTCCACTAGAACGGTTATGTTACAAGAATGAGCAAGATCAATAATTTCTTGAATTGGATATATGTCTCCAAAATAATCTGGATAGGTAAGAATAACTGCTTTCGCCTCTTGGTATTTAGCTATTGCCCCTTTTACAGTTGCTACAGAAGGTGCTGTATACCTCTGATTGAGTTTATCATAAGCTGGAGGCAGGAATATTGGTTGGACTCCTGCTAACTCCATCCCATGCAAAATCGATTTATGGCAATTTCGCTGTACGAGGACTTGATCTCCTGAATTACAGCTTGCTAATATCATAGCTAAATTTCCTACAGTACTGCCATTCACTAAGAAATATGTATAGTTAGATTGAAACCAATCAGCAGCTAATTCTTGTGCTTTTTTAATAATACCCTCTGGTGCATGTAAATCATCTACTCCATCTAATTCAGTTAGATCCATTTGCAAAAACGATTGAAAATGTTCCTTCGCCTTAGAGACAAATATTTCTCCATTTTTATGGCCTGGAACGTGGAATGATACATTTCTGTTATCTTTAAAGTCTCTAATTGCTTGATAGAGTGGTGTTTGATTTTGCTTGTTATCCATCCTATGGCCTCTCTTTTATAAATAATCTGTATTGATAGCTTATGTAAATTTAGAAAAAAATAAATGGAATCACTAGTAGTGACTCCATTATATAGTATAAGAAGATTGATTGATAGCACGTAATTTTTCTACATAGAATTGATAGTTTTCGTCTTTGGGACTCGTAGAAATAATTTTTTCCTCACATTCCTGACAAATATAAAGTTGATATAAAAAAATTCCGTCTTCCTTTGTTTGATTACATATACCACAAATATGAATATTCTTCCCCATATGCCACACCTCCATTAAGTAGTATGGCCAATCTAGTAAATAATATACAAAGAATAATAGATTTTTTTACTTCGACAATTTTATTGTTTTTTCACGTGAAACATTTTTATTTCTTGTATCCAATCACTTGAATTCGACAGTAATCTGCAAGCCATTGTTGATCTTTGTACAACAATGGTTTTAATTTATGTTCAACATGGTTAACTAATTGGTTTGTTTCAGTCTTATTCAAATGGGCTAACAAACCTGCAGCAAACATAATAATCCAATTTTTCAATCCTTCTTCTCCATCCAATGGAGTTGGCCTTGCAAAATACCTTGCATAACTGACCTTAAATCCGACTTCCTCCATTAGCGAAGCATACTCTCCTATACTTGGAAAATACCATGGTTCCTCTAATTGATCATATGTTGGAAACAATTGATGATAAGAATCCTGAATCGCCTGTCTTATATATAACACATTATCTTTACCACCAAACTCAGCTACTAACCTTCCATCTGAATGCAAGCTTTGATATAACTTTTCTAATGCCAGCTCTGGTTGCGTCACCCAGTGCAATGTAGCATTAGAAAATACGGCATCAAATTCATTGTGAAACTCCATATCATATACATCCATTATTTGAAAATGAAGGTTTGGGTACTTATTTTGAGCTTCTTGTATCATATTAGCTGAGCGATCTACTCCTGTAATATTAGCACCCATTTTGGCTATTTCATTTGCAAGATCACCAGTACCACACCCTACGTCAAGTATCCGCTCTCCTTCCTTTGGAGAAAGTAAATGCATCACACCTTCACCCAAGTTCGATACAAACCTATGCCTTTCATCATACAAAGCAGAAGACCAGAAATCCATAAAACCCCTCCATTTCTTTTCAAACATTATATACTAATGTTTAGGACAAGGGTACCTTTTTATAAAAATCATTTTAAATAGATAACGATTTCCGGTAGAACCCTATTTTCTTTAAACCTCACCGGTCCTTTATTAAATGCTAATCGGATGTATATTACTTTGGTTTGGTAGTAATTATGAAATATTTGAACAGCTTGATCACCACTTCGGCTGCCCACTTCCCTTTCCGTGGGGTTTGTATAAATGCTAGTTTATAAATGTACATAAATGATCATTTAAGAATGTACAACCCTGACCGATAAATGCATACTTAATTTGAGGTGAGGAGAATGCATTTATCGATTAATTTAACAACTGACTTTAAAGTGGATAGTCTGACAGACTTATCCAAATATAAACTAATGATGGAGAGTCTTGGGATGAAAATTAATAAGAGTGAACTAGCACGGCAACTAAAAGTCGATCGACGAACAGTTGATAAGTATTTAAATGGATATGTTCCTAGTAAGTCCAGAAGGCGGAAATCTAAAATAGATGATTATTATGGCGTGATATCCCTTCTTCTTTCAGAAGATTCACCGCAAGTCTTTTATTATAAGAGGGTGTTGTGGCAGTACTTAACAGATAATCATGGATTAGATTGCTCACAATCTCGTTTTAGAAGTTATATATCTAGTAAACCCGAGTTTCAATCTTATTTTTCCAACGGAAAACGAACACCTTCAGCTAAACCGGTGTTGAGATTTGAAACCCCACCTGGAGAACAAGCTCAATTTGATTGGAAAGAAAATATAAAGTATATCACACGGGATGGAGAAATTATCTATGTGAATGTTGCGGTTTTATTATTATCACATTCTCGGTTCAAAGCTTTTTACCTGACGCTATCTAAATCACAGAGTGTTCTCATGTCTTTTCTTACCGAAACCTTTGAGTCATTAGGTGGCGTACCTAAAATACTACTAACAGATAACATGAAAACTGTTATGGATCATCCGAGAACATCTTATTCAAAAGGTGTGGTCAACGAACGTTTTGATCATTTTTCAAAGGATTTCGGATTTAACCTTAAACCATGTGAAGCAGGTAAACCACAAACGAAAGGAAAAGCCGAAAATGTCATGAAATTATTGGATGAAATTCATGCTTATCAAGGTCAATTAAATTATGAAGAGTTACATGAATTTGTACAATCCTTAAGTGAACGTGCTAATCATAGCTACCACCAAGGAACAGGAAAAATTCCTATATTGGCTTTTAAACAAGAAAAGAATCTCCTACAGCCCCTACCCAGGAAGTCTATAAGAGATTCATATAAAATCGTTCATAAACTTGTAAAGGTTAATCCATCAAGCATGATTACTTATCAAAGTAACCAGTATTCAGTCCCACCTGAATACAAAGGAAAAACCGTTGGTTTACAAATTTATGATAACCATATACATGTTTATTATAACACGGCCTTAATCGCTAGACATCCCATTAGTCAAATGAAACTGAATTATGATCCATCACACTATGAAAAAGTTTTATCTATGAATACGCATGAAGGTATTGATACGGATGATTGGTCAAAAAGAAATTTAGAGGCTATTGGGGAGGTCTATAAAGATGAATAGTAGTTACCAGCAACTCGTTAAAAATCTCGAATATTTGAAGCTAAAACAAATGCATGAACATCTTGATGACATTATTGATACAGCAGTATCTAACCAACAATCTTTTGTCGAAACGCTCGTTAAGTGGACAAACCATGAAATAGATCGACGTGAGCAAAATATGGTACGTTCCATGGTCAAAGTCGCAGCTTTTCCTCACTTGAAGGAGGTGAAGGATTTTGACTTTGAGTTTCAACCGTCGGTTAATAAACAACAGATACTAGACTTTACTACATTACGATTTATCGAAGATAAAGAAAACATCGTTTTTCTGGGACCAAGTGGAGTTGGTAAAACACATTTGGCGACATCGATTGGAATAGCTGCAGCTAAGAATCGTAACAGTACTTATTTCATTAAATGTCATGAACTCATTCAGCACCTAAAAAAAGCACGGGCCGAGAATAGATTGGAAGCTCGCTTAAAACATTACAGGAAATATAAACTATTAATTATTGATGAGATAGGGTACCTTCCTATTGATCAAGAAGATGCCAAACTCTTCTTCCAACTCATTGATATGAGGTACGAGAAGAAAAGCACCATCCTGACCACCAATGTTAATTTCAAGCAGTGGGATGAGGTCTTTCAAGATTCCAAACTCGCTAATGCCATTTTAGATCGAGTTTTACACCACGCTACAGTGGTAAATATCATAGGTGATTCTTACAGAATCAAAGATCATTTGGATAAAGAAAATGATTAAGATTGTACATTCTTAAACAGTCAAAACTGTACATAATTAACTTGACATTTATAGGTTTGCCCTTCAGCTAACTTTTTCGAGCAAAAATCGCTCGAAAAAGTGGATCTTCGGGTCAAACAATTCCCACAGGAGTTGAAATGGGCGGCCTACGCTAAGTATTACTCTATAACATATGTCAGAGCTAAAAACTTGGGTTATTATCCCGAAAAAGCGCTAAAATATAGCATTGGAATCTCTAAAAAAGTTGTGATACCAATGTTTATATACTTTCCTTACAAGTAAACAAAAAACTTCTTAGTCCTATAACTAAGAAGTTTTTAAAAATGCCTGGCAACGTCCTACTCTTGCAGGGGCGCGAGCCCCAACTACCATGGGCGCTGGAAAGCTTAACTACTGTGTTCGGCATGGGAACAGGTGTG
>NZ_JAGFVL010000035.1 GCF_017599345.1 Gracilibacillus suaedae
GTAACGATTCGAAGTAAGCTTCCTCGGTGCAAGGGATCAAGGAAGATATTTCACCGTAGTTCCCTGGCTGAGGCCGTGCCCATGGAAAGCGCAGTGTTCTGCCGGAGCGAATGACAACACTTCTCAAAAAACAGGATGGAACAACGCAAATCCATGTCCAGTTACTGCGCAGTTTATGGATTTTGTGCTTTCTTTTCATACAAAAAGTATACACTCACTCGTTTCCTTTGAATCGAAACGGGGTGTATACTTTTCTGACGGCTGTGTACGTCTGGCATATGCCTGTCGCTACTCCGGCTGTTCAAGTGTTATGCTTCCTAATCTTCCGGATCGCAAGTCTTGGAGGATGATGTCTGCTGTTTTCTCAAAATTCACTCTGCCACCTGCCTCCAGACAACCTCTCCCTCTACCGATGTGTTCAAATATTTCGTTCATATCTTCATTATCCTCTGTTATTTGATAACGTTCCTTTAACACAGAAGGATAATTGGATTGTAAATACTGAATCACAAACGCTGCAATATCTTCTATTGGCAACAACTGATCCTTAATTGTACCTATAGCTGCCAGTCGATAACCAACAACTTGCTCCTCAAATTTTGGCCAAAGTATTCCAGGCGTGTCTAATAACTCAAAATCCTTTTTTACTTTGATCCACTGTTGGCTTTTGGTCACACCTGGTTTATCTCCCGTCTTGGCTATCTTCTTATGAACTAATCGATTGATCAATGTGGATTTGCCTACATTCGGTATGCCAATAATCATTGCACGAGCAGGTCTTGGACGAACCCCTTTTTTCTTTAACCGATCCATTTTCTCTTTAGCCATATCCTTTGCTGTCTGAATAACATGTTGGATATCTTTCCGTTCATTTACATTCACCGCAATGGCAACCATGCCTTCTGCTGAAAAATGGTTAAGCCAAACTTTTGTCAACCCTGGATCTGCCAAGTCATCCTTCATTAACACTACCATTTTTGGTTTTTGATTTAAAATTTGCTGTAAAAGGGGGTTTTGAGAAGATGCAGGCGCCCTGGCATCTACTAATTCAATCACAAAATCAACCAATTTTAATTTTTCTTGTACTTCTCTTTTTGCTTTGGCCATATGTCCAGGAAACCATTGAATTGTCATGTGTTCACCTCAATTTCTGCTATGTTAATCTACGAAGCCGATCTTATCTACAGGCCAATACGTTACACCAGCAATTCCTACTACTTGATCCATCGGGATGAATCCCAAATGTCTACTATCTGTTGAATTTGGTCTATTATCTCCTAAAACAAACACATGTCCTTCCGGAACTTCTTCAGCATCACCCGGAATATCCCGCAAAGAAAAATTAGTTGTATAATTCGATTGGTCTTTGTTTATTTCCTCATCAATAAACGGTTCTTCCACTCGTTGTCCATTAATATATAACTGGTCATCTTTATAGACAATGGAATCACCTGGTAAACCAATCACCCTTTTTATGTAATCCTTCTTCGCCGTAGCATGAAAAACAACAACATCAAAACGATCTGGCTCACCAAACATTAAACCTATCTTATTTACGATAATTCGATCTTTATTCTCTAGTGTTGGTAACATGGATGGACCATCAACTACAATCGGTACTGCAATAAACATGCGAAATAATATTACGATCAATCCTGTAATAATAATGGTTTTGATCCATTCAACCCAGTCAACATTTTTTTTAGCCATGAAAGATCCCTTTCCTTCATACACTCCAAGTGCTTCTAGATTATTATATAGAAGAAAAAGGAGCCTGACAATGCAAGCTCCTTTTTACACGATACTCATTAGCGAATTTCTTTAATACGCGCAGCTTTACCACGTAGGTTACGTAGATAATAAAGCTTAGCACGACGAACTTTACCACGACGAGTTACTTCAATTTTATCAATTCGTGGTGAATGCACAGGGAATGTACGTTCAACCCCTACACCGTAAGAAATTTTACGAACTGTAAATGTTTCACTAATACCACCGTTTTGGCGTTTAATGACAACACCTTCGAATACCTGAATACGTTCACGGTTACCCTCAACAACTTTCACGTGAACTTTCACTGTATCACCAGCACGGAACTCAGGTAAGTCAGTTTTTAATTGATCTTTTGTAATTTCTTCGATTAAATTTTGCATTCTGTTACACTCCTTCCAAACCAATGCTCTTAACGAATTAGACGGCAGCGGAACATCGTTTATTCACCTTAAGCGTTCACTTAAGCACAACTATCAATATAGCATATCAATCCAGGGAATTCAACTATTTTCTTGTGAAGTTTCCCATTCTTTTATCCACTTTTCTTCTTTTTCAGTTAATTGCAGATTTTGCAATAAATCTTGTCTTCTAACATAAGTCCTTTTTAACGCTTCTTTTCTGCGCCATTCTTCAATATGGGAATGATTTCCTGATAACAATACATCAGGTACTTTTAAACCACGGAAATCAGCGGGTCTTGTATAATGAGGGTGCTCTAATAACCCCGTAGAAAACGAATCCTGAACTGCTGAATCTTCGTTACCTAATACGTCTGGTAACAAACGGACAACACTGTCAATTACGACCATTGCTCCTAATTCTCCACCTGTAAGCACATAGTCTCCAATCGAGATCTCATCGGTTACGAGCTCTGTTCTAATTCGCTCATCATAGCCTTCATAATGTCCACATATAAAGATTAAATGCTCTTCTTTTGCAAGTTCTTCTGCTTTTTTTTGTGAGTATGTTTCTCCTTGAGGACACATTAAAATAATACGGGGTTTCTCAGACGTTTTTTTTTCGATCGCCTCTACCGCATCAAAAATTGGTTGAGGCTTTAATACCATCCCAGCACCTCCACCATAAGGGTAATCATCTACTTTATTGTGTTTATTATCCGTATAATCACGGAAATTCACATAGTTATACTGAAAAGCTCCTGACTCCTGTGCCTTTTTTAAAATGGAAGATTGAAAAACACCATTAAACATTTCTGGAAACAATGAGAGTATATCTATTTTCATCAGTCTAATAATCCTTCCATTGGTTCAATTTTAATAAGTTGCTGGTTCGTATCAACTTCTTTCACTACTTGTTCAATATAAGGGATTAAATATTCCTTTCCCTTCTGCTTAACAACCCATACATCATTTGCACCAGGTGAAAGAATTTCTGTAACCTTACCTATAAGTTCACCATCGGTTGTTTCGACTTCGCAGCCTATAATTTCATGATAATAAAACTCGTTCTCTTCTAACTCTGAAACTTCGCTTGTTTTAATAACTAACAATGATTCTTTAAAATGTTCTATATCATTGATATTGTTAAATCCTTCAAAATGTAATAGATCAAAATTTTTGTGTACACGATGACCATCAATAGTAACTGGTTTTAATTCTTGGTTATCCTTTTCTTTAATCCATAAGGTAGAACCAATTTCGAAACGTTCGTCGAAATCGGTAATACGAACTACTTTTACTTCTCCTTTTATACCATGCGTATTGACAATTTTCCCTACTTTTAAATGATCCATCTTAGCTCATACCACCTGTTATGTAATTTTCGTAATCATGCCATCTTTTATAATAATGGATTTTTGTTCTGTTAAGTCATCCCAGTTCATACCTTCTTCAAGATCGATAACTGCTTCGACTTCTCCATCATTAATTTCACTCCCAATTGGTAATATTTCCAACTGTTCGAGTTTGTATTTATACCAATTAATATGGTCCTTGCGATTAGATAACTCTTTCTTGAATTTGGCTGCGATATCTGCTTTTTTGTTAGCAGAGCGTTGTTCCAATTTTTTCTGCTCAAATTTTAATTGTTCACATTCCTGCTCAAGTTTAAAAATTTTGAATTGATATCCTTCTTTCAATTGTTCTTTACTTTGGTCTGTTACTATTTTTTTGACGGCTACTTTTTTAATAATTTTCATTGCTTCAGCCTCTCTCTCATCCCTATTAAAGAGCATAGAAACACCTAACAAAAGAATAGCACGCCACCAAACCAAAGCGCAAGTATACACTAGAAAACCCGCACACTAATCTCCCCTCACCTGATTCGTAATAGATATATACTGCGAAGTAATGAAAATACTGTTTGTTCGAAACTAAATGCACAGTCAACTACGAAGTAATTTTGACATATATCGTGATCATAACCGCCACTCCGGCTGCCCACTTCCCTTTCCGTGGGGTTTGCCCTTCAGCTAACTTTTTCGAGCAAAAACCGCTCAAAAAAGTGGATCTTCAGGTCAAACAATTCCCACAGGAGTGGAAGTGGGCGGCTTTCGTTAAGATATGCTCCACAACACTAACCCGAAATCAACCAATCGATTTCTCCACCATATGTAGCATAGGTTCGACTATGCTCAAGGGGAGTACAGTCGATTAGCACTGTAATAAAACAGAAAAGTTTAGTTCCATGAGTTCATTTCTTTCTATAATCAGAATAACAAAAATAGCGGAGGCAGAATACGGAGACTCCTATGGGAACTCACGCGAGCCGAAGACCCCGCAGGAAAGCGATTTTTGCTTTCCGAGGAGGCTAAGGCCGTGCCCATGGAAAGCGCAGTATTCTGCCGGAGCGAATGACAACACTTCTCAAAAAACAGGATAGAACAACGCAAATCCATGTCAAGTTACTGCGTAGTATATGTTTATGGCGCTCTATTTATTTAACCGTTCTGCTAAAAAAAGAGGGGGCTATTAGCCTCCCTCTTTTCACATAATATCTAAATAGATTTTTTTATTAGATTTCATTCCAGCTGCATAAACAACTGTTCGTATTGATTTGGCAATGCGACCATTTTTGCCGATCACTTTCCCTACATCATTTTCATGAACTTGCAGGTGATACACAACTTTGTTTTCCTCTTCTTTTTCGGTAACAACGATGTGCTCAGGATGATCGACTAATGGCTCTACAATGGTTGCAATCAAAGATTTCATCGAATCACATCACTTTATTATTGATTTTTTGATTCGTGGAATTTCTTCATGATGCCTTCATTTGAGAATAAGTTACGTACCGTATCACTTGGTTTTGCACCTTTAGTCATCCAATCAAGTGCTTTATCTTCATCTAATTTCACTTCAACCGGGTTAACTACCGGGTTATATGTTCCAATTTGCTCGATAATACGTCCATCACGTGGAGAACGAGAATCAGCAACTACGATACGATAGAATGGATTTCTTTTAGATCCCATACGCTTTAAGCGAATTTTTACTGCCATGTTTAACACCTCCAAATAAATATCTAACACAAGATAGAATTGTATCAGATTTATTTCAGTCTGTAAAGGGTTTTTACCTTACATGAATGGAAAATTAAATCCTTTCGGTTTTTTTCCTTTTTTCCCTTTCTTTCCTTGCTGTGAATTTGTCATTTGCTTCATCATTTTCTTCATTTCTTCAAACTGTTTCAACAAACGGTTTACCTCTGAAACAGAACGACCTGCTCCTCGCGCTATACGCTTACGGCGACTTGCATTAATTACACTTGGATCCTGCCGTTCTTTTGCAGTCATCGATTGGATGATTGCTTCCACATGAGCAATTTGCTTTTCATCAAAATCAACATTTTTAAGGCCTTTCATTTTATTAGCACCAGGTATCATGTCTATTAATTCATCCAGTGGTCCCATGTTTTTCACTTGACCCATTTGTTCTAGAAAATCATCTAGTGTGAACGAAGCAGAACGCATTTTTTCTTCTAATTCTTTTGCTCTTTTTTCATCAACATTTTCTTGAGCTTTCTCAATTAGTGAGAGAACATCCCCCATTCCTAAAATCCGAGATGCCATTCGTTCTGGGTGGAACACTTCCAGTTCATCTAACTTTTCACCCATACCTGCAAATTTAATCGGCTTTTCTGTAACAGCTTTAATAGATAGTGCTGCACCACCACGAGTATCTCCATCAAGCTTCGTTAAAACAACACCGGAAACATCTAATTGTTCGTTAAAGCTCTCTGCCACATTCACTGCATCTTGACCAGTCATTGAGTCAACCACTAAAAAGACTTCATCCGGATTAACATTTTGTTTAATTTGAATCAATTCATCCATTAATTCATTGTCCACATGAAGACGACCAGCAGTATCAATGATGACATAATCCAAATGTTCCTCTTTAGCACGTTCCATGGCTTTTTTGGCAATATCCACTGGGTTTGCATCAGTTCCCTCTGAGTAAACTGGCATATTTAATTGTTTACCTAACGTTTCTAGTTGATCAATCGCTGCAGGACGGTAAACATCCGCTGCAACCAATAATGGCTTACGATTGTACTTTTTACGTAATAAATTAGCTAATTTACCTGTTGTAGTTGTTTTACCGGCACCTTGTAAACCAACCATCATGATCACAGTAGGTGGCTTATCTGCCACTGCTATTTTACTTTCATCACCACCCATTAATTCTGTTAATTCTTCTTTTACCACTTTGATGACCTGTTGACCTGGTGTTAAACTTTCCATTACTTCCTGGCCAACTGCACGTTCTTTCACTTTTTTAATAAAATCTTTCACGACTTTAAAGTTTACGTCCGCTTCTAGTAAAGCTAAACGAACTTCTCTCGTCATTTCTTTGACATCTTGTTCGGTTACTTTACCTTTTCCCTTAATTTTCTGAATGGTATTCTGCAGGCGGTCGGCTAAACCTTCAAATGCCATACTATACGCCCCCTATTCGATTTCAATAATCTGTTCTACTTTTTCTTTCCATACTTGGTCATTGTTCTCTTCTGCCAATGCAAGCAATTCCTGAAGCAGACTTTGTCGCTTTAAAAATTTCTGATAGAGACCAAGCTTTTGCTCATATTCCTCTAACATTTGTTCTGTTCTGCGAATGTTATCATAAATTGCTTGTCTTGATACATTAGATGTCTCAGAAATTTCCCCTAATGAGAAATCTTCTACATAATACATCTCCATATAATTTCGTTGCTTGTCAGTCAGCAATTGTTGATAAAAATCATAAAGAGCGTTAATCCTTGTCGTTTTTTCTAACATAATAAGGACACCTCGTTAAGTAAAATACCTTTACACTTCAGTCTAATCATCTTAAAGCAACACTGTCAAGTCTCGAGACTATTCTTCTTCTAACAAATCTGCAAATAAGCCATACACAAATGCATGCGGATCAAAAGTTTGCAAGTCTGTTACTTTTTCCCCAAGTCCTACTAACTTTACTGGGGTTCCTAGCTCATTTCGGATTGCCAAAACGATACCACCCTTAGCTGTACCATCTAATTTTGTTAATACAATCCCGGAAACATCTGTTGCTTCTGAGAATGTCTTCGCTTGGCTTAAAGCATTTTGTCCTGTTGTTGCATCGAGTACAAGTAACACTTCATGAGGTGCATTTGGAACTTCACGCTCGATTACTCGTTTTACTTTTGCTAATTCATTCATTAAATTAACCTTATTCTGCAAACGACCTGCTGTATCACAAAGTAATACATCGGCATTACGGGATTTTGCTGCTTGAATACCATCGTAAATAACGGCTGCTGGGTCACTGCCTTCATTATGTTTAATAACATCAACACCAACACGTTTTCCCCATTCATTTAACTGTTCGATAGCACCAGCACGGAACGTATCACCAGCAGTTAATAGTACTTCTTTTCCTTCTGATTTCAATTGATGCGCTAATTTACCAATCGTTGTTGTTTTTCCAACTCCATTAACTCCAACAAAAAGGATAACGGTTAAGTCATCTTGCTGCATATTTAATGAAGTATCTTCTGATTCGTCATCATCCCCCTGGTAAATTTCGACCAGTTTTTCGGAGATCACTTGCTTTACTTCATTGGTATCTTTAATATTTTGTCTTTTCACTTCCATTTCAAGTTCTTCAATTAAATCCATCACGGTTGTCACACCGACATCAGCTGCGATCAACACTTCTTCGAGATCTTCGAAAAAGTCTTCATCCACTTTTCGATAGCGAGCAACTAAATCATTGATTTTTTCGGAGAAAGACTTCCTTGTTTTGCTCAAGCCATCTTTATACTTATCTGACACTTCTACTTGCTTATCTGTTGCTTGAAATTTATCCTTCAGCTTTTTCAGGAAACTCATTTTTCTACCTCCTCACACTTAGGCTTCTAAAAGCTCTGGTGCTTCTTCTAATTTAACAGAAACTAAACGTGATACACCTGATTCTTGCATGGTAACACCATATAATACATCTGCTTCTTCCATTGTACCTTTTCTATGTGTAATCACAATAAATTGCGTGTGCTTACTATAATGTTTCAAATACTGGGCAAAGCGAGTCACATTTGCTTCATCCAGAGCAGCTTCCACTTCATCCAGTACACAGAACGGAACAGGACGTACTCGTAAAATCGCAAACAATAATGCGATAGCAGTTAATGCCCTTTCTCCACCGGATAATAAACCTAATTGTTGTAATTTTTTACCTGGCGGCTGTGCAATAATATCTACACCAGTTTCTAGTAATTGATCCGGATCAGTTAATTTTAATTCAGCATGGCCCCCACCAAATAAACGTTGGAAGACTACTGTAAATTCTTCTTTTATTTGCGAAAAAGTTTCATTAAATCTTCTGGTCATTTCTTCATCCATTTCCGCAATAATTTCATATAATGTCCGTTTGGCTTCCACTAAGTCTGTTTGTTGACTGGTTAGAAATTGATGTCGTTCTTTAATCCTATCATACTCATCAATAGCACCAATATTTACTGTTCCTAATTCTTCAATCGATTTCTTAATTAATTTGACTTGTTCTTTCGCATCCTCGAGATTGTCTGGCTGAGGGTAGTCAGCTTTCGCCTTTTCAAAAGTCATAAAGTATTCACTCTCCAGTAGTTGAAGACGATTTTCCAACTCCAGATCTAATCGATTTCGTTCAATTTCAACCGCTTGGATCTCCTGTTGTAACTGATACTCCTCTTTTTTGGCTTGTTTAAGTGAGCCGTCTAAAGTAGTAACTTTTTGCTGTGTTTCGGATCGTTGTTCACGTAATTGTTGCAACTCTTGCTGCAATGCTGTTTTTTCTTGTGTTTTTAGATGAATCTCTTCGTCAATTTCTTCTGGTGTCTGTTGGCTATTTTTAACATCAATTAATTGCTGTAGCTGTTTTTGCTTTCCTACAATCGTCTCAGAAACCTCAGATAAATCGTTTTTCGAATTTGCAATCTTCTCTTTTTGGTTGGACAGCTTACTTCTTAGTTCTGCTTGCTCGACATGCAGTGTTTGTAATTCCTGTTTAAGTTGTTCTTCTTTTGCTTCAAAATTTTGATGCTGATCTGTCAATTCTTCAATTTCGTTATCTAGTTTACTCAATTTTTCTTGTGTTTTTTCTAGATCTTGTTCAATTTGTTCCAATTGCTGTAACAAGAGTTTTCGATCTTCTTCTTGTTGTAATTTGTCCTGATCATAAATCGACAACTGATCATTTAAATGCTCTAAAGACAATTTCCATTCTTTAAAATTGCTTTGGTGATCTTGATATGTTTTACGAATTTCATCTAGTTGTCGATAACAATTATCTTTTTCTGCTTGCAAATTCGCTAATGCGTCTTTTTGTTCGCTAATTTGCCTCTCATAGTCTGTTACTCGAGTTTGGTATTCTTTATATTTACTCGTTAATGTTTTTAGTTCACGGTCTCTCGTAAATAATGATTGATTATTTTTCTTTTTGGCTCCACCAGACATGGAACCACCAGGGTTCACCACATCTCCATCAAGTGTCACGATGCGGAATCTTCGACCTGTATGCTGTGCAAATCGATTTGCTGCACTAAGTGATCTAGCAATAATAACATTACCTAACAATGCTTGCATAACTGGTTGATATCTGGATTCATAACGAATTAAATCCGCAGCTACTCCGACAAACTCTTCTTCCTGTTCAAGCATTTGAACCATATTTGTTGGTATCTGTTTTGGTTTCATTGCGTTTATTGGTAAAAAAGTAGCTCTACCCTTATTTGTTTTTTTCAGCCATTGAATGGCCTCTCGTGCCGATTTCTCAGAATCAACTACAATATGTTGGGCTTGAGCGCCAAGAGCAGTTTCCATTGCATCCACTAATTGATCATCAAATTCTATTAATTCCGGTATTGCACCGTGAATACCGGTTAACTTCTGTTGTACCCTTGCTTTTAGCACTTCTTTTACACCAAAATAGAAACCTTGAAAATCTTCTTTTAAGTCCTCCAGCATTTCCTTTTTGGATTTAAGGTTTTCAACCATTTGATAGCCTTTATATAATTTTTGCTGCATATCTTCTAATAGCTTCGACTCTACCGTTACTTTTCTCTCTAACTGTTCGTACTCCGATTGGCAGGTATGTAATTGTTCCTCATCTTGTTTACATTTTTCTTCTGCTTCTTGAACAGCTTGCTTTAACTGAAGACGTTCTTCATGGAGGTTTTCCCATTTAGAAGATTTGACATGTTGTTTCCCTTCCATCTTCTCCAATTGCTGCTCAATTGAGTTTTTCTCGTTTCGTTTAGCTGCTTGTTCATTTAACCATTCAATATAATCACTTTTAAGTGTCTCGATATCTTCTTCTATCGTATTTTTACCTTTTTCTAATTGTTCTTGGATAACGGTTATTTGTTCTGTTAACTGTTTATTTTTTTCCTTGTAGTCACTCAGTCTAGTTTGCTCATCTTCTAAGCTGTTTAAAAGTATAGCTTTTTTGTTTTCCGACTCTTCTATTTCCTGTTCCAGTTTTTCTTTATTTTCTTGGAAATGTTGAAGTCGTTCATGAAATATCTTTTTATTTCCTTCAAGACTTTCTAACTTTTGGGTGTCAACAAGTAGTTTTTCCTGTAAACTTGTGATTTTCTCATCCATTTCTTGTATCTGTGCTTTTAGTTGATCACTTTCTGCCTCTCTTGTCTCAACCCATTGCTGTTTTTCTTTTAGTGCATGATGTTTACCTTTTATTTGTTTTTCTGATGCTTCCCATTTCTCATTTAATTGTTCAATTTCTTTAGCCAACAAACCAACTTCCACATTAGTCAATCGTTCTTTTTGATCTAAGTACTCCTTAGCAATTGAAGCTTGCTGTTCAAGCGGTCCTAGTTGCCCGTCTATTTCATATATAATATCTTCGACACGATTTAAATTCTCTTGTGTTTCTGCTAATTTATATTCGGCTTGTTTCTTTCTGTTTTTATATTTCAAAACGCCTGCCGCTTCTTCAAATATAACGCGACGTTCTTCTGATTTTGAACTTAAAATTTCTTCAACTTTCCCTTGACTTATAATAGAAAACGCTTCTTTACCCATACCTGAATCCATAAATAGCTCTGTAATATCTTTCAAACGGCATGGTTGCTTGTTCATTAAATATTCACTTTCGCCAGAGCGATATACTCGACGCGTTACACTAACCTCGTGATAATCAACAGGTAATGCATTGTCTGAGTTATCTAACACGAGTGTTACTTCAGCAACATTTAACGCATTACGTGTATCACTACCTTGAAAAATGATATCTTCCATTTTGGCACCACGTAATGATTTTGCTGATTGTTCGCCAAGTACCCAACGGATTGCATCTGTAATATTACTTTTTCCACTACCGTTAGGCCCTACAACAGCTGTAACGCCTGGTACAAATTCTATTTTTACTCTTTCAGCGAAAGATTTAAAACCAATTGTATCTAATTGTTTTAAATACATGTTTAAAACCCCTATTTATTATCATCTAACAACATAACTTGTATGTTGATGTTAATTTATCCTTTGCATTTCAACTTATTTATTTTATCATAAAGAATAGAGTAAGAGAAGGAAGTTTCATAAAATACCGAAATAGGAGTGAATTGATTTGAATTTGGAAGAGAAATCCGAGGAAAATTTAGCACATATCATTCATGAGATGGGTAGAATGTTGCAAGTAGTTAATGATTCTATAATGAATCCTAAAGATTATGACCTTGATAATTACGAAGAATTAAAATCCTTACATGATCTTTTGCAACAGAAAGGAAAACTAACGGTTGCCGAAACCCAAGCATTTATCGCAGAGCTGAGAGAATACCGAAAATAATAGAGAAAGTCTTAGGAGGGGCTTGTCAAGAAAAGTGTGTAAGTTATTCTAAATACTTTAACACACGTTCATTGAGGTGATCATGAATTAACAGCTGATTCATGACCATTGCCCATTGTTGAATATGGCCACCTTCCCACTTATTTTCAAGTTCTTTGGTTCGTAAATACAAAACTTTTAGAAGGGCGTTCTCGTTTGGGAATGCTCCTTTTTTTGTCACTTTTCTAAAGCTGGAATGTATACTTTCTACGGCATTCGTAGTGTACATAATTTTGCGTATCGCACTTCCATAATCAAATAGTTGTTCCACATGGGAGAAATTCCGTTTCCAAACGTCAATAGCTCCAGGATAAGCAGACCATTGTTGTTGAAAGGTTTCAAATGCACTATGACATGCTTTAAGGCTTGGTGCTGCGTAAACCTTTTTTAATGCAGCAGTAAAAGCTTTATAGTCTTTACTTGGAACATACTTAATCGAATTTCTAATGAGATGAACCATACAGCGTTGTACGACAACTTGTGGGAAAATGGCACGAGCTCCATCTTCTAATCCACTTACTCCATCCATAGAAATAAAGAAAATATCTTCTACACCACGAGCTTTTATTTCATCAAAGATTTGCATCCATTTATGCTTACTTTCCGTTTCATTTAACCATAAACCAAGAATGTCTTTCTTTCCTTCCATGGTATAGCCTAACATGGTATAAACAGCGTATTTCTTGGTTTCGTAGTCGTTACGTACGGTCGTATAAAGACAATCTACGAACACAAAAGGATAACAGTTGCTTAAAGGGCGACTTTGCCACTCTTCTAAATCAGGAAGCACTGTATCCGTAATATCGGATATCATTTCATGAGACACGGAGAATCCATAGATATCTTCAATCGTGGATGAAATATCTCGCTGAGACATTCCTCTTGCATACATGGAGATGACTTTATCCTCGATGGCAGAAACATCTCTTTTACGCTTGGGAATGAGGTGTGGTTCAAATGAACCGTCACGATCACGAGGTACAGCAATATCCACTTCGCCATCTGTCGTTTTGACTGTCTTTTTTCCGTAACCGTTCCGTCTATTGTTTGTTTCCTTTTCTCCCTTATCATTGGATTCATAGCCCAAATGATGATTCATTTCACCTTTTAACATCGATTCAAACATCGGTCCGAATATGTCCTTTAATGCATGTTGCATATCTTCTACAGACTTTGGTTGATACTGTTCAATAATCTTGTTAGCTAATTCTACGGAGTTAGGATCTCTTTTGGGTTTGCCCATTTAAAACACTCCTTTAGCTTTATAGTTATTATTCTACCAAATAAAAAACTGTGTGAGTAAGAAACCGTACGCATTTCTTACTTACACAGTTAATATTACACTCCCCTTAGGAGATTATTTAAGAAAACTCCTAAGACTTTCTAATTCTTACCTTCCCCTTCCAAATAAAAAGACTGTTCAATCTTAAGAACATCTATATGACGAATAGTAACATTTTATCTAGTTCTATTGCACTATTTGTTGGAGACGTTGTCTATTGTGGTATCCACTGGCAATTTGAGGATGACTTTGTCCAAAAGTAATATTTCGAGTACCATATTCCTTTATTGCGATATCTGCATGGTTTATTGCGAAATGTAGTTTCTTTATTGCGAAATACTGCTTCTTTAATCATATATGCTTAAATTTTCTTTTTTGATAAAAAACCCCTCGCTTCAACCTTAATTGAAACAGGGGGTTCACCTTTTCAGACTATTTTATGAAAAATTTTTAATGAGGCAGAGCGTCTAATGCTTGTTTTGCCGCACGTTGTTCTGCTTCTTTTTTCGTCCGACCTACCCCTTTTCCTGCTGTCTTACCATTAATCGTAACAACAGCGAAAAATTCACGGTCATGTGCAGGGCCTTTCTCGTCTACAATACTGTATTCCACTAATCTATTCTTATGTTGCTGTACTGTTTCCTGCAATTGACTTTTGTAATCCATCGTATGCGAAAAAGCACCGGTTGTAATCTCAGGGTACACATACTTCCTTAAGAAGGTAATAACTTGATCATATCCTTGATCTAAGTATAATGCTCCAATGAAGGCTTCAAAGACATCTGCTAGTAATGCAGGGCGATTACGACCACCCGTCATTTCCTCACCCTTACCTAATAAAACGTATTTGCTAAAATCGAGTGTCTCAGCAAAGCGAACTAGAGCTGGTTCACACACGATCGAAGCTCTCATCTTGGTTAAATCACCTTCCTCTAATTCATTATATTCCCGATAGAGGTATTGAGAGACTCCCAGTTCTAGAACCGCATCACCCAAAAATTCTAACCTTTCATTATCTACTAGATTCTTTTTCCGGTGCTCATTCACATAAGATGAATGAGTAAAGGCTTGTTTTAACAATGTTTCATTTTCAAAATAAATCCCTAATTTTTCTTGAAGCTCTTTAAAATCAGACACAATCCTCACCTACCAACATGAAATCAATCATTGTCATTATTATAAAGGATACATAGCTTATCGCCAACCCTAAATTGTAAAGGTTTTTAATAGTTTTGGTTTTGTCTTACTGGATTAGAAACACACCACTAATTCAAGAATTTTGGTTTTCATAAAGGACAAACCCGTTTCATGTTGATTGAAACGGGTTAATCTGTACAGACTGTACTCTTAGACAGCCGAAACTTATTACTTGATTGAACAGTTCTATTGGTTGCTGTCTATGTAATTTACAGCATCACCTACTGTAGCAATTTTTTCCGCATCTTCATCAGCAATTTCCATGTCGAACTCGTCTTCTAATTCCATTACAAGTTCTACAACATCAAGAGAATCAGCTTCCAAATCATCTTTAAATGATGCTTCAAGCGTAACTTTATCTTCGTCTACATCAAGACGATCGACAACGATTTGCTTTACTTTCTCAAAAGTCTCTGACATTTTCACGTCACCTCCTTTCAAAGTATATGTACCTTCCTACATAACCATACCTCCATCAACCGGTATAGTTTGTCCGGTAACATAATTAGCTTGTTCAGAAGCTAAGAATAAAGCAACATTCGCTACATCTTTCGCTTCTCCTAATTTATTTAATGGAATTAATGCAAGCATTTGCTCTTTCTGTTCTTCTGTGAGTTGATCAGTCATATCTGTTGCAATAAAGCCAGGTGCAATAGCATTGACTAATATATTTCTAGCTGCTAATTCCTTCGCAGTTGTTTTCGTTAAACCAATAACACCCGCCTTAGCAGAGACATAATTTGCCTGACCAGGGTTGCCGCTTATACCAACAACAGAGGATACATTAATAATTCGACCACTTTTTTGTTTCATCATTTGACGTGTCACTGCTTTGGTACATAGGAATACCCCTTTTAAGTTTATGTCAATGACATCATCAAAGTCAGCTTCACTCATGCGCATCAATAAATTATCTTTTGTAATACCTGCATTATTCACTAAAATATCGAGACTGCCAAACGTTTTCGTCGTTTCTTTCACCATTGCTTTGACGTCATTTTCATCACTGACATTTGCTTTGATCTTAATTGCTTCTCCTCCGTCAGCAATGATTTGATCTACTACTTCTTGAGCTTTATTTTCACTTCCAGAGTAGTTTACCACTACTTTTGCACCTTTACTAGCAAAAGTTAAAGCAATTTCTCGTCCGATTCCTCTTGAGGCACCTGTTATTAGTGCGACTTGATCCTTTAACATGGTTAATCCTCCTTCATCCATTCGATAAATTCAAATAATGTTGCTTTGTCTTGGACAGTAAAAGTTTTCGCGCGACGATTCACTTTTTTTACGAGACCTGTTAACACTTTGCCACTGCCTACTTCGACAATCGCATCGAGTGGCTCCTCCAATAGTTTTTCGATAATTTCTTCAAAACGTACTGGCGAATATAATTGTTCTACTAGTAATTGCTGAATTTGTTCTTTTTCAGTGACTTTATCAGCGGTAACATTTGCATAAACAGGTATTTCTGCATCAGACCAATTAATATTATGTACTAATTGTTGAAACTCCTTAGCTGCTGACTTCATTAGACTTGAGTGAAATGGCCCACTCACAGGTAAAGGTAATACACGTTTTGCACCTGCTGCTTTTAAATGGTGAGCTGCTTCATCAATTGCTGATTTCGTTCCAGATACAACGATTTGTCCTGGACAATTGAGGTTAGCAATCTCGATAACACCATCCACTTGTTCACTAATTTTTTGCAGTTCATTACCTAAGGTTTCTTGATCCATTCCTAAAACAGCCGCCATAGAGCCTTTTCCTTCAGGATAGGCATTTTCCATTAGCTTACCTCTTTGATGTACTAAAGAAACAGCATCAGAGTAGGAAATAGCATTCGCTGCAACAAGTGCACTATATTCCCCAAGACTGTGACCACTTGTAACAGATGGTGTAATACTATTTTCCGCTAAGATTTTTGTAATGGCTGTACTAACTGATAACAATGCTGGTTGAGTATTTTCCGTTTTTGTCAATACCTCTTTAGGACCTTCAAACATAATCGACGTTAAGTCATAACCTAAACGTTCATTAGCAGTATCAAAGAGCTCTCTTACTTGTGGATACTCCTCATATAAGTCTTTCCCCATTTCGACTACTTGTGATCCTTGACCAGGATAAACAAAAGCGATCTTTTTCACGATTTATTCCTCCTCAGTAGCAGCTTGCAACGTTTTTACGTCAGCTTCTATCTTTCCGATTACATCTTTTTCTACAATGTTTATTGTTTGTTGGATAGCACTGAAAATGGCTTGTTGATTGGATGACCCGTGCGCTTTGATCACTGGAGCAGCGAGGCCAAATAATGCAGCACCACCGTACTCTGAATAATCTAATTGCTCTTTTAAGCCTTTTAGATCTTTTTTCACAAGTGCGGCAGCGAGTTTGGTTTTGGTATTGCTCATAAATGTGTCTTTAATCATCGAAAACATCGTCAAAGCGGTACCTTCCACTGTTTTCAAGGCAACATTTCCACTAAATCCATCGGTAACAACAACATCCGCCACACCATTTAACAGATCTCTCGCCTCGACATTACCAACAAAATTAATCGGCAGTTGTTGCAACAGCTCAAATGCTTTTTTTGTTAATTCATTTCCTTTGCCATCCTCTGTTCCAACGTTCAAAAGTCCAATACGCGGATTCTTTACTTGACGAACTTTTTCCATATAAATAGATCCCATTAGACCATATTGCTGCAGGTGTTGTGCTTTGGCATCAACATTTGCTCCCACATCTAGCAATAAGAAGCCATTACCATTAACGGTTGGAAGTGTCGGGCTTAAAGCCGGGCGGTCTATCCCTTTGATTCTACCGACAACAAACAACCCAGCACTCATTAAAGCACCCGTGTTTCCTGCAGAAATACAAGCATCTGCACGTCCAGCTTTTACTTCGTTTGCCATGAGCACTAAGGAGGCATTCTTTTTACGGCGAACTGCTTTTACAGGTTCATCATCACTAGTAATCTCCTCTTCCGTATGAATAACTTCAATTGCAGCATGTTTCTCCAGATATGGAGTTATCATATTTTCATCACCAATTAACGTAATTTCCAGATCACTAAAGTGGTTCACAGCTTTTAATGCGCCTAATACAATTTCCTTTGGTGCATGGTCGCCGCCCATAGCATCGATTGCGATTTTCATGATTCGTTCCCTTCCTTCTCTTGAGTCGATCGAAACATTTCAAAAACTCCCGAAAAAACCGTTTCGTTATCCACATAGCTAAGCACTTCTACTACAGTCCGATTGTTTTTCTCTAGACCTACTACTCGTGCTTTTGCAATGACCCGTTCTCCCTGTACGACTTGACGGGTAAATTTGATATTTGCATTTGTTGTTAGTGCTAATTCATCATTGATAACGGCAACAGCAAGGGAGTTAGCCTGCGCAAATAAATGGTGGCCACGCGCAATTTTATTTCGTGAAAAAACATGTTCCCCAGTAATATCCATAATTGAAATAGCACGTTTATCTAATTCTAAATCAATAATTTCACCAATAACCTCATCGATCGGAAGTGCCTTAACCGTTTCATTCCAATTATTCGTTGCAACAGATTTGATCCGTTCACGTAACTCTGGAATATTTAACTCCATCCGATCTAAACGAATTGTCTGAATGCTAACATCAAATAATTTCGCTAGTGCTTCATCCGTAATAAAGGGCTTTGCTTCAATCGTTTCTTTTAACAAAGACTGCCGTTCTTTTTTACTTCTTTTCATGAATTACACCGTCCATCTGCAAGTCATCATTCATTCCAACGAAAAATTATGACTAGGTACTAATAGTAATATATAATACCATTAAAAAATATGCAAGTGAATCTAATTTAATAATTGCTGATCTATTTCAATTTGAGAAAGTAAATACTCCATTAATGCTTGGAATTCAGGATTTCTCCACCATTCATTTTCGACAATATCGACTGCATCTGCTCTTGCTGTTTCCAATGCTCGATAATCGTGAACTAAATCTGCTAATTTAAATTCTGGTAACCCGCTTTGTTTGACACCAAATATATCACCAGGACCGCGCAGTTCTAAATCTCGTTCTGCCAAAACAAAGCCATCAATTGTTTCCGTCATAATTCGCATACGTTCTTTCCCTGTTTCACCTTTAGGATCAGCTACTAAAATACAATAGCTTTGCTTATCTCCTCTCCCGACACGTCCTCTTAATTGATGTAATTGTGATAAACCAAAGCGATCTGCGTCCTGGATCATCATCACCGTGGCATTCGGGACATTGACCCCTACTTCTACTACTGTAGTTGAAACTAGTACTTGAACTTTGTTCGCAGCAAAGTCATTCATCACCTGTTCTTTTTCCTCGGTCGTTAATCTTCCATGCATAAGTCCTACTGTTGCCTTATCTTGTAAAATGGTTTGTAATTGATGATATAAATCCAATGCATTCTGAATATCTAATTTATCTGATTCTTCAATTAAGGGACAAATAATATATGCTTGAGAACCTTTCTTTATTTCCTTATATACAAAATTAACGGTTCTTTCAAACATGTTATGCTTGACCCAATAAGTTTCAATTGGCTTTCTGCCCTTAGGCATTTCATCAATTTTGGAAACATCCATATCTCCAAATGCAGTAATAGATAAAGTTCTTGGTATAGGTGTAGCGGTCATAAATAAAATATCTGCTAAAATACCTTTTTCACGTAATATATTACGTTGTTGAACACCAAATCGATGTTGTTCATCGATAATGACATACCCTAAGTTGTCAAAATTTACATCGTCCTGAATGAGTGCGTGTGTACCTATTACGACATTACATGAACCATTTTCAATTTCTGTTAGCATTTCTTTTCGCTTTTTGCCCTTTATTGATCCAGTTAACCGATGTACACTAACATCATCTGGTAATAACTGTTTTAAAGACTCTTCATGTTGTTCCGCTAAAATTTCTGTTGGAACCATTAAAGCAACTTGCTTACCTGCTGTAACAACTCCATAAAGACTAATAACAGCTACAGCAGTCTTACCTGAACCAACATCGCCCTGTAATAATCGATTCATCCGGTAAGGTGATTGCAGATCCTTAAAAATTTCTGCTAAGGCGTTTTTCTGAGCAGAAGTTAAAATAAAAGGTAATTGTTCGATCAACTGTTTTACTTTTTCCATATTAATCTCTTTGGCATTACCTTTTGTAGCTTCCCGGTTTCTCTTTCGGTAGAGTTGCATTTTTATTTGAAACAGCAATAATTCTTCATAAATAAACCGCCTCTTGGCGTGTTTTAACTGTTGAAAGGATGGAGGAAAATGAATATTCCCCAAGCCATCGGCCCGATTTGGTAATTTGTACTTATCTAAATAAGAAGTCGGGAGAATTTCGGTAATTTGATCACGGAAGGTAGCCAATGCACTCTCCATTATTTTTTGGAATTGAGCATTTTTAATGTCTCCTTTGGAAGAGTAAATCGGGGTAATAGGACTTGAGCCTTCTATTGCGCCCTTTTTATAATTATCAATCGTTATTTGCAGCCGGTGTTGATCCCATTTTCCATTTACCGATACTTCTTCACCTGGAATAAAATGCTTTTTGGCAAAGGCACGGTTAAAGAGGACACCCTTTACAACTGCTCCATTAACACGTAAAGAAACAACCATCCTGGATTTTTTTCTTTGATAAAATTGTACGGTTGGCTCGTGGATAACTTCACCAACTATCGTCACTTTTTCATTATGTATCAGTTCATGAAGTGGTTTTTGTTCATAATGATCATATCGGTTTGGAAAGTAATATAGCAGATCTTCAATTGTATGGATGCCAATTTGTTCGAGCGTTTCAGCAAGCTTTGGCCCGACCCCTTTCACTTCTTGAACAGAAATATTATTCATTTTACTCACACTCTCTTAATTCAATTATATAATACAACCCACCAGGTTCTCAGTAGATATATACTGCGAAGTAATGAAAGGTGAAAAAGTAAGGCTTTCTCCCATTCTGGATAATGATGAGTGCTGAAACGACGCTGCGGAAAAAATACTCACTTTCCGTGGGGAACGCTTCAGCCAGGGAACTTCTTGATTTAAACATATTTGTTCCCTTGCACCGAGGAAGCCTACTTCGAAGCTTTACTAGGAGACGCAGGTGCATCACGCGGGGTATTCAGACTGTTCCTTTCCCACAGGAGTCTCGCATTTTTTCCGCAGCTTAGTGTAGTGTTCTGATGAAATAACAGGAAATCCTAAGAATATAGTTCCCTAAGTTCCATTCTTACAATATCAGAACACTAAAATTAGCGGAGGCAGAATACGGAGACTCCTGTGGGACTCACGAGAACTGAAGATCCACTTGGCAAAGTGTTTTTCTTTGCCAAGTTAGCTAAAAACCGCCCACGGAAAGCGCAGTATTCTGCCGGAGCGTATGGCAGCACTTATCAAAATGCAGAATGGAAGAGAGCAAATCCATGTCCAGTTACTGCGCAGTATATGGATTTTGTGCTCAAATTGGATAAAAAGCTCTATCACCTGGGATAGAGCTTTTGTTTTTATTCGATAGAAAATATATAAGAATAGATCGGTTGGTTACCTTGATGAACTTCCACTTCTATATCTTCAAAATTATCCTCGATAAATGCAATAATTTCATTTTCTTCATGATCAGTTGTTTCTTCTCCCCGAATAACAGTAACAATCTCATCTTCATCTGCCTCGATCATTTCAGTTAACAATTCCTTGATAACAGTCATTTGATCAGCGTTTGTTACTTTAATTTTTCCATCAGCAAGCCCCATATAATGACCATTTTCAATCGTCATGCCTTCTATCTGTGTATCACGAACGGCATAGGTTATCTGACCAGTTTTTACTTCCTTGCTTGCATCAGTCATTGTTTCTTTATTTTCATCCAAACTAAGCTCAGGATTATACGTTAACATAGCAGACATGCCTTGTGGGATTGTTTTCGTCGGCACTACTGCTACATTAACTTCAGCTAGTTCGGCAGCCTGTTCAGCAGCCATCACAATATTTTTATTATTAGGCAATATAATAATATTTTCAGCATTTGCCTCTTCAATAGCATTTGTTAAATCCTGTGTACTCGGATTCATGGTTTGACCACCTTGAATCACAACTGTTGCTCCTAAGCTTTTAAATAATTCTGTCAGGCCATCTCCCATTGCAACTGTTACTACTCCGAAAGGTTGCTTTGCTTTAGGCTTCTCTTTTTTCTGATCGACAATGCTGGAATGTTGTTCTCTCATATTTTCTGCTTTTAAATGAATAAAGCTACCAAACCGTTGTCCTAAATTGAAAACATCACCAGGGTATTCCGCATGAATATGAACTTTGACAATTTCATCATCTGATACAACTAATAATGAATCACCATGCTCGCTTAATTCTTCTCTAAAAGCAGCCTCATCATATGGATGTTCTTTTAGTTTATCTTCTTCGAAACGAACCATAAATTCTGTACAATAACCATACTCAATTTCGTCAGTACTCATATAGTCTTGTGCCAGTTTGTGATGCTCTGCACTGACTAGATCATCTAAATCCATTGTGTCATCTTGAGAGGACTCCGGTACTTCTTCACCTTTTAATACTGCTAAAAATCCTTCATAAATCACGACTAATCCTTGTCCACCACTGTCTACTACTCCTACTTCTTTTAGCACAGGTAAAAGTTCTGGTGTTCTCTTCAAAGATTGTTTCGCAGCTTGAACAACTTGTTCCATAAAAGCAACAATATCCTGTTCCTCTTCTGCAATTTTCTTTGCTTCAGCAGCTGTGTCTTTTGCAACGGTAAGAATCGTTCCTTCTACCGGTTTCATCACTGCTTTATAGGCAGTATTCACACCACTCTCAAGTGCTGTAACAAAGCTCTCAATATCCAATTTAACTGTTCCTTCTAATCCTTTGGCAAAACCTCTGAATAATTGTGATAAGATAACACCTGAATTACCTCTAGCTCCCATTAGTAATCCTTTGGCAAATGCATTAGCTACTTCTGAGACACTATCATGATTTGCTTTTTTCACCTCGTTTGCCCCGGAGGTAATAGATAAATTCATATTTGTTCCAGTGTCGCCATCTGGTACTGGAAATACATTTAAAGCATCTATTTTCTCAGCATTATTTGCTAAACTGCGCGCACCAGCTAACACCATATTGGCAAACAATGCCCCATCTATATTTTTTTGCGTCACTTGCGTGTTCCTCCCTCTGCTCCTATTTCCGAAATAACGAATTTTGCACGAAATAGTAGATAATCGTAATTAATCTTGAATCACACGTACGCCTTGAATATAAATATTGATTGAATTAATTTTTAAACCGAGCGTTTTTTCAAGATTATATTTTACCTGTGATTGAACGTTATGTGCAACTTCAGAAATTTTTGTACCATAGCTTACAATGATATACATATCAATGTGCACATCTTCATCATCTTGTCGAACGACAACACCTTTGGCAAAGTTTTCTTTTCTTAAAATTTCTGCAATACCATCACGTAGTTGTTTTTTCGAAGCCATACCAACAATACCATAACATTCTATGGCAGCACCACCAGCGATAGTTGCTATTACTTCATTTGTAATCGTTACATGGCCATCTTCTGTTTTTAGTTCTATTGACATATTTTATCCTCCTTCTTAAATAAATAAAAGAAAAAGTTCCATCAGTGTCTACACCATTTTATATTTGCGTTTTAATTTATTATTAGAAAAAAATGGCTTATCACCAAGTACTAGCGAAGTCTTTGTTTATCTTATAATTTGTTTATCTTATAATATGTAGAGTTTTATTTTTCACTATATCAAAAGACTTCACTGCCAAAATTTTTAGGTCCTAAAGTGCTATAAAATATAAGGGTATTCCATTATAGAATGTATGAAAATCACGTCTATGTCAAGCAATTATAAGAAATGCTACATGCAACCTCTAAAAAAGCGAATTGACCAAACCAAAACATACAAAAACCTACCCTACATTAATTCCTAAATACTTTTCTAATTTGAAATTGCAAAATCATAAAAACTATGATAAATTATATAAGTATGGATTGAGTTAGGTAGGAGGGAACAAAGTAATGGGACGTAAATGTGTAGTAACTGGTCGTAAAACGACTTCAGGAAATAAGCGTTCACACGCTATGAATGCAAATAAGCGTAATTGGAAAGCAAACGTACAAAAAGTTAGAATCATGGTTGACGGCAAACCAAAACGTGTGTATGTTTCTGCTCGTGCGCTTAAATCAGGCAAAGTAGAACGCGTTTAATTTTATAATCAACTCTTAAAAGTAGAGAAGAAAAAAGGCTCCTGTTGACAAGGAGCCTTTTTTCTTTATTTTTTCCCTGAACCTAACAATGCTCGAATGAAACCACCGATAAACCGCGGGAGCTTAATTGTATAAAATTTCATCATACCCCTCCTCTTCACCATGAAGACATAACCTCATCATTATCATTACAACATCTGATTCTTATACAGCTTATGAGGATACATGACTATAATTGCATACCTTTCCATATTTTCATAAGATTTTACGGATTGCTTATTCCGTACTCTTTATCATTATTAATATGCCATCATTAAATAAAAAAGTACCTTGTTCGTTAATTAATTGATTTGATATACAACGAGTACTTCCCCATGTAACTGTATAATTATCTAAAGGATAATAGAATCCATCTAAGGTCAGCCCTTCTACAGTAGGGGTTAGCGGTATAAATGATATTAGTTCAGAACTATTCGCCTGGACACTATAATAACCTGGCTTATAAATAGATAAGATATTTTTATGATCAATTATTTTTGCACTAACGTTTTTTTCTAATAGGCGATAAAGCAGCTGGATATTCGCTAATTCATGATCCAGCCTGCCAGCAGTAACACCAAACAAAAAAATGGAAGCAGGCTGATAAGAAAGAGCTGCTGCAACCGCTAATTCTAAGTCTGTTTCATTTTTTTCTGGAGGAAACTCACGAAAGTTATTTGCCTGTTTTTTAATAACTTGTTTTTCTTCGTTGTCAAGTGAGTCAAAATCACCTATTGCAATATCAATAGGTAATTGATTTCTTAAAAGATAGGAAGCACCTAAGTCTGCTCCTATCCAAATATCAATATCATCCCGATAGGAAAGTAAGGAGGCAAGTGCTTTTTCAGGTCCTCCCGCGACGATTCCAATATTCACGTCAAACAACCCTTCCTCATTTTAAAAATAACCGACTCTGAACAGGGTCTAATTTCTAATTTTTTGAATAGCTGACGCCCGATCTTTTTCATTAAATATTGCACTTCCAGCTACTAGAACATCAACACCTGCTTCTATACATTGTTGCGCTGTTTCTTCGTTTACTCCTCCATCTACCTCAATTTCAAATGATAAACCTAATTCTTCTCGCCATTGTACAGCTTGTCTTACTTTATCTAACACTTCAGGGATGAAAGTTTGTCCACCAAAGCCAGGGTTAACGGTCATAAATAGAACAAGTTCGACATCTTTAATAATCGGTTTAATCATTTCTACTGGTGTTGCCGGATTAATAACAACCCCAGGTTTAACACCCGCATCCTTAATCATATGTATAGTCCGGTGTAAATGGGTACAAGCTTCAACATGAACAGTTAAGATATCTGCACCAGCATCAATAAAGTCTTGTATGTAACGATCAGGTTTTTCAATCATGAGATGTACATCAAGGATTGCATCTGTTACAGGTCGAATAGCAGATAAAACTAACGGTCCTATCGTAATGTTTGGTACAAAATGTCCATCCATCACATCAACATGTATATAGTCTGCTCCTCCCTCTAATACATCTTCAATTTCTTCTTTTAAAATGGAGAAATCAGCTGATAAAATCGATGGTGCTATTTTCGTACGCATGTTAATACCTCGGCTTTCTATTTTTAATTTCTTCTACAAATTGCAAATAGTTTTGATAACGATCTTCTAAGATTTCTTGTTGATCTAAAGCTGCTTTAACTGCACATTTAGGCTCTTTAATATGCATACATCCTCTAAATTTACACTGACCTTGTAAATCAACGAATTCCGGAAAACAGCCTGGTAATTCTTCTAACTCAATTTCTTTAAAATCTAAGGCACTGAATCCAGGTGTATCAGCAATTAATCCTTGTTCAAATGGAATAAGCTCCACATGTCGAGTTGTATGCTTACCTCTACCTAAACTTTCTGAGATGTAGTCTGTTTCTAACTGTAAACCAGGTATAATTCGGTTCAGAAGTGATGTTTTTCCGACACCAGATTGCCCGGCAAAAACAGAAACATTATTATTTAGGTAAACAGATAATTGTTGGTTTACTTCCTTATCTTTCGTAGAGAGAAACTCCACTGTATAGCCGATCTTTTTATAATAAGCGAGCTTATCTTTAATAAGCACAGCTTCCTGATCCGTAAGCAAATCCATTTTAGTAAAAAACAATAATGGTCTAATGACTTTTGACTCAACCAATACGAGAAATTTATCTAAAAGATTAAGGCTTAAATCCGGTTCTTTAACAGAGGCGACAATAATAGCCTGATCCACATTAGCTACCGGTGGACGTGTTAATTGATTATCACGTCCATCGATAGAAAGAATATAACCCTCTTTTTTATCGCGGTATTCAAATTCGACAAAGTCACCAACAAGAGGCGTAATCTTTTTTTGGCGAAAAACCCCTCTTCCACGGCATTGGACAAGACCACCTTCATATTGCACATAATAAAAGCCACTCAGTGCCTTGACAATTTTACCTTTTGGCATTTACTCACCCTCTACATCTTCATACGTTAACGTTTTTTCTATGATGATTTCGTCATCTTTAATCACTTTATAAGTTCCTTCCTCATCAGGTTCAATCGTTAATTCAATCGTAAATGTTGTATCTTCTGTAATCATCTCTACATCCTGATATAGTTCCGAAACCTCGTTATTCATATCTCCTACATAAATACTGATTTCTTGAGGCTCTGGTTCATCTGTTTCCTCATTATTCTCACCAGTATATGGTACGGTGAATGATTCCGTATGAGTAATAGGTTCTTTTGGCTCAGGCCCTTTTGACACTGTTAGTTCGACGACTTCTCCCTTTTCAACCTCTTCATTTGCAGACGGGTTCTGCTCAATGACATGACCTTCTTCCACTTCATCATGATGTACCTCTTTAACATCAGCTGAAAGGTCCCTATCTTTTAAATAATCTGTTGCTTCATCCACATGTAATCCAACCAATCTGTTTAATGTTATTTTTTCTGGACCTTTACTAATTTCAAAAATAACATTTGTATCTCGTGGTACAACTTCATCACCTGGAGAAGGTTGATATTGAGCAATAATTTCACCTACTGGTCGATCCGAGAATTCCTCGTAAAACTTAACATCATTAAACCCTTCATCAAGAAGGATCCCTTCAATGCGTTCATAGTTATTGCCGACATAATCATCGAAAACAACCGCCTCAGGTCCTAAACTGACATAGACCGTAATATCTTTCCCTTCTTTCACCGTGTCATTGGAGCGTGGATAAGTTTCGATCACGTGGTTTTCTTCTACTTCTTCATCGTGGTCTTCTTCCTTCAACACATTCAATTTTAAATCTTCTAATTCTTGAAGTGCTTCTTCATAACTTAATCCAGTTACATCAGGAACTTGTACATCTTTCGGTTGAAATAAACTAGGCAACACGAACAATGCTAACAAAATTGCGCCGAACAAGATCACAAATAAACTCGTAACCAAAATAAACGTTTTTTTACGCTTCTTCTTTTTCTTTTCCTTCGGTTTATCCTGTTCTTCATTATTAATACCTTTCGTAACGATCGTTGTCTCTTCGTCAACCAGAGTGTTATTTACATTTTCATCATCCTTCACAATCGGTATAGCTTTTGTAATCGTATCGTCGGATTCCGGTGGCACGAATTTAGCTACATGTAATTGGCTTGGATCGAGCGCATGTGTTAACTCCGCTTCCATTTCGAAAACTTCCTGATAGCGATGAAACGGATCTTTAGCTGTTGACTTTAAGACAATATTTTCTACAGATTGAGGCACTCTCGGGTTAAATTCTTTTACTGACGGTGTTTCAGATTGTAAATGTTTGAGTGCAATCGAAACGGCTGATTGTCCTGAAAATGGCAATTGACCTGTTAATAATTCAAATAAAACAATTCCTAAAGAATAGATATCTGATTTGCGATTAGCTTTACCGCCTCGTGCTTGTTCCGGTGACAAATAATGCACGGATCCCAACATTGAATTGGTTTGTGTTAAAGCCGTTGCACTTAATGCTATCGCAATACCAAAATCAGTTACTTTAATTTGACCATAAGGGTCAATTAATATATTTTGCGGCTTGATATCTCGATGAATTAAGCCATTATCATGGGCATGTGAAATAGCAGAAGTAATTTGCGTCATAATTTCTATGACTTCCTCTACTTCTATCGGTGCATGCAATTGTATGTATTGCTTTAACGTCATCCCATCCACGTATTCCATTACCATATAGTATATTTGATTTTCTTCCCCAACATCAAAGATATTAACGATATTTGGATGTGATAAGCTCGTAGCTGCTTGTGCTTCTCGGTGAAATCTTGTAATAAACTCTTCATCATTGGCATATTCTAAACGTAATACTTTAATAGCTACTTGTCTTTCCAGAATAGTATCATTTCCCAGATAGACATTGGCCATTCCACCGCCACCAATTAATTTAATGATCTCGTATCGTTCATTTAATACTTTTCCTTCTAGCATGGTGGCTCACCAACTTCTTCGTTCTGATTAATAATCGCAAGCGTTATGTTGTCTTCTCCGCCGCGTTCATTAGCCAAATCAATTAATGTTTGGGTTAACTTGTCATCCTCTGTTTGCATAATAATGTGATGTAGTTCCTCATCTGTAATTTTATTGGTTAACCCATCGGAACAAATTAGTAATCGTTCATATTTATCCCACTTAGCATGAAAAATATCTGGTTCTAATTCTCTCTCTGTACCTAAGGCCTTTAAAATAACATTCCTTTTTGGGTGTACTTGTGCATCTTCTTCTGATAATTGTCCAGTACGGACCAGCTCACCTACTAAGGAATGGTCAGCTGTTACTTGTTTCCAAGTTGATGGATTAAATAAGTAGGCACGGCTATCTCCAATATGGCCAATTACCAGCTCTTGCGCAGTACAAATTGCAACCACAATGGTAGTTCCCATCCCTTGACAAGCACTGTCCGATTGAGCTTTTTCGTATACCACGTTATTTACTTTCTTAATAGCATCTGCTAACCAGCTTTCTAAATCTAGATGTTCCAAAGGTTCATCCAGTTCCGACCACATTTTTTCTATTTGTTCAATAGTAAGTTTACTAGCCACATCTCCTGCTTGGTGTCCGCCCATACCATCAGCTACCACTGCAAGTAACGCATTTTCTCTAGGGAAAACAGCTACAGCATCTTCATTTAATTTACGGACCTTACCTTTGTCGGATTGATATACGTATTTCATTTCAACACCTCTTCTCCCAGTCAACTATCCCTAACTAGTCTTGTCATGAAAAAGCCATCACTATTAATATCTTGAGGGAAAATCTGAATTCCAAATTGACTACGACCTTTACTGTTCTGCAATACTTCCGGTAGTTCAGCAAAAAATGCCGGATCCACTCGGTAAGCTGGATGTTTTACAAGGAAATCCTTGATAACTTCTTCATTTTCCTCTTGATCAACGGTACAAGTGCTATACATTAATTTACCTTCATTTTTTAATAATGGTTCGACATGATGTAAAATTTCTTTTTGAATCGTTGCTAGCTTGTCGATGTCTTCACTTGTCTTATTATATTTTATATCAGGCTTACTTCGAAGTACACCAAGACCTGAACAAGGTGCATCAATTAGAATTCGATCAAATGTATGATTAACATGCTTTTCTTGTAGCTTTCGTGCATCTGATTGCGCTGCCTGAATGGATGTAAGCCCTAATTCTCTTGCCTTTTTGCTAACTAATTCTGCCTTTTTTTCGTGCAAATCATACGCATACACTGCCCCACTATCATTCAATTTTTCAGCAATATGTGTAGCTTTTCCTCCAGGTGCACTACATGCATCAAGCACGGTCATTCCTTCTTTTAAGTCCATCAATTCTGAAACCAACATCGAACTTTCATCTTGAATAGTAAATAAAGCTTCATGGAACGTTTCATCTTTCAAAATATTGCCTTCTTCAATTACTAAACCTTGATCTGAAAAAGTAGATACTCTAGCCTTTATATGACTGTCTTCCAATCTGGAAAGTAATTGCTTCCTTGATATTCGAAGCGGTTGTACACGAATAGAAATTTTCTTATGCGTAATATTGGTTTGACACATTTGTTCGGTAGTTTCGATTCCGTATTGCTGATTCCATCGCTTTACTAACCAGTGTGGATGACTTGTTTCAATACTGATTCGTTTCACCGGATCATTTATATTCTGATAATTAGGAAAACCCTCCCGCTGTGCCGAACGTAAAATACCATTGACAAAGTTAGCAATTCCTTTATGCCCTTTTCGCTTTGCAATTTCAACAGACTCATGAATCACGGCATGATCTGGTACTTTATCCAAATATTTCATTTGGTAAAAGGATAAATAAAGTAACCATTTCACCCATTTATCAATTTTTTTGTTCGATTTAATAAACGTGTTCAAGTCGTAATCAAGTGTTAGCTTTCTTTGCAGTGTACCATAGACGATTTCTGTCAATAATCCTCCGTCTCTTGGTTCAAGTTGATGTTTTTTAAGCATTTGATCAATCACTAAGTGACTATAGCCACCTTGATCACTTATGCGGATTAATAGGTCGAGTGCTATGTTCCTAATATTGTATGATTGTTTTGTCATTCGCCTAGTTTCTCTCCTACTGTCATATTGCTTCCTACACCTCTAAGAAAATCTGCTGTCGTCATTTTTTTCTTTCCTGCTGGTTGTACTACTGTTAATTGTATTGCCTTGTGATCACCAGTTGCAACTAGAAGGCCATCTTCACTAATATCAATCACGCTACCAGCTTGCTCATTAGTGTTTTTGTTTACCTTGGATGCTTGATATACTTTCAATACTTTACCTTTCCATGTTGTAAATGCAACCGGCCATGGATGTAATCCTCGAATACGATTATAAACATCTTGTTGTGGTTGCGTCCAATCAATTTTCTCTTGATCTCGTGTAATGTTTGGAGCAAATGTTGCTTGATTGTCATCTTGCGGCTTTCGATTTGCCTCACCTGAAAATATCGCAGGAACCGTTTCTAGTAATAAATCTGCTCCCACTTCTGATAATTTGTCATGTAATGTTGCTACGTCATCATTGTCTTCGATTATAACTTCGTTCTGACTAATGATATCACCTGCATCTAACTTTTCTGCCATATACATAATCGAGATTCCTGTCTTATCATGCCCTTCGAGAATTGCATAATGAATCGGCGCCCCACCTCTTAGCTTTGGTAATAATGATGCATGAACATTAATACAGCCAAACTTCGGGATTTCTAATAACCCTTTTGGAAGTAATTGACCAAATGCAGCAGTAACAATAAGATCAGGGTTTCTTTTCTTAATTTCTTCATAGTCGTCTTTTATTTTTTCCGGTTGAAATACTGGAATATTATGCTTTTCGGCAGCCACTTTCACTGGTGGAGGTGTTAGGATTTTTTTTCTTCCACGAGGACGATCAGGCTGTGTAACGACTAAATCAATGTGGTAGTCTTCCTTGATCAATCCATCCAGTACAGGGACAGCAAAATCTGGCGTTCCCATAAAAATGATTTTCTTCATTTAAAAAACTCCTCTTACATTAATGAATATGGTTCAAAATCGACTTGTATCGTTAAATCATGTCGTTGAATGTCATCATAATAATGTTCTTGAACTTTGCGAATAATTTCTCTTTGATTCGGTTCATCCTTATATTTTACCATGCACTGGTAGCGATATCTATTATTTATACGAACCATTGGTGAAGGGGTAGGTCCTAAAATAGTAGCTTGATCTGACAGATATTTATATAACAACTTACAAATTGTTTTGGTTACTTCTTGTGCCTTCCATTGATTTGGATGTGATACCGTAATTAATGTCAAAAAATAATAAGGTGGATAATGAAAGCTTTTGCGCATCTCCATTTCCTGCAGGAAGAACCTTTCATAATCGTATTGACTGGCTAACTGTACACTATAATGTTCAGGAGTATACGTTTGAATAATAACTTCTCCAGGTAAACGATGTCTCCCTGCTCGTCCACTAACTTGTGTCATCAGTTGGAATGTTTTTTCAGCTGATCTGAAATCGGGCAAATGTAACATCGCATCGACTGCTAAAACACCTACAAGTGTAACATTTTCAAAGTCTAGTCCCTTGGCAATCATTTGAGTACCTAACAAAATATTGGCTTGTCCATTCCCAAACTTCTCTAACAGCTTTTTATGCGATCCCTTTCGCCTCGTTGTATCAACATCCATTCGAATTACGCTAGCCTCAGGAATATGTTCTTTTAAGGCTTCTTCGACTTTTTGCGTACCTGTTCCAAAATAACGGATCGTTTTACTTCCACACGCTCCACATTCTTTTACCATCGGTATCTGATAATCACAATAATGGCATTTTAATTGGTGAGAGCTTTTATGGAACGTTAAAGCAATATCACAATTCGGACATTTCATCACATCTCCACATTCACGGCACATCACAAAGGTAGAATATCCTCTTCTATTTAAAAATAAAACAACTTGCTGGTTCTGATCAATTCTCTCTTTAATTGCATCCAATAATTTTCGTGAAAACATGGTACGATTTCCTGCATACAATTCGTCACGCATATCCACAATATCGACAGGCGGCATCGTTCCTTCATTCATACGATCAGGCATCTCTAGTAAATGATATACACCTTTTTTTGCTCTGGCATATGATTCCAACATTGGTGTCGCACTCCCTAAGACTACAGGACATTTATGATAAACACCTCGTTTTTTGGCTACTTCTCGTGCGTGATATCGTGGTTGTTCATCTTGCTTATAACTCGTTTCATGCTCTTCATCAATGATGATAATACCAATATTCTCAAATGGTGCAAAAATTGCCGATCTCGCTCCTACAACAACTTTCACTTCTTGTTTATGAATTTTCGTCCACTCATCAAATTTCTCACCAGGTGATAATGCACTATGTAAAACTGCCACTTCTGATCCAAATCTACCTTTAAAACGTTGCACCATCTGTGGTGTAAGTGCAATTTCAGGAACTAATACAATGGCTTCTTTTCCTTGATTTAAAACTTTCTCGATCGCTTGTAAATACACTTCTGTTTTCCCGCTACCTGTTACACCATGTAATAAAAACACTTGGTTCTGTTTTTCTTCAATTGCTTGCCAAATGGGTTCAATCGCTTGTTGTTGCTGCTTACTTAATGGTAATGGTTGTGTTCTTTCAAATTCACTGCCTTGAAAGGGATCACGGTAAACCTTCTTTTCTATTTTCTTTAGCAGCTTTTTCTCTACTAATTGATTAATGGTAGCTGTCGTAGTGTTGAAATCATTTAATAGTTCTTTTTGTTCGATCGGATCAGGATGCTGAATAAAATAGTCAATAATCTGCTTTTGTTTTTTCGCTCTGTTGGATATATCTTCTAATGCTTCCTCTAATAAGTATGTCTCTTTATTCGGTGCAATAAACAGTTTTGTTTTCTTGGTTTCTTTAGATTTAACGATATAATTGATTTGAACATGACCATTACGTACTTCTTTTAATAATAGATTATAGTTACCATTTCTTTCAATAAATTCATCGTAATCGATAACTGCTCTGCCTGCGAAAAGCTTTTGTAACTCATCAGGTAATTCGTAATCTGTTAGTGCTTCTATTTCTTTTTTATATTTTGCCTTCAGGATCTGCGGCAACATCGCCTGAAATGTTTGGATATAGAAACTAACCGTTTGCTCACTAATCCATTTCCCCAGTTGTAATAGCTCCCCCGTTAAAACCGGGGTAAGATCCATCACTTCTTCAATAAGTTTAAGTTTATCAAAATCAGAGTGATCGACAACGTCTAATACAAATCCCATCACTTTACGTGGACCAAATGGAAGCGATACACGCATACCTTTTTGCACTAGATTCTCTAGGTTCTCCGGTATCAAATAATCAAAGGTATGATTTGTCTGGTTTGATGGGACATCCACAATAACTTTTGCTACTCGCATACTTAAACCTTCCTTAGTTCAGAATCTATTAATTGAATAATCTGTTTAGCAATATTCTTTTTGCTGTTCTGTTCGATTGCCTGTTCTTCCCCATCTCTAGTCATAAATAAAACTTCATTTCGATCAGAAGCGAATCCGATATCTTTACGGCTAATATCATTGAGTACAATGGCATCTAGGTTTTTCTTTTCAAGCTTTTTCCTTCCGTACTTCTCAATATCCTGTGTTTCCGCCCCAAATCCAACTAAAAATTGCTTTGTTTTGTGTTGACCAAGATAATGAAGAATGTCTGTCGTTCTTTCCATTTCCAGTGTTAATGGTCCATCTTGCTTTTTCATTTTCTGTTCATTTCTTATTGCGGGGCGGTAATCTGCTACCGCCGCAGCTTTAATAATAATATCCATATTCTCATAGTTCCTCTTCACTTGTTCAAACATCTCATCCGCACTTGTTACTTCTATCGTTGTGACGTTTACCGGAGGGGTTAATCTTGTAGGACCTGTTATTAAAATGACTTCCGCTCCGTTTTCCATTGCTGCTTGTGCTAGTGCATATCCCATTTTTCCAGATGAATAATTGGTAAAAAAACGAACCGGATCTAAAGCTTCTCGAGTCGGACCCGCTGTAATTAATACTTTCTTCCCCTTCCAGTTATTTGTTCGATTTGTTTCTATTTCCAATAACTCGACGATATTTTCCGGTTCTTCCAAACGACCTTTTCCAATATAACCACAAGCCAGATAACCATCACCTGGTTCGATAAAGCGGTAGCCCCAATTCTCCAGTCTGTAGAGATTTTGAATTACTGCTGGATGTTGATACATATGAACGTTCATAGCAGGTGCGATATAAACAGGTGCTTGTGTAGCTAAAAGGGTAGTGGTTAACATATCATCCGCAATCCCGTTTGCTATTTTGCCGATTATATTTGCCGTAGCAGGAGCTAACAACACTAAATCAGCCCAATCTGCCAAGTCGATATGTGCTATTTTTGCAGGATCCTTTTCATCAAATGTATCGGTATAAACCGGATTTCTTGATATTGCTTGAAAAGTAAGAGGTGTCACAAATTCTGTTGCGTGCTCTGTCATCATCACTCTTACATCTACACCAGCCTGTGTCAATTTACTTGTTAATGCAACTGCTTTGTAAACAGCGATACCACCAGAAACCCCCAAAAGCACTTTCTTTCCTTTTAACATATCGGTAACCCCTTTCCTGATATAGAAGAAACCCCCGCAAGCAGAAGCAATGCGAGGGAGTCTCTTCTATTCAACATCGATATTATTCATTGATCATTTTATACTCAGGATCTACTGTTAATTTCTCCTCCAGGATTTCTTCTAAAGCAAGCCCTACGAAAGTTGCTGCTCTAGGAGTCTCTACCTGATGCATTTTCGTATCTTGAATTTGTCGTGCTCTTTTGGCAGCAAGTGTTACTAAGGTGTATTTGGAATTAATTTTTGTTTGTAATTTATCAATCGATGGCTCTAAAATCATTGTTCATCTACCTCCAATAATGCTTTGTATTGTTTTGCTACTCTTTCGCGTTTGCAATGTTCACTTTGTACTATTGCACGAACTTTCCTGACAGCTTCATTTATATTATCATTTACTACAACATAATCATATTTATCCATCATTTCAATTTCATTTCGTGCTTCTTTCAACCGGTTCATGATGAGTTCCTCTGTTTCCGTTCCACGGTCGATAATTCGATTTTTTAATTCTTCCAGGCTAGGAGGAATTAAAAAGATAAATACACCTTGCGGGAAATTTTCTTTCACTTGTAATGCGCCTTGAACTTCAATCTCAAGAAAGACATCATGGCCTTTCTCAATTGTATCTTCTACATATTGTTTCGGTGTGCCGTAATAGTTGCCGACATACTCGGCATATTCTAGCATTTTCTTCTCATTTATCATTTGTTCAAACTGCTCACGTGTTCGGTAAAAATAATCGACACCTTCTCGTTCGCCTTCACGCATAGCTCTTGTTGTCATAGAAATAGAATATTTTAAATTTGTATCTTGTTCAAATAACGCTTTTCGTACTGTTCCTTTTCCCACTCCAGATGGTCCAGATAGAATAAACAGTATTCCTTTCTCATCTATCAACATAGCTCCTCCTACTACTCTTCATTTATTTCGTCATGACTAATCACTCTTTGGCCGACCGTTTCTGGTTGAACAGCTGATAACACTACATGATCACTGTCTGTAATGATAACTGCTCTCGTTCTTCTGCCATATGTAGCGTCTACCAGTTTATTATTATCTCTCGCAACTGTAATAATACGTTTAATTGGAGCAGATTCTGGTGATACAATGGAAATAATTCGATTCGCAGACACCACATTTCCAAAACCGATATTAATTAACTTCAAACTCATCTCGAGCTCCCCCTTAAATTGTAAAGAACAAGTTATTCTACATTTTGTATTTGTTCTTTCATTTTTTCTGCTTCACTTTTTAAATAAACAATTTGCTCGCTGATCCACACATCATTTGACTTAGAACCTATTGTGTTTAACTCTCTGTTTAGTTCTTGAACAATAAAATCTAATTTTCTACCAATCAGATCAGTCTCCTCCATCATTTGCTGAAATTGCTTAATATGACTATTTATTCTTGTTAGCTCTTCGGAAATATCGCCTTTTTCTGCAAGCAGGGCAACTTCCTGATAGAGTCTTGAATCATCAGAAACAGGCGTATCTTCAAGATATCTGTTCATACGCTCAAGTATTCGCTCTTGATACTCTATTATAACAATTTTTCGTCTTTCACCCAACTGTTTTATATTATGAAGTATATTTTCTGTTCTCATCAGGAGATCTTTTCTTAATTCTGCTCCCTCGATTGTTCTCATTTGATTAGCTTTGGTGACCGCTTTTTCCAATGTGTTTTTTACATGTGTTTCTAAATCAGAACTTATTTGTTCTTTTTCTTCAATGTGAAACACATCAGGAAACTGACTAATCATTTCCACTGAGATTTCCCCTGCCAGCTGGTACTTGGTTTGTATTTGTTTTACATGTGCAACGTATTGTTCTACTAAATCCCAATCTGTCTTTAATTGTTTACGGTGTGTATAGGTACCAGAAATATAGATAGAAACGCTGATTTTTCCACGTTTCATCTTATTTTGAATGATTTTTTTCAATTGATCTTCAATAGGTAATAAAAAATGAGGCATATGAAAAGTAATGTCGAGATAACGATGGTTAACCGCTTTAATTTCTGCATTAATTTCCAACTGTTCATTCCGAAACTCTGCTCTACCAAAACCAGTCATGCTTAACATATTTCATATCCCTTCCATTTAACAGTATAAACACTTGTTTCTAACCATAATCATCATATCAAACATTCTATTCAATAGACAAATAATTCTTCGATTCTTTTTGCCTATAAAATTCGTGTTCAAAAAGTTGCCAAATTAGAAGTAAGAAAGATCAAGGCGGTGTAGTTTTGAGTAGCGGAACGTTTGCTTTTAGATACGTGAGCACAAAGGAAAGCTCCATAGAACTACATCGCACGCCGGAAAAGTGTTCATCTTTTCCAAGGAACGGAGAAACAAGCCAACAAAGAGATTCGCCGCTTATCATTTGGTAACTTTTTGAACAACTTCTATAAGAAATGGTATAATGAAATAATGAGGTGATTTTAATGGTATTTGATGGAATTGTTACCCGCGCAATAACACACGAGCTTCATCATGAAATGGCATCAGGACGTGTATTAAAAATATATCAACCTACAGATACCGAATTGTTATTTACAATTAGAAAGTTCGGTACCAATAAACAGCTTTTGATTAGTGCTCATTCAAGTTATGCCAGAATTCATTTTACAACAGATACGTACGAAAATCCTACAGAACCTTCGATGTACTGTATGATGCTTCGCAAGTATTTAAATGGAAGCTTTATTGAATCGGTTGAGCAGATGAAAAATGAGCGAATTATTCATATTCATTTTCAAACAAAAAATGAAATCGGGGACCAAAGCGTTAAAACATTAATAGTGGAATTGATGGGAAAGCATAGTAATATTATTTTAGTTGACCAAGAACGTCAGGTGATACTTGAAAGCATTAAGCATGTATCAAGTGCTCATAATCGACATCGAGCTATTTTACCTGGCAACACGTATGTACAACCACCTAATCAAGGTAAATACAATCCGTTAACCATTGATGGGGATGCATTTATTCGAAAGCTGGATTTTAATGCAGGTAAACTTGATCAACAAATCGTCAATACCTATATGGGGATTTCTCCTGTTTTAGCAAAGGAAATAGTAGTACAAGCTGGTCTTGGTAAAACAGATGCATTTAAAGACGCATTTACAAAGATTCAACAGCAAATACTAGAACATCAATATGAGCCTTTTATAACTAGGAATAAAAAAGAAGGGTTTTATGTTTTACCTTTATCGTCCAAAGATGGTGAAAAAGAGTGTTTTAATTCCGTAAGCAGTATGTTAGATACATTTTATTCCGGCAAAGCTGAGCGTGACCGAGTAAAGCAAAAAGCTGGTGATTTATTACGCTTTTTAACCAATGAACAAAAGAAAAACAAACGAAAGTTAGTGAAATTAGACAAAACATTGGAACAAGCGAAAAATGCAGATCGCTACCAACGAGACGGAGAATTATTAACGGCTCACATGCATTTAGTGGAAAAAGGCGATAAAGAAGTCGAAGTGATCGATTATTATGACCCTGATCAAGCGAAAAGAACGATTACGTTAAACGAGAATAAAACACCTAGCGAAAATGCGCAGGCTCTTTTCAAAAAATATCACAAATTAAAAACGTCGAAACAAATGGTTGAAGAAGAGAAAAAGAAAACCTATCAAGAAATGGAATATTTAGACCAGGTAATCGAACAAATTGATACGGCTAGGGAGCAGGATATCGAGGAAATACGCGAGGAATTACAAGAACAGGGATATTTAAAGAAAAGACAAGCAAAAACAAAGGCAAAAAAGAAAGTGACGAAACCAGTTCCAGAAACATTCTACGCTTCAGATGGAACCGAAATTTTAGTTGGTAAAAACAATAAACAAAATGAATATTTGACTAATCGTCTAGCACGCAAGGATGAAGTCTGGTTGCATACGAAAGATATTCCTGGTTCACATGTTGTGATTCGGTCAACAAACCCTAGTGAAGATACATTATTGGAAGCAGCACAGTTAGCCGCTAATTTCAGTAAATCAAAACATTCTTCCTCTGTTCCGGTTGACTATACGTTAATCAGGCATGTAAAAAAACCAAATGGTGCGAAACCAGGCTTTGTCACCTATGACAACCAAAAAACATTGTTTGTAACACCTGATCAAAGCTATTTGACAAAGTTAAAAGCTAAACCATAAAGCTAAACGCTCAGTCGGTCTAATATACTTATACTCCCCTTAAAGGTAAACAGATTAATGAATAAAATCTGTTTTCATCTTACGGGGAGTTTTTATACCGGCAATCTAGTAGTTTACAATTCTTGTAATTCATTGACCGTGATAAACTGATAATCTCTCTCAGATAACGTTTCTAAAATACCTTCGATGGCCTTGAGTTCTTTTCCTTTATCGTCATACATCGGATGCATCAAGATAATGGATCCCGGTTCGATATTTTCTACCACGTAATTAACTTTATCAGCAGCCTGAACATAAAAACTATCTGGTTCCAGATTCCACATAATTGTTTCCATATTATTTTGCTGTAAATACCATGGTAAAGCAATGATCTTTTTTCCATTCGGTGGGCGAAAATCAATTTGCCCCTCATAACCAATTTCTCTAATTAATTGGTCTGTTTTTTCAATTTCGTTTTTAATAAACGATGGAGATTTGAAAATCATTCGGTTATGAGAATAAGTATGGTTTGCAACCTGGTGCCCAGCTTGTACGATTGCTTCAGCCTCTTCTGGAAAGTTTTCTATAGATTCTCCAATCAGAAAAAACGTTGCCTTAGCATTATATGTTTCTAACAACGATAGAATCTCGTGAACGTTTTTAGTAGGACCGTCATCAAAGGTAAGTGCTACAACTTTTTCTTTCGTTTCAACTTTGGCAGTTAAATCACCAAATAATTGAAAGGTTCTAGAATTCATTAGCTTATAGCCACTAAATAATATGGATACGAAACAAATAACAATAATAGTAATTAAAACGATTGGTTTTCTCATAGCCAATACCTTCTCTTCATCATATTATCAATAACTTGAATAACTGATACTCCATTAATATAACACAGAACATCATCTAGGTGTATGGAAGATAGCAAGACTCTCATTCACAATATAGTAGAGTCATAAAAAAATAACAGCCTATAAATCATATGATTAACAAGCTGTTTTTAATTCATTCTTATCTCCTTTTGCTATATCAACCTCGAACGACACCGCAGAGAAATATCCTTAAAATATAGTTGTGGACTAGCTTTTACTTCCTTGTTTATTATCTCTCATCCTTCTCGATTATCTTTCCAATATAACGGGATTGTGGTCGATAAATCGCATTATTATCAGCTTGTTCAAGTACATGAGCAGTCCAGCCAACCACCCTACTCGCAGTAAATGTCGGTGTAAAAAGTTGTGGATCTAGGTTAATAGACTTCATAATTGCCGCTGCATAAAATTCTACATTTGTATATAAAGAACGACCTGGCTTTAATTCATTTAATACTTTAACAGCTACATCCTCCACATGAATGGCAAGATCTAACCAGGCATCTGAATCTTTCGATTGAAGCAAGGTCTCTCGTAATGCAATTGCTCGAGGATCATGTGTTTTATATACACGGTGTCCAAATCCCATTAACTTTTCACCGTTGTTCAGCTTATTTCTGATCACTTTTTCTGTATTTTCTTTTATGGCTATTTCCTCCAATAATTGGATCACCCCTGAAGGAGCTCCACCATGTAAAGGTCCTTTCATCGTTCCGATTGCAGCAGTTATACTCGATACTAGATCAGACTCTGTTGAAGCGGTAACTCTAGCAGAGAAAGTGGACGCATTCATACCATGCTCCATGGTCAAAATCATGTATGTTTCTAATCCATCCACTTGAGCTTTAGTTGGCTTTTTTCCATTTAGCATGAATAAGTAGTTTTCAACGTGACCGTAAGCATCATTTAGTTCATTAGCACCATTCCCGTTTATTTTATTGTACCAATAAGCGATAATAGTAGGAATTAATGCTGTTAATCTTATAGCATGAGTAATCGAAGGCTTCCATTGGTAATCTGTAGTTCCTTCTGCTGATATAACCGTCCTGATTACGCTCATCACATCCATATTTTGCGGTAGATGCTCCATTATGGATTTGATTGTTGCTGTTAAATGTCGCTTTTTGATTAGTTCATTCTTTAGATTTTCTAATTCATCTGCAGTTGGTAAATAGCCATACCAAAGCAAATAGGCAACCTCTTCAAACGAATTGGCTTTTGCCAATTGTTTTGCTTCATATCCTCTATAAATTAATTGAGCCTTTTCACCGTCAATGTGACTAATATATGTTTCTGCAGCGACAACTCCTTTAAGTCCTTGGTTAACCATTCTCCTCTTCCTTTCTGTTAGAACTTCCTTTATAAACATTGTATAATAGTAATTTAATTATAAAAATTAAATATTTTTAAAATTATTAATTAATATATTTAATAAGGAAGATATACATGGAGTTAAGTTGGATTCGTACATTTATTACTGCAGCTAAAACAGGCAATTTCCGAAAAACTGCTGATTATTTATTTATTTCGCAGCCTTCTGTAACTGTACATATTAAACAATTGGAAAAAGAGCTTGGAATTCAGTTATTTCAAAGAGATGGCAAACGTGTAAAATTAACAGAAGCTGGTAGGAGGTATTTAAACCATGCCATTCATTTGACAGAGGTATATGAAGCAGGAATGGAGGATATCAAAACCTTTAGCCAAGGATACACAACAAAATTAACCCTTGCTATCTCTCCTCTCATTGCAGATACGATCATGCCCTTTGTACTTAAGCAATATATCAAAAAACACCCAGAAGTAGAGATTACGATAGAAATTGTGGAATCAAAAGATATTGAGAAAGCGGTTAGTAATGAAACGGTGGATATTGGTCTATCATGTCTTCCAAGTTTCCATCCTGACCTTGAGAGCCAATTACTATATAACGATCAAGTTGTTTTGGTTGCACCTCATGATGGAATAGATTTTGAAGCTGCACTCCCATTGGATGAAGCAGAGATATTATCCGCCAATCGCTTATTGACACATAATCATCCTGGCTACTGGGATGACTTAATTCAAAATGTAAAGTTATTTTATCCAGGTATTCAAATGATGAAAGTCTCACAAACTCATATTACAAAGCGTTTTATTGTAGAAGGGCTAGGGGTCTCATTTCTTCCTTTCTCAACAGTAAGAAGGGAGCTGCTTGAAGGTAAAATGATTGAGGTTGATATTCAGTCTTTTCCACCACCCCAAGCAAATACTTATGCAATCTATAAATTTGATCATAATAAGCAAATGGAGCTTTTGGAATTTATTGGCCAGTATCATTTATAACAAAAAGTTTTCGAATAACTATTCTGGACTGATTATTCCGAAAATGATAATATGTTCAAAAGGAGGTGTGCCATCATCGCAAGAATTAAAGAATTTCATAAGGAACAAGCATTACATCAAGCCATGCTGTTGTTTTGGAAAAATGGGTATGAAGCCACAAGTATACCAGAGTTATTAAATGTCATGGGTATTAGCCGTTCAAGTCTTTATGACACTTTCACTGATAAACAAACCTTATATATATCTGCCTTAGAACATTATAAAGCTATTTATTCGAGAAAAAGAGATATTCTTGACAAAGCGACAAATGTGAAGGATGGAATTGATCGATTTTTTAAGATTCATATTTCGAGCGCTTATGACCCAAGACTTCCTGGTGGTTGTTTTATAACGAATGCAGCTATATCGCTAGAATCATCTGAAGATAAACAAGTAAACCAATTGATAAAAGATAGTCTTAGTAAACTGGAACAGTCTTTTTTCACACTATTGGAGAAAGGGAAAAATTCTGGAGAAATTAACAGGAATGTTGACATAAAGGCATTAACCTCTCTACTGTTAAATCTGAATCACAGTATAAATGTAATGGCCAAAGCAGGTAAAGATAAACAAGAAGTAGAAGCAATGATTTCTTTTGTTATCCATACTTATTTATAATTTTTTGCCTATTTTGGACTGATCATTCCGTAAACAGTAATCCTATTAACTAAATTAATTCTAGAAAAGGGGATCCATGATGAAAATATCTTTTGTTGGACTCGGAAATATGGGAATACCTATGGCTGAAAATCTTTTAAATGCAGGCCATGAATTAACACTATACAATCGTACATACAAAGAGATCGAGTCTTTCGATAACCAGCAAGTGACATATGCTAAGACTCCACTTGAAGCCGCACGAGAAAGTGATATTACCATTACGATGCTTTCTGATGATAAGGTAATAGAAGAAGTTGCACTGGGTAAAAACGGCATTTTACATGGCTTACCTAGTAATGGTATTCATATTTCAGCAAGTACGATTAGTATCGAGATGTCCAAAAAGTTGACTGAAGCCCATCAATCAAAATCACAATACTTTTTATCTGCAACAGTACTCGGACGCCCTGATGCTGCAAAGGCAGCTAAACTGCGAGTACTTTTAGCAGGACCTAAAGAAGCTCGAGATCAATCCATTCCTGTTTTAGAAGCTTTAAGCCAAGAAATATTTATAATGGGCGATGACCCAGCAACAGGTAATGCTACCAAACTTGGTGTTAACTTTTTAATCGCTTCTATGATAGAATCTTTGGCCGAATCACAATTGCTTGTTGAAAAATATGGTGTAACCTCTAAAAATTTTATGGAAGTAGTCAATGCTCTCTTTCAGTCACCTATATATCAACATTACGGTTCCATGATGGTGAAAAAGCAATTTGAACCAGCAGGTTTTAAAATGAACTTAGGTAGAAAAGATGTCCAACTAGCTATTGATGCTGCTAGCTCTGTCCAATCCCCTCTTCCTTTAGCTGAATTAATTCATGGTCATTTTAGCAAAGGAATTAATCAAGGATATGGTGAATTAGATTGGACGGCTTTAATAAAGTGTTTAAAGGATAGCCCAAATATAGATAAAGTATGAAAAATAGCGAAAAAACAATTAATACTCCTAGTAGCTTTAAATTTTTATTGAATTCTGTAAGACATTAATAAAACAGAACAAGAGGCTAGGACAGAAGCGTTTTATAATTAGTGAAATCCAATAGTCTGGGACATAACTAAATAGGTAGAACGAGAATCCGAACTAAGCGTAGGCAAAATACACAGACTCCTCATGACGAGCACGCGAGCCGAAGATCCACTGTGTGAAGTGTTTTTCTTCACACAGTTAGCTAAAGATCGCCCACGGAAAGCGAAGTATTTTTATCGAAGCGGTATGTGTACTCAGACTTTAATGTTCTCATTTTTCTTAATCTAATTACTCTTTTTCCCAGCCTTGTTTTTTTCATGCATAGTATTTGAATATTTGTATGAACTGTTTTTTTATCCAAGTGGTAATATGGAATTTTGTTGTTTCACCACTATTGACTAATTCATAAAAGATCAGCAACCAAAAACCACCAGTGCAGTACTTTGAACGGTTATTTTTATTGTTGATTATTAGGATCCATTTTTCCTGCACCTCGTTGGATTCTCATTTCTAAAGGAGGTGTACCATGAATGTATGTTGGCCCTGGTTGTAAATTAGGTTTTTGTCCCATCGCTTTTGGATTTTGAATATATTCAAAATTAGCCTGACCATCAAAAGATGGTCCATTTGCCCATCTCCCTGTACTGCTTTCTTCTCCTTCAGAATAATTCATAAACGAATATGAAACTTCTTGTTTTTCATACTCTTGGTTAAATGTACTTGGAACTACAGCTCCTTGAGATTGTTCTAACTCTTCAATCGCAGCCATCCATTGATTTTGATGCATTGTATCACGCGCAATTAGGAAGGAAAGCATATCTCTAACTCCTGGGTCCGTTGTCATCTCATACAATCGAACTACCTGAAGTCGCCCTTGAGATTCTGCATTGAGATTCGCCCTAAAATCTGCTAGCAAGTTTCCACTCGCTATTGTATAACGAGCAGTCCAAGGAAAACCTACACTATCATTAGGCTGTGCACCTAGTCCATTAACAATTGCGTGTTGAGGGTTCATACCGCCAAGAACAGCTTCAACCGCTGGATCTTTAGCTACTTGTTCTTGATCATGAGCAGGCGCTCCATCTAATAGTTGAGCAATCATTGTTGCAATCATTTCCACATGTGCTATTTCTTCTGTTGCAATATCGAGAATCATATCTCGGTATTTACCTTCAGCACGACAATTCCATCCTTGAAATAGATATTGCATCATAACAGACATTTCGCCATATTGTCCACCTAGGATTTCTTGTAATTTTTTCGCATATACTGGGTCTGGCTGACTTGGTTTGGCATCATATTGTAACTCCTTAACATGATAAAACATTTACTAACCTCTCCTTTTTGCTAGGTATAATACTACTCAAGATTAGGTTTAGTAACATATATGATTTATATTAGATGAAATAAATTCCATTCATTAGGTTATAGGAAGAGCTTGACCATTCAATATAAAAAGAAATAACAATAACATATTCTAAAGAATCTGCTGTTTCACACTATTAATAGGTTTATTTATTATTCTACTTATTTATAGTTGGTTATCCATTCCGATGATTGAGTTATAACATAACATTATTTTATATAACGAAAGACAAGAGGGTATTAAAGTTAAAGATTTAGAAAGGAAGTGCATATGATGACAATTATATTAGGACCAGTAATTATAAATAGTAATGAAGGTATATTATCAAATAACATCTTTATTGCTTCTCCAACATCAACAAGTAAAGTCGTTGCCGGTGCTGGAAGTTTTAACACAGGCGATTGGATAACAACCAATAATTTCTTTAATAGTTCTTCAGCTGTTGATCCAGATGCAATTGACTCGAACATTGATGATAGGATTTAAATTGAAATGTAATATTTAACTTAGGGGGTTCTAGAATGTCGGGTTCTTTCTTTAGATCAGTCACTATTAATAGTAATGAAGGATTTATTTTTAAAAATGCATTAAATGTATCTCCACCTTCTACAAGTAAAGTAGTGACTGGATCAGGAAGCTTTAATACGGGCTTTTTTACTTTCAGTAATAATGGAATTAATACGAGTAGTGCAATTGATCCTGATGCAGATGATTCAAATATTGTAGATCCGATAGGTAGGGATGTCGGCGAGATTTAAATAATGTTCTTTTATAAGTGTACCAACTAGAATGAACGCTTACCATACAGTCTAATCAAGCACCACTTCAAACATTAACTATTATTTTTTAAATTCCAAGTACACAGGCTGGTAATTATTCCGACGCAAATAATGGCTATAGTCGATAATAGCAAGGTTTCTGTTGATATGAATATTCCACCAATCATTATAATTAAGGCATCCATCATAAAAATAATAACACCAACATTCAACCTAGTTATTCTAGAAAGCAGTTGTGCCAGTAAATCAGTTCCACCTGTACTTGTTCTAAAACGGAGCATGATCCCTGTTCCAACTCCAATAAATACACCTCCAAGCATAGAACTAATTACAGAAGGCAATTGCAATATGGTTAAAAAAGAATGCTGTAATGGAGCAAGGTAATCGATAGCAAATGAAGAAACCAGCATTCCATGTAGACTGTTATAAAAATAATCTCTTTGATGAATCCAGGCTAATATAAAAACAGGAACACTTAAGAAGATGATGACTAAGCCAGCTTGTATACCGGCTAAGTATTTAACAATTAAGCCTAAGCCAATCATTCCTCCATCCAATAGTTTAAAAGGAATTAAGAAAAAGTTTACACCAATCGCTAACAAGATACTGCCAATTATTATCGTATATATTTTTTTAATTATAAACATATCGATCATCACCAAATCTCACTCGATTTAAGACATGTTTATTTATATGAAAGTAGTGCTTTTGTTTAGACTAAAAAAAGACTGTAACTATAAATACTCAATGTATGAACACTAGTACTCAGCTGATATTGCTCTTACTGTAGACACTTAATCATTCCACTTTCCAGTACAAATCTTCCACAAATTGGTGTGTAAAATACCAGAATTAGAGACAGCATACCTTGTTGTTGGTGAGATTGAAATAAAACTACCGGTTTATACATTATCACTCTAAATATTCCATATTTCCTGAAAGGTTTCTTCTAGGATCAATTTTATTCAAGAATATACAGCTTGAAATAATTTAGCTACAATTTATAGAAGTTTGTTTCAAAAATTCTCTTGCTCTTACCCACCTTCATTAATTTCTTAAAATGATAAAGATCATATAAAGAATATATGCAATAACTAGAATGCCACCTTCAATTTTTCCAACCTTAAAGTTTGTTCTTGAGAAGATTAGTAAGACTCCTGTTAGTGCAATCATAATGAGTATATCGAGAATGATTTTGCTGTTCACTACCAGCGGATGAATGACAGCGGTAGTTCCTAAGACGAACAAAATATTAAAGATGTTGCTACCCACTATGTTTCCTAAAGCAATTTCACTTTCTTTTTTTATTGCCGCAGTAATAGAGGTTATTAATTCTGGTAGTGATGTACCAATTGCCACTATGGTTAAACCAACCAACGTTTCACTCATTCCAAATGAAAGAGCGATATCGGTAGCATTCCTTACCACTAATTCTCCACCAAAAATGATTCCTAGCAGTCCACCAATCGTAAGTAATATATATTTTCCCCATGAGACAGACTCTTGCTCCTTCTTCTCCTTCTTCATCTTATCCCGACTATTTTTAGCAACCTCAACGATATAGTACAAGAATATCGAAAAAAGCAGTAATATGATCAATCCGTCGCCTCTTGTAATAAGGTTTTCATTAACCGCTTGGAGTTGTACATCACTAATCAAAATCAGTAATGCTACACTTGCTAATAACGTAAAGGGGATTTCTTTTCTTATCGTTTCACTTTCTACTTTTAACGGATAAATGAACGCAGCTACTCCAACTACTAATGAGATATTCAATATATTACTTCCTACAACATTTCCAATGGCAACTCCAGCATTTTCTTCCAATGCAGCAATAATACTAACCGTCGCCTCTGGGGAGCTTGTTCCAAACGCGACAATGGTTAGACCTATTAGTAACGGTGAAACATGAAATGCTCGTGCAATTTTTGAAGCACCGTCAACAAATAAATCAGCACCTTTAATTAATAATACAAAGCCTAGAATTAGTAAAATATAAGCCACTTTATTACCTCTTTCTAATGAAAAACTAATATTATTTTGCACTAAATCAAAAATGATACTCAATTTGGGTAAAACTCAAAAATTAAAATAACCGTATATTGAACACCTCATCCTGTCAGCTTCTTTAATAGGCGACAATACTCCATCACTATTTATGATGATACTAAAAATGTCCTTACTTAAATGTAACACACATATTCTTTTCAGACATAGGTTAAATAAGGAATGGTCCAATTCCAATCATCAGAACGGTTTGTGCTAAAGACAGTTGCTATCTAAAAGCTGTAATACCAATCGTTATATGCTTTCCGCCCTTATTAAAAAATCATCTAAACTCCTTCCATATGAAGGAGTTTAGATGATTTTCCTGTGTAGTTCTACGATGATAATATTGTATTCAACGCAGATTTAGTAATTGACTAATCAAGTGAGTATATATTCAAGATTAATGTGGTTTGTCATGTTGTCACAGCAATATTTGTATGTGCTCCATTATCAACCCATCACATATTGATCATCAAAAGTATAAACATAAGATAGCCAAAGGTAGCTAGTAGCTATCATATTAATGGACAATTTACACAGTAGTTACCTTTACCTCTATTTTTATCTAAAAGATGATACAGACAGCAAGTTTTTCTCTGAGGGTTTTCCTTCAACTCTTCGCCAATCTTAAGAAACCGCTCTAGCGGATTATTTCCTATGCCAAATAGATCGGCATCTCCCTGACTAAGAAAGTTAAAGTCTTTATAAATATTAGTAATCATTTGTTCGGCAGGATTCGTTTCTAACAGTTTACGATAGACTGAATTTACTCTCACAGCAATATTCTCCCACAGCACATTCTCCTTAACACCTGTACTTCTCGACAATGTTAATACTAAAGGTGTAAGGTGTTCGGCAAATAGTTGACGTAAGTAGCTCTTCCGTATTGCATTTCTATCTGCTTCGTTTAATGTAATATAGTTCACTTCTGCCTCCTTAAGACTGAGAGAACCGTTTTTAGACCATGTCAAATTAGCAGGATGAAGGGGCAAAATTGTTTGATGAACAATCATACTATACAATGTAGATGAGACAGTAATTACTGCATACCTTTTTATAAACATGGAAGCGGCAGTGACTAAATTTGGTGCTCCCCAAATTTTACTTTGTTCTTTTAACATATGCTTACATATCTCATCATCCAGTAAATCTTGTACTATTACCCCTTCTTTTGGATTAATGTAAAGATGATAGTTTTCTAGATCAGATAATAATTCATTCATGGCAAAACTTCCCTTTTAATTGTGATATCTGTTTCGATACAATAAATAGATAAAAAACGGTGCTCCAATAGCAGCAGTGAACACGCCCGCTGGAATGTCTAACGGATAAAAAGCTGTCCGTGCTACAAGGTCAGATGCAGCAACCATTATGGCACCGATCAAAGCTGTTATTGGTACAAGATGGACAAAGGAATAAGAAATTAATTTCTTTGCAATATGGGGCGCAATTAATCCAATAAACCCGATTCCACCTGCAAATGCAACAGCAGAACCAGCCAACATAACACTAAGAACTAGTAATGAAAACCTAATTAATTGCACACGTACACCCAAGCTAGTTGCTAATTCATCTCCTAATTCCAACGTACTAACCGTTCTTGCTAACATGATAGTCATCAAGATACCTATTACTGCCCAAGGTAAAAGCTGATATACATCCTTCATAACAGCACCGTAAATACTGCCTGTCATCCAAATATATGCCTTTGTTGTAACATTTGTATCACTAAAAACAATCATAAATGATACAAGGCCCTGCATTGCTGCGGCTATTCCAATACCAATTAAAACTAAACGATTGGGCGTTACTCCGTTTTTCCATGATAATCCATAAATAAGAAACATAACAATGGCAGCGCCTGATATTGCAAATAATGGTAACCAAATGATGTTTATTGTTCCCATAAATAAGACAAGGAAAACCATTGCACCAACAGAGCCTCCAGCTGTCACACCAATAATATCTGGGGAAGCCAACGGATTACGAATAATCGATTGTAATATAAGACCGGCAACGGCTAGACAGCCTCCAACTAATATCGCTAATAAGACTCTAGGTAATCGCAACATAGAGATAGTGAAATCGTATTCTCCTGCTGTTTGTCCCGTAATATAACGCCATAACTCAAAAGGAGAGATCCACTCAGCACCCATTGATAGACTAAGAATTACCACTCCAATAAAAATAAGGATTAAAACGGGATATATATATAATAATGTTCTTCCGTTTTTGGTTTGAGCTGCATCCATATTATGATAACCTCCGTCTAGCGATGTAAATAAAAAATGGTGTGCCTATAAATGCTGTCATGACACCAATTGGTACTTCCTGTGGCATAATAATCAATCTAGCAGCTACGTCAGCCAATAATAACAGACATGCTCCTGTAATTCCGCATAATGGTAGTACCAAACGATAATCTGGACCAACCATGCCTCGTACCATATGAGGCACTATTAACCCAAGAAAACCGATGGAACCACCAATAGCAACAGAACCACCTGCTAAAAAAACCACAACGATCGCAATACCTATCTTAATCCATATCGTCTGTTGCCCTAACCCTTTTGCTACATCTTCACCTGACAGCAATATATTAATCGAATGACCCATTAGAAGTGCTATCACTATCCCTGATGCAATAAAAGGTAATACGGGTAATAACATATCCATACTTCTTCCTGCTACTGAACCAGTCATCCAAAATAAAACCGTTTGAATTCGTTGTTCATCTATTACCAATAACCCTTGTGTAAAAGACATAAATAATGCTGAAATTGCTGCACCAGATAATACTATTTTTAATGGTGACACTCCTTGTGAACCAGAGCTTCCTAAAACATAGACACATATGGCCGCTACTCCTGCTCCCAAAAAAGCAATCCACATATATTGCGTCAAAGATTCCATAGAAAAAAAGGTAATACCAACTACAATGAAAAATATAGCTCCGGCATTAATACCAAAAATACTTGGTGAAGCCAATGGATTTCGTGTTAATGCTTGCATCATAGCACCAGCTATCGCAAGGCTCGCACCAATAACACAAGCAATCAAAGTTCTAGTCAGACGGGAAGTTACAACAATAATATGTTCTGTGTTATTAGGATCAAAATGTAGAATTGCATGAAGCGTCGTAGAAATAGAAATATTTGTTTGACCGAGTGTAAGACTAGCAAAAAAGGATAGAATTAATAGGATAACAGCTACGATAAAGGTTAATATCCTTTTTTTTACTCTAGATTTAGTTTTCATCTAACACACCTCATTGTATTCTAGAGAATACTGACAAAAATCAACAGGTAGGAAGCTGCTCCTACCTGTTTTTCATCACTTCTCTAAGTCGAATCGATCGTAGATATCATCGAGCATTAAATTTGCCGCAATGATACCCCCACCCATATTCCATATCACTTCATCAACTCGATTGACTTGATCTGCTTGAACTGCGTCAAGTTCTTCCCATAAAGGATGTGAGGTCCAATCTTGATACGTTTGTTCAACTGCAGGATCATCATCCATAAACAAGTAAAATACATCAGCATTCATCTCTGTAATACTTTCCTTATCTGTTAGCTTAAGCACAGCTTGTGACTTATCAGTTATATTTTTTGGTCCCTTGAAACCTAACTCATCTAGAATAGAACCTGCAAATCCTGTTACATATATACGAGCATGATCTGCTCTAAAATTAAGAACAGCTGCATGTAATGGCCATTCTCCTTCATATTCTTTTGTAACCTTCTCTTGGAAATCTGTCACTCTATTATCCCATTCTTCCAATAGCTTGGTCGCTTGTTCTCCTTTACCAGTGGACTCTCCAACTAATTCAAGTGTTTCCTTAAAAGCAAATACAGTTTCATGTGCAACAGTTGGCGCAATAGCACTTAATTGATCATATATCTCTTCATGTCTTATCTTGGAGGCTATAATTACATCAGGCTCAAGTGCTGCGATCTCTTCTAAATTAGGTTGTGTTTCTTGACCAACATATGTAACTTCTCCTAAATCATCTTTTAGATAATCATACATCGGAGCCTGACGCCACGATTCTACCACACCGACTGGTTTAATTCCTAAAGCAACCGCTGCATCTGTTGCCCCTTGATAAAGCGTAACTACCCGCTCCGGTTCTCCATCAATTGTGCTTGTTCCTAAGGCATGATCAATTTCTATCAAACTCGTTTTTGATTCTGCTTTATCAGAATTTTCCTCCTGGTTAGCACTATCTGACTGGCCACAGGCAGTCAAAAACATAAAAAATAAACATATAAAAGAAATAATTACTCCTTTTTTCATTTGTATTTCCCTCCTGTTGTGATAATGAGAATCATTTTCGTTTGAAAATATCGTTATTAGTGTACAGTAATATGAATCAGATAGCAATAGGTGATTCTATTTTTTTTAGAAGAATTAAATTATTTGCTGCTTATCTACAATGCTTTACATGTGAAATATGTCTGCCTAGTGAATTGATATCAGCAACATTATTGGATCTGGTTAGAAGAGATGCCATAAGAGATAGCTTTTATCTCATACAATTCAATAATTATAAAAAAAGAAAAGCATTCTCACTAAGAATGCCTCTCAAAGAATTGATGCTCTCTTAATTAAATTCTATTTAATTATCTTGAAGAAGTCTCTTCCACTGTTTCGCCCAGTTGTACTTACTTATCTCAAGGATAATATATATGTTAAAACTGTGGCAAATTATCTAAGTTATTGCTTGGATCACCATCTGCATCACTACGCAAATGCTTATCGCCATCCCGTCCTTTAAATGTATTGACATGTTCAATCTCACCGTTATCTGCCATTTGTTGTGCTTGTTTATAATCGACGACTTGTCCAGAAGATAATTTCATTTTCACAATATCTCCATCTTGATTTTTTTGAACAGCTACAATTTGTTCAGCCATTATATCGCCTCCTTTATTTCCTATTTTGCCTATTTCTTAAAAATTTATTACGATTTCAACGGATCAATTAGTTACAAGAATACAAATTGACCAAATTTAACAAGTAATTTGGTGGATATTATCTGTATCTAAATGTTTTTTTCATCCCTAATTAACTAACTTGATATCGTCCGCTCTTTGATGGGGATAAACTTACTGTCAATAAGATTAGTGATAGCAACATCATTACTAATGATCCTAGAATTACTGTTATTTGAATTGAAATAACTTGAGCAGCAGCTCCCATGATACTTGTTGTCACTATTATTAACATTGCTTCCACTAAGCTATAGAAACTACCAACTCTCCCCATCACGTCCGTAGGAATATTTGATTGGTAAAATGTTAGAAATCCTGTATTAGCATAGGAAATAAAAAAGGCAAGAATAAAAAATCCTATTCCGGCAATAAGGAATGTATTGGAAAAAGCATATATAATATAACCAAATGAGACTAAAACCGTACCTAATCCAATTAAGATAGAATTTGTTATCCATTTTACTAAAAATGAATTTATAACTGCTCCTGCCACGATTCCTGCACCTGCAATGGATACAAGTAGCCCATATTCGCTATCCGATAAAGATAAAACTTCTTTAGCAAAGGCTGCTTCCAGTGAATCAATTGAACCAGCCAATACAATCATTACAAAACTAAACAAAACGTAAACCACCATTATATATTTCTTTTCACGGCTGAATTTCAGTACTACGGTCCAATCTTTTATAAATTGCTGAATTGAGATATTGTGGCCTCCTGAGGAAGGAATACTCTTCTTTTCTAAGTTCGGCATCAAACAGGTGAGCAATCCAGAAAAGAATAAAGCTATTGCATTTATATAAATTGCAATTGTAGGATTGCTAATCAAAAACAATAAACCTGCAATAGCTGGGCCAATTAAAAATGCCCCCGAAGTAACTAAACTATGAAGTGAATTGAACCTTTTTCTATCTTTGGCAGGTATCAGTTTTGTGATATACGTCATAGATGTTGGTTCAAACATTGAACTCGCCATGTTTATAATAAAAATAACTAGGTATATTAGAAGAACGGATGACATCATAGGCAACAAAGCTATAAATATAGATCGTATCAAATCAAGAAATATCATTATATTTCGCTGGTTTATACGATCTATAAGACTTCCAGCCCAAAAATTTGTAAATAAAGTAGCTAAAGGTTTAATAATATACAGTCCTGATACAGCAAGAGGCGATCCAGTCATATCTAAGACGATTAAGTTTAGTGCTATAAAGTAAATCCATTCCCCTACATTTGAAACACCAATACCCAGTAATAAGATGGACGGGTATTTCCAAGACATAATAATATTCTTCATTCATACGCCCCCATTATATACTTGAAGCATTGTCAAATTCATTAAAATTGCAAAAAAAATCCCACCCCCAAGACCTTAGTCTTGGGGGCGAGATTTACGCGGTGCCACCCCAGTTTATTAATATGTCACCATATTAACCTCTTCAAGTACGACAAAATATAATTTTGCTTATACTTTAGCCCTATAACAGGAGCCCCTGTCACGCCATCATTTTATAAATCCAACGTGATACTCTGAGGTTTGTTTCAACAAAATAATTCATACTCCTTTTCACCAGCTGGAGCTCTCTGATATAAATTCATTTTGTTTACTCTTCTCGTCATCGTATGTTGTATTTGAATGTATAATTTCATTTATGTTAACATTTGGTAGCTAAATTTTCAATATTTTTATTAAACATTCTCCCTGTTAGTGCAATTCATGCTAAAGAATAGCATCTATTATCTATTTAAGATAAGACCTATTCATTAACACTATTCGCCAACCGTCAGGATCTTCTACGGTAATCCCCTGTTCTTTCCAGTAGCCATTCTCTGGTTCAACTTCTGGATAACCCATTTGCTTTAACCGTTCCGATACTATATTGATTTCATTTTTATCGGTTATATAAAATACTAAAAGGTTATCTTTTGTAGGAGCAGGACAAGGGCTTCCATCAATATGGCGGATGAATTCTAAATGATAATGAACATCTGGCAATCCAAATATAACTCCTTCATATCCCCTATGTCCTTTAAATTGTTGAATTTGCTTAAGACCTAAGCCATTTTGATAAAAATCAATGATTTCTTCAAATTTGTCAGTAGGCCTAGCTATTCTTACTTGAGCTGCTGTGAAGTTCTTAAATTCCATATTTTTAAACCAACCTTTCTTCCTATAGTCATTTGTCAATACAATGTCTAAATATAACAAAAATTCACTACCAGTTAGTGCAATTCTGCTCCTACCATATAAACATAATCTGGTCTTTTTAGTCATTCCCTTTACATATATCCAAAAGATTAAAATCATCGCCTGCCTTATTGTTTATTTTCTATAACCACAATTCGGACATGATTTAAGTGTGTGATCAAATTCATTATTACAATTTGGACATTTCTCATTTGTTTTGTAAAGTTGATTCATGAATTTATTTTGCTGTTGTAATTGAAATAATATATTTTCTTGTTTGTCCATAATATGACTTAATGCAAAAAATATCATTGCTGATAATACCCCACCAATTAAACTAAACAATAAACCAAAGAAAGTTCCATTCATCAATCCTAGTACTATACTAATAATGATTGCCACTATACCAGATATAACAAGTGCTAAACTCATAGATTTCTACCCCCTTTTTACCTCTTTCTTTAGTTAAGCGCTTTAATCATTATCATAAATTCAGTGGATTTATTGGTAAAAGCAATATCCTTAACAAAGCCAAATTTTTCGTGCAAATGAATAGCTCTTTGATTGAATTTGGCTACAGACAGACGAAGTGATGTAATATTATTGTTTTCAATACGATGAAGAACAAATGAGAAAAAGAGGAGCCATTTCCTCTACCTGTCAATTCAGGTTTCATACCAATTCCAATATCTACGAATCCTTCTTGGTACGCTCCGACTTTGAATCCAGCTGGGACTTGTGCAGGCTTGCCAATACAAAAGAATCCAACTAAACCATTGTTTTTATCAACCACAGCATAATATTCATTCTCCAGCAACTCTTTTATGAAGTCTTCATCAACATTATAGAGATCATATGGAGCATCATACTTCCAAGTTACTGTTTCTTTTGCAAAAGCTTCATCGATATCTCTTAATGATAAACCTTTCGTCTTATGCCCTCCTTCAAGGAGAAAATTAAACGAAAATAAATAATGGCGAAAGATAATCTATTTGGGTTCGGAACGATAAAGTTAGCCTATGATCTGTGGAATTTTTGATCCCCACTGATCATTAGCGAAACGTAGCGTCCTTATCCCTAAACATACAGACGTATCGCGCCGTAATATAACATATTTATTTGAGCAATATGTTATGTCCTAGCTTATCCCCTGTTCACATTACCATAAAATAAAGGGATTTTACTCTATGTCTAAAGTAATTGTTAATTGGAAAACTGCTTCATGACATTCAATAATTCCTCAATGGTTTCTTGACCCTCACCTTGCTTGATCGCTTCACTGACACAATGTTTGATATGTCGTTCTGTGACTGAAAACCCTACATTTTTAAGTGCTGATTGAATGGCACTTATTTGAACTAATACATCTACACAATATCGATCATCTTCCACCATTTTTTGTATTCCTCGAACCTGACCTTCTATACGCTTTAAGCGGTTAATGACTTTTTGTTTTTCATCATTGGTTCTTGGCTTAATTGGTTGGTCGTGTAAAAATTCATCCACAAAAACACTTCCTCTCTTTGTACTTACGTCATATCCATTATGGGTTGGGTATTTGTATTTTTTGCAAGCGAACTGATAAAGTAAAGCTATTATACCATATCAACGAATTATCAGTTATCGTTCAATTACTACGCATTATATAAGTATACTTGGATAATCGCTAATCCCTTAGTTAACCATAGTTGTTCCATAATAGTACTTATCTATCTAGCTAATGAGATAGCTTCGGCGGGTTACACAATCTTACTTTTAATAAGCTCCATACAACATTTGCAACACGAGGTTAATATAAGATATTAGTCGCTGAGATAATCTTATCACAATGAATGAAACCTTTTATACATCCAGGTCGTATCTAAATTAGAGAGGAGCTTGAAAACAATATGAAGAAGAACCTAATACTGCTTGCCTTTGTTTTTTCAATTTTCTTACTACCTCAACAAGTCTTTGCAGTTGATTTTTCCATTACGAACACAGAAATTAATGCATATTTACAGGAAGATGGTGATGTGCAAGTTAAAGAGCAACACACCTATCAATTTGATAGTGACTTTGATGGAATCACCCGTACACTGATACCGAAAGAACAGACAGAAATAAATGACTTTCAAGCATTTGAAAATAACAAATCTTTAGATGTTGAACAAGACGAGAATCTTTATAAAATTTACCGAAATGGTTCAGATCAGAAGATCCAAATTGACCTCTCATACACCATTACCAATGGAGTGGAAGTATACACAGACTTGGGGCAATTTTACTGGCCTTTCTTTGACACCAGTAACGAATCCACGTATCAAAATATGGATATTTTTATCCACCCACCTCAGGCAACTGGAGATGTGCTGACATTGGGGTATGATGAAGCTTATGAGACTTCGAGTATAGCTTCAGATGGCATTGTGCATTTTGCCATGGGTGAAGTTGAAAGTGGGACAAATGGAGACATCCGTGTAGCTTATGATGCTTCTCTTTTCCCCGCCGCGAATCTTAAAGAAAACAAGACAATTCGTGAAGATATTCTAGCAGATAAGGCTGAATTAAAGACAAAACAAGTGGCTTATGAGAATAGACAATATCTATTAAGCCATATCTCCCCTTATATTGTTAGTGGGTTATTTACATATTTAATAGCACTAGTTATGGTGGGATGGAGAAAAAAGAACAGCAGATTAAGGGAAGTAGAACGTAGCTCGATCCAATCATTATACTTACCAAATCAAGAGATGAGTTTACCTGCTACTATCCTTTATATGAGAAATATGTATGTGAGTAGTGAATTGGTTTCGGCAGCATTATTGGATCTGGTTAGAAAAGGGTATGTTAAACGAGAGGGTGAAAGTAAATTTGTTGTCGTAAGTTCGAACACAGACTTTCATCATGAGAACATATTAATCGAATGGTTATTCCATAAAATAGGTAAAAATGGCACATTCTCCTTATCAGATCTTGAAGCCTATACAAAGAATAAAGATAATCATTCGACATATCATAGTGACTTTGGCAAATGGAGGGAAGCTGTAAAAGCAGAGGTAAAACAGAACCACCTGTTTGAAAAGAAAAAAGGAGTTCGTTGGACAGCAGGTATTGTCAGTCTTTTAATAATTCCCTTTATTATCATACTAGGTGTACATTCTCTTTTTATGTGGATGATTTTCTCTATCTTTCTAAGTTTCTCCTTATTGCTATTCGCTATATTCTACCAACCCAAAACTATTCAAGGGGTTAGGATCAGACAACAATGCAAACAACTCAGCTCCAGTTACGAGAATATCAGTGAAAACGATTGGAATGACTCGATGAGTGATGAACAAATGCAAACATATATTTATGCAATCGGTACAGGTAATAAGTCGATGCAGAAGAAATTCGAACAACTTAGTCATAACTTGTCCCCAACCTCTACAGCTGATAATAATTTGCAAACAAATGACTTAGTGATGTTGATGCTTATTGCAAGTGCGGTGACTAACCAATTTGACAATGCTGATTCGACGGTGTCCGCTACTACTAGTAATAGTGGAAGTGTTTCTGGCGGTGGAACAGGAGTCGGTGGCGGCGGTGGTGGCTCAGGTGCTTTCTAATATGGAAAGAAAGCATATAACCATTGATATCACAACTTTTGTAAGCAAGTATGTATAGGAAAAGGTGATTTAAAACATATATTTTAAGAAGCAAGAATAGCTATACAGATGGGGTTGCCATTTTGAAAGCCAGCTAGTGCCAGTCAACCGCTATGGCTGACCGTTTCACTTTCCAAGGGGCCTGCTCTTTTAGCTAACTTTTGCAGGAGTACTCCTGCAAAAGTGGATGTTCAGATCATGCTAACGCTAAAGGAGTCGAAACGGTCGGCCTTCGCTATCCTTTTTTCTACAACGAATAACAGAAAAAGCATATGGTTTTATAACCCCTATTAGTATTTCCTATGCCATACCTTACACTTTCACAGGGATAATAACCCAATTACCTGGTCTGACAAATGTTGTAGCACATGGACAAAGCGTAGGCCGCCCATTTCCACTCCTGTGGGAATTGTTTGACCTGAAGATCCACTTTTTCGAGCGTTTTTTGCTCGAAAAAGTTAGCTGAAGGACAAACTCCACGGAAAGGGAAGTGGGCAGCCGAAGCGGTGGTCAAGCTGTTCAAGTATTTCATAATGGATGCTAGAGAAAAGTCATAAGGACTGAGCGGGTTTTTGCTTGTTTAGTTAAAGAAGTAACCATTTAAATGCTAATCTGTTCCAATGCGCTTTGAATATTGTCGGTCAAACCTTATACCTTTTGTCAAAAAGATTAAAGCCTTCGTATAATTTAGCCGGAATCAGAGAAAATAAAAAGTAAGTATCGTTCAATCTTTGTAACAATACTCATACAAATAACAGAGTCACATGGAGGTGTTTTACTTGAATCAGCCTTACCGGTGTCCTAAATGTAAAACAAACCGTTCACGTTTTAATGTAATTGAACAAGTTGCTAAACCAGTGAAATTAAACGCAGCTACTGGCGAAGTGATCAATAATTACGAGCAGGAACCGTTAGAAGCTTTTCATGTCGCCTACAACGGCCCTACCAGGAGAATACAATGCGGTATATGTGGCTTAATCGAAGATGAAAACACCTTTATTAAGTATGCGCAAACAACATAAATAATCATGGAGGATGAATAAATATGACCAAAAACCGCAAAGGACCGAAACAGCAAGAACAACCCGATTTACCCAAAAGCGTACAACAGCCCTACGGTGAACCTTTAGCAGGATCGCATAAAGTAAAAAATAAAAACCATTCCCGACAAAAACATGGTGCATCACATGACATGTGAGAAGACTGTTCAATACGAGGTACTGAGGTAGGAGTTATTCTACAATCTGAACCGATCACGAAACAAAAAAATACTGCATGTCAATACAGGCTTATTTATCAAAATTTTTACACTAATCTTCAAAAGTCCTGTTTGACTTTCCCACTATGACTAAAACCGCTTTCCATACAAAAAATCGCCTACTCCCATTAGTATTAATGGAAATAGGCGATTTACTATTAAATCTACTAAGATGAAAAACGTATATAAACTAACGTTTCATTATATAGCATTTTTCCACATGATCTCGTCGAACAACATCGAATAAATACATTTCCTGCGGTTTCCCAGGAAATATTAATATTAATTATTTCCTAGTTCATCCCGCCATTGTAATAAGTCTGTTTTTTCTACATCTGTAATTTCATTATTTTCAACTAATGCTTTAGCTAAAATATCAAAATTAGTAATCGTTGTAAAAGGTATATTAGCTTCTTTAAATTGTTGATCCGCCTTTTTCAAACCATAACTAAAGATTGCTAACACACTTAAAACTTCAGCACCTGCTTCTCGTAATACAAGTGCACTTTCGATAGATGATCCTCCCGTAGATATAAGGTCCTCAATTACGATGACTTTATCTCCTTGTTCTACCTTACCTTCTATCTGATTTTGCTTGCCATGTCCTTTTGGCTTTGATCGTACATAAACCATTGGAAGATTTAAATAATCCGCTAGCCATGCAGCATGAGGTATACCTGCTGTGGCACAGCCTGCAATCACATCTGGCTTTTCTGTTAACTGATCAATTATTTCCGCGAATTGTTTTACGATTTGTTTTCGTACATCTGGATAAGACATCGTTAATCGATTATCACAATAGATGGGAGAATGAATGCCAGATGTCCATACGAATGATCGATCTGGACGAATTTGAATGGCATCTATCTCATATAGCGCATTGGCAATTTCTTTAGATTTAAGCATTTGCCCACTCCTCTACTACTCGGCTATAATTAGCTTTTGGATTTTCTGCCTGTGTAATACTTCTTCCTATAACTAAATAATCCGCTCCATTTTGCTTCGCAAGTTGAGGGGTTGCTACTCGTTTTTGATCATTCTGATTAGACTCAGTCAATCTAATTCCTGGTGTTACGGTTAAGAAGGCATCACCACAGGCTTGTTTAATAATTGGTACTTCATGTGCCGAACATACAACACCATCTGCACCACTGTTTTTCGTTAATAATGCTAGTCGTTTAACGGCATCGTCTACTGATTGATTGATATATAATTCCTCTTTTAATGTTGACTGATCCAGTGATGTCAGAACAGTTACCGCAATTAGTTTAGGAACTTTACCATCCGCTCCAGCTTCAAGCCCTCTTTTGGCTGCTTTGATCATATCAGAGCCTCCCGAAGCATGGACGTTGACAATATCAACCCCTAAGGTAGCTAAATTAAACATGGCTTTTTCCACCGTTGTCGGAATATCATGAAGTTTCAAGTCTAAGAAAATCGGATGTTTATGTTCTTTTAGCCAATCAATCATTTCCCTACCTTCACGATAAAATAATTCCATCCCTACTTTTACAGGTACTCCATATAAGTCATGCTTCTCGATAAATGCTTTCACATCATCTGCTGTACGAAAATCTAAGGCGAGGAAAAATGGTTGCTTCATTACACATGCCCCTTTCCTATTACGTCTTCCACTGAATCAAATCCATACTGCTTTAACACACTTGGTAAATCATTAATTATCTCAGGGCATGCAAGCGGGTTTTGAAAATTAGCCGTTCCCACTGCTACAGCATTAGCACCTGCTAAAAGAAATTCTAAAGCATCTTCTGCTGTGATAATTCCTCCCATTCCAATAATCGGAATATCGAGAGCTTGACGAACTTCATAGATCATCCGAATCGCAATCGGTTTTATTGCTGGACCTGATAACCCACCAGTTTTATTGGCAATAATCGGTTTGCGTTGTTTTAAATTAATTTGCATTCCTGTTAGCGTATTAATCATCGATAAACCATCAGCTCCAGCATCTGCTACTGCTTTTGCCATTTCTACAATATTTGATACATTCGGAGATAATTTGACATAAACCGGGTAGTCACTTGCTTCTTTTACCTGATAAGTTACTTCTTTCGCTAGTGACGGATCCGTTCCAAATTGGACACCGCCCTCTTTGACGTTAGGGCACGATATATTCAGTTCAATAGCAGCAATATCTTCTGAACGATTCAATGTTTCGGTAACTTTGACATATTCCTCTACCGTACTACCTGCAACATTTGCAATAACTGGCGTGTCATATGATCGTAAAAAAGGTAACTCTTCTTCGATAATTTTTTCAACACCAGGATTTTGTAGTCCGATTGCATTTAGCATACCACTAGATGTTTCTGCTACTCGTGGTGTCGGATTTCCGTATCTTGCTTCACCTGTTGCAGCTTTAACGATAATCGCTCCTAATTCACTTAAATCATAAAACTGACTGTATTCCTTGCCAAACCCGAAACAACCGGAAGCAGGCATGACAGGATTTTTTAACGTTAACCCAGGTAATCTTGTCGTTAAATTCATGTTAAGATCACCTCATTTGCTGAAAATACTGGTCCATCCTTACATATTTTTTTCGATTTCTTAGGGTCTTCTTTTAAAGGAACAACACATGCATAACATGTCCCAACTCCACAACCCATTCTTTCTTCTAATGAGATATAGCCTTTATGTCCATCTAATTGACCGGAAACTGCCTTCAACATCGGGGTTGGTCCGCAAGAGAAAAAGTAATCAAACGCAGGGTTTAATTCATTGATAATGTCTGTAACAAAGCCTTTTTTTCCATAACTGCCATCATTTGTCGCAATATACGTATTACCTAATGCTTGAAATTTTTCTTCATAAAAGATTTGCTCTTTCGATTGGAAACCAAGAACACTCGTAACCTTTATCCCTTTTTCCTTGAGCGTTTTAGCTAGATAGTAGAGCGGAGGAACACCAATCCCCCCACCTACTATTAAGGCATGGTCTATCTCTAATTGATCCACAGGATAATAGGATCCACATGGCAAAATAACATCAAGTGAATCTCCTGCTTGAAATTTACTTAGCTCACGCGTTCCTGCCCCAAATATTTTAAAGATGATCGTAAAAGTTTCCGATTCGGTGTCAACCCCTGCGACAGAAACAGGTCTGCGTAGCATATGATTCGCTAAGGCAATATGCACAAATTGCCCTGGCTTTAATTCTTTTGCCAATGGAGAGTGTAATACCACTTCAAAGGTGTCCTCAGCAATTTGCATATGACTTTTTATTGTCAGCAATTGTTTCGTTATCACAGTACAATCGCCTTCCCTTCTACTGCTGGCTTCGCAGTAAATGTTGTCGAATCAATTACATTCACGATTGCTTCCGCTGTATCTAAGCTAGTTAAACATGGGATACCATGTTCTACTGATTCACGACGAATTCTAAAACCATCAGAACGAGGTTTCTTGCCAGAAGTAAGAGTATTAATCACAACTTGAACTTCTCCTTGTTCAATGATGGAGATTACGTTTTTACCTTCTGCTCCTACTTTTCCAACCTCTGTTACAGGAATATTTAATTCTCTGATCGTATTTGCTGTACCCTCGGTTGCATAGAGATGAAAACCTAATTCAAAGAATCGTTTCGCTATTTCCGATGCTTCTGACTTATCTTTATCAGCTATCGTAATTAGGATGGCACCTTCCATCGGGATTTTTAACCCTGAAGCTGTTAAACCTTTATACAATGCTTTTTCTAATGTTCTGTCACGTCCGATTGCTTCCCCTGTTGACTTCATTTCAGGTCCAAGCATCGTATCAACACTGCGTAATTTTTCGAAAGAGAATACTGGTACTTTAACAGATACTGTTTCTGGTTCTGGTAGCAACCCTTTTTGATAGCCCATGTTGGCCAATGATTCGCCTATAATACAACGTGTAGCAATATTAGCCATTGTTACACCTGTAATCTTACTTAAAAATGGAATCGTACGGCTTGCTCTAGGGTTCACTTCTAATACATATACTTCATTGTGGTGCACGACAAATTGAATATTAATAAGCCCTTTGACACCTAATTTTTCCGCAATTTTTATCGTAGTGTCTACACATTCTTGTTTAATATCCTCTGATAATCGCTGTGCAGGGTAAACGGCAATCGAGTCACCTGAATGTACACCGGCACGTTCAATGTGTTCCATTACTCCTGGAATAATTGTTGTTTCTCCATCACTGATCGCATCTACTTCTACTTCAATTCCCGTTAAATATTTGTCGATTAATACTGGGTGCTTGTGCTTAATATGGTTTGTTTTCGCTAAATAGCTCTCCAACTCATCTTCACTGTAGACAATTTCCATCTGACTTCCACCGATCACATACGATGGACGTACTAAAACTGGATAACCGATCGAAGAGGCTGCTTCCTTTGCTTGATCTAACTGACGCACACTTTTACCTTGTGGTTGTGGAATGTCTAATTCTTGTAAAAGTTGTTCAAATTTATCACGATCTTCGGCAGTATCTATTGCTGTAAGTGGTGTACCTAAAATTCTTACCCCTCGACGCTCTAACCCTTCTGCTAGGTTAATAGCGGTTTGACCACCGAATTGAACAATAACTCCTTCTGGTTTTTCCAGATCAATTACATGCATAACATCCTCTAATGTTAATGGTTCAAAGTATAACTTGTCAGAAACACTAAAGTCAGTTGATACTGTCTCTGGGTTACTATTCATAATGATTGCTTCATAGCCTGCTTCTTTTAATGCTAATACAGAGTGAACTGTTGCATAATCGAATTCAATCCCTTGACCGATTCGGATCGGACCTGAACCGATAACTAGTACTTTATTACGGTCGGTTACTACTGATTCATTTTCCTCTTCATATGCACTGTAAAAATAAGGCGTTTCCGATTCGAACTCTGCTGCACAAGTATCTACCATCTTATAAACAGGTATAATATTCTCATTTTTTCTGAGTTGATACACTTCATCCACATCAACATTCCATAAACGAGCAATTTGAGTATCAGACATACCTAATTGTTTTGCTTCTTTTAATAAATCGAGATTTTGCGGTAGTTCAACTAATTTCACTTCTAAATCAATAATTTTCTTCAACTTCTCTAAGAAGAAACGATCGATCTTCGTTAACCGAAAAATTTCCTCAACAGTCATTCCTTGGCGCATCACTTCAGCTAATACATAGAACCTCTCATCATCCGCATCTACAAGGCGTTCTTTTAAAACATCTAATGATTCATCTTCTAATACTGCTAGGTAGAAATCTTCACCACTGATATCTAGAGATCGTATTCCTTTTAATAGAGATTCTTCGAAATTACGACCAATTGCCATAACTTCCCCTGTCGCTTTCATTTGTGTACCTAGTTTACGGTTACCTAATACAAATTTATCGAATGGGAAGCGTGGAAATTTCGTTACGACATAATCTAAAGCTGGCTCATACATCGCGTAAGTAGTTCCCGTAATTGGATTCATAATTTCATCCAATGTCATACCGATTGCAATCTTAGCGGCAATCTTCGCAATTGGATAACCTGTTGCTTTAGATGCTAAGGCTGACGAACGGCTTACCCTAGGATTTACCTCAATTATATAGTATTGAAAGCTGTATGGATCTAACGCTAATTGGACGTTACAGCCTCCTTCAATTTCTAATGCGCGAATAATTTTTAAAGATGCTGAACGCAACATTTGATATTCACGGTCACTTAATGTTTGGGATGGTGCTACTACAATCGAATCACCAGTATGAATCCCAACTGGGTCAATGTTTTCCATGTTACATACAACAATCGCTTGATCATTTTTATCACGCATAACTTCATATTCAATTTCTTTAAAACCTGCAATATTTCTTTCTATTAAACATTGATTAACTGGTGATAAAGCTAAACCGTTTCTTGTTATTTCTGTTAAGTCGGTTTCGTTGTAACACATACCGCCACCAGTACCACCGAGTGTGTATGCTGGTCTAACAATTAGTGGATAACCAATTTCACCTGCAAAGTCTAATGCTTGTTCTACTGTATTAACAATTTGACTTTCTGGTACAGGTTCATTAATTTCATTCATTAACGCTCTGAATTTCTCACGATCCTCTGCTTGCTGGATCGCATCTAACTTGGATCCAAGTAACTCCGCTCCATACTCTTCTAAAATCCCTGATTCATCTAAAGCAACAGCTAGATTCAATCCAGTCTGCCCGCCGAGAGTTGGCAACACAGCATCAGGACGTTCTTTACGAATGATTTTTGATAGAAATTCTACCGTTAGTGGCTCCATATATACCGTGTCTGCAATCGTGTGATCAGTCATAATGGTTGCAGGATTGGAGTTAGCTAAAATTACTGTGTAACCTTCTTCTTTCAATGATTGACATGCTTGTGTTCCAGAATAGTCAAATTCTGCTGCTTGTCCAATGACAATTGGACCTGATCCGATTACTAATATTTTTTGAATATCTGTTCTTTTTGGCATTAGACTTCCTCCTTCTGTGCTGCTTGATAGCTTTGAATATTATTGATAAAACGATCAAATAAATAGTTTGTATCATCAGGTCCTGGTGAACTTTCAGGGTGATATTGTACCGAGAACGCCGGGTAATTGGAATGTTTTACCCCTTCAACTGTTTTATCGTTTAAAGCAATTTGAGTAAGCTCTAGTTCGGTTTGTGCAATAGATTCTTCTGTTACTGCATATCCGTGATTTTGTGAAGTTAGGTAAGTACGTTTTGTCTCAAAATCATAAATAGGATGATTGGATCCACGGTGACCAAACTTTAATTTTTCCGTATCAGCCCCACACGCTAATGCTAATAATTGGTGTCCTAAGCAAATACCAAAGGTCGGTACAGTCGGCATAACATCCTTGATCATTTCGATCGCTTCTGGAACATTTTTAGGATTGCCAGGACCATTGGTTAACATGATACCATCTGGTTTTAAGCGCAAGATATTTTCTGCACTGTAGTTGTAAGGTACTACGGTGACATGACAATTACGTTTCGTTAATTCTCGTAAAATACCATGCTTCATTCCAAAGTCTACTAATACAATCCGGTACCCTCTACCAGGTGAAACGTATGGCTTTACTGTAGAAACTTGTGCAACTTGATTAGTGAGTAATTTTGCTTGTTTTAATTTAACTAATGCCTCTGGATCCTCAGCACCGGCTTCTGTTAAAATACCGCGCATTGTCCCGTGTTGTCGTAAAATTTTAGTAAGTTTTCTTGTATCAATTCCAGCAATACCTGGTATTTGATTGGCTTTCAAGTATTCATCAAGGTTTTCGTCACTTCGAAAGTTAGAAGGTATTTCGGCGAATTCTTTTACTACAAAACCAAAAATAGATGGCGTAATCGTTTCAAAATCGTCTCGATTTATACCGTAATTTCCAATGAGCGGATATGTCATCGTAACGATTTGACCACAATAGGATGGATCAGACAATGTTTCCTGATAACCTGTCATTCCAGTATTAAATACCACTTCACCAATACTTTCTTCTAATGAACCAAATGCTTCACCATTAAAAACGGTACCGTCTTCTAAAATAAGCTGTCTTTTCATTCTGTTGCCTCCTCATAAGCGATCTCACCTTGATAAATCGTCATTACCGGTTTTCCTGTTACTTCCCATTTATCAAATGGTGTATTTTTCCCTTTCGATACAAACGTATCTTTATCTATACTTTCATTTGTTTCGAGATTAAGTAGCGTTAAATCGGCACTAGCTCCAATCTCCATTCTTCCATATGGTAGACCGAAAGTATCTGCTGGTTTTACCGTCAGCCAATCAATAAGCTGTTTCAATGTAAAGATTCCTTCTTGGACAAAGTGGGTATGAAGAAGAGAAAATGCTGTTTCAAAACCAACAATGCCAAATGGTGCTTCTTCCATACCGTTCGCTTTCTCCTCTGCAGTATGTGGAGCATGATCTGTCGCAATAAAATCTATCGTTCCATCAAGTAAGCCTTCAATCAGTGCCTCTTGATCTTCTTTGGCACGTAAAGGCGGGTTCATTTTAAAATTTGCATCATTTTCGGTAATGGCATTTTCATTGATTAATAGATGATGTGGTGTTACTTCTGCTGTTACACGAATCCCAGCTTTTTTCGCATCACGGATTACACGGACAGATTCTTTAGTACTGACGTGGCATACGTGATAATGGCATCCCGTTGCTTCTGCTAAAAGAACATCACGCGCAATTTGTACAGACTCACAAATAGAAGGTATTCCAGGTAAACCTAATTGCTGACTTACTTGACCTTGATGCATCACGCCATTGTGAATTAATGTATTTTCCTCACAATGGGCAACAATAGGCATGTCAGCCGCTGCTGCTTGCGTCATCGCTTGTAACATCATATCTGCTGATTGAACACCTACACCATCATCTGTATACGCAAAAGCGCCCGCTTCCTTTAATGCCTTCATATCCGTTAACTTATCCCCTACAAGTCGCTCCGTAATTGATGCATATGGTAATACACGAATTGCTGCTGTCTCTTTAATTCGGTCCTGAATAGCTTGTAGAACTTCAACAGAATCAGGTGTTGGTTGTGTATTCGGCATGGCACAAACCGTTGTATATCCACCTCGTGCAGCTGATTTTGTACCAGTTTCAATCGTTTCTTTTGCCTCGCCACCTGGCTCTCTTAAATGAACATGGACATCAACAAACCCTGCAGTAACCAAGTTACCTTTGCCATCGATTTGTTCTACTTCTGAAACATCGATGTCAGTTCCAATAGCTTTGATTTTCCCATCTTCTATTAAAATTTCACATGGTTGTAAATGACCGTTAACCGATAAATGCTTGACGTTTGTTAAAATCTTCTTCATTGAAGTTGCCCCCTTTGGTTAAAAGTGTCTCCATTACTGCCATTCTTGCTACTACACCATTTTTCATTTGCTTGAATATTCTTGATCTCTCACATTCAACTAAGTTTGTATCAATTTCCACACCTCTGTTTACAGGTGCCGGATGTAAGATAATTGCGTGTTTTTTCATCTTTGCTTCTCTTTCCACAGTTAAACCATATTTCTCAAGATAACCTTCTTGTTGCATGGAGGTTCGTTGCTGATGTCGCTCATGCTGAATCCGTAGTAGCATCATTACATCTGCAATTTCGATAGCTTCATCCATCGATACATATGAAAAGGCTAATGAATCATCATGCCATTCTTCCTTTCCAGTTAGATAGACCTCACAGCCTAATGTAGAAAGAGCAATAGCATTGGATCGAGCAACACGACTATGCTTGATGTCACCAGCAATCACTACTTTTAATCCTTTAAACTTTTGATATTCCTGGTAAATAGTTACCAGATCCAGCAGGCATTGTGTCGGGTGTTCACCTGTTCCGTCTCCTGCGTTAATGACAGGGATAGATAAAGATTCGGCTAATTGATTAGCTATGTTTTCTTCTTGGTGTCGTACTACGATAAGATTTGCGCCAATCGCTTCAAACGTTTTTGCTGTGTCATAAATACTTTCACCTTTTGTTACACTAGAATGGTCAGCCATAAATTCTAATGGTTCTATTCCTAGTTTTCTTTCTGCTACAACAAAACTCGTTTTGGTACGTGTACTTGGTTCGAAGAAAAGATTAGCAGCAAAAATTTGTCCTTTTAAAGGGTTTACCCCTTTTTGACTAATTTCATTTGCTCTTTTAACCAATTGAAGAATTTCTGCTGCGCTTTTTTCCTTCATCGTCACAAAATGCTCCATCTTTACATCCTCCCTATCTTTTTTAGTTGATCTATTATTCTCCATCTTCAGGTGTTGCAAACATATTACCATTGCCATAACCTGATTCTTTCTCTGGTAGTATAAGATTTAAGATCAGGCCAATTAAGGCTGAGAGAGCCATGCCTGCGATGGTTACATCTACATCTCCGACCGGAATGTTTACATATGCTCCACCGATGCCGATTACTAAGATAACTGACGAGATGACTAGATTTCGTTTAATGCCAAGGTCAATGTGGTTATCAATCAGCATGCGTAATCCACTTGAGGCAATAATACCGAATAGCAGAATCGACACACCACCCATCACTGGGGTAGGAATGGATGCTATCAGTTCGGTAATAATCCCGATAAAACCGAAAATAATTGCTAAGACAGCTGCGCCACCGATAACAAACACACTAAATACTCTCGTTATTGCCAATACGCCAATGTTTTCTCCATACGTAGTATTTGGCGGGCCTCCTAATAATGAAGCGATGATTGTTGCTACCCCATCACCTAATATCGAGCGATGTAGTCCAGGTTTCTTTATGAAATTTTTACCAGCTACTTTAGATAACACCATTTGATCACCGATATGCTCCGCTACGGTTACAACAGCGACTGGTACCATGAGGAACACGATACTCCAGCTAAACACATCGACTGGATTAAACGTAACAAATGGGATAACAAAATCGGGCACTAAAAAAACCGACTGAACAACTTCACCAAATGAGTTACTGGAAACAATTTTATCCCATGCTGCTTGTACGCCACTGGCATCTAATACCTTTACATTAGTGATAGCAGTAATAATTAATGAGTAAACATAACCACCTATGATCCCAATCAGGATCGGAATAAGACCGAAAAATCCTCTGAATAATAAGGAGCCAATAACCGTGATCAGCAACGTTACAATGGCTGCACTGAAATGAACACCGCTATATTCTCCATCTACATTCATCGCCATATCAATCGCTGTTGGCGCTAAGCCTAATCCAATCACTATAATGACTGGTCCTACTACGATCGGTGGTAATACTTTTATAATCCAATCCGTTCCAAAAGCACCTATCAGTAACGAAAGTATTCCATAAACAACACCTGCAAGGAAACTTCCAATCATAACTCCACCAGGTCCACCTATTGCCATCGCACTTGTAATTGGTGCAATAAAAGCAAAGCTGGAACCTAAATAGGCCGGTATCTGACCTTTTGTAATCAGCAGGTACGCTAATGTACCCATACCACTGGATACTAAAGCGACCGCTGGTGATAAATCTGTTAGAAATGGTACTAAAATCGTAGCTCCAAACATGGCAAATAAGTGTTGTATACTAAACAGTAACCATTCTGATATTTTAGGTACTTCCCTGACACCTAAAACCATTTTTTTCTCTGACATTTCTCTATCTCCCCTTCTTTTCGGCTAAAAAAACCTCTTTGCTGGTCGCAAAGAGGTAGACGTGTAGTATAAAAAGGTACACGTATCCTTTAAATGCGACCTTGCAAGCATCTCTGTACTTGTTTAAAGGTCTTATTTTTTTTCATAAATACTGACACTGTCTTGTTGATCAATTTCTTCCAACTCAACCGTAATAATTTCATTTTGGGATGTTGGGATGTTTTTACCGATAAAATCTGCACGTATGGGCAGTTCACGATGTCCCCGATCAACTAAGACAGCTAACTGCATTTGAGACGGTCTTCCTTGATCCATAATAGCATCCATAGCAGCTCTCACTGTTCTTCCTGTGTATAAAACATCATCTACTAAAATAACATTTTTACCTGTAACTTGTTCTTTTAGGTTGGCTTCATTTAGTCTTGGTTCCTGGTTGTCGACATGTGATAAATCATCACGGTAAAGCGTAATATCCAATTCTCCAATCGGGACCTTTACACCTTCGATATCCTGAATCCGTTCTTGAAGCCGTTTGGCAATCGGCACTCCTCTGGTTTTAATTCCTACTAGCATTAATCCTTCTACACCCTTGTTTCGTTCGAGAATTTCGTGGGCAATTCGTGTCAGTGCCCTTCTCATTGCCGGTGCATCTAGTACATTTGCTTTTTTATTCATCATAAAAACCTCACTTTATATAACTTGTTAAGACCTATTACTTCGTTTTTAGAGCGGTCATTATCTATCTTCCTTCTTGCATAAAAAATCCTTATTCTCCGTGGGAGAATAAGGATTTTTTTGGCATACCTGTAGTATGTTGATCCGTTTCCTTTTCAGCCTCACGGGACTGTTTTAAAAGGTCTTTATGATATTGTTTATATTATGTCAAAAACTGCCCGCTAAGTCAATAACTTTTTCGGATATTTTCTAACACCGTTGCAAATTTCTCTGGTACTGGTACTTCGAAATCCATCTGTTCTTTCTTCACGGGGTGTTCAAAACTTAGATGATAAGCATGCAGTGCTTGACCATCGACATCTATTGTTTTTCTTTGACCATATTTTGGATCACCAACTAATGGATAACCAATATATTTCATGTGGACACGAATCTGATGAGTTCTCCCAGTTTCTAACACACATTTCACAAGCGTGAATTTTCCATGCAGTCTTTCAATCACTTCAAAATGTGTCACAGCATCTTTGCCTTTCTCCGTAACATCCATTAACTGACGATTCTTTTCGCTTCGTCCTATCGGTGCATCAATCGAACCATATTCATGCGGTATATCCCCATGAACAATTGCTTTATATGCTCTTTTCATTTTTTTCTCTTTCAGTTGCTCTGCTAATCTTTCGTGTGCAACATCGTGTTTAGCTACTACTAATAAACCACTCGTGTCTTTATCAATTCGATGGACTATCCCAGGTCTCTTCACACCATTAATACCTGATAAATCATCACAGTGGTACAGTAAAGCATTGACTAAAGTATCTTCCTGATGCCCAGCTGCGGGATGAACGACCATGCCGCTTTTTTTATTAATGACAAGAATATCTTCATCTTCATATACGATATCAATCGGTATATCTTTTGCCACTACATCTAACGGTTCTACTTCCGGTACTTGCCACTCTATTTGATCCTCAATCTGGCATTTATAGTTTTGTTTCACCGTCTTACCGTTTACAAGCACTAAGTTTTTATCAAACCAAGTTTTAATTTGTGATCTGGAATAGTCTTCTGTAATATCGACTATTAGTTTATCTATCCGTGTCCCTTGATCATTCGTCTTAACTACATAAGAAAACTCGCTCATGTCTGGTTGCTCCTTTTTTTGTTTCTCTCATCTAAAAATGTATAGATGAAAATAGCGATAACTCCTACTACCAATGCGGAATCAGCAATATTAAAGATCGGATAATCATATGTACCGATATAAACGTCAAAGAAGTCAACTACCTCTTTACGGAACAGGCGATCAATAAAATTACCGATTGCACCGCCTAAAACAAAAGCTAAAGCAAGTCTTAACCATTTACTCTCCTTACCAAACTTTTGGATATAAAAAATAATAAAGCCAATAACGATCACGGTAATGATGTAAAAAAAGATCATCTGACCTTGCAATATCCCCCATGCTGCACCAGAATTTCGGTGTGATGTTAAATAAAAAAAGGATTCAATAACTGTGATTTGTTCTCCAAGTTCCATATTTGTTACGACAAGCCATTTTGTTAATTGATCAATAATGACAACTGCTAACGCTACTACATATACTCTCCACATAATATACCTCCGACATTTCATTAAACGAACTACTTAAATACCCATCATATTATACCATTATCTTCCCATTAAAGAAAACTTGTAATACCATAAAGCCACAAACACACGTCTACCAATTTAACAGCCTTCGCCGTATCCATATACTACGCCGTAACGTGCATGGATTTACTCTCGTCCCTTACTGCATTTTGATGAGTGCTCACATACGCTCCGGCAAAATACTGCGCTTTCCATGGGCGGTTTTTAGCTAACTTGGCAAAGAAAAACACTTCACCAAGTAGATCTTCAGCTCGCGTGAGTTCCCACAGGAGTCTCCGTATTCTGCCTCCGCTATTTTTGTTCGCTGATTATAGAAAGAAATGAACTCATGGAACTAAGCTTTTCTGTTTTAATCGGCTGTAAATCCCTCCTGAGCATAGTCGCGCTCTATTGCTACATATGGTGGAGAAATCGACTGGTTGATTTCGGATTAGTGTTGTGGAGCAAATATTAACGAAGGCCGCCCACTTCAACTCCTGTGGGACCTGTTTGGCCTGAAGATCCACTTTTTCGAGCGGTTTTTGCTCGAAAAAGTTAGCTGAAGGGCAAACCCCACGGAAAGGGAAGTGGGCAGCCGGAGTGGCGGTTATGATCACGATCCATGTCAAAATTACTTCATAGGTGACTGTACATTTAGTTTCGAACAAATAGTATTTTCATTACTTCGCAGTTTGTATCAACTGCGATATTTCTATGTGGAATAGAAAAGCAACTATCTTTATGTGGAAGATAGTTGCTTTGATGATACTATTCTACAAGCTCTGCATAGTTTTCCTTTACTACCGTTGCACAACGCGTACATAACGTTGGATGATCTTGATCTTTACCTACTGTATCTGAAATCACCCAACAGCGTTCACAAGTTTCCCCATCATGTTTACTAATTTTCAATGTTACATGTTCAAACGTTTGACCATCTGTTAGTTCATCAACTAGTTCCACATGAGAAACAATTAACAGTTGATGTAGATATGGTACTTCAGCTAATAACGTTGCTACCTTATCATCATTAGCTTTGATCGTAACAGAAGCTTCTAATGATTTACCAATTACTTTTTCTGCACGTGCTTCTTCTAAAGCTTTTAGAATATCGTCACGTACATCCATAAATTGTGACCATTTTGAAGCTAATTGCTCTTGATCTTTGATTTCTCTTGCTTCTGGCATATCCGTTAGTTGTGGACTTTCTGCTTCCACACCTGGAATATAACTCCACACTTCTTCCATTGTATGAGTTAAGATCGGTGTCAACAATTTCACTAAGGAAGTAATCATTTCGTGATAGACTGTTTGAATACTACGTCTTCTATGATTATCCTCTGCCTCAATATAGAGAATATCCTTTGCAAAATCTAGATAGAATGAGCTTAAATCAATCGTACAGAAATGATGAATCGTTTGATATACTGTTGAGAAATCATATTCGTCATAGGCTTTGCGTGACTTATCAATCACTTGTTGCAGGCGATATAACATGTAACGATCGACTTCTTCCAGTTGGGCTTCTTCTACACGATCCTCTAGTGTGAAATCAGCTAAATTACCAAGTAAGAAGCGGAACGTATTGCGAATTTTACGATATCCTTCTGATGTTTGTTTAATAATCTCATCAGAAATACGAACATCTGCCTGATAATCAACAGAAGCTACCCATAAACGAAGAATATCTGCACCGTATTGTTTCATGATTTTAGAAGGTACAACTACATTTCCTACCGATTTACTCATTTTACGACCTTGGCCATCTAATGCGAAACCGTGACTAATTACTGTTTCATATGGAGCTTTACCTGTTACTGCAACAGCTGTTGAAATAGATGAGTTAAACCAGCCACGATATTGGTCAGAACCTTCTAAATACACATCTGCAGGTCGTTGTAGATCCTCTCTTCCTTCCAATACTCCTTCATGAGAGCTACCGGAGTCAAACCATACGTCCATGATGTCCATTTCTTTCGTGAATTCCCCATTTGGACTGTGTTCAGAAGAGAACCCTTCCGGTAGTAAATCTTTCGTATCCCACTCAAACCAGATATTAGAACCATGTTCTTCAAAAAGTTCAGCTACATGATGGATCGTTTCGTCATTAATGATTGGTGTCTTATCTTCACCGTAAAACACCGGAATTGGTACACCCCATGTACGTTGTCTAGAAATACACCAATCTTCACGATCTCGCACCATATTAAATAGTCGCGTTTCGCCCCATTTTGGTAACCAGTTAATTCGATTAATTTCCGCTAAAATATCCGCTCGAAAATCTTTGATTGATGCAAACCATTGATTAGTCGCACGGAAAATCGTTGGCTTTTTCGTACGCCAGTCATGTGGGTAGGAGTGAGTGATAAAGTTAAGTTTTAAGAGCGCATTGTTTTCTTCAAGTTTTTCGGTTACTTGTTTGTTGGCTGCATCATAGAATAACCCTTCGAAGCCTGGTGCTTCCGCTGTGAAAACTCCTTTTTCATCAACAGGGCACAATACATCTAAACCATATTGCTTACCGATAATAAAGTCATCTTCCCCGTGTCCTGGTGCAGTATGAACAAGTCCTGTACCACTTTCGGTTGTTACGTGATCACCTAAAATGATTAATGATTCACGGTCATAGAAAGGGTGCTCTGCAACTAGTCTATCTGCTTCTTTACCCTTGAAAGTTTTCACTACTTCTGCTTCTTGCCACTCTAATGTTTCTTTTAGTTCATTTAACATATCATGTGCGACAATATATTTTTCGTCAGCAACTTTCACAACAGCGTATTCTAATTCTGGATGTACTGAAATAGCTAAATTTGCTGGAAGTGTCCAAGGTGTTGTTGTCCAGATCACAAATTTTTCATCACCATCTAATAAACCTTTACCATCTTTCACATTAAATGCTACATAAATAGATGCTGAACGTTTATCTTGATATTCGATTTCAGCTTCTGCTAAAGCAGATTCTGATGATGGAGACCAGTAAACAGGTTTTAACCCTTTATAAATATAGCCTTTTTTGGCCATCTCTCCAAACACCTTAATTTGTGCTGCTTCATAGGACTTGTTTAATGTGATATAAGGATTTTCCCAGTCTCCTCTTACACCTAACTGTTTAAATTGGTTTCGTTGATTATCAATTTGCTTTAATGCATACTCTGCACATTTTTGTCTAAATTCGGCAATGGTCATTTTCTTACGGTTCACTTTCTTCTTAGCAAGTGCTTGCTCGATTGGTAGACCGTGTGTGTCCCAGCCAGGCACATATGGTGCGTGGAACCCTGCCATTGATTTATATTTGACAATAAAATCCTTTAATACTTTGTTTAGTGCATGCCCCATATGGATGTCTCCATTTGCATATGGAGGTCCATCATGTAATACGAACAACGGCTTCCCCTCTGTTCGTTGTTGTACTTTTTCATACAGTTTTTCTTCATCCCACTTTTTTTGCATTTCTGGTTCTTTGTTAGGTAAATTACCACGCATCGGAAATTTCGTGCGAGGCATTTTCAATGTTTGTTTATATTCCAATTTAAGTCCTCCTTATTCTGATTTGCCAAAGATAAAAACTGCGAACTAGTAAAATATTGTCTTGATGCTAATGTTTGTTGAGCGGACATTTAGTGCGTTATTTGACGGAATAACAATCGTTTTTCGGTGTTGGCGGACATCTAATCCCTTATTTGGTTATTTTTTTAGAAAATTAACTTTATTTTCGATGAATAACGGAATAGATGTCTGCTAGTATCCTAAAAACACCATTTTTGTCACCAATAACGGAACAAATGTCCACGATCATCCCGGTTTAACGTTACCTTGCAGTTTATGGATTTTGTACACTGTTTTAAGGGGTCTAATCCAAAAAAAGAACTCCTCATCCCGGAAAGGGACGAGGAGTTCTCGCGGTACCACCCTTATAGATAACAACGCACGTCGTCGTGCTATCCACTCAGCAATTCGTAACGTGAATGACTCGTTTACACTTACTCTATTCAGTGTAACTACTCATGGGTGATTTTCTATTTAGGTACTAAATTAGGCTTACACCATCCCTAACTCGCTTTGTTAGTAATCCAAATATACTCTCCCAATCATAGTATTTCCTTCAAGTATGAAAAGTTTGTAGTAAGAATTATATGTAATATTTTTTATTTCGTCAAGAATTAATATTGATTGGACTCTTCTCTTTCCGGTTCTTCTTCGTTCTCGATGTTTATTTCAAATAATCCATCCCAATCATTATTTTCTACTAAGTCAAGTTGTGCTTCTACTAACATTTTCAATCTGGTACGGAATACTTTCGCTTGTTTCTTTAATTCTTCTACTTCTAAAGCGATAGATCTTGATTTATGCAATGCTTCATTAATAATTCGGTCTGCATTTTTTTCTGCTTCTTTTATGATCAATTTAGATTCTTTTTTGGCATTTTCTTTTACTTCTTCAGCAGTCTCCTGTGCAACCAGAATCGATTTGTTTAACGTCGTTTCAATATTGGAGAAATGGCTAAGCTTCTCATTTAATTGGTCCACTTTTTCTTTTAAATCTTTCTTTTCACGAATAACCGCTTCGTAATCTTTGATCACCTGATCAAGAAATTCATTTACATCATCTTCATCATAACCCCGAAAACCTCTAGCAAATTCCTTGTTATGAATATCGAGCGGTGTTAAAGGCACATCGGCCACCTCCTATTAGATGTCATTCTTTATACAATATCTTATCATACTTTATTGACAAATCACTAAAAAATTCAACAAAAAATTATAATAATTTTTCAAAAGTAATTCTTATTTTGTCTTTTTTGGTACGACCTTGTAATTCAGTAATCCGAGACCTACCTTTCCCTCTAATCGATATAAGATCTTCTTCTTCAAGCACAAAGGAAGGTTGATCAATGGTTTGGAAATTTACCTTTACCAGACCTTTCTTGATCAGATTCAACGCTTGTTGTCTGGAAATTTGGTACATTTCTTTGATGATTACATCTAAGCGTAAAGATGTACATGTTGCCATTCGCGATTGCCATGTATCTTGAGATGGCAGTCTTTCGGCCATCGAAACTCTGTCAAAAGTGACTCCTGCCTTCTTGATTGACGTGACATTTGTAATAAGATAGGTCGTTATATCTGATGCTACGAGAATCTGAATAGTATCATTGTGAATAACAATATCACCAATCTTTTTTCGTTTGATACCAGCAGATAAAAAAGTTCCTAAAACATCTCGATGTTCAACGGAAACAAATTTTTGTGGAAAAGTAGCTTGTAATAACTCTACTTCAAAACTTGATTCCTTGATTTCTTCATAAAAAGGTGCTAGTATCGCTCGTTTTCTTTCAGCCGATTCCCAGCCTCCAAAGAAAACTAACTGCAATTCTTCATCATTTCCAATAATCATCTCAAAAATCTTTTGTTCCCTTGGGTGAAGAAAATCAATTACTTTTCTCTCATATCTCGTATTTACTTCATCACGCCAAGACAATACCTGGTCGATAAAAGGGTATTCCTCTTGCCTAAAATGCTGATACAAATCCATCTCCATCACCTATAGACCAACTACAATAGAAAGGAGGTTGATAAATAAATAATTCAATCCTCGCATTGCGAACTGAAGAACAAAAATTGCTACAATTGGTGAAATATCGATCATACCACCGATAGGAGGAATGATTTTCCTGAACGGCTCTAAATATGGTTCTACAATTGAACCGAGCATTTGCCCAAATGATGATTCTCTAGCTCCCGGAAACCATGACATTAAGATATAAATAATAATCGCATATGTGTAAAATGTCATCGCATAATATAAAATCTGATGTAATAATCCCATTTCATTCATTACCACCTTTGTTCTGGATCTGTTTCTTCCATTATTTCCGTAATATTTCCGGATATTTCAATGTTTTCTGGTGTACATAAAAAAGTTTGTGAACCTAGCTTTTTAATTTGACCAGATACAGCATAAACTGTTCCACTCATAAAATCAATTATTTGTCTTGCTTGTTGTGTATCCACTCGTTGCAGGTTAATGACAACGGATCTCCGATTCACAACATGATCAGCAATATCTTGTACTTCATTGAATGATCTGGGTTCAAATAAAACCATTTTCGCACTTTTTTGAACGGATTTTAAACTGACAACGTTGGCTTTCTCTTCTTTTCTTTCACTTCGTGTTTGTGGTTTATTCTCTTGTTCTAATTCTTCTTCGATAATCTCATACTCTTCATCTTCAATTCCGAAGAAATTACGGAACTTCCCCTTCATACTCATCATTCATCACCCCTATTCTTCATATGGTCCCACTAAACTGGAACCAATACGTATATGAGTAGCACCTTCTTCAATTGCAATATGATAATCATTACTCATTCCCATAGACAAATACTGACATGGTGCATGTTCCCATCCTCTTTCTTGAATAGTATTCTTTAACTTATGTAAGGATCGGAAGACATTGCGCAATACCTGCTCATCAGCTACATGCGGAGCCATCGTCATTAATCCGACTACTCTAATCTTTGGATAGTTTTGTAACGTGTCAATAAACGACTCAACCTCTTCTGGTTGCAGTCCATGCTTCGATTCTTCGCCACTTACATTCACTTGAACAAAACAATCAACAGGATTGTCTGTCCGTTTATTAATTTCCTTAGCTAATGATTTTCGGTCTAATGAATGAATATAGTCTATCTTATCAATAATGTCTTTTACTTTACGGGATTGTAACGTACCAATAAAATGCCAAATTGCTTGTTCACCCATATTCTCGTGTTTCTCTAGAAATCCTTCCATCCGATTTTCACCTAAATGGCGAACACCGGAATGAACAGCTTCTAAAGCTCTTTCTATTGTAACATATTTTGTTACCCCAATAATGGTGATATCTTGAGGATCTCGTCCAGCTTTGTCGCATGCAAATTTGATATTTTTCTGTATTTGAGTGAGATTTTCTGCTACTGTCATGTTAAAGCTCCTTTCATCACCGTTAAACTAATGCAATAAAACCCATCATCCTGCCAGTAGGGTGGTGGTCTCTTCGGTGAGAGAAAAATGATGAATGATGTGATGTGCAATACTTTGAAATATGTATATGATTAGCTGAAACACCAGCATCCAGTAATAATCTATAGTTTAAATATTTTAAATCTAACTGGTATTGGTCATCTGACCCTTGATAAGAATCAACATATTTTGCATCAATATGCTGAATAACATGGTCATTTACTTGATAACATGAGCCACAAATACTTGGTCCAATCACAACTTCGATATCTTTTGCGTCAGAAGATAATTGTTTAAAATGATCGATTGTTTTTTTGGCAATATTGGAAACAGTCCCTTTCCAACCAGCATGTGAAATAGCAACGATTCCTTGCTTTCTGTCTGCGAAAAATAATGGAACACAATCTGCAAACAATGCAGTACACAACACATGTTTCTCCGTTGTCATTAAACCATCTGTTTCTAGTATTGCATCATCTCTGGAGAACGCTCCATTACCACTATCTTTGGATTGAATGAACTGCACATGATTACCATGTACTTGGTCTGCCATTACCCACTTTTCTAATGGAAATGAGATAGTTTCCGCTACGTATTTTCGATTTTGTAATACATCGCTTGGATTATCCCCCACATGAAAGCCTAGGTTATTACTTTGGTATGGGGGATGACTAATACCGCCCTCACGTGTTGTAAAACCGGCTACAATGTTGGAGTTATTTCTCATCCATGGTTTAATCCATAATATTCCTTCATCTTCAAGCTGCATAAAGGGTTCCGTCATCATACCCCTCCTATTTTAAATTATTTTATCATATTTTAGCGTAGCAATACAGTTCCATGTCGTTTATTGCTGATAAGTGGATGAAGAATCCTCGTTATCTTGAACTTGAAGAGTTGGGTAATGTCCGTTCTTTTTCACCAAAATTACATCATGTCCGATTTTCATAACATATTCCCATGGAATGATAATTTCCCGTGACTCTCCAAAAACTCCAAATGTTTTTGTTTTTGTTGCTACTACTAAATTAGTGATTTTACCCATATCTACATTTATCTCTATATCCGTTAAACTCCCTATTTTAGTTCCATCTTCAATATACACAATATCTTTCATTTGTAAAGCAGATAATGTTATCATTTCGCTCCCTCCTTTATATCAATATATGTCTTGACTTAAAAAATATGGTGTTTATGACAATAAAATTCGCTCATGTTCTATTGGTATTGGCACACACTAAAAATAATTCAGTTAGTGAAGGAGTGACTAAATTGGGTAGAGATGAACATAAAAAAAATACTACGAGAAATCCATTAGCACAGACGCCCAAAATGGAAAAAACGGATGGAATTGATGTGGAATTCTCCAATGAACTCGCCGATGCAGACGATTTAGAAGCAAAAGAACGAGGCGAAAGAGCAGACAAAAGAGCCAAGAAGCGATGAAACCACATCGCTTCTTTTATAATAAAGTACACAATATACATAAACTACAAGTAATTCTTATATGGATCTACTTTTTTCATTCTAATTAGAGCTGAATGATGTCATCCGCTCCGACAGAATACTGCTTTCCATGGGCACGGACTCAGCCAGGGAACTACGGTGAAATATCTTCCTTGATCCCTTGCACCGCGGAAGCTTACTTCGAATCGTTACTAGAAGACACAGGTGCATCACGGGGTCTTCAGGCTCGCGTGAGTTCCGATAGGAGTCTCCGTATTCTGCCTCCGCTAAGCGTATTGTTCTAATTTTCGAAAGAAGAGAACTTTTGGGAATATTTTCTGTGAATTTCTTCTTACTTGATAAGAGATTCACACTAAGCTGCGGAAAAATGCGACACTCCTGGGGGAACAGCGCGAGCCGAAGATCCACTTGGTGCAGTGATTTTCTTCACCAAGTTAGCTGAGGCCGTGCCCCCGGAAAGGAAGTGTTTTTCCGCAGCGGCGAATGAGCACTTAATTTCAGAAGAATGGAAGTAAGCTACTAAACAGAATTTTCATTACTTCGCAGTTTGTATCAAGTGCGAAGAAGGTAGAGATTGTTTTTAATGCATAATAGGAGCAAAACCACTATGGTTTTGCTCCTATTATTATTCAAACATTTCTTTATTCATTTCTTTAATTGCTGCTTTTTCTAATCGTGACACTTGAGCCTGTGAAATACCAATTTCTTCAGCTACTTCCATTTGTGTTTTCCCTTGAAAGAAACGCTTGTTAAGTATCATTTTTTCACGTTTATTTAACCGATGCATACCTTCTTTTATCGATAAATGATTAATCCAGTCATTATCTTTCACATTATCATCACTAACTTGGTCCATTACATAAATAGGGTCACCGCCATCATTAAAAATAGGCTCAAATAACGAGACAGGGTCTTGAATTGCATCAAGAGCAAAAATTACATCAGTAACTGGTACATCTAATTCTTCTGCAATTTCCATAGGAGAAGGATCTTTTGACGTTTTGTTTAATAATTTCTCTCTTGCATGTAGCGCTTTATAAGCAATATCTCGTAATGACCTGGATACTCTTATCGGATTATTATCGCGTAAATACCTTCTAATCTCACCGATAATCATTGGGACAGCATAGGTGGAGAATTTTACATTTTGACTTAAGTCAAAATTATCAATCGATTTTAATAAACCGATACAACCGACTTGAAATAAATCATCACCGTACTCCCCGCGATTAGAAAAACGTTGAATAACACTAAGTACTAATCTTAAATTGCCATTAACTAATTTCTCTCTTGCAGATTGATCCCCATTCTGCATAGCCTTAAATAAAATTCGCATTTCATCATTCTTTAATACTGGTAAGGTTGCTGTATCTACCCCACAAATTTCTACTTTATGTCTTGTCATTTAATACCCTCCCAATTGGAGATCCTTCTCAAAAATCAGTATCACCAATCAGGAGGTTTTTATGCATCATCCATCATTTACCATTTGTGTTTTCAGACCATTTTATTAAACTCTTTTTGCAGCCTTTTAATAATCTTTTTCTCCAGTCGTGAAATGTAGGATTGCGAGATACCAAGTAAATCGGCAACATCTTTTTGTGTCATTTCTTCCTTATCCACAAGCCCAAATCTTAACTCCATAATTTGTCTTTCTCTTCCATTTAATTGATCTAACGCTTTTCGTAATAATGTTTTATCAATGCTCTGTTCCAAATCTTTAAATGTCACATCTTCATCCGTACCTAACACATCTGATAGTAATAGTTCATTGCCATCCCAATCCACATTTAACGGTTCATCAAACGAAACCTCCGTTTTTATTTTGTTATTTTTCCGAAGATACATTAATATCTCATTTTCAATACATCTTGACGCATATGTCGCTAGTTTAATTTTCTTTTCGGGATTAAAGGTATTAATCGCTTTGATTAAACCAATTGTTCCAATACTGATTAAATCTTCAATATTAATACCCGTATTTTCAAATTTCCGAGCAATATAAACAACAAGGCGTAAGTTTCTTTCGATTAACATTGCCCTTGCAGCTTTATCACCTACTGGAAGTCGATGAATTAATTCATATTCCTCTTCTTTAGATAGTGGTGGTGGTAATGCTTCGCTTCCCCCAATGTAGTAAATTTCGTCTACTTTAAAGCCCATTTTCTTCAGAATTTTGTAAAAAATCATTTTATATTTTTGTTGTACGATTAGCATTCCTTCCACTCCTTATCCTTTATAATGTCACCCTGTCTGCTGAAAAAGTTTAGGGTGTAATAAACAATGATAACTGTTGTCAGCCACTAAGTTCCCAAATTGAATTCCTATTAAAACCTTCTTGTTTGCCAGTGGAACATCTTTCATATGTATTTCAAGTAAATCCGGTTTAAAAGCCAACATAAAATCATGTTGTCCACTTACTCCTTGAAAAGGTAATATTCGAAAAGTGTTCGAAGTAGAATCGAGTATTTCACCTTCCATCAAATTCTGAGCGGATGTTTGCAGTTCCATCATTTCTTCTTCATCAAACCAATGCCCAAGGATGGTTTGGTCAACAATAATGACAGGCGTCTGGGTAAACGGATCTACTAAATGGTTTCCACTATCCAAATATCCAGTTGTTTCTACCTGTTTACCTCTCCACTTAATCGTTACACGATAGTAAAACTCTTGTTGGAACTGCTGCATTTTGTGCTTGTCCATTCGGTATTTTGTAAAGAAAAAGATGATAGGAAATCCAATTAAAACAAATAAACCATGTATTTCATCATTTGCTAGACCTGGACTTGAAAAATAATCTTCAGTTGAAAATAAAAAGTGAATGGCAAATAAGCCACCACCTATTGAAAATGTCATAAAATAAAATGAACAAAGTAATTTGAAATAGATAGCAACATTTTGAAAGCCAAAAGCAATCCAAATTATAATAAGTGAATGTACTATTTTTAATATCCATGAATCAATCGGAAACGTTGGAAAAATGAAGGATATTGGTACTATTAATGAACCAAAAAAACTGGCTATTATTAATCGATACCATTTGGTTATGTGTTTTGTAATTGATTGAGTTAGTAATAGAATCATCCAGTCTATCATGAAATTGAGCAGCCATACGATTTCTACATAAACAACCACCATGTCCTTCCTCTCCAGCTAATATGAAATAAGCTTTACTTGTCTATTTAGTATAAAGAAAAGAAAGAAAGAAGTCTGTCACAGTTTGTATGCAAAAATCATCTAGTTTTCAGAAAAAACACATAAAAATGTTGAATTACTGAAGAGACATTTAAATGAGGGTAATGTAAGGGGGATTCTAACGATCATATGAAAGCACAAACCTATTTGACTATACTTCAAAATATTACAACACTACTTTGTAAAAAATGCACATAACCATTATGATCTGCTTTATGGTATAACGTAGCCTGAGCGGACATTTAGTACGTTAGTTGGCGAAATAACTGCCCATTGACGGTGTTGGCGGACATTTAATCCTTTATTCGGTTCATTTCGGATTAAATTAGCACTATTTTTGATGAATAGCGGAATAGATGTCCACAACCCCCTCAAAAACGGAAATTTTGTCACAAATAACGGAACAAATGTCCGCACTTAGGATATAATCGTACTATGCAAGGAAGCAAGAACTTTTTCCTTGGAGCAAGATGAGCTCTTCCATAGAAAAGAAATACGCATCCACTAAAAAACACGAACAATAAATTGTTCGTGTTTTTGTCAGTGTCCCAGTCACTGTTGATATAAAGGATATTTAATTATCTTCTTCGATTACGATTTCTTAAAAATGTTGGTATATCTAATGTATCTTCTTCTTGCTTTGGTCTTGAACTGGAAGAAGATGATGGACTAGGTTCTTGTGTTTTTTCTGGCTGCTGCTTTTCTCTCTTAGGAGAGCTAGCTTGTAAAACAGATTTAGGTTTATTTTGTGCATTTTTGATTTGTGATTCATCAAAGCCGGTCGCGATGACAGTTACAACAATTTCATCCTTCAAATCTTCGTTGATTACGGAACCGAAAATGACATTCACTTCTTGATCTGCCGCCGAAGTTACAATGTCTGCTGCCTCTTGAACTTCATATAAGCTTAAATTAGTTCCACCGGTTATGTTCATTAATACACCATGCGCTCCATCAATAGAAGTTTCCAGTAGCGGAGATGAAATAGCCTTCTTAGCAGCCTCAGCTGCACGACTTTCACCTGTAGCTACACCGATACCCATTAGTGCCGAACCTTTATCAGCCATGATAGTTTTCACATCGGCAAAGTCGACGTTTATTAATCCAGGTGTTGCAATTAAATCTGAAATACCTTGTACACCTTGTCGTAACACATTATCTGCTTCTCGGAATGCTTCTAGCATAGGTGTATTTTTATCAATTATTTCTAGTAATCGGTCATTAGGAATTACAATTAGTGTATCTACACTGCTTTTTAATCCATCAATACCTGAAACCGCTTGAGTTGCTCGTTTTCTTCCTTCAAAAGTAAATGGGCGAGTAACTACCCCTACTGTTAATGCCCCTAATTCTTTGGCTACTTGGGCAATAACAGGAGCAGCTCCTGTCCCTGTTCCACCGCCCATACCAGCTGTAACAAAGACCATATCAGAACCTTTAAGTATTTCTTCAATTTGTTCCTTGCTTTCTTCCGCAGCTTTTCTTCCTACCTCTGGGTTTGCACCTGCGCCCAATCCTCGTGTTAATTTTGTACCAATTTGCATTTTAACTTCTGCTTTAGAAAGATTTAATGCTTGTGCATCTGTATTCACTGCAATAAATTCTACGCCTTGCACACCGTGCTCTATCATTCGGTTAACAGCGTTGCTTCCACCACCGCCTACACCGATTACTTTTATCGTAGCTAGTTGATCCATGTTCGTATCAAAGTCTAACATACCATTTCCTCCCATTTTGCTAGATTAATAGTCTGTCTTTTTCCTCGTCTTGATTTACCCCAATATTCTTAATCAAAGAAATATTTGAAGAAGTTTGCTAGTTTAGGTTCTTTCTTTTCTTTCACATTTTGTTTATTTGTTGTTTTCTTTGTTCGTTTTGGTTTTGGCTTAGGTTTTTCCATATCTACCTGATGTGCTTGCTCTCGTTGTTCAGTTACTGCATCTGAAAACTCTTTCCCTTGTATTTTCGCATTCTTGTACGCAAATTTCAAGATACCAATGCCTGCTGTAAATTGAGGTTCACGAACCCCAATATAATCAGGAATTGCGATTCGAACATTACTTTGGTAAATATCTTGTGCTAAATCAGCAGCCCCTGGCATACTCATCGTACCACCTGTAAGCACTAAACCACCAGGAATTTCATCATATCCCATTTTTTGAATTTCACGCGCGCTATATACTAATATTTCTTCTAATCTAGCTTCGATTATTTCTGTTAAATCTAGCTGATTATACATTTGCCTTTGATTACTACCAATGATATTCACTTCAAATGTTTCCTCTTCATTAGCATCATTAAAGAAGGCGTGTCCATGATCGAGTTTAATATCCTCCGCTTCTTCTGATGATGTGCGGAGTCCGATAGATAAGTCCTTCGTAATATTATATCCACCTAATGGTATTACACTAGTGGCTACCAATCCATCATTTTCAAAAACAGAAATAGTTGTGCTTCCTCCACCTATATCAAGTAATGCAACTCCTAAATTTTTCTCGTCTTGAGATAAAGCCACTTCCCCTGTTGCTAATGGTTGCAAGCAAATATCCATAATACTTAAACCAGCTTTTTCAACGCATTTCAATATATTATGTAACATCGTCTTCGAACATGTAATAATCGTACCTTCCATTTCTAATCGAACCCCAATCATTCCTCTGGGATCTCGAATCTCATCTAATCCGTCGACGATAAATTGCTTAGGTATTACATCAACAATTTCCCTTTCAGGTGGTATGGACATAACCTGTGCTGCGTCCAATACACGATGAATATCCTCTTCTGATATTTCCTTATCATCACTAGATACTGCAACTACTCCATGACATGGTTGTAATTGTACGTGATTACCATTAATTCCAACTATAACTTGATCAATATGTATATCTACCATGCGTTCAGCTTGTTCAACTGCTGTTCGGATTGAATGAACAGTCTCGTCTATATCAACGATTGCTCCTTTTTTCATACCTAGAGACTTAGCGGTACCAACTCCAATCACATTTAAAGAATCACCAAGAATTTCTCCGATGATAACCTTTATTTTTGATGTACCTATATCCAAGCTGACTAGAATTTCACCGTTATCCATAAGGCACCTCCTATTTCAATGCATTAAACTACGACTCATTGCATATAAGTATAATAAACTGTATTAAACACTATTATAATAAAAAAAACAATATTTTTACATGAATATATGTAAATTTACCGGAAAAATCTTAAATATTATGATTTAGTATCTTTTTTTACTTCTCTATACAACTCATATTTTTCTATTAAGAGCCTTCTTATCATCGCTAAATTCTGGAATAATCTCACTCCAAATGCGAAAATTGCTGCTAAATATAAGTCAATGCCTAGCTGAACCCCGATAAAGGCCAAAAAAGCAGCTAATAATACATTGAAGAAAAAACCAGAAATAAATACTTTTTGGTCAAATTTCGCCTCAAGTTGGGCCCTGATACCACCAAATAGCGTATCTAAAGCTGCCAACACTGCAATAGATAGATAATTGGTATAGGCATCTGGTATGCTCATATTTGTCATAAAACCTAATAATAAACCAATTATTAAAAAGAGTGCCGGTAACCACATTAACTTTCACCTTCTTCTGGGACATCAACAATATCTACATCTTGTAAGTCAATTTGCTCATCATACTCTGGAAGTACAATATCACTTTGTTCAGATAGATTCATTGTAACATTTTCTAACGCAAAGTAGTCACCTATTTCACTAACTTCTAGATGGTTTATTATTTCTTCCGAATCATTTGTAAGAACATGTATTTTAGTTGGTAATTCTCCAATTGAACTATTGTTGACATATATGTTGTCATTCACATCTCTTATCGGTGTTATATTGATGACTCGTTGACTTTCAATAGCCATTTCTGTGGCGCCAGCTGCATTTAATTCGTTAATTAATAGTTGAAGTAACTCGGCATTTATTTCAGGATATTCCTGATAATCTTCTTCTAAAAACATTGGTTCTAATGTAACGGTTATGCCTTGTCCACTTTTCTCTGTTAATCCTGCTTGTTCTCGTAATTCATTGATCGAATTTTTTAATGATTCAATTTGCTGGTGTTCTGTTTGTTCTTGATACTCTTGAAGTGTTTGTTCAGCTTCTGCAATCTCCATGTATAGATTTTGCTGAATCTTCTGTTCTTCCAGCAGTGCTGTTCTAATCTCCCAAGTATCTCTTGTATCTCGATCAATAGTTTGGTGATTGGTATTAAATAATATCGCAATCATTAAGCCGACCAATAAACAAACTATTCCAATCGCAACGTTCTGTTTATTAAAAACATTTTTCATACCGTCACATATCCTTTGCGTACATTTCTATATTAGATTTTTTCTCGATTGTCACTTCGATGTTATCTTGAACAAGCTGATCGATAACCCCATTTCTAAGGTTTAGACTGACATCAAGGACTTCTTGCTCACCAATTGCAGAAATCACAAATGGTGCAGGATATGATTTTCCGTCAATAGATATAACAGGCCCAATACAAGATATGTAACTATTACGATATATTCGCTGTCCATTTATTGCTATTGCTTTTGCACCAGCACTAAATAATTCGTTTACTGTTTGATGAATGTGCCGGTCATGAACAATATGTTGATTCGCATGGTCTTCTGCTGGAATAAAGCTAGCATCTTTTAGTGTTACCATAATTCCCTCACCACTAATTGACATTTCACCAGTTAATTTTTGCAAATTAGATTTGGTAGCTACTAAATCTTTTAATACATCAACTTCCTCACCAATTTCCTGTTCTATTGCTTGTACTTCTTGACGAATTTGTGTTAATTCAGATCTTAACTGTTTATTTTTTTCTTCCATATCGATTAATTGTTTTCGATAATAAAAATCTCGTTCCCATTCCTGATTATTGACTTTTGCGATTTCAGCAGTTGATTTAGTTTGTTGATAACTAAAAGTTAACAAGAAACCCGATACGAGAAAGACCAATGCAAAAACTAATTGTCTACTCTTCATTTTCCTCTTCTATCTCCTCCTCTTCCTTATCTACATCATAAGGAGTAAATACCGCTCCACTTTCGTCAATTTTAATGATACCTGCCTCACTCTGATCCAACTGACTTACGATAGAAGGATAGCTGTCCAGGTTTCCAGATAAATTCCGAATCGAGGCCTCTACTTCCTGACCATCTGTCATATATAGTTGAATCTTATATGGATTGGAATCCGATGGAATCCAATTTACTTCAGAGATTAATGCAGCAACATATGTAGAAAGATTGGCTAATTCTTCCGCTGTTTCTTGCAAATAATGATTATCGTTAAATCCTTTTAAAATGGGAGCTTCTCCATTTATATCGGAAGAATTAACCTCTTCTAACAGATCACCATTTTCTAAAAGTGGCTGTATTTTTCCGTTCAATTCAACATATGCTACATGTCTTAACTCAGTTATATCCATAATGATCGTGTTCGGAAATGATTTCGAAACATCAGCTTCTTTAATTTGAGGGTGGGAAACGATATTTTCTTCTAACTCTTTCGTTTGTACTCCCCAAAAATTTGCATTTTCTTCTATTTCACTTTGGTTTATTATTTCTTCTTTTTCCAGCCATTGCAAACCATTTACTGATATATTTTTCACATAACTCATGGGTGATTGCAAATAAATCACAATAAAAATTAATACAAAAAAGATGAGCAAATAAAAAATCAGTTTTCTGTTTGCTTTTTTTCGACGCTCTTGTTTCAATTTTGGAATTCGATCTTCTATCGAAACGACCCTTTTTTGTACCATATTTTTTATACTTCCTTTTCTATAATCCATTCACTAAATTTTGTATGCATGTCTCATTTCGATTATATCATAGTCATTACTTTCTAGGTATCATCCAAATCTCCCAAGTTTATTGCCGATATTTACTAATGTTAATTAATATTCCGACAGAACAAAGAGTCAAAGTCAAAGAAGAACCGCCATAGCTTAAGAATGGTAATGTTATTCCAGTGACCGGAATTAAACCAATGACAACACTGATATTAATCATGACCTGAATAGCTATCATACCAACAATGCCAACCGCTAATAATCTAGCAAAAAGATCTGGTGCATGGATCGCCGTTAATATTCCTCTCCAAATAAATAAAAAGAAAAGTACAATGACAAAACTTGCACCAATAAATCCTAATTCCTCTGCAATAATTGCAAAAATAAAATCATTATGCGGTTCCGGTAGGTAAAAATATTTTTGCAGACTGTTTCCGAAACCAACTCCTAATAATCCCCCAGGTCCAATCGCGTACAACGACTGAATGATTTGAAAGCCTGTCCCTAAAGGATCTTGCCAAGGATCGAGAAATGCTGTGATCCGATTAATTCTGTATGGAGCAGAGATAATAAGCAGCAGAAAACCAATTACACCAAAACCTGCTAAAAATACAAAGTGCATAATCTTGGCACCTGCTACGAAAATTAAAAGAAAGCAGGTTAACAGAAATACCATACCTGTACCTAAATCAGGCTGAAGCATAATAATTAGAAAAACGATTACCGAAATCGAAAGTGGTGGGAGAAAACCTTTTTTGAATTCCGTAATTTTATCCTGATGATTGACTAGAAAACCACTTAAAAACATAATCATCGCAAGCTTAATAAATTCTGCTGGTTGAATACTAAATGCACCTACTCCTATCCAACTTCTTGCACCACCTCTAACCATACCGATCCCAGGAATTAAAACAGCTACTAACAGGATTAGAGACCCAATAAAAATCCATTTCCGGTGCCTTATCCATTGAAAATAGGGAATGTTAGAAACAACCATCATCGCAATTACACCTACACCAGCAAAAAGTATCTGTCGCTTTAAGAAATAGAAAGAATCATTGAATTTATACTCAGCCCAAATTGAGGAGGCGCTATAAACCATGACTGTTCCGACCAATAAGATAGCAATGATCACACAAATCAAAAAATAATCCGGCGTATGTTGACTTTTCATCTTCGGTTGCACGAAAAAAACCCCCAAATCTATTAATGAATTAGGGGCTCGTTATATTTTCATACAACATCGTCTGCACTTATTATAATAGACAAGCCCCTATTATAATTTATGCACAGATTCCATAAACATGTTGCCTCTTTCTTCAAAGGTTTTATATTGATCCCAGCTTGCACAAGCAGGCGATAATAAGACAACATCCTCTTTATTGGATAATTGATATGCTTTTTGAACAGCTTGATTCATCGTGTCTACCAATTCTATATTTTCAATTCCACTAGCCTCTCCGACTTTTCGTAATTTTGGACTTGTTTCACCAAACAATACAAGAGCCTTCACGTTGGACATATACGGCTTTAATTCATCAAAATCATTACCGCGGTCAAGACCACCTGCCAGCAATATGATCGATTGATTAAATGCTGATAATGCCTTAGTTGTTGCAAGTATATTAGTTGCTTTGGAATCATTATAAAACTTTCGACCGTTAACTTCTTTCACAAATTGCAGACGATGTGTTACACCTGTAAATGTTGTAAGGACAGTTTCAATCACTTGATTTGAAATACCTTCGAGTTTCGCAACCGAAACAGCAGCTAAAATATTCTCAAGGTTATGTTCTCCTACTAACACTATAGAAGCTAAATCAATTACTTTCTCTCCACGGAAATATATTGCTTCTTCATCACAGTATGTACCGTACGTTATTCCAGCTTTACGGCTAAATGGAACAAGGTTAGCATCAGCACGCTTAATTAAATTTACAATACGTTGATCATCAGCATTATAAACTAAATAATCATGTTCTGTTTGATTTTTAAAGATATTAGCTTTTGCATTTTGATAATGTTCCAAAGTATGATGATAATCTAAATGTGCTTCAAAAAGATTAAGGAGTACGGCAATTTTAGGTTTAAATGTATCTATTCCTAATAATTGAAAGGAAGATAATTCAGCAATCATCGTTTGTTTATCATCCATTTGCTCAGCAACTTCTGATGCAACATGACCAATATTCCCTGCTAAGCTAACGGGTGCATCTGCTTTTTTAAACATTTCAAAGATTAAAGTTGTTGTCGTCGTTTTCCCATTTGAACCAGTGATACCAACGATTTGATTAATACCGAAGTACGGTATTAATTCTATTTCTGTTAAAACAGGAATTTGTTGCTTAATAGCACTATCTATTAAAATATTTTCATAGGGAATACCCGGATTTTTAATAATTGCATCGACATCTTCAATCAATGACAAAGGGTGTTCACCAACAACTACAGAAACACCTTGACATCGGAGAGTTTGTACATTTTCATCGTCTTCCGGAGCTTTCAAATCATTGGCAACTACCTCTATACCATTTCTATTTAACAATCTCGCAACAGCTGTTCCACTTTTAGCAAGACCTAACACAAGTACTTTAGCAAAAGGGAAATTCTTTAATTTTCTCATGATGACAACACCTCAATATAAATACCTAAAATTGCAAATAATATACCGATTGCCCAAAACGTGGTCACTACTCGCCATTCAGACCAACCTTTTAACTCATAGTGGTGGTGCAGTGGGCTCATTAAAAAGATTCTTTTTCCTCTTGTTTTAAAAGAAATAACCTGAATAATAACGGACAATGTCTCTAAAACAAAAACACCGCCAATGATAACTAATAAAATTTCCAACTTTAAAAGAATAGCAATAGCGGCAATAGCACCACCTAATGCCAAGGATCCAGTATCTCCCATAAATACTTTGGCAGGATGTGCATTAAATACTAAGAATCCCAATAATGCACCTACAACAGATAAACTAAATAATGTTACACTCAAATTTGGGATACCATACCAAGCCAATATAGCAAATGCACCAAACGCAATAGCAGCTGTTCCAGCCAATAGCCCATCTAGTCCATCAGTCAGATTGACGGCATTCGAAGCACCAACTAACATTACTACAATAAAAATAGGATATAACCAGCCTAAGTCAAATGAGATGTTGGTACCTGGTACAGCAATACTTGTTGAAAAATCTTGTTGCAGTAATACTACATAAAAGATAATGGCAATTACGATTTGTCCTAATAACTTTTGCTTAGAGGTTAGTCCTAAGTTTCGTTTTAATACCACTTTAATAAAATCATCAAGGAAACCTAATAAGCCAAACCCTACCAAAACTAAAAGTAACAACAAGACTTCATAGCCCAAAACACCATTGTTAACACGGCTAACGACAATGATACTTGTTATCGAAATACTTAGTATAATCATAACCCCACCCATGGTTGGCGTGCCTGATTTTTTTTGGTGTGACTGAGGTCCTTCTTCTCTAATACTTTGTCCAAATTTTAACCTTTTAAGAAAAGGAATTAAAATCGGGGATAGTAGGACAGTAATTAAAAAGGCGATCGCTACTGTAATTAAAAACGTATATTCATTCATCCATGTTCTCTCCAATCTTCTATCCGGGTGTTACGAGTTTAACTTGTTAATTCAAATACTTGATTGCTACTTGTTCATCGTCAAATTCTAAGACTTTATCTCCAACAATTTGATATGTTTCATGTCCTTTACCAGCTATTAAGACAACATCTTTGTCATTTGCCTGTTCAATTGCTTGTTTAATCGCTTCTTCACGATCTAATACTGTTTGATAATTGCTATACTTCAGACCTTTCACCATATCATCAATAATTGCTTGAGGGGATTCTGAACGCGGATTATCAGATGTAAAGATTGCTTGATCTGCATATCGGCAAGAAACTTCTGCCATCAATGGTCTTTTACGACGATCGCGATCTCCACCGCAACCAATTACTACAAGTATATCTCCCGCACAAAATCGCTTGATGGTTGACAAGACATTTTCCAAAGAGTCTGGTGTGTGTGCATAATCAATAATAACACCAAAGTCTTGATTATGTTCCACTGGTTGGAAACGTCCTTTAACTCCTGAAGTATGGTTTAACACATGTTGTATTTTTTCTAATTCAATACCCGATACATAGGCCGCAGTTGCCGCTGCTAATAGGTTATAAACACTAAACATTCCCATTAGTTTACTCTTGATTGGAACATTTCCTTTTGGTGTTTTCATTATAAATGAAACACCATTAGCCATCAATTCTACATTGATAGCTTGGAAAGACGCTTTTTGTTGTATACCATAGGTTAATACTGGTTGAGCTGTTACTCTTTTTAAGAAGTCAGCATGTTCATCATCTTGATTAATAACCGCATATTTTGGTCTTTCATGTTTCAACGAATTACCTAACTGAGAAAATAATAAACTTTTGGCGTATAAGTAGTTTTCCATTGTTAGATGATAATCAAGGTGATCTTGACTTAAATTAGTAAATACAGCGATATCGAAATCTACTCCATGAACTCTACCCAAATCCAGTGCGTGGGAAGATACTTCCATCGTTGCCACATCTATTCCCTTTTCGACCATTTGATGTAAGTTTTTTTGCAAAAATAAAGCATCAGGTGTTGTGTTTTTTACTGGATGCCTTTCTCCATCAATCATCATTTGAATCGTTCCAATTAATGCTGTCTTTTGGTTAGCATAATGGTGAATTTCATCGATAATATGTGTGACCGAGGTTTTTCCATTTGTACCAGTAACACCAATAACTTTTAACTTATTGGAAGAATGGTCATAAAAAATGTTAGCTAAATGAGCTAAAGCCCTGGATGTATCTGGTACGATAACTACAGGTACAGATACATCGAGATTTTTTTCCGCTACAATAACAGTTGCACCATTATCTACCGCAGCTTCCGCAAATTGATGACCATCTACGGTATACCCTTCGATACATACGAATAAAGAATCTTTCTCTAAAAGTCTGTGATCCATTTCTATATGTTCTATATTAATCATATCAAGGTCCTGTTGACATTGATAATCTGGTAAATTTTTTATTAAATCTTTAGCATTCATATTAGTCACCTTTTTCTTTTGGATTACTGTTGATAAAGTGAGACTATGATCAATAGGGGCTTGATCAATAGCGAAACTTATCAAGGTGTTAGCGTTTATTAACCTTCACTTAGCTTCTCCATGTTTATTGATGTATAAAGTGGGGTGTTACAGACAATTAGTTACGTGATAAACAACTATATTATTATACCAAAGACTTTTGAACTTTACGATAAATATTTATAACTATTTATTGCCTAAAACAAGCCTGATTTTACTTCCTTCTTGGACTTTTTCTCCTGCAGCAGGTGCTTGATCAATAATGTAATCTCCACTACCTACTACATCAGCCTCAAGTGAGAATAAATATTGTTGTAATTCATTTTTGTTGAGACCAACCAGATCAGGAACTTCAATTGGAGGAGATTCTGGCCAATCATAATCCTTTTCAATTCCCTCATCTTGTTTTTCCACACCTATTGCTCGCAAACTATCTTCAATAACGGTACCTACAATTGGAGCAGCTACCACACCTCCAAACTGAACAACATCTTTAGGATTGTCAATTGCGACATATACTACTATCTCAGGATCATTAGCAGGTGCAAAACCGATAAAAGATACTATATGGTTGTTCTCCATATAATTGCCATCTTCACCGACTTTTTGAGCTGTACCTGTCTTTCCACCAACTCGATACCCATCTACATAAGCACTTCTACCAGTCCCTAAGGCTACAACCGATTCTAGCGCCTCACGAACTTCTTTAGATGTTTCAGAAGATATAACTCGATCTTTCAAAACTGGGTCGGTTGTATCTACAGCTTCACCCGTCACCGGATCGAGGAATGCTTTTGCAACATGAGGTTCGTAAAGATAACCACCATTAACTGCAGCTGAAACAGCCATTACTTGTTGGATCGGAGTAACTGATACACCTTGACCAAAAGCAGTTGTTGCTAATTCGACAGGACCAACATTATCTAAATCAAAAAGGATACCATTTGCTTCGCCTTGTAAATCAATTCCCGTTTTTTGACCAAAACCAAAATTATCAATATAAGAAAATAATTTTTCTTTACCTAATTTTTGTCCTAATGTAATAAAACCTGGGTTACAGGAATTTTGAACCACTTCTAAATATGTTTGATGTCCATGGCCCCCTTTTTTCCAACAATGCAGGGTTGTGCCACCAACTTCAATATCCCCATCATCTACATATTCATCGTTTTCTAGATCTACCATATCTTCTTCTAATGCAGCAGCTAGTGTAATAATCTTAAATGTTGACCCTGGTTCATAGGTGCTCCATATCGGTAAATTTCGATTATATACTTCAGCACTGATTTCCTGATAATTGGCAGGATCAAAGTTTGGTCTTGACGACATACCTAAGACACTGCCATCTTTTGGGTTTACAGCTATAGCTATAGCTCCATCTGGATTATATTTCTCTTCTGCTATATCTAATTCTCTCTCAATAATGGTTTGGACTCTGCTATCTATGGTGAGTTGAAGATCATAGCCATCTTCTGGAGGAGTATATTTATCAGCCATTTGCGGCATTCTTTTTCCTTTTGCATCACTGTAAAAGGATAAACTGCCTTCTGTTCCACTTAACATGTCTTCATACATTAATTCAATGCCCGTTAATCCTTGGTTATCAATGCCACTAAATCCAAGTACATGTGACAAATAAGCGCCATTGGGATAGTGCCTGATGGAATCCTCTGCAATATAAATTCCTTCTAAATCTAACGTTTGAACGGCCATTGCTTTGTCTTCCGATATTTTCCGTCCTTCTGGCTGCAATATCACAATCCGTTCATTTTTATGAATAGCTTCTAATACATCTTCATAAGACATATTCAGTACATTTGCTAGCTGTCTGGCTGTTTGTTCTGGTTCTGTTACTTGTCTTGGCACGACCATAACAGTAGGAGCAGAAACATTCTCCGCTAAAACTTCTTCGTTAGTGTCAATAATCTTCCCTCTTTCTGGCTCAAAAACAATATCTCTGCTCCACAAATCTTCTGCCTCGGCAATTAGAAAATCAGACCAGATAAATTGCACATATCCTAACCTTGCCACAATAACTCCCATAATGATTAATGCAAAAAGAAACACAGCGACTATTCTGCGTTGCACCTTAATATTGGTTATCTGTTTCATGACATATCTCCTTTAGTTCAAGAAACTGTTTGTCCCAATATATGTTTGTGAAAGGCTGAATAGAACACTGTGTATGATTGTTTACTATTCTTCTTCGGTCGCTTCATCATCAGATTCATCTGATGCATTTTCCTGATCTTCGGGTACATCTGGTTCTTCCAGTTCAACCATTAAATAATCTTTTTCGTTAAGAGACGACCCTTTCTCAATACTCTGTTTCTTAACATAACCATTTCCCATCCACTCTAAATCTAGATCTAAAAATTCTCGCAAAGATAAGACATCTCTAAATGACCATCCCGTTAAATCCGGCATTTTCATATTATCTGTTGCCACCATAACTGTTTGCCTTGCTGTTATCTTTGTACCTGGTTGCATGTTTACTTTCTTGATCTTTTCACCATCACCGATAACAATTGGCTCCACACCTAAATCTTTCAATTTATTTAGATATGAATCTGTTTGTTTACCTTCCCATTCGGGAATCTCCACTACTTCGATTGGCTCTGTTGCATCTTTGTCCGGTTCGATATTTAAATAGCGTAAACTATTTTCCATTACATTTTTAAAGACAAAAGAAACGGGTGCTGAACCTGATTCTGTCACATCTAAGTTCGGCTCTTTGACAGATACATACATAATTAACTCTGGGTCTTCTGCAGGTGCCATGCCTAAGAAAGAAAAGGTGTAACTATTTCTTCCTGTTTTATATTTGCCTGTTTCAGGATCTACAAAGTTGGCAGTACCTGTTTTACCTGCAACGGTATAATCGTTTAAATTATAAATGTTATGGCCTGTCCCATTTTCAGAAGTAATAACCGTTTCTAGGACCTCTAACGTTTTTTTCGCAGTTTCAGAAGAGATTGGTTCACCTACTACTTCAGGTTTATTCTCAACAATCACCTCATTTGTATCATGATCTACTGTTTTATCAATGATATATGGTTTTAACATTTTACCTTCATTTGTAATGGTAGTTGCTGCTTTCATCAATTGTATTGGTGTTGTAGTAGTTCCTTGACCAAATGCAGTAGTTACCTTTTCACTTTCCCAATTATAAAGTATTTCGCCTGCAACTTCACCAGGTAAGTCAATCCCTGTTTTTTGATCAAAATCAAAAGCTTGCAAATAATCTAAAAATCTCTCAGGTCCTATTTTTTCATAGGCTAGTTTTGCGGCACCCACGTTGGAAGAACGTTGAATTCCTTCCAAATAGCTAATCTTACCCCAGCCCCTCCGTCCATTATGATCTCCAATAGTCCTATCACCGGCTTTGTATGTCCCTGATTTAAATTTTTCATCAGGATTCCAGACACCTTCTTCAATCGCTGAGGCTAATGTAAATACTTTCATCGTGGAACCAGGTTCGAAAGGTGTGGCAATAACATCATTATACCAATTCTCTACTTCACCAATGCTATTAGGGTTATAACTCGGTCTGTTACTAAGAGCAAGTATTTCTCCTGTCTTGGCATTCATGACAACAGCCGTCATTCTATCAGGATCATACTCCTCTTCTACCTCTGATAATGCATCTTCAACCAATGTTTGAATTTTCTGATCAAGTGTTAGGTACACATCATCGCCATTATCTGGCTCATTAATTACCTCTTTAGGATCTAATAGTTTCATATTAAATTTATCACGTTGATACGAAATCGATCCATTGACTCCAGTGAGCAAATCATTCATGAGCCCTTCCACACCATTAATTCCGATGATTTGATCATCTTGTTTATCCGTTAATCCGATTGTATGTGAAGCAAACTTCCCGTTCGGATAGAAACGGATTGGTTCTTCCATAAAATTAATACCAGGTAATTCTAAAGCTTCAATTTCTTCTTTTTGCTCCTGATTCAACTCTCTGGCATTAGAACCAAATTCTACTTGGAATCTTTCATTATTAATACCATCATTCAAACGCTCCGCTATTTCACTTTCTTCCATTTCTAATATAGGTGCTAGTTTCTTGGCAGTTTTGTCAACATCTTTAACATGTTTAGGATGCAGAGGATTGGTAGTATGTGACTCATCAACAATAGCATATAAACGGTACACCACATGTTCTTGAGCTAGTGCCATTCCATTACGGTCGTAAATTGTCCCTCTACTTGCGGGAATACTATAGTGATTGGTTCTTTTCTCATCAGCCAATTCCTGAATGGAAACTCCAGATACTTCTCCAGATACTTGAATATACAAAAACCTTCCAGCTATGACAAGAAAAAAGGTAGTAAATATAACAATCCAAACAATTGGCATGATTTCAGTTGTTCTACTTTTCATCTTTAACACCTATTCTACTAAGTCTGTTGCTCGTTTCACTTGGGTGTTTTGAACTTCCAGACCATGTTTTTTGGCATTTTCAATAATCCGTTCAGGTTGGCTTAATTCTTTTTGTTTAAAAGCAAGGTTCTCGTTATGTACAGTTTGCTGTTGAATTTGTGTATTTAACGATTCCACCTCACGATTTAATTGATCTAGCGAAGAACTATAGCTAACCAAGTAAGCAGAAATACTAAGAAATATGACAGCAAAGAAAGAATACATCATTTTTTCACCGCGAGTTACCCAGCGCTTCTGTACCTTTACTTTTTTTCTGACTACATTTGGTTGTTGAACTTGTTCTCTTACTTGATCATGTGTGTAATAAGCTCTTGCGTGTTGACTACTCATGGATTTGCCACCCTTCTATTTTATATTTTCTTCATTCCAATCCTTTACTTTTTCAATCACTCTCAACTTAGCTGACCTTGAACGTCGATTTTCAGCCAATTCATTCTCTGATGGTAAAATTGGTTTTCGATTAACTAGACGAAACGGCGGTTTAAATTCCTCTGGTATAACTGGAATATTCTTTGGTACAGGAGGAGTTGTACTCCATGTTTTAAATGTTTGCTTACAAATTCGATCTTCTAGCGAGTGAAAGGTAATAACCGAAATACGTCCACCTATCGAAAGAGATCTACCTGCTTGATATAACGCATCTTCAAAAGCTTTCAATTCATCATTAACAGCTATGCGTATCGCCTGAAAAATTCGTTTGGCAGGATGTCCGCCTTTTCTTCTAGCGGGAGCAGGTATTGCTTCTTTAATAATGTCCACTAATTCAAACGTAGTGTCTATTGTTTTTTTCGCTCTTTCTGCTTCTATAGTGCGCGCAATTTGTTTGGAAAACTTCTCTTCACCATACTTAAAGAAAATCGATACAAGATCTTCATATGGCCATTTATTCACTATTTCAAATGCATTTAATTCACTGTTTTGATCCATTCGCATATCTAATGGCGCATCATGCTGATAGCTAAAACCTCGTTCCCCTCTATCTAATTGCGGAGAGGAGACACCTAAATCAAACAAAACACCATTCACTTCTCTTATTTGCAATTTTTCTAATTCTTCACTTAAATGACGAAAATTCCGTTGTATCAAGGTGACTTGGTCAAGTCGATCATTCAATCTTTCTTTAGCAGCATCAATAGCGTCTTGATCTTGATCAAATGCGATTAATTTGCCTTTCTCATTCAGCTGTTCTAATAAATACCCGGAGTGTCCGCCACCGCCTAATGTGCAATCAACATAAATGCCATTTGGATTGATATCGAGACCATTGACCGTTTCTTTTTTTAATACCGTATAATGTCCAAACATGAAGTCACCTCTATTTCTTGTTGTCTTTACAAATCAAAATCCATCATATTTTCTGCAATTTCTGCAAATGATTCTTCCGATACATCTACAAATTCATTCCATTTATCTTCTGCCCAGAATTCTACTCTGTTTGATACACCGATCACTGCACATTCTTTCTCAATTCCTGCATATTTACGAAGTGGAGCAGGTATATTTATTCTTCCCTGCTTATCTAGTTCACATTCAACTGCGCCAGAAAAGAAAAAACGGGTAAATGCTCGGGCATCTTTTTTAGTTAACGGTAATTTTTTCAATTTTTCTTCCAACTGGTGCCATTCATTCATCGGGTATGCAAACAAACATTGATCCAAACCACGGGTAACGACAAACTGCTCACCAAGTCCATCTCTGAACTTAGAAGGTACAATTATACGTCCTTTTGTATCAATGTTATGTTGATATTCTCCCATGAACATATCCAGGCACCCCACTTTCTACCCTTATCGTACCACATTCCCCCACTTTTCACCACTAAATCTTTAAAAAAACTAACCATTTTTTTGTAAAGGTACTTTTTTTGCTACAATAGCTGGAATTCGTGTGTAAAAAAATATAAAAAAGGTAATTGGCTTTATCGACCAATTACCTTTTTTTATAAGTACACGATGTAATGTTGTTTTTTCCAATCAAACGTATAATTATTTATTTGTTTGACCCATTCAAATCCATGGTGATTAAGGAAATAAGTAATATTCCAAGTTCGTTCTTGCAGTCCATTTTCAGGTTTTAAGTGCATTTGAATATAATCAAACTCTTTTAATTGCATATGATACTTCTGGGAAAATTCCTTATTGATTCTTTTTGAAAGCTTATCTACTTGTTGTAATAACAGTTGCAAATTTTTATCCGCATATTGTGATACATCATCTGTTAGATCCTTTGTTACTTCTTTTAGTGGTTGATGTCCCATTTTAATAGCTTCCTTCAGTTGAAACGTCATTTCTTCAACAGGACTGCTAGCTTGAGCTGATAACCAATTCATTTTTTGAGTCTGGACTCCGTTATCAATTGCGGAGATAGAATCAATATCATACTTATTCAATAACTTTAACAGCTTCTCATCGACTAATGTTAGTGACACACGCGGCAAAACAGGTGGCATCTTTAGTGATAGACTATGGAATGCATTTTTTAATATAGACCAGTATGCTGCTTCACTCGGACCCGCAAAAAAAGCTAGTGTGGGAAATAATTTTTCTTGCATTAATGGTCTAGTTACTACATTGTTGCTCAATCGCTCTGGTGTTTCTTTTGCTATTTCCAAAAGCTCTTGATTAGAATATTGACATTCGTTATTTTTGCCAACCCAATTTCGACCATCTTTTTGAAGTAAAATTCTTTCCCCTTCCTGTTCTACAAATAAATGTCCATCTTGTTCATTAGCATCAACACTAACATGATATCCCTTTGTTCTCATTGACTGTAGAGAACGATAAACAACTCGGCTTATTTCTGGCTGCTTTTCAATCATTTCATGAAAGTATGTCGATTCTAGCTGCCGTATTTCTTTATTTCCAGAGTCAACCAGGATTAATCCAGTATCAGCAAAAATCTCGTGAATAAAGGATGCAAAAAAATCAACAAAAGTACTGGATGTCATCAACTTATCATGTAAAGTCTGAAACAATTGTTTCGTATAAGCAGTTTCTTTTAGTGATCGAAATGTTGTTTCCAACCAACGATAGGTTTGCTCTTTATTTAACTTTCGTTGAGATACAGCTGTTCTTTCTTTATGATGATCCTCTATAGAAAATTTTCGAAGGCCAGTTTCTTCTGGTAAGAAAATATGATTCACTTCAGCAAAATCGTGATCCTCTCCTGCTATCCAAAAGACAGGTAACACAGGAATACCTAATAATTCTTCTTGTTGCTTTGCCAAAGAAATAATGGAGACTATTTTGTTGATCGTATAAAGTGGACCAGTTAGTATCCCTGCTTGTTGCCCCCCAATAACAACCACACTGTTTTGATCTCTCAGCTTTTCAATATTTTTATGTGTTGCTTCCGTGGCAGACCAACGTTGATTAATCGAATGTAACACATCGGCCAGAGTCTCTCTTTGAAATTGCTGCTCTTTCAAGTCTTTCTTACGTTCTTTAAAAACATTTTCTTTATAAGGATTATAATCAAAATGAGCCAACAAATCCTTTACTTCCATTTGATAATCCATGATAAATTTATTATGTAAATCGAGTCTTTGGGATTCGATACGCATTAATGAACTGCTCCTTTATCTTCAATATATACAATAGTAATCCAATAGTATTGTACATAATGAAAACGATAAAAGCACATAATTTGTTTGTAATGATGAGATCATTACAACACTTTGCTTATATTATAAAAGATTCCATATAAGATCGTAATAATATGTAAAGAGAAAAATAACAAAAATGTAGCTTTCCAGAAACGTTTACAGACATGAGAAAAAATGATGTCAGTATACACCTTCCAATGAATCAAGACACATACCATTAAAATGAATAACAACAGGAGAAAAATGTAACTAATAGGATTTATCGAAAAAACAGAATAAATAATTGCTGCAACTGATGCGATATATAAAATTGTCGTCGTATCAATCGCTAGATGAAAGCAATATCGTTTTTCACCTACAAACTTATACGATAGTTTATAAACTAAAAATGTTATAGCAAACGGTAGTGTAACCATTAAAGCAAGCAGATAGTACAACCCTTCTATCATAAAATACCCTCACTTTTAAAAAATGTTATAACTTTCAAACTATTACTTTTGGTCATGTTTATATCCATTATATAAGACTTTTGAACTTGTGCAAGCTCCTTTTTAAAAATCCATTATAAATTGAGAAAACCATTAAGTATCATGGCAAACAACATAAAAACCCCATCTTTTCGATGAGGTTACTAACTCATAATAATAATGAATTAATGCTTTACCTTTTCCATTGCTTGCTGAACGGTTTCAAGAAATACTTGATACTGATATAACTTTTGCTTTAACTGTTTATTTTCTTCCACTAATTTACGCAATTCTTCCTGATGGTCTATTTCCTGATAATATTTTTGCAGTCGCTCTAAAGTTTGGATCACTTCATGGATGTTTGGCTGTTCAGTTTGACTAGCATCTAGCTGTTGGTTTGATTGATAGGATATTTTCTTACGGTTCTGTTTTGCTAACTGGATAGCTTCTTCATATTGTTTCCTTAACGTTGCATTCCAACGAAAACCACACGCTGCTGATGTTCGCGATAATTTTCCCCCTACTTCCTTAAAAGCCTCTAATTGTGTCTTTCCTTCACGAATATAGCGTAAGACAGTTTCAGCTAGCAATATATCTTCATCACTAGTCCATGCATCTTGTCGATTCCCTTGCACAACTCCACCTCCTCTATTCTTGATACAATGTATGCAATTAATAGAAGAGATAGACATATTGTTGCTAAAATATTATAAAAACTTAGTACTCTGTTATCATAACCACTTTAATATTCTTCGCCAATATACAAGCATGATATATCTCGCTAAATAAGAAAAACTGAACAAAATTCCGCTCATTCCTTATTACTAAATGCTAGGTAAATCTGTGATCCTCTAGTAGCCATTATGAAATATATGAATCGTATGACCACCACTTCGGCTGCCCACTTTCCTTTCCGTGGGGTTTGTCCTTCAGCTAACTTTTTCGAACCAAACCCGCTCGAAAAAGTGGATCTTCAGGCCAAACAATTCCCACAGTCATCCATGTATCGCAAAAAACAGCTATACACCACAAAGAATTCCCTTTCCGTAGGGGTTTGCCCTTAGAAAGCGAAACGGTCAGCCGTAGCGGTTGACTTGCACTAGCTAGCTTTCAAAATAGCAGCTTTATCTGTATAGCTATTCTTGCTTCTTAAAATATTTGTTTTGAATCACCTTTTCCTATCATACTTGCTTATAAAAGTTGTGATATCAATGGTGATATACTTTCCTATCTGATTAAAAAAGTGTAAGAGATCTCATCTCTTACACTACTTGTTGTACAACATATCAAATTATTGTTCTACTACTTGTTTTCCATCATAATGTCCACAAGATTTACATACATGGTGTGGTTTTGTTAGTTCACCACAATTTGAACATTCTACCATTCCTGGTACATGTAATTTTTTATGAGTACGACGTTGGTTTTTTACCTTTTTTGAAGTTCTGCGCTTTGGTACTGCCATGCATTACACCTCCTTTAAAGAGAAGCAAAGATCTATCCTTCACTATCTTTCTCATTACTTTTGTCATCTAATAAAGATTTCAGCTTTTCAAGGCGCGGATCAACTTTTTCTGATTGTTCTTCTTCAGTAACAAGTGTCCAACCTTTACCTTCCTTCATTGTGTTTGCTTCTAATTTTTCATCATCAGCAAACACTCTTAAAGGCGTTTCTAATAGTACATTTTCCTTGATAAATGGTGTTAAGTCAAGTACCTCACCATTTACTAAATGCACCTCTTCTTCTTCCCGAAAAGATGATGTCGTAAAAGATTCAATTGCATGAATCGAAAATTCATACGACACATCAACTAACGTTCTTGCACAAGGTAGAATCATCGCTCCTTGAATTTGAAAATCACAGGTAATATCGTCTCCATCCATCCTAGCTGTTCCGTCAACTAAAACTGGTTCGATTCGTCGAATATCATTATCCAAATTCACAATATCTGAAATGTCTACTTCCTCACGAAAAGAAACGGGTTCTCCCTGTGACTGTTTAAGTTTTTGGATATATAATTTCATTTATATTCACCTCAAGGCAACAAGAAATATTTTAAAATGTATTGGTCCATTTGTCAATATATTTTCTTTACAGAACAAACATTTATTGCTTGATTACAGTGCTAAGTGTCTGTAATCGTACCACTTCGAGCTTCAAGTAACTCAAGGAAGGTCAGAGGGATAACAGACGTTAACACACTGATCAGTTACGCTAATGATCAGTCGGGTTCAAAATCCCACTGATCATTGTATCACTTTATATGATATACTTACTACAATATGCTTATCATGCACATTTACTTGAAAGATCATTCATGAAACCAATGATGGAGGTGGTTACTCTGAAAGCATGTGGATTAATTGTTGAATATAACCCCTATCATAACGGACATCACTATCACTTTCAACAGGCAAAGCATGTTTCAGGTGCAGAATGTATGATTGCAGTCATGAGTGGGAACTTTTTACAACGTGGGGAACCAGCGATCGTAGATAAGTTCACAAGAGCCAAAATAGCCGTACAACAAGGAATTGACCTCGTTATTGAACTACCTTATTTTTATGCGGTTCAACATAGTGAGCTTTTTGCAAATGGTGCAGTTAAAATTTTGAACAGTCTTCAAGCTGATTCATTGTGTTTTGGAAGTGAACATGGTGAGATAGAAGACTTTAATACATTGTATCATTTCATTACGGAACACCAAGAAGACTATGATCATTATTTAACGGATGCTTTAAACCAAGGTCATTCCTATCCAAAAGCAAATGACATAGCTTTCACCAAGATTGGTGGTGAAACGTTATCTATCGATTTTGCCAAACCAAATAATATACTTGGCTATCAATATGTCAAAAATATTTATGATCTACATACAACGATAACACCATACACAATTCAACGAATAAAAAATAATTATCACGATCGTAAAATCCATGATCCGATAGCTAGTGCAACTAGTATTCGCAATCAATTACTGTCAGATCATACCAACACAAAAAAACTGAACAATACTATCCCTGCGATAACTAAAGAAAAACTTGAAGCATATAAAGAACTTCATGGTACTTGGCATTATTGGGAGGCATATTTTCCATTACTCAAATATCGAATATCAACGATGAAAAAGGAAGAATTCACCAAGATCCATGGTATCAAAGAGGGGTTAGAGAATCGAATAGTTAACACTGCAAAAAAAGCAGAGTCTTTTGCAGATTGGATGGAATGGCTAAAAACGAAAAGATATACTTGGACAAGTTTGCAACGCGTATTCACACATATCCTCACCAATACATACTCTAGCGAAATTGAAGCATTCGTGACTGAAAAACAACCGTCTGCAATCCGGATTTTAGCTATGAGTGAAAATGGACAAAACTATTTAAGTGCTAGAAAGAAAGATATTGATGTTAAATGGTATACAAGTAGTAAGCAGCCCTACCCCTATCAAGCTTTTGACGAACGAATTGATCATGCTTATTACAGTGTTTTACCGTTATCCTCACAAAAGCATTTAACAAAACAAGCCTATCAAAAACCAATATTTAAGACGCCTTAATTACGGCGTCTTATTAAACTGAGTGGAGGAATCCCACTTCTGTTTATTTAATTGTGTTTGCTCTACCCTCTTACCCGTTTAAATTTTCTAGATAGTCTAAGGCGTCATCGAAGGTATCGACAGGAATGATCTCCATGTCTGTACCGATATCTTCTGCGACTTGTTTAGCTACTTGATAGTTTGAGTCTTCTCTACCGTTTTCATTAGGTGCGAAGAAGATATCACAACCCTCACGGTCTGCTGCAACTACTTTCTTATCTATGCCGCCAATTCTCCCTACATTACCTTGATAATCAATTTCACCCGTACCTGCGATTTGATACCCTTTCGTTATATCTTCCTCTGTTAATTGATCGTAGATTTCCAACGAGAACATCAATCCTGCACTTGGACCCCCAATTTCACCACTAGAAAAAGTTAGTTCAGGCGAAACGGTCACATTTCGATTTGTAACAAGTTGAATCCCGATCCCTGGTTGCCCATTTAACGCCTCAAGTGCTTCCAAGGTTATATCTGTTTCGAAAGTCTCTTCATTTCGTTTCACTGTTAACGATATGCTATCACCAACCTTTTTCGTGGTGACATAATCAATCAAGTCTTCTGCCTCATTTATCGTGTTGCCATCGATTTCGATAATTTCATCTGCTGATTGTAAGATACCATCAGCTGGCATGTCTTCTACTACTGATACTACATAAATTCCTTGATAATCGATGTTGATCTCCTTATTTGCTGCTTCATAAGCAACAACTGTTGACGCTTCTTTTGAACTTTCCATCATCATTAATTGCATTTGTCGATATTCATCATCTGTCATCCCATCTACTAATACTTCCTCTACCGGTAGTATATCGTAATAATCTCGCCATAATGCCAGCATATATTGAAATGGTGTAGCCCTCCCACCTTGTATCGTGACAAGATGCATATCCCCTTCACTTTCTGAGGCTCCCTCTACTTCTACAACAGGATTTAGTGGATCTGCATGTCCTGGTTTATGAATATAGTAGGGTAGCTGATAGCTAAATAGTAAAAAAATGATAATCAATGCTACGAAAAAACCAATAATTCTTGCTTTACTTTTTGTCTGAAACATCTAATCCCTTCCTTCTCACAGTCTTCCAATTTTATCTGAAGATAAGTCATATTTCATCTATACAGTTGCGTATATTTAAATGAAGGACAAACTTAAAAACACTACATATTTTACTACTCATTCTGATAAACGTACAGAAAAGTGCTATTAAAGGAGTGCAAAACTTGAAGCAAAAGTTGTATTCTATTATCTATGCATCCGTCTCCGTATTTATGGCTACAATGATTATAGCCTTCCCTCAAGAAGTATTAAAAGCTAGCCAGAGAGGTTTAGATGTTTGGGCTAATGTTGTATTCCCTTCATTATTACCTTTTTTTATTGTAGCCGAATTATTAATCGCTTTTGGTGTCGTACATTTTATAGGGGTATTATTCGAACCTGTAATGAGGCCATTATTTAATGTCCCAGGTGTTGGTGGATTTGTATGGACAATGGGAATGGCTAGTGGTTATCCGTCAGGGGCAAAATTCACCGCAAGATTAAGAGAAGAAAATCAATTATCAAAAACAGAGGCAGAAAGGCTTGTCAGCTTTACAAATGCCTCTAATCCATTATTTATTATTGGAGCCGTTTCAATTGGCTTTTTTCATGATCTCAAGCTAGGTATTTTGCTTGCTATCACTCATTATACCAGCAATTTCTTGGTCGGTATTTGTATGCGATTTTACAAATACCACGAAAGAAATCGTTATTCAACACAACACTTCTCTATCTCAAAAGCTTTGTCAAAACTCCATCGTGCAAGAATGAGGGATAAAAGAGCTCTTGGGAAAATATTAGGTGATGCCGTAACCCAGTCTATTCAAACATTGCTTGTTATCGGTGGATTTATTATTCTTTTTTCGGTACTAACAGAAATCTTACGTGAGGTACAAATTGCCCAATTTATATCTGGAGGAATCACCATCATTTTAAGCTGGTTTCAAATACCGGCAGAGATGGCTTTACCACTATTGTCAGGTATATTTGAGATTACCATAGGAGCAAACGAAGTAGCTAGCGCAGATTCTTCTACTTTAATTAAAGCTATTTTAGTTTCCATTATCCTAGCCTTTAATGGTTTTTCTGTTCAGGCTCAAGTTGCTAGCATTCTTGCGGAAACAGATATCCAATTTACGCCTTACTTCTTTGCTCGTTTATTACATGGACTTTTCGCTGGCATTATTGTCACCATACTATATGTACCTGTTTATAAAAACTTACAAACAACCAATGAATCGGTCATAACAACTTTAGCACAACCATCTGTTGACAACATTCAGCAGTTATACTTAATGTTCGAACAAATGGGATTCATTATCACCTTGTCAGCTTTATTTATCAATTTGATTATTTTAATGAAAAATAAAGTGAGATTATGACCAGTAGGTGGTTAAACCACCCTATCGTCATTAGCGAAACTTATTATGGTGTTAGCGTCTGTTACTCTTAGACTTATCCTAGTGTTACTGGAAGCTTGAAGTGAAGGTCTTACAGACGTTTAGCACCGTGATAAAAATTAAACATTGCTAAACTTTTCTTTTAGTGCCTCTTCTACAACAGGAGGTACTAAATCTGACACATTTGCTTGATACTTTGCTATTTCCTTTACCATACTCGAACTCAAAAAAGAATATTGATTGTTCGTCATCATGAAAAACGTTTCAATTTCTTCATTTAGTTTTCGGTTCATGGAAGTAAGCTGTAGTTCATATTCAAAATCTGATACTGCTCTTAATCCGCGTAACACAGCTTGCGCATTTTTACTTTTAGCATAATCCATTAATAAGCCACTACATGCATCTACCGATATGTTATCGTAATCCTCTGTAGCTTTTTGTAAAAGGTGAACTCGTTCCTCAACAGTAAACAGTGGATTTTTGGATTGATTGTTAAACACAGCAACAATTATTTCGTCAAAAACTTTAGCCCCTCTTTGAATAATATCCAAGTGACCATTTGTTACTGGATCAAAGCTGCCTGGGCAAATTGCTAATCTAGTCATCATCTTTCACACCTTTCTGGAAAATCGTGATAGCGGTAGTGGTATTATATACCTCATGTTTCCATATATGATACCCTTGATACCTATCCTCCATACTAATATTTGGATCATGCTCACAAATAATGAGCCCATTTTCAGCTACTATGCCTGTTGAAGTAATACCTTGCAGCAATTTATCATAGGACACTTTATGATACGGTGGATCCAAAAAAATAGTATCGAACTCTAATGCTCTTTTTTGTAAAGCCTTTAATGCTTTAAAAGCATCATTCCGATATATTTCTACCTTATCTTGAATATGTAAATGGTTCACATTTTGATGAATAATAGAGATTGCTTTAGGTTGTTTATCCACTAAGATCGCTTTTTTCATTCCTCTACTAATAGCCTCTATAGCCAAAGCACCACTACCGGCAAATAAATCAAGACATATTCCACCTTCAAAGTAAGGCCCAATCATTTGAAATAAAGACTCTTTCACTTTGTCCCCTGTAGGTCGAGTTAATTGGTTAGGAACTGCCTGAATTCTGTTACCTTTAAAATCACCAGCAATTATTCTCAAAGCATTCCCTTCTTTCTGCTTTTTAAATCTCCCTTACTATAGCACGAAAGTAACAAAATTCTCAAATTCATTTGTATAAAAGCAATAGGTTTTGTACAAACTCTAAATATAGCAACATAAAAGTTGCTTAAATACGGAGAAGACTTACATTTCCCCATAAGTTCTTCCTCCGGTTTCTCCTCTCCCTTTATCTTTTTATTTTCTTGTAAAGAAAATAAAAAGAACCTGCAGTTATTGATGAACTGCAGGTTGTTTTTTTATATCCCCATTTTGTAGTCATATTCTTTTTCTTCTTTATCAAATGCTTTATTTTCAAAATCCGTTTTAATAAATGGTTTATAAGAGGGTTCTACTTTTGTGACAAAAGATAACTTTAACAGCGATTGATATGTATCATCCAACTTATTCTGATCAACATATATCATCGCGTATTTTAACTTTTTTGAGACATGAACCATATGACCATATTTTTTGATATGTTTAACATGCTTCATTTGATGAAACCAAACAATTAATCCTTGTCTTTTTACTAGCATCAGGCCACCTCACTTTTCACTGCATTTCGCTAAGAAGCTCTACAGCCACATCCGCTGCTTCCAGATCCACAGCCACATCCACCATCTGTAAGTGCTGCTCCATCCATTGGAACTTTTACTTTATCACTTACACTAAATGCAACTAACTGACTAATCTCATCTAGAAATTTCTGAAGATTGGTTTCAGCCATTTTATAAGCAGCAATGGATTCATGCATATCCATCTCACGTTTGGCAACACGTATTTCTTTCATTATTTTACTATAATCAGGGTGATATCTGCCAAACCTTTCTACTTCATCATAGGATTCCTTTATTTGATTAAAGCTTCTAATTAGCTCCTGTGCTTTTTCATCTTGTTCCATTACTACTTTTGCTTTATAAAAATCCTGCATGACATCAGATTCTAATACCATCTGACCTAGTGCTTCTGATTTATCTAAAATATCAACAATTTCCATTGTTGCTAACATAAACTCTTACACCTCCATATTTTTATCACGTTGGTAATCGTCCGTAACAATTCCAGTTCAAGGTTCGATTAAATCAAAAAAGCTAAGTGAAGGATAACGGACGCTAACACTCTGATAAGTTTTCTGATGATCAGTGGGGGGGTGTCCACCTACCGATCATCGTCTCACTTTATCATACCAATTATAAGGAAGAAATTAAAGAGGCAGCACTCTAATCATTCCACGAGCCTGCCATTTGCATTAATAATCGGATCATCTGTATATTTTGTTGTGCTTTTTCCATACGCTGTGGTAGCGTTTTTCCATAAAATTGCTTTGCCTCTGTTTCCAATTCGCCAATCCTACTTGGATTTCTTGTTAAATATCGATACCACTCAGGATTTAGCCGAATAAAACGCCACAAGTCTTCACGCTGCTGGATGAAACGATAAGTCTCCGGCTCCATCTAAATCCTCCTAATCCTTTGGTTTATAAAAGAAATTGTCTGATTGAGATTGGCTCGTTTGATTATTTCGAAACTGTTTAAACTGATCGATCAATGTCACAATATTATCTATAGCACCATTTAGATCATTAATATGATTTTCTACTTGATTCACATCTAATTTTTCTATATGTTTCCAAAATTTCTGATATAGTTGATTTGTAGTGGTATCTTTTGATTGATCATTGTCATGATTAGGCTTATATTTTTTCCAAGTAGGGTCTTCCTCACCTAATAAAACATATTGCTCATAAGCCTCTTGCAAACTCATTTTTCCACTTTTAATTTCCTTTATTAATAGTGGATGCTCATGAATAAATGCTTTAAATTGTTGTACAGAAGGATTGGATGCATTTTTCATTGCTGTGCTCCTCTCTTACAACCTTATCTACCACAATATATGCAAATGGCCTATTTTTGTGCTTTCAGCATTATTTTTGAATGAAATTTTGTGTGTAAAATGATTGATAAACCCCAACACCCAAATGTGTATATTCTTCTTTTAACAAAGCTTCTCGGTGGCCCTCACTGTTAAGCCATCCGTGAATTACAGCTGGAGCATCAACATAATGAGCAGCTATATTCTCCCCTGCCGATAAATAATGGGCATTAGCGGCTAACAAGCGTTCCTTCAATCCATCCCCATTCAAGCTATAATGGGAGAAATAATTCTCTTCAAGCATATCTTTACTATGAGCTTTTGCAGCATCTGCTGCCTGCTCATCCCATGATAATCTTTCCAATTCATGTACTGTACGAATTTCATTTGTTAAGTCAAATATTTGCTGTTCTAAACCTTCCTCAATAGCTTCCCATTGATCCACATCTGGTTCGCTAGCTTCTTTTATTTCACCCCAATAGAACAACTCATAAGGTTTTAACATTTCAAATGCATCTTTATTCAGCAGTCGTATACCTGCTAATTTTTCCGTAAATTGATCGATATATAACTGAGCAAATACTTCTTCAGATAGCCTTAATACAGGCCTTTGTTGCAAATCGTCTTCAGTCAATTTAAAGCGTATATGATCAAACTCAATTTCCTCTTGTAATTGATATATTTCTTCGATTTCTTCTATTGTTTGGCCAATTTCAAGCGGACTGAAGTCTAATGTAGCTGTGTTAGAATAAATACTCATAATTGTTTCATTCTGCACTGCTACCTGTATATAGAAATCTTCTTGCTTAAATATCCACCATTCAAAGTCATATAATGAAGGGTCTTTTCGATCCGGTTCTCCGTAGACAGAAACAAAATTATCAATATTTTGATTTACATATTTCCATACAGCATTTTGTTGAACGATAAGTGTATGATCTTCAGCCAAATGAACTTTATCACTTTTGGTAAGAGTAGGTTTTTTATGATAATGCACTAATTGAGGTTCATCATGTTGACTAAAGTAAAAAAGACTGAACAAAACTATTAAAAATACTATTATGATAAAAGAAACCACTTTTATTTTCATGTAACCCCACCTATTATTTACTTGTGTTAACTCCATTATATGCAACTCTATATTAATCATGAAAGTTTTTAATAGGGAATAAACTTTTTTAAATTGCATCTTTTGGCATTTCATACTATTATAGGTTTAGTGATAATTTTAGATGAGGTGAAAGTATGAAAATTACAAACACAGGAATAGAAGACGTATTAATTGATTTACAACCATTAGATCATGCGATGGCAAAAGCTAATTTTATACGGGCAGATCAGTGGGATTATGAACGTGTTACATATGATTATAAGGTTGGCTCTCCTGAAAAAAACATTACATATTATATAAGAGTACAAGGCTATGCAGTGGAAGGCGATGTTGATAGAGGTGATGCAGTAATCAAATTGCTAACACCTTTATTAGGGAAACATTATTATCCTCATGGAGTTGAGTATGGAGAGGAAGAGGAGTTTCCTGCTTCTACAGTGGAGAGAGCGTCAAAATTATTGCAAAATGCAAAAGAATATATGGAACCGTTTGTAAAATAGTTGTGCACATTCCTAATAAAAATGGCTGTATCCAGAATACAGCCGTTTTTCATAAGGGTTCTAAGTGGACACTATGATTTTGAAAGGAGTTTCAAGATTACTTAATGAAAAATCTCAATAAAAAACATATCAAATTATTTTTTGTTATCCTATTCCTACTGTTAGTAGCTATATTTATACTACCAGTTTCGATTCCCCTTTTATTAGCATTTGTTACAGCATTAATTCTGAATCCGATTGTACGATGGTTTATCAGAAAACTAAAAATAAACCGTAAACTTTCCGTTACCATTGTATTTCTCCTTTTTCTCATAATAGTCAGCATTATCGGAACATATACGGTAACCAAAATAGTTGGTCAAGTTATCAGTTTTGCTGAAAATGTACCAACTTACATTATTCAAGTAAAAGATCAATTACTTCAATGGGAAACAGAATTTGACCATTTTACTGAAGATTTACCAAAAGAACTCGTAGAAGAAGTAAATAAACAAATACAATCCACTACAACAGCTTTGAGTAACAATGTCAGTGAAATGCTACGGATTGAGGAAATTGCCAAAGTTGCTAGTAAAGTACCAGATTTTCTTGTTAGCTTAATTGTATACTTAATTGCTTTATTTATGTTCATGTTAGAAATACCTCGCTTAAAAGCTAAGGCATATAGCCATTTAAAAGAAAGCACAGCAGATAAAGTGAAATTTATGAACGACCGTTTGTCTTACGTAATTTTAGGCTTTTTTAAAGCGCAGTTTTTAGTAAGTATCATCATTTTTATTGTGACACTTATTGGTCTATACATTATAGTACCAGAATATGCGTTAATTATGTCCTTAATTATTTGGGTTATTGATTTTATACCTATTATTGGTTCGATTGCTATATTAGGTCCATGGGCTCTTTATATGCTAATTACAGGTGACTTATTTATTGGCGGGCAATTAGCTATTTTAGCTATCATTCTCCTTGCCATTAGAAGAACCGTGGAACCAAAGGTAATGGGTAAACATATCGGCTTGTCGCCTCTTGCTACACTTATTGCCATGTATGTGGGGCTCAAACTATTAGGAATCCTTGGATTTATTGTTGGACCATTGATTGTCATAGCCTTCAACTCGGCAAAAGAAGCCGGTATTATTAAGATGAATTTCAAAATCTAACCTATCTCCACTTGAAAAAAGTTACCCTTACAACTTAATGAAATACTTTTTTCAGATTAAGGCATAAAAAAGCTGAGCATATGCTCAGCTTTTTTATGTACCTAATATTGCTTTAATTAAACTTGTTGTTTCTCCGCCGTCATAGAAAACATACAATAATAAGTATACCATTACCCCTGTAATAGCACTACAAAACCAAATAACACTTGTCACAGGGCCAATTTTTTGATGTTTTTTAATATTTCGCTTAAATGCTAATGTTAAGGTTATAACACCAAAAACAGCTCCAGAAGTAGCTAATATAATGTGAAAAATTAAAAATATAGTGTAATAAATTTCTAATTCCGCTGGTCCACCAAAGCTTGTATTGCCAACGAAAATTGTCCTAGACATATAAATGATAAAGAAAGTAAGTGCACTTAATGCTCCTGCTATCATTACTTTTTTATGAGCTTTATATTGCTTTTTTACTACTAAGCGCCACCCAATAGCAACAAGAATCGCACTTAAAATAATAAAAAATGTACTTAGTGTCGGTAATAATTCCATTAGATCTTATCCTTCCAATTAAATTTGTTCTGTATGTTGGTTAGTCGGTAACGGATCGATTTTATCAGCGCCACTTCTAAACCATGGGAAGAAAATCCGGGCTAAAATTGCACCATAAATAATCTCTTGTGTAATCTTCATTACAATCCCACCAAGTTGTTGATCTTCCAATATCCCTAATGGTGAGAACATTTCGGGTCCACTTAATGACAGACTACTTAATACGTCCTCAGGCACACATAATGCCAAAGCTTGTACCCATCCGCCAGTTGCACTATAAGTTGTATATATAGTCGCATTAGCAAAAATAATAAGCGCACAAGCTGGAGTTATTAAGATTCCATTTGCTGCTATATAGCCGAGCTTAAGTAAAGGTGACATCGTATCCATCTCTTTTATTGGCGTAAAGATTGGCCACCAGACAATAAAAGCAGCGACTAAAATAGTTAATGTGATCAGAGCATGTGCAAATTCATTAGCTTTAGCGTAATCGAAAACCAATGGAATATGATAGATAGAAAATAGTCCATTAAACAACAATAAAGCGATTAAAGGCTTCGTTAATAAGCGTAATATTGGACCAATTACAGGAAAATGGAATACTTTTTTCCATACCCAAGTCGGGATACCTTTAATGATCAGAATCGGAAACAATAAGTAATATAATGCCATTTGGACCATATGGGCAGTAAACATAATATGAGATAATAAATCTATAGGAGATCCTTTAATAATATAGAGTAAGAGTAAACCACCATAGAAATAAGTAATCTGTTTAATATCCGCTTTTTTATTATCTTTTCGTTTAATAAAAAATAAATAATATAGAACTGCTAAACTAAGTATAAATAAAACATAGTATGGACTCCATAATGCTCGAAAACCAAATATTTGCAATTCTTGCCACATGTGTATCACTCCATTTTATATCGTAACAACTATTTCTTATTATACCGAACTTAACAAGTATTAAAAAGCAATATAAATATTATATTTTAACAATTTAATGAACTGCGTTAGCATTTACTTTTCCGATTCGCAAAAGATGCTATCTACCCTTAGAAAAACCGGCAAACCCCGTCGGTCCATCATTAAATACTAATTAGATGCGATTACTTTGGTAGTAATGATGAAATATTTGAACAGCTTGACCATTACTCCGGCTGTCTACTTCCTTTCCATGAAGGAATTGAAGTGTTCGACCTACGCTATCATCATGCTCTACAACGCTAGCAATAAGTAATGCCGTTGCTTTCATACAAAAAGTAGCGATCTTTTCATATATCAATTATATAAAGTCAATATACTACTACCTCTTACAAAGATTACCATAACTTCTAATAGTGGAGACCAAGCGACTGTAGCTTTTGTGTCTTCCTTGTTTGATTTGTTGGTTATCTTCATTTATTCAACAAATCTTATGACTTCCTTACTGGATTTGTTGGTTATCTCATTTTATTCAACAAATCTTATGGCTTCCTTACTGGATTTGTTGGTTATCTCATTTTATTCAACAAATCTTATGGCTTCCTTACTGGGTTTGTTGATTATCTCATTTTATTCAACAAATCTTATGACTTTCTTACTGGATTTGTTGGTTATCTCATTTTATTCAACAAATCTTATGACTTCCTTACTGGATTTGTTGATTATCTCATTTTATTCAACAAATCTTATGGCTTCCTTACTGGATTTGTTGGTTATAAAAGTTCTCAACAATAGGGTTATATACATTCATTCCATAAAATAAAAAAGCTTGAGAAGTGTGGTTTACTTCTCAAGCTTTTTGGACTACCACCAAACTAACACCACAAGTGCTAAGATTGTTAAGAATGCGGCAAATACCCCGCCATAGAACATTAAAGCCGGAATCTCATGTCCTTTATGACTCATATGCATAAAGTAATATATTTGAAAACCAACTTGGATAGCTGCTAAAACCAATAAAACAGGAATAACAAACAGTTTATCCAGTTCAGCTTCAACCATTGAAAAAGCAACAATGGTGAAAATAATCATTAAAGAAAAAGTAATAACTTGTTGCTTCATTTCATCTTTTCTTTTTTGCTTTTCAAAATCAAATTGATCAGTAGTTCCAGATACTTTGTCAGCCATTTGTTAAAGCACCCCCATGAGATAAACTACTGTAAAGATAAATACCCATACGACGTCAATAAAGTGCCAGTAAAGACTAGCAATATAAAATTTTGGTGCATTGTATAAATTTAATCCTCGTTTTGCATTTCGGATCATTAGTGCTATGATCCATAACAGACCAAAGACAACGTGACCTCCGTGGAAACCAACAAGTGTATAGAATGCTGAACCAAATGCTGAAGATCTCATTGTAAATTCATACCCATGAATATAATGATAAAACTCATAAATTTCACAGCCAAGGAAACCAAGGCCAAGAGCAACCGTAATCCCTAACCAAATTTGCATCTTTTTAAAATCATGGTTTTTCATATGGTACATTGCATAAACACTCGTTAAAGAACTAGTCAATAGCAACATAGTCATAATGAAAACTAACTCAAGTCCGAATAATTCTTCTGATGAACTGCCGCCATTTGTAGAATCCTTTAGAGCTAAATAAGTACCAAATAAACTAGCAAAAAGAACCGTTTCTCCACCTAGGAAAAACCAAAAACCCATAAATTTGTTTTTACCTTCTAAGGTGGCTTTTTCAGGGTCATGAGGCATATGTTTTGGATTTAGCACATCGTGTTCACTCATTATTCCTCTGCCTCCTTCTTCAAGTCTTCTTTATGGATATGGTAACCTAGGTCATCTTTAACTGATCTGATTAACATACACCCTAGTGTGATACCCATACCGATAAATAATACAATTAGCCATGATAAATCATACTTTTGATAAATGAAACCAAAGCCTGCAATAAATAAACCTAAAGACATTACAAACGGTAAGAAAGAATTATTTGGCATATGAATATCTGTAAGTGGTTCGGCTGGTGTCATACCTTTTCTTCCTTCTGTTTTTTCCACCCATAATGGGTCTAAACCACGAACTAATGGTAATTGCTTAAAATTATAGAATGGTGGAGGTGATGGTATTGCCCATTCTAATGTACGTGCATCCCATGGATCCCCACTCACTTTTTCATTTTTTACAGAAGTTTTAATAATATTGATTAATAAAACAATCGTACCAATTCCCATTAAGAAAGCACCAATTGTACTGATCAAGTTTCCTAAATCAAGTCCTTGTCCTTCTAAATATACCCAATAACGTCTAGGCATACCCATTAAACCTAAGAAATGTTGGATAAAGAACGTCAAGTGGAAACCAATAAAGAATAACCAGAAAGTAATCTTTCCTAATTTATCATCTAAGATTGTACCAAACATCTTAGGCCACCAATAGTGTGTACCTGCAAGCAATGCAAATACAACCCCTCCAACTATTACATAGTGGAAGTGTGCGACAACGAAATACGTATCATGGTACTGAAAGTCAGCAGATGCTGCTGCAACCATAACACCTGTCATACCACCAAGAGTAAATGTAGGTATAAAACCTAAAGCCCACAACATTGGCGTATTTATCTGGATATTACCACCCCAAAGGGTAAACAACCAGTTAAAAATCTTAATACCTGTCGGAACAGCAATCGCCATTGTAGCAACAGCGAAAATAGAGTTTGCTGCTGGCCCCATACCTACTGTAAACATATGGTGAGCCCATACCATAAATCCTAAGAAACCGATTAAAACTGTTGCGAACACCATTGCTGTATAACCAAATAAGCGCTTCTTAGAAAAAGTTGAAATAATTTCACTAAAAATACCAAAAGCAGGTAAAGCCAAAATATACACTTCAGGGTGTCCAAAGATCCAAAACAAGTGTTGCCATATGACGGAGTTACCACCCATGGCAGGATCAAAGAAACCTGCACCGAATAATCGGTCAAACATCATTAAAAATAAACCTACTGTTAATGCTGGAAATGCAAATAAAATAAGTGCACTTGCAACAAAAGCAGTCCATGTAAATAGTGGCATTCTCATATAAGTCATACCTGGTGCACGCATGTTTACAATCGTTACTAGGAAGTTAATACCACCTATCAATGTACCCGCACCTGAAATTTGCAGACCTAGTACATAGTAGTCTACCCCTTCACCTAGTGAAGTAGTAGAAAGCGGTGCATATGCTGTCCAACCAGCATCTGCGGCTCCACCTGTAAACCAACCAACGTTTAACATAATTCCACCAAATAAAAATAACCAAAAACCTAATGAGTTTAAAAACGGGAATGCAACATCACGCGCCCCAATTTGTAAAGGCACTACTGCATTCATAAACGCAAAGATTAACGGCATTGCTGCCAGAAATATCATCGTTGTACCGTGCATTGTGATTAACTCGTTATAAAAACCTGCACTTACAAAGTCGTTCATCGGCTGCACTAATTGCCATCTAATAGCTAATGCTTCTAAACCACCAAGGATAAAGAAGAAACCACCAGCTACGAGGTATAAAATAGCAATCTTCTTATGGTCTACTGTTGTTAAGTAATCCCATAATGTGGCACCGAAGCCTTTTTTGTTCGTAGCTACCATAGTACTCACGTTAAGTTAACCTCCCTTTAGTTCTCATTTGCTTCATTTTCTCTAAATTGCTGAACACTGTCTACTGGTTCATCTGTAGCTTTTAATTCTAGTAAGAAATCAGCGATTTTATCCGCCTCTTCTTGCCCAATCGTATTTTCCTCCAAATATGGTGCATCTAACATTCCGTTTCCTGGTTTTACTTCAGCAGGGTCTACAATCCAGTTAACTATTTCTTCTTTACTGAAGTCATTGATGCCAGCAACCTTTGTACGGTTAGCAAAGTCTGCTAAGTTAGGACCAACAACAGGATGATTCGCACTTGCGTCAATAGCATGACAGCTTATACAGCTATTTTCAAATAGCTCCTGCCCTTCCTGAGCAGTAGCAGATTCAGCTGTGTATTCCGGATCAGTGTTTTGCATTGCAGTTACCCACTCATCGTATTCTTCTTGACTGACGGCAACAATTTTAAAGTCCATTAGCGAGTGAGAATCTCCACAGAACTCTGTACATTTCCCCCAATAAACACCTTCTTCATATGCCTCAATGTACATGGTGTTTTCGTTTTCAGGACTTACATCCATCTTACCTGATATGGATGGGACCCAAAATGAGTGAATGACATCACTGGACATCATGTTTAAATAAATTCTTTCATCAACAGGAATATAAAGCTCCTGGCTTGTTTGAATCTCTTCATTTGGATACTCGAAATTCCACCAGAACTGAAGGCCTGTTACATTAACATTAATACTGTCTTCTTTTTCTGATTCATCTGCTAAATCATATGTACTAGCGATAGTCGGAACAGCAATAATAATTAATAGTAATATAGGAATCACTGTCCAAACCACTTCTAACGTTTTGTTCCCCTCTGTTTGTTTAGGGATTTGGTCTTCTTGTCCTTTTCTCTGGCGATACTTCAAAACAACATACACATATATTGCCATAACAACAACAAAGACCACAATCATTACAAGGATTGAAATAATAATGACATTAAATGATTGTTCTGCCCCATATCCTTTTGGTACTAATGCAGTTAAGTTATCTTTACCGCACGCAGAAAGTATGATTACCAAAAAAGAAAATAATGACAGAGTTCGGATTTTTCCCATCCAATCTTTCATGTTTAACCCTCTCTTTCTTTTTAACTTAATATATTATTTAGAAAAACTTGAATAAAATCAAGTTCTACTGACGAAATTTATTCTATTATAGCAAATTACTAGGTAAAGTTATAATAATCATCGAAAAGAAAATTGCTGTTAAATACAATAATGAATAAACAAACATTTGGTTGGACCATTTTTTATTATCAATCGTAAACAGCCCTTTAATTGCTAAGGCTAACCAACCTATATTTAATATTGTCCCTAACAGAACAAAAATAAATCCTAATTCATGTAATAAAAAAGGAATCGGTAGTAAACATACTACATATACAATCATTTGGCGTTTCGTGATATCAATTCCGTGTACCACTGGTAACATCGGAATATTAGCATCTTGATAATCATCCACTTTTTTCAGCGCTATCGCAAGAAAGTGTGGAGTCTGCCAAATAAAAATAAGTAAAAACAAAATCCAAGCAATAACATGTAAATCAGGGTCAACTGCTGACCATCCAATTAGAGGAGGTACCGCACCTGATAAGCTTCCAATTGCAGTGTTGATCGTATAGCGCCGCTTTGACCACATGGTGTATAACACAACATAACTAAGCCACCCGATCACACCAAAAATTGCTGTTTGAATAGAAGCTAAGGATAATATTAATACACCCACTACAGATAACGAAATACCGATTATTAAGACATGTAATAAATCAATACTTCCGGTCACCGTAGGACGTTTTTTTGTTCTTTTCATCACTTGATCAATGTCCCGATCATAGTAATTATTGATGACACAGCCACCAGCAATTACAAATGCTGTACCGACAAGTGTTACTAATAATACATGCCAATATAGAGATAAGGAGGCACCCGTATAGAATAAGGCTAACCAAAATCCAGCAAACGCAGTCATTGTATTCGAATTAATAATACCGACTTTCATCAATGATTTAAGTTCAGACCATTTATACAAATATTCACTTGTAGGAGTTGATAATATCGGCTCATTCGAAGAAAACCCCATTTTATCCATCTTAGTAGTTACCTCCTTTCCATCATTTCAAAACATAAAAGTTTATTATTTTAACACAATAGTTGTATCCATTATAAACTATCAAACAATGATATTGTATCATGTATTTAACCGCTTCGCTATTTATGTTGAATATTGATTTTGAATTTTGACATTTCTGTGAACAATTGATTCAGATAGTACTTAGTCGACACGAATGTAGGTTTATTTGTTATAATAAATAGGATTTTGATTTCAACGCTTTCTATTATACCCTATTTATTTCTAGCATAATACATAAATACTTTGCAAGAAATATATGTAATTAAATAAGTTTGCAGAAATTTTGATGAGTCATAGTAGAATGATCTAAAGTTTATGAGGTGTAGTGATGATGAAATTTTTAAAATATTTATCGATAGTATCAACATTTGCCATGATTGGGGTTTTAGTCGGTGGTGCATTAGTAACAAAAACAGAATCTGGAATGGGCTGTGGGGCTAACTGGCCATTCTGTTACGGCAACTGGTCTATGGAAATGTTCATTGAACTAAGTCATCGTATCGTTTCTTCAGCTGCAGGAGTTTTAGTCCTGTTATTATCGATTATTTCTTGGCGAAAAATAGGACATATTCGTGAAACCAAGTTTTTAGCATTCATTTCAATTTTTTTTCTTGTGGCACAAGGCTTAATCGGGGCTGCAGCTGTTTTATGGCCACAATCCGACTTTGTATTAGCACTACATTTTGGAATTTCTTTAATTTCATTTGCGGCAGTTTTACTATTAACCATATTAATATTCGAAGTCGATCACAAATTTGATGCAGATTCATTAATTATTTCTTCTTCTTTTCGAAAACAATTTATTTGGCTAACTATTTACATAATGGTAGTAGTTTATTCTGGAGCACTTGTAAGACACATTGATTCTAGCTTGGCGTGCCCTAGTTGGCCATTTTGTGAAGCTAATCAACCTTTAAGCTTTGATTATCATCTAGGTCAGTGGGTACAAATGGGACATCGTTTGTTAGCTGGTATCGCATTTATTTGGACATGGTTAATATTTTTTAAAATCAGAAAGCATTATCGGAATAGTCGTGTCATGTATTACGGTTGGGGAATTGCTACCTTCTTTATTACTATCCAGGTGATTTTAGGTGGGCTGGTCATTTTCACGAAAGTTAATCTCGTGATCGCACTATTACATGCACTATTTATTACCTTATTTTTCGGTTTATTATGTTACTTTTTATTACTGTCCAATCGTAGCATAAAAAGGTAATGAACAAAGTGATGTATATCACTACAATAATATACAATGAACACTATTTTTACTTGAGTTATATATAAATAAGAAAAACCGGCAAACACCGCCGGTCCATTATTACTTTGATAGTAATGATGAAATATTTGAACAGTTTGACCACCACTCCGGCTGCCCACTTCCCTTTACGTGGGCTTTGGCCTTCTGCTAACTTTTTTGAGCAAAACCCGCTCAAAAAAGTGGATCTTCAGGTCAAACAATTGCCACAGGAGTGGAAGCGGTCGGCCTCCGCTAAGATCTGCTCTACAACATATGTCAGAGCTAAAAACTTGGATTACTACCCCATAAAAACACTAAAATATAGCATTAAAATCTCTAAAAAGTTGTGATACCAATGTTTATATACTTTCCTTACAAGCCAAAAAAGCAAAGCCATGATCAGCTTTGCTTTTTATGATGAATAATTCCTTCTTAATCTACCTGTTGTTCGCGTATCTTGGAAATTAGTTTCTTCCGATTCAGTTGTTTCACCATTAAATCGTTGATAATTCACATGGCGGGCAATATTATTTAAAATACCAACAGAGAATAATAGCATAATTAATGAAGATCCTCCTGCACTCACGAATGGCAAAGGCACACCCGTTATCGGTAGTAATCCACTAATAGCTCCTAAGTTAACAACAGCTTGTATGCCAACCATGGAAGAAATCCCGATTGCTAAAAGAGTACCAAAAGGATTCTCACATTTCTTAGCGATAAATAACCCTCTTATGACAATAATACTTAAGTTCACCAGCACAAATAACACACCGAAGAGACCTAGTTCTTCAGCAATAACGGCCATAATAAAATCACTTTCAGCTTGAGTTAAATAGCCTAATTTCTGAATGCCCTGTCCAATCCCTACACCTGATAATCCGCCTGTACCAATAGCTATGTATGATTGTATAAGCTGATATCCATCCCCAGCGATATCTTCAAATGGTTGATAAGCCCCAGTAAACCTCGAAATTCTTTCATCGGATACCATATGTAATCCAACTGCACTTAATACAATCAAACCAGTAAGTACCAATAACGACAAATGTTTAAACTTTATTCCCGAACTAAATATTACTGTACACGCAATGGCGAAAACAATTGCAGCTGTACCGACATCGGGTTGCTTGATAATTAATGCTGTTAGAGCACTCGTAATAATTAACGGAGGTATAACAGCTTTAAAAAAATCGTCTATGTAATTGAGTTTTTTTGTATAAATGGCAGCCAAATAAATAATCAAACCAATTTTGACGAATTCTGCTGGCTGTACGGAAAATGGACCTATCGCCACCCATGATTTTGCATTATTTAAAGTATTTCCAAAGAAATCTACCCAGATAAGACTAATAAACATGATAAGAACGATCCACTTCGTTAACTTAAGGTACAAAGTGTATTTAAAAAAGCTAGCAAATAGAAAGAACCCCAAACCAATAAGCAAATACATAGCTTGTTTTAATGCTAAAGAATAAGCCGGATCTTCCCGCACTACTACCGATGTAACCATACTCGCACTATACACCATAACTACACCGAAACCAGCTAACAACAATGGTGATATCATCAATAAAAAGTCAAACGTTTTAGTTTTTTGTTTCATAACGATTACCTCAGAATCTTGTAGATTATTACTCTTATTTTATCATAATCAAGTAAGCTTTTAACATAGGACATTTTATATAAAGTAGGACTATGTTTAATAGGGGTTTTGACCCCCACTGATCATTAGTGTTAGCGTCTGTTCATTCTCACTTAGCTACCTTGTTTTACTTGATACTTGAAGTAGGGCTTACAGAAGATTAGTACCCTGATAAATCTGCTTTTAAATACAAAAACCTTGCCTAGTCTGGCAAAGTTTTTACGTGTTAAAACATTATGCTTTCTGTGATGCCTCATGTAAAACATTCAACTGTCTTTCAAGATTTTCTAATAATGCTTTTCCATCTTCTTCTCTTATTAAATGTAGCCTCACAGCAAAATCTATTTCTCTTGATAAACCAAACATTTGTGTATCCAATACTTCTTCGTATAAAGGGCATTGTGGCATCGTTAAATTATCTATCTGAACTTTTATTAATTGCAAAATTTTATCCGCATCTGCCTTTAGAAGGGCATAGGCTTGCTCTTCTTTACTTAAAGCCACTTCAGGTATCAACTAAATCCCCTCCGTATTAAAACTTCTACTTTTAATATTATCGTGAAAAAGACAAAAATGCAAGATTACTGTTATTATATATATTCTCGATAAATTAAAATAGTATTAAATTAATAGAATAATGGATGTGGAATGCATTTTCCTTTATTGTTTGCTATCCTAAGAAGTAACGTAAATTAAAGAGGTGAAGTAAAGTGATCATTCAAATTAAGGGCAATGTTAAATATCCAATAACACTCGACCCAAGTGTATGGATTTTTGATGACAGAAAAGTGAAATTAGAAGAGGCATTTACGCCATCTACTGTTCTAAATGAAGATGTAATCGAATCCAATAGTAAATTAAATAAGCCACCTGTCAATCATAGTATAAAAAAGTATAATAAGAAGGAATTATTAGAACATTCCTATCTTATGCCTATTAAAGAATTCATTGAAAATGCTGAAGCAGATAAACAAGTATCCGAAGCAATATTAAATACAACAGATAATAACAAATTTAAAATTACATATGGTGAATTATTGGAATCGTTTTTATTATTTTCTATTGATGGTAAACAAATAAAAGAAAAAGGTCCTGCTTATTTATATTATGGAGATGGTTCAAATCGGGATGAACCAATAAAGGGAATTAAGGTTATTGAACTAAGATAGATATGTTGTACCTCCTTTCTTCTTCTCGCAAGTATATTTTATTAATTTAAACAAAAAATATACAGAGAAGAAGGAGGGATTTTTTTATGAAGTACATTTATTTATTGTGCTTTTTAGCTGTTTTGATTGGTTGTCAGCAGGATGTACAAGAGAATAAATTCGCTCAGAATTCGGATGACTTTGGAGCAGTTCAAGTTAAGAACTCTGATCCAACAACGACAGATGATATGGGTAATCAAGAAAAAGCACAATATTTGGCTAATTTGGCAAGTAAGGTGCCGAATGTAAATGATGCATCTGCTCTAATTACGAATCGTGGTGTCATCGTCAGCATAGATGTCGATGAAGATTTAGACCGTTCACATGTAGGTTCAATCAAATTCTCCGTTTTGGAAGCTTTAGAACATGACCCATTTGGAAGAAAAGCAATTATCGTAGCTGATGCTGACTTACATGAACGAATACAAGGTATGGGACAAAAAATCCAGGATGGTCATCCGATTGAAGCTATTACAGAAGAACTGGCTAACATTACTGGTCGCTGGATGCCAGAATTACCTTTAAACGAAAATCAGTCGGATAACGAAGACCAAAATAAGCAAATAATGGAAGAAAATGAAGAAGAACAGCTTGAAGAAATTAAAGAAGAGCAATCAAACCATCAGACAAATCGTTAAATATTGAAACTGAACAAAATAAAACCGCATGAAATAATTTATTTCATGCGGTTTTATTTTGTAGTTAATTCATGCCCCGACTTCTTTTTACTGTCTTACTTTATTATAATAGTGAACTCCAAATTGTGACCCCTCTGCTACCATATCTGCATTTTCTAAATTATCTTTACCCGGGTCGCCAGCTTCTTCAATTGGTAAATGAGATTCATTCTTTTGCATAGAATTTTTCCATTCATTCCATTTATTCATAAGCCTGTCTCTTTTCGACTTATCCATTAACACAAACGATATAGAGGTAGTTATCCCAGCTGCTCCTATCATTCCTACTATACTTCTTTTGCGCACCTTCATCATCCTTTCGCATTTCTTCTTATTATAGCTATACCCAGACATCAATCGTTAAAACATTTTTTTCACAAGTTAATATTACTTAAAATATTTAGGCAAGTTCATTTAAAGTAGTGATATTTTGAATATACAAAGTACGACAAACAGGACATGACTGACTAATGAAAGAAAAACTAAGACCTTAGCCACTAACAATTATGTGAAATATGAAAAATGTGAAATTTGTGTTACAATAATGAGAAATAGGTACTGTTTATATTTGAGGTGAAACAATGCGAGTAAAATGTGTCATTTGTGATAAAATAAATAAAATCGATAATGATTGCCCCAAAGCTAAGAAATTGCGTAATCGGCTCATCCACACGTATATGTGCCCTGAGTGCGATAAACGTATTAAAGAAAATACAATCAACAGACATAAAACTGGTAATTTTAAACTTTATCGAAAAAAAGAAGTACAAGACCAGTATTTATCATAAACAAAAATTTTAAAAAAAGCTGAGCAATTCTTCTATTGCTCAGCTTTTTGGTTATTATTTTGTTTTCGTTCTTGAGATAGCCTGAGACGATAGACTCCCATTACTACTGCGATAATGAATAGACTTTCTGCTAACGGGAGATTTAGACCAAAAATCAAAGTTAAAAAGAATGTCCCAATAATTAATAAGATATAGATAACGAGTGATTTAAGTGGCGAAAGTTTTTTGGCAAAACCAAATTTATACGCGAATATGGCGAAAATCACAACTGTTAGGTAAAGTAGCATAAACCCTCTGATTAAGGTGGCCATCTCCCCTTCATCAGCTACATTTACTTCCCCACCTAAATCTCTCATAAAAAAATCAGCCACTGGCCATAGATTGTCAGGTACTTGAATTACTGTTTCTTTTTGCATGTGAAACCTCCAAATTCTACATTCAAACAAATCTATTATACTTTAATCCCTTGATAAATACAATTTCTATTAAAGATATGGTATCCTAATACTAACTACTAATTATTTGAGGTGACATAATGAATTTTCAACTGTCGAAATTTCTTTTAGCATTATGTGTGATCCTAGCATTTTCTGCTGCGGGAGTTGGTGTAGCCCTTCGAAGCATTTGGTTTATCGTCATTGCATTCCTAGTTGGATTTGCGCTAATGGGATATGGTATCTCATTAAAGAACAAAGAAACCAGTTAAAAATACTAGCAATCCTAAGACTGCTAGTATTTAAATGTTACTTAAATTCAATATATTCAGCAAGTAACTGTTGCTTAATTTTGCTATTGCAAGTTAATATCGTATTTTTCTCTAAAAGGTTTACAGGTTTTCCATTTGCCTGGATCGTAACCCCGCCTACTTCTTCTACAAGAATTAAGCCTGCCGCAAAATCCCACGGTGCTAATCTCATCGTTAAATAAGCGTCAACTATACCTTCTGCTACAAAGGCAAATTCTAATGCTGCTGAACCATATGACCTTGTTCCACGGCTATCTTTAATTAATTGCTGTACTTTCTTTTCATTAATTCGTTTATTTTCACAAGCTAAGGAACTATTTAAAGCTATAATACTTGTTTCCAAGCTAACCTGTTCCCCTAGTGGTTGTAGCTTGTCTTGATTTCGGTATGCTCCTTCACCTTTTTTTCCGCTATACAATACATCTTCCATAACATTATATATCAGCCCTATTTCTCCAACGCCTTCATGATAAATACCAATTGAAATGGCAAAATTCCGTTTTTGATGTACAAAATTCATCGTACCATCAATAGGATCAATAATCCACAGGGTGCCATCTAACGATTCTACTTTATCACCATAGCCCTCTTCACCTACGATAGAATGATTAGGATATTTTTCTCTTATTTTCTCAGTAAAAAACTGCTCTGTTGAACGATCTACTGCAGTTACAAGGTCATTCGCATCTGATTTAGTTTCAATTTGATATGGATCATCTATTTGATCACGAATTAGTTTACCGGCTTGATAAACCCATTTTCTTGCGTCCTCAAAAATTTGTTGCCGAGTGGTTTCATCCATCAACCTTCCTCCATTCTCCTTAGGCTACTTATTATTTTAGCAAATATTCAGTTAATTTAAAAATGTATACTATTTCTTTGCAATTAAATAATAATTAATATAATATTAAAATGATACTAATTAAATTGAAAGGTGAACAAAATGACATTTAACGGATTTGAACAAAAAGATTTTGAAACATTCCGAATCGATGGACTTGATGAAAGAATGGAAGCAATTCAAGAACGAATTCAACCCAAGTTCAAAAGTATTTACGATGAAATTGAAGAAGAATTAAATGAATTAGCCGGACGTGAAATGCATTTACACATTGCAAAGCACGCAAGACGAACAGTCAACCCACCTAAAGATACTTGGTCAGCATATTGTCATAATAAGCGAGGATATAAAAAACATCCTCATTTTCAAGTTGGTTTATGGGATGATAATCTCTTCATCTGGTTAGCATTTATTTATGAATTACCACATAAAAGTGACATTGCGGAAAAATTCTTAAGTGAAATAGATGATATTAAAGAATTTGTCCCTGAAGACTACCATATTTCACTCGATCATATGAAAAATGAAGCAACACTCCTTTCCGAAGCTGATTTACAAGAAGGGCTGGAGCGCTTTAAAAAAGTTAAAAAAGGGGAATTTTTAATCGGACGTAGAATCGAAGCAAATGACCCTCTATTATTGGATGGAGATAAGCTTATCGAGAAGATTAAAGAAACATTACAAACTTTAGCACCTTTATATCGCTCTTCCATGGACCTCTAATAAAAACACAGCAAAGTTGCGGAAAGATATTCAGCCTTTTTAGCACCATCATTTAGTCTAGGTGTGCTACTGTTCTCTCGATCTTTCCGCTAACATTGTCTGTTACATTTTTAATATATCTTTTGGAGATAAGTCTTTTGCTTTTTTGATCACACGGAAAGGAACATATCCAGACTGTTTTTCAAATTGTTTATCTAATTGTTTTTCTTCACTTTTAGATGGGACGATTTCTTTGTACCGATTATACGCTGCAACTAAGTCTTGCTTTTCTACCCCTTTTTCATAAGCTTTTTCAATTAATGAAAAATAATTAACTACATCAATTATTTCCTCAGTCGTCCATGTTTCATCAATAGGATAACTATAATTCATTTACAACACCTCACGATTGGATTCGCCCGTATTTTAACATGTTCATTTTAGAAAGTATAGCGATATAACTAGCTATTCAACAGTGGATTTGCTATAATACCATTTGCTTTATATTTCAAATGGTAAAGGAGCACTATACAAAGCATGAATCAGAATGCAACACCACTTTTTAGTGGAATACTACAACATATCAAGAAAGACCCGAAAGCATTTCATATACCTGGTCATAAAGCAGGCAAAGGAATGGATCCGTCATTTCAAGAGTTTATCGGATACAATACACTTGCTATCGATTTAATTAATATAGAGCCGTTAGATGACTTGCACCATCCGAGAGGTATAATCAAGGAAGCGCAACAATTAGCAGCCGGTGCCTTCGGAGCTGATCATACCTTCTTTTCCGTACAAGGTACGAGTGGTGCAATTATGACGATGATTCTTAGTGTATGTAATCCTGGTGATAAAATTATCGTGCCAAGAAATATTCACAAATCCGTATCTTCTGCTATTATTTTTTCCGGTGCAATACCCATATTTATTCACCCTGAATTAGACCATACATTGGGTATTTCACATGGCATAACACCAAATGCAGTTGCAAAAGCATTACAAGTACACCCAGATGCAAAGGCTGTCCTTGTTATCAATCCTACTTATTTCGGTATTGCTGCTGACTTAAAACAAATTGTAAATATTGCTCATCAATTTCATATACCTGTGTTAGTTGATGAAGCTCATGGTGTGCATATTCATTTTCATGACAAACTTCCATTATCAGCAATGCAGGCCGGTGCAGATATGGCAGCTACTAGCGTCCATAAGCTAGGTGGCTCCCTTACCCAAAGCTCTGTACTTAATGTCAAAGCAGGACTGGTAAATCACGATCGCGTCCAAACCGTTATGTCAATGTTGACTACAACTTCTACATCATATATTCTCCTAGCATCATTGGATGTAGCGAGAAAGTATTTATATCAGCATGGAACGGATTTATTAACCCAAACATTAAAATATGCCGAGTTTGCAAGAAACGAAATTAATCAAATCCCTCATTTATATAGTCCAGGAGAGGAACTTTTAGGTACAGAAGCAACCTTTGATTATGATCCGACAAAGATTATTATTTCCGTTAAAAATTTAGGGATTACAGGACATGATGCAGAAGTATGGTTAAGGGAAAACTATCAAATAGAAGTTGAATTATCGGATATGTATAACATATTATGTATTTTAACACCCGCTGATAGCAAGGAAGATCTAGAATATATCTTAAATGCTTTAAGACATTTATCTCAATATTATCAAGACGGTGCGAATCTACAAGAAATTAAAGTTTCTGTTGCGGAAATCCCTCTTCTAGCAGTTAGCCCACGAGATGCATTTTATGCAGAATATGAAGTAATACCTTTACAAGAATCTGCTGGCAGAATTAGTGCAGAATCAATAATGATCTATCCTCCTGGAATTCCAATTTTCATTCCAGGAGAGATCATTTCTGAAGAAAACCTAGACTATATATCCGAAAATATTAAATCAGGTTTACCCGTTCAAGGGTTAGAGGATGAGACATTAGCAACTGTTCGTGTACTGAAAGAACGCACGGCTTTTAAATAAAAATATGAATTAAAGTAAAATAAAATGAACTGCCCACTTTCTAATGACCTAATGGCAGTTCATTTGCTTTAGTCTATCTACTCTGCTGTGTAACAGATGCTTGATCTAATGATAAGTTGTTGTCGCTTTTTGGTTTAATAAAAAACACAAACGCACTGATTAATGAACAAAGCCAAATTAACAACATTACACTAGCTATGATAGGCAAGGTTGTTAATTCAAATACGGAGCGGCCAAATCCAGATTGAATCCCGATAAGTAAAATCATAAGTAACCAAGCAATACTGCCTAAATGGATTAGTCTTTTTTTGATGTGGTCTTTAACCTGCGTGTTCTCTAAAAAACAAGCTGGTAAAACTAATGTTTGCAGTGCATGGAATCCTAGACCGTGGAGTACAATTAGATTACCTGCATCACCTGTAAGTCGGTCTTGAAGTAAAATCATCCATATTCCAGCAACATTGGCTGCAAATACAGAAAGAAAGGCATAACGAACCCCCAATATGAGCAATGGTCTTTCGTAAGGAGATTTTATTCGAAAGAAATGAATCATAAGTATGACCGCTAAAACTACAAGTACTAAAGAAAGGATCCCAAATAAAATTCCCGCTATCATATCTATTTCCGCACCTACGCGAGAAAAGCGTGGATTAATTCCTCTATAGTTTTGAACAGTTTCAATGACATATCCATAAATGCTTGCCACGATAAAAAACCACCGTATCATATTCCTTTTTCGATCACTAAATCTTGCAAGGGGTAAAATCGCAGCTATGGATAGTATAAAAATACCAATAGCTGCATTAAAGGAGAATGCATCCTTCATATTGCCTTCTGGTAACCTAATGTGCCCTTGAAAAAGGATAAAAAAGGCAATACCTAATGAAAGTATAAATCCAAATAAGCCTGTAATAATAAGCCAACGTTCCCCTTGAAACAGCTTTACTGACGGTTCATCTTCAATTCGGTTTAACTTCATGAATTTTAACATGGAATAATCCCTTCTTTCGAATAGTTTATTTTTACACCAATATTTATTTATTGATAAATAAATATTGGTGTAAAAAAAGGAGATTTATTACTCCTTTCTTACATATGATCATCTTTATGGAATAATTGTGGTAAATCCAACACTTCTGCAACAGTAATGAGTAAACCAGTGCCTATAAATTGAGATGCTGTCTGTTTTGCATTTGAAATACCTGCATTTTCAAATTTTAATGTCAAGGATTCAAACATAGTAAGAAACAGTTTTTTTACATGATCACGAATTCCAGACTCTGCAATTGCATGTGCTTGCATAACCATCAACACTTCAGCACGGTGTGTCTGAATAATTTGTTCAAACGCACACCCCATTGTTTCAATTAACTTATCAGTAGGTGCTTGAACTTCTGAAAACGTATCGTAAATTCTGCTGAAAGCACGATCAATAACTGCTTTGAATAGTTCTTCCTTGTTTGTAAAAAAATGAAATACATATGGCTGCGTTACCCCTGCAGCTTTTGCAACCATTGCAGTTGTTGCTTTATAATACCCCTTTTCCGCAAATACTGCTACAGCGTTATCAATAATGATTTCTTTTTTATCTTCTCTTGGTGCCATTTAATCATCCTTATGTAGGTTATTTATTTATTACTCAATAAATAATATGATATTTATTGAGTCTTGTCAATAAGCAAATGTCGTGGATTCCTTGATTAATATTTTTTGTTACTCATTCCCCACTACTAGCTTTGGCTCGAACATATAAAAACACCTTCGAAATAGTTTTTCAACTATTCGAAGGTGTTTTTAGATTAATGGAAGATTGGGTGAGTTCGATTACTCCGGTACTTGTAATCTCATTGGATCTACGAATTCGTAACCTTTATCCCGCAAACCTTTTACAATATCTTCTAATGCAGCTGCAGTCCATTCTCTGTCATGCATTAATAAATTGGCACCAGGTTTTAAGAGCGAATATGAGATATCAATTTCGGGAGCTTCACCTGAAATCATAGCTTCTTTGAGTTTTTCTGCATCCATATATGGCTCAAAATAATCATATCCATATGTCCAATTCATGAGAAGCATACCTTCTTCCTCTACTAAAGATGTAGCATAATCAGTATTTTCCCCGTGTGGTGCTCGGAAAAATTTTGGTTTTTCCCCAATTATTTCTTCAATAAGATCGTTTAACTCCATTATTTCTTGTTTTTGTGTTTCCTCATCAACATCTGATAATTTTTGATGATGATATGTATGGTTTCCTATTGCAAATCCCATCTCATGAATTTGACGTAATTGTTCTTTTTTCTCATCAGTTTCTAAGAAATGACCATTTACAAAGAAAATTGCCGGAGCTTCAAGTTCCTTTAATGTTTCAGCCATTTCTAAAGCATATTTTTCTGGACCATCATCAATGGTAAGTAACACTACCTTCTCGTTCGTACCTTCATCTAGAGGTACTACACTCCAGTTATCATCGATTTTATACAGTGGTTCCGTTATTTCTGGTACTGTTTCTTCTTCTTTTTTTTCCTCATCTTCAGTCTTATTCTCGTCATTTTCCTCTGTAACCATTGGCTCTTCCTCTACTTCATTCTCTTTTTCTGTTTGCTCTGTTGATGTCTCTTCAGTATTAGCTTCTTCACCTTCAGCTACTTCATCGTCGTCATTGATGGTGTCATTACATGCACCCAATATGAGCAATGTCACTAACAGCAATGTATAGATATTTTTTTTAACCAACAACAATTCCTCCATTTCAAAAATTAGAAAGATAACCAGACAAAATCCAGTCCACCCTGTTTGTTGATCGGACATTTAGTGCGTTATTTGGCGGAATAACAGTCGTTTTTCAGTGTAGGCGGACATTTAATCCCTTATTCAGTTACTTTCGGTGAAAATTAGCCTTATTCTCGAGGAATAGCGGAATAGATGTCCGCTGGGCTCCTAAAAAAGCACTTTTTGTCACAAATAACGGAACAAATGTCCACACACAGGCAGGAATTAGGTTCCTTCACAATTTATGTATTTGTTGCGTGTTAAAAAGGAGTCTGCCATAGCAGACTCCCCTTTGGTCACTTTATTATTTCACAATATGAATTGGTGTTCCAATAGCAACTTCTGCTGTTTCCATTGTGATCTCACCTAAAGTAGGGTGAGCATGGATTGTTAGAGCTAGATCTTCCGCTGTCATACCAGCTTCAATAGCGAGTCCGAGTTCAGAGATCATGTCACTTGCGTTTGGACCAGCAATTTGAGCACCAATAATTAAGCCATCTTCTTTACGTGTTACTAGCTTCATAAATCCTTCAGATGCATTCAGGGACAATGCACGACCATTTGCTGCAAATGGGAATTTAGATGCTTTTACATCGTAACCAGCTTCTTTCGCCTCTTCTTCAGAATAGCCAACAGTAGCTAATTCTGGATCAGAGAATACAACTGCAGGAATTGCGTTATAGTCAATTACTGCATTTTCTCCAGCGATTGCTTCAGCAGCAATTTTACCTTCATAAGAAGCTTTGTGTGCAAGTGGAGGTCCAGCAACGATATCACCGATCGCATAAATGTTATCTACATTTGTACGGCATTGCTCATTAATTTTGATAAGACCTTTATCTTCCATTTCGATACCTAATTGCTCAAGACCAAGTTCGTCAGTGTTTGGTTTACGTCCAACTGTTACTAATACATAATCAGCTTCAACTGTTTCTGTTTTTCCATTCACTTCATACGTAACTTTCACTCCGTCTTCTGTTTCTTCTACACCTTGAGCCATTGCTTCTGTTACAATTGTTGCACCTTTAGATTTCAATTTCTTTTTAACAAGGGCACTCATTTGTTTTTCGAATCCACCTAAAATTTCTTTCATACCTTCTAGGATCGTTACTTCTGTACCGAAGTTTGCATATGCACTACCTAATTCGGTACCAACATATCCTCCACCGATAACTACAAGTTTTTTCGGAACTTCTTTTAAGTTAAGAGCTCCAGTTGAATCTAATACACGATCAGAGAATTTAAATGTAGGTAATTCAATTGGACGAGAGCCTGTTGCAATAATACAATTTTTAAATGTATATGTTTGAGAATTTTTGTCATCCATTACTTTAACTGTATTTTTATCAACAAAGTAAACTTCACCATGGACGATATCTACTTTATTTCCTTTTAATAATCCTTCAACACCGCCAGTTAGTTTTTTAACAACTGAGCCTTTCCATTCTTGTACTTTGGAAAAATCTACAGAAACATTTTCTGATTTAATTCCTAATGACTCATCACCTTGAGCATGATCGTAACGGTGACCTGCTTCAATTAATGCTTTAGATGGAATACATCCAACGTTTAGACATACACCACCTACAGTACCTTTTTCAACTACTGTTACTTTTTGTCCAGTTTGTGCTGCGCGAATTGCCGCAACATATCCCCCAGGACCAGCACCAACTACAAGAGTGTCTAATTCTACCGGAAAATCTCCTACTACCATTTGTTTACCCCTCCATCATAATTAATTGTGGGTCTTCTAACAGACGTTTAATCTGGTTTAACGCTAACTGTGCTGTTGCACCATCAACAATTCTGTGGTCAAAGCTTAATGATAATGCTAGTACAGGTGCAACGACAATTTCACCCTCACGTACTACTGGTTTTTCAGCAATACGTCCAATTCCTAAGATAGCTGCCTCAGGATAGTTAATAACAGGTGTAAACCATTGCCCTCCAGCTGAACCGATATTAGAGATAGTACAAGAAGCACCTTTCATTTCGTTAGGAGCAAGCTTTCCATCTCTTGCTTTTCCTGCTAGTTCATTAATTTCGCTGGAAATAGCAAAAATTGATTTAGAATCCGCATTTTTCACTACTGGTACAAGTAAACCTTTCTCTGTATCAGCTGCAATACCAATATTGTAATAATGCTTATGGATGATTTCATCTGTATCATCATCAATAGAGGCATTTAAAATTGGATATTTAGATAATGCAGAGGTTAAAGCCTTCACTACATATGGTAAATAAGTAAGTTTAATTTCTTGTTCTGCCGCAATTGGTTTAAATTTCTTACGATGTGCAACCAATTCTGTCACATCAACTTCATCGTGTAAGGTAACGTGTGGTGCTTTATGTTTAGAATTAACCATTGCATTAGCAATTGCTTTACGGATTCCACTCATCTTCTCGCGAGTTTCAGGGAATTCACCTTCAGGAACTGTTTGAGTAGATGCTTGAGTTGGTTCTTCACTTGCCTGATCTTGAGCTGCTGTATCTGCTGCTTTTTGATCGCCATTTAAGAAGGCATCAATATCATCTTTTAATACCCGATTATTTTTTCCCGTTCCTTGTACTTCAGCAATATTAACATTGTTATCTCGTGCATATTTACGAACAGAAGGCATCGCAATTACGCGGTTGTTCGGATCTTTAGTTGCTGGCTCTTGTTTTTCTTCTTTAGCCGCACTGTCATCTTTAACTTCTTCTTTTGGTTCATCTTTTGCTTCAGCTTTATCACCATCATCTGCTGATCCTTCATCTTCATATCCTTCAGCGTCGATCGTAATAATAGTTTCACCAACTGTCGCAACGGAACCTTCATCAAAATGTACTTCTTTAACCGTACCCTCTACTGGAGAAGGAATTTCAACAACTGCTTTATCGTTTTGCACTTCACAAATTACGTCGTCTTCTTTTATCTCTTCACCAGCTTTTACAAACCATTTTACAATCTCACCTTCATGGATACCTTCACCAATATCAGGCAATTTAAATTCAAAAGCCATTCAAATGACCTCCCGTCTCGATTTTATTGCTTAAAAATTAATGACTTTATTTACTTTTTCGATAATATCGTTATAGTTTGGTAACCAAACTTCTTCTGCTTGTGTAAATGCATATACTGTGTCAGGAGCAGCTACTGTCAGGATAGGTGCTTCTAAGTGTAGTATAGCTCGTTCTTGAACATTAGATACTACATAAGAAGCAATACCTGCTTGACGCTGCGCTTCTTGTACCATTACTACACGATTTGTTTTCTCTACTGATTTAATAATGGTATCAAAGTCAACAGGCATAACCGTACGTAAGTCGATTACTTCTGCATCAATGCCATCTTTTTCCAGTTCTTCTGCTGCTTTTAGTGAAGAATGTACCATTGCTCCATATGTGATTAATGTTACATCATTACCTTCACGCACAACATTTGCTTTACCTAATTCTAGTGTGTAATCTTCTTCAGGCACTTCTTCACGGAATGAACGGTACAGTTTCATGTGCTCTAAGAATACTACCGGATCATTGTCACGGATAGATTGGATTAAAAGACCTTTTGCATCATAAGGACCAGATGGAATAACTACTTTCATACCTGGCTGTTGCGCAATAAGACCTTCTAAAGAGTCAGCGTGAAGTTCCGGAGTATGCACACCTCCACCAAATGGTGAACGAATCGTAATTGGAGCAGTTTGAGTATTACCAGAGCGGTAACGTAAACGTGCCATTTGGCCATTAATAGCATCCATTGCTTCATACACGAATCCAAAGAATTGAATCTCCGGTACCGGACGGAAGCCTTGAGTTGCAAGACCAATGGAAATACCTGCAATTCCAGATTCAGCTAATGGTGTATCAAAAACTCGATCTTCACCGAATTCTTTTTGTAAACCTTCCGTTGCACGGAAAACCCCGCCGTTTTGGCCAACGTCTTCTCCATACACAAGTACATTTTCATCATTTTTTAATTCTACTCTTAAAGCATCAGTAATTGCCTGGATCATTGTCATTTGAGCCATGATTTACTTCGACTCCTTTGCTTTATATTCTTCCATTTGTTCCTGCAAGTGAGCTGGAAGTTCTTCATACATATTACCGATTAGATCAGTAACTTTTTGTTTTGGTTGTTCATCTGTTTTCTTAATTGCTGCTTTGATTTCTTCCTTAGCTTTTTCGATTACTTCGTTCTCTTCCTCTTCAGACCATAAACCTTTTTCTTCTAAGAATTTACGGAAGCGAACGATAGGGTCTTTTTTCTCCCATTCATTATCCATTTCTTCTGTACGATAGCGAGTAGGGTCATCACCAGCCATAGTATGAGGACCATAACGGTATGTTAAAGTTTCAATTAAAGTAGGACCTTCACCATTCACAGCACGCTCTCTTGCATCTTTTGTCGCTGCGTATACAGCAAGAACATCCATACCATCTACTTGGATACCATCAATACCTGCAGCAACTGCTTTTTGAGCTAATGTATCAGCGGCAGTTTGTTTTTCAACAGGTACCGAGATAGCAAAACGGTTATTTTGCACAACAAAAATAGCCGGAGCCTGGTAAGCACCAGCAAAGTTGATTCCTTCATAGAAATCACCTTGAGAAGTACCACCATCACCAGTATAAGTAATAGCTACTGACTTTTTGCCACGTTTTTTCATACCTAAGGCTACACCTGCTGCTTGTGTGTACTGTGCACCAATGATAATTTGCGGACTTAAAGCATTAACACCTTCAGGCATTTGGTTACCATGGTAATGGCCACGGGAAAATAAGAATGCTTGATATAACGGAAGCCCGTGCCAGATTAATTGAGGTACATCACGATAACCAGGTAAAATAAAGTCTTCTTTTTCAAGAGCAAACTGTGTTCCTAATTGTGATGCCTCTTGTCCTGCTGTCGGTGCATAGAATCCTAAACGACCTTGACGGTTTAACGCAATCGAACGTTGATCAAGTATTCTTGTATACACCATGCGATACATAATTTCTTTTAACTCTTCATCTGAAAGATCAGGCATAGCATCTTCGTTTACGATTTTACCTTCTTCATTCAGAATTTGAAACGTTTCAAATTGTTCTTCGATATTTTCTAAAGTACGTTTCAAAAGAATTCACCTCTTCCTTTCCTTTATAGCCTAATTTAAATTTATCAAAATTAGCTTTCCCAAAAGATTAAAAAATCTGTACCAAAGTCATTATTATTGCTATACCCTTTAGGACAAAAAATAATCTGCCTATGTAATATTAAACTGTTACATAAGAATCGACTTAAATTACTGGTACAATTTTTATACATGTATAGTTTAGCTTATTGAAGTCTGTTGGTCAAACACTTTGCAAGATTTAATTACATTTTTATTCTACCCTTTTAAAATCGTATCCCCACATTAATTAAAGCGCTTTTATAAAATCTGTTTCATAAACTTTTTTTATCTGTACTATTATTATTAGTTTTTAAAACAACAAAAAAAGCTTCCGAGAAATCGAAAGCTTTACTCATATACAACATTCAAATCAGCTGCTTTATAGAAATCTTCTTTAAGCTGATTGTATGTATCTGTTAGTTCATTAAATTCCGTATTAATTTCCATTACATCATCATATGATTGGTTTACTGTATCAATTTGTTCGCGGAGTTCTTCCTCTGTAAGCTCTTCATCCATAAATAACTCATATAAAGTTGTATCTTGATCTAAAGAGTTTAAATAAGCTTCATTTAGCTGTTGATAAACATCATATCGTTGTTCCATCGTTTGGATCATTTCTTCAGCTATTTCTTTAGGTTCTTCGTCTAAATCATCCAAATACTCTTTAACTTGAGAAAATTCTTCTTCTGCTCCTTGCATACTTTCCAACTCTGTTTGAAGTAATTCTTTGCGTTCTTCAATTGTGTCAATTGCTTGTTCTGATAATGATGTAATTTCATCCATTTCATCAGCTGTCAATTCGATAATTTGGTTATATAGTTCTTGTTCTTCTTCTTCCAGTGCTGTAAATGGCTCTTGTTGTTCCACAAATGTTCGTTCTAATTCTACTGTTTCTTCTAAATGTTCATACATGTCATTAGCGGCAGATTCTCCACTACATCCCACTAATACCAGTGTAAGCAAAAAGCTGATCAGTAATAATCTTCTCATATTCCCTAAATCCTCCTAAAGCAACTTCATGAATTATTATAAGCCAATTTATTATAACATAAAAAACCTTTGCTTTTGTACAAAAGTTAAAATTGCATTGTAGAATTCTATATTTTTTACTCATTTTTCGATATGATAGATAATACGAATATTTATGAAGAGGTGTTTGTCAATGATTACTATGAAAGATATAATTAGAGAGGGAAATCCTGTTTTAACTCAAGTGGCAAAAGAAGTAGAACTGCCACCTACTAAAGAAGAGAAAAATACATTGGAGGAAATGCTGCAGTTCTTAAAGAATAGTCAAGATGAGGAGATTGCTAAAAAATATGATCTACGAGCAGGTGTTGGTTTAGCTGCTCCACAAATTGGCATATCTAAAAGAATGATCGCTGTCCACTTTCAAGACTTTGATGAGAAAGAATACAGCTATGGATTATTTAACCCGAAAATTATTAGCCATTCTGTTGCAGAAACATACTTATCTGGTGGTGAAGGTTGTCTATCCGTTGATAGAGAAGTGCCTGGGTATGTCCCACGCTATCAAAAGGTTACGATAAAAGCCATTAACTTAGAGGGGAATGAAGTGAAACTTAAATTAAGAGGCTATGCCGCGATTGTATTCCAGCATGAAATTGATCATTTAAATGGTGTGATGTTTTATGATCGTATTAATAAACAAGATCCATTTGCAGTTCCAGAAAATGCTAAACCGTGTGACCAATAATAAAATAAATTATACACAAGAATCCTGCTTCAACAAAGTTGAGACAGGATTCTTTTATGATCTAATTTATAGTATCTACAAACTGCGAAGTAAATGTATTTTGTCCTTGATAAGAAACTTTATTTAAACAACATTTTTTATTGGATCAATGATAATTTCCTCATGGCGTTGCTTAAACCGTTTTGATCTACGCCATCAGTTACGAACGTAGCTGCTTCTTTGACTTCTTCTACACTATTTCCCATCGCAACACCTGTATGAACTTTTGAAATCATTTCTAAATCGTTTAAACCATCTCCAAAAGCATATGTATCTTCCCAGTTAATATGTAATGCCTCAATAAATTTCTCAATACCATTAGCTTTTGATCCGTTTTGTGGCATAACATCGCAGGAAACCGGATGCCATCTAACAAAACGTAGTTGCTGAAATGCCTCTTGATAAAGTTGTTGTTCCTTTGGTTCACCAAATAATAAAACTTGAAAGATTGGTTGATTTTTATAGTACTCCGTATCCATTAATGGATGATTTCGCTTTAAACTCCCCATACCTTCTTCAATTTGTGGATGATTAGTTACAGTAGATTTCATATCATCAACACCTTGATAGACAAGTGGATGATTATGATCAACACTAAATGCTGTCAATTTCTCCAGTTGATCCGTACCAATCGGATTTTGATAAATAACTTCACCATTATATACGGCATACTGGCCATTAAAACTAATATACGATTTAATACTTAATTCCTCTAAGATATCTTGAAACATAAATGGTGCTCTCCCGGTAGCTATCGATACAATCACACCCGAATCTTGCAGTTGTTTTACAGCCGCTTTTGTTGCTGCTGGAATTTGTTTGTCATGATCTAAGATTGTCCCATCAATATCAAGAAATACGACTTTTTGTCCCACATTCATTCTCCTCTATATATAATTTAAAAATAACCAAACTGATTATACCACGAAGAAAATGCATAAGTATAATCTTTGATGTAAAAACTAAGGGAAGCTATTGATACACGAAACCAAAATAACAAGCATTTAGAAAATAATTCATTTATTTTAGCCTTTTTTGTTTCAAATTTCCGAAATTCATACTATACTATATAGTAATAGGGATTGGATCGGTTCGTTGAATACTTGCTTTTCTTTTCTATATAGATAGGAAGGAGTTGAGCAGTAATTATGTTAAAACGTTTAAAAGAAAAATTAAAACGACGCATGCGGGAAGTTTTACGGAGAAAACGTATACCAACTACCATTAATCGTTCTGGCGATGTGTACAAACAACAAAACAAACCATAGAATCGAAAAACAAATAACAACTAAAGGAGAGATAAGTATGATCTATAAAGTACTTTACCAAGAAAACGCATCAGAAATACCTGTACGTGAACATACAAAGAGTTTGTATATGGAAGCTTCTTCTGAAAGAGAAGTGCGTGACTCTTTAAAAGGAAAGCATATTAATATTGAATTAATCCAATTGTTAAGTGAGGCACATTTAGAATATGAACAACAATCACCTTTTTACAAAGTGGAGACTGCTTAATATATGAAATTTGTAAAAAATGACCAAACAGCGGTTTTTGCTCTAGGTGGTTTGGGTGAAATTGGTAAAAACACATACGGTGTTCAATTTCAAGACGAAATCATTCTTATCGATGCAGGTATAAAGTTTCCTGAAGATGAATTATTAGGTATTGATTATGTCATTCCTGATTACACCTACCTTGTGCAAAATCAAGATAAAATAAAAGGTTTATTCATCACACACGGTCATGAAGACCATATTGGTGGAATACCTTATTTGTTACGTGAATTAAATGTGCCTATTTATGCTGGTAAATTAGCAATTGGCCTTATTCGAAATAAATTGGATGAACATGGATTATTACGCACGACAAAGTTACACAGCTTCCAAGAAGATGATGTAATTAAATTCAGAAAAACAGCTGTGTCCTTCTTCCGAACGACACATAGTATTCCCGATTCTTATGGTATTGTTGTAAAAACACCTCCAGGAAATATTGTTCATACTGGTGACTTTAAATTTGATTTTACACCAGTTGGTGAACCTGCCAATTTGGCAAAAATGGCTGAAATCGGCAAAGAAGGCGTTCTTTGTCTATTATCAGACAGTACAAACAGTGAAGTTCCTGGCTTCACTTTATCAGAACGAGTAGTTGGTGACAGCATTAATGATATATTCTCACGAGTGGATGGCAGATTAATTTTTGCCACTTTTGCTTCCAACATCCACCGCTTGCAACAAGTCGTTGAAGCAGCCGTTAAACATAATCGTAAAGTTGCCGTATTCGGACGAAGCATGGAAGGTTCTATTAAGATTGGACAAGAGCTCGGATATATTCGTGCACCTAAAAACACGTTTATCGATGCACATCAAATAAACCAACTTCCTGCTAACGAAGTGACCATCCTATGTACTGGTTCACAAGGAGAACCTATGGCTGCATTATCTAGAATCGCAAACGGTACACACCGTCAAATTCAGATTATACCTGGTGACACAGTTGTATTCTCTTCCTCACCAATCCCTGGGAATACACTGAGTGTTAGTAGAATTATCAACCAATTGTACCGTGCTGGTGCCGAAGTAATTCACGGACCACTTAACGATATCCATACTTCAGGTCATGGTGGTCAACAAGAACAAAAATTGATGCTACGTCTTATTCAACCTAAATATTTTATGCCGATCCATGGAGAGTATCGTATGTTAAACGAGCATACGAAATTAGCTGACAGCTGTGGCATACCACCTAAGAATAGCTTTATTATGGATAATGGTGAAGTATTAGCGTTAGGAAAAGATAGTGCTGCAATTGCTGGTAAGATTCCTTCGGGCTCAGTCTATGTAGACGGTAGTGGAATTGGAGATATTGGTAATATTGTATTACGCGATCGACGGATCCTTTCAGAGGAAGGACTAGTTATCGTAGTCGTAAGTATTAATATGAAAGAATTCCAAATTGCATCAGGTCCGGATATTATATCGCGTGGATTCGTCTATATGCGAGAATCTGAAGACTTAATCAATGAGGCTCAAAAGCTTGTTTCCAAACATTTAAATAAAGTAATGGAGCGCCGAACTACACAGTGGTCTGAAATTAAAAATGAAATTACCGATACAATCGCTCCATTCCTTTACGACAAAACAAAACGTCGTCCAATGATTTTACCAATCATTATGGAAGTATAATTTAGCTAAAAACCCGTTTCAACTAATAGTTGAAACGGGTTTTTTGTTTAAGTATAGATACTCTTATCAACAAACTAGTCTTCTACTACTAATTGCTTTTCAAATCGGGATATGTCTTTATCCGCTCCAATAACGATAAGAATATCATCTCGCTCGATTGTTTGTGTTGCCATCGGAGAGACATTGATACCTTTCTCGTCAGCTTCTTTAATAGCAACAACGTTACAGCCATACTGAGCACGAATATCTAATTCCAGCAAGGTTTTGCCGTCCATTTTCTCCCCTACTTTAACTTCCACAATACTATGATCATCAGATAGTTCCAAATGATCCAAAATATTGGTCGAGATAATACTATGTGCAATACGTTTCCCCATGTCACGCTCTGGATGTACCACATGATCTGCACCAATTTTATCTAATATTTTTGCGTGATAATCATTTTGTGCTTTAACCGTTATTTTGTTGACCCCCAATTCCTTTAACATCAATGTGGTGAGTGTACTTGCTTGGATATCATCACCAATTGCAACAATAACATGGTCAATATTTCGGACACCTAATTCCTTTAACACATTTTCATCGGTTGTATCCGCAATTACAGCGTGTGCCGCAATATTTTTAAATTCTTTTATTCTATCCTCTTGTATATCGATTGCCAATACATCCAAACCATCTGCACTCAGCTCACGACAGATACTTCCTCCAAATCGACCTAAACCAATCACTGCAAATTCACGTTTCATATAAACTCCTCCAACACTTATAATCATACTCATTTTATCACATTGAAACAAAAAAGAAACCAGATTTAATATCTGGTTTCCACTTTAGATGCGTTTGCTCCCAGCGCTCTTCTTATAACGCGTCTAACATTTCAAATTGTGATTTAACAAGATCATAATACTCACCTTTTCGCTTCATTAATTCATCATGGTTCCCTTGTTCCAAAATGCGACCATGCTCTAAGACGATAATATTATCCGCTTCTCGAATAGTAGACAATCGGTGGGCAATCATAATTGCTGTACGTCCCTCCAGCAATTTTTTTAGTGCTTGTTGAATTTTTACCTCTGTTTCTGTATCAATACTAGCTGTTGCTTCATCTAAAATTAAGATCCTCGGATCAGCTAATAATGCACGAGCAAAAGATAACAACTGTCTTTCTCCAGCAGACAATATATTGCCCCGCTCTTCTACCTCTGTATGATAGCCATTGGATAATCTTTTAATAAAATCATCTGCTCCTACTACTTTTGCAGCTTCGATTACTTCTTCATCTGTTGCTTCCGGACGTCCGAAACGAATATTCTCCATGATTGTACCCGAGAAAATAAAAGTATCTTGCAATACAACTGATATATTGGTTCGTAAACTATCTAATCGCATATCACGAAGATCATGCCCGTCAATCTTAACGATACCTTCAGTCGGGTCATAAAAACGACTGATTAAATTCGCAATTGTAGACTTACCTGAACCAGTATGACCAACAAGTGCAACCGTCTGTCCTTGTTTCATTTCCAATGAAATTTCATGTAATGCTACACGATCATCATCATAAGAAAATTGTACTTTATCAAATACGATATGACCTTTCATATCATGAAAATCTTTTGCATCCTTTTTCTCTTCAACGTTTGGTTGTTCATCCAAAAATTCAAAGATACGTTCTGAGGAAGCCATCGCGACTAATAACTGATTATAAATTTGTCCTAAACGGGAAATAGGTTCCCAAAACATCCCTAAATAGAAGGCAAAAGATACAAACACACCAATTTCGATATTTTCTGTAATAATGAGATGGGCACCATATGAAATTAAGATCACTGTACCAATCGCGTTACTCATCTCTACGAATGGACCAAAATAAGCACTCTTCTTCATGGCTATTCGCTCTTTTTCATAGTTATCTGTATTCACACCATTAAAGAACTCGGTATTTTCCTTTTCCTGAGAGAAGGACTGTGTAATGCGAATCCCCTGCATACTTTCGTTTAAGTGTGAGTTCAAGCGCGACTTCTGAATACGTACATCCTGCCAGGAACGACGAATCCTTCTTCGTAATTTAGTAGAAATAAAGAACATAATCGGTAATATAAATAGAACGGCTAATGCTAATGGCGGACTTAATGCAAACAGGATAACAATAATACCTGACAGCATCACAACATCCATTAGCAAGTTAATAATCCCGTTCGTAAACAGTTCCTGTAAAGAGTTAACATCGTTTAATATCCGTACCAGGATAGACCCTGCCGATCTCTTATCAAAGAAATTATGAGATAGACGTTGTACATGCGAAAACAAACTCTTACGTAAATCATGAATAACTCGTTGTCCTAAAATATTGACCCATCTGATTCGAAACGTATTTGCTACATAACTTAATAGATATAATACTGATATTCCTATAATTAAATAAGTAAGTAAACTAACGTTTTGATCTGCAATTGCCCTATCAATAACCCATGTACCAATAATGACTGGTACAACTAATCTAACAATAGTAGATACAAGCATAGCTATTATTGCTGCAGGCATCAACGTTTTGGCATATGGTTTTAAATAGATAAGCAGCCGCCACATTTGCTTCCAATTAAAAGGCTTTTCCACCACTTGATCTAACGGATAATAAAACCGATTTAAATGGGGACTGTCCTTTTTCATCTCTTTTGCTGTCATCGACTTCGCCACTAAGATTCCCTCCTTCTATTCAACAGATTGCATAATACTGTCGCGATCTTGATATTGAATATCGTAAATGCGACGATATGCTCCATGCTGTTTAATTAGTTGATCATGTGTACCACGTTCTTTGATTTCTCCTTCTTCTAACACAAGAATCTCATCAGCATGCTTTAATGAAGAGATACGGTGCGCGATAATAAATGTTGTCCTACCATTCATTACTTCTTTAAGCGCTTTTTGAATCTGAAATTCTGTTTCCATATCTACTGCTGATGTCGCATCATCTAAAACTAAAATACTCGGATCAATTAATATCGCACGAGCTATTGCGATTCTTTGCTTCTGACCTCCAGAGAGTCCCATACCACGTTCACCAAGTAACGTATCGTACCCCTTCGGCATTTCCATAATGAAATCATGTGCCTGCGCCCGTTTGGCAGCAGCAATAATTTCATCGATGTTTGCTTCCGGATTACCGTAAGAAATATTCTCCCTTATCGTTGTAGAAAATAAAAAGGATTCTTGCAATACAAATCCAATATGTTTTCGCAACCATTTTATAGAATAGGAACTTGTCGGTTTACCATCTACTAAAACCTCTCCTTCTTCTGGTTCATAAAATCTTGTAATTAACTGTGTAATACTTGTTTTACCTGCACCAGTAGGACCAATTAAACCGATAACTTTTCCTGGTGGTGCATCAAACGAAATATTTTTTAATGCAGAATCATCATCTTCCGTATACGTTAATGAAACGTTGTTAAAAGTAATATGACCTTTAATGCGCTTTGGAACTATTGGATCTTCTTCCTCCACAATATCTTCTTTTGCTTCAAGAATTTCCAGCAGTCGTTCACCAGATGCTTTAGCCTGTGAGAATTGATTTACGATAAAACCTAAATGCATTAATGGCCCTAAAATATACGTTACCAAACTAAAGAAAGCAACCAACTCACCTAGTTGTATGGAACCATTAATAACTAAATAACCTCCGTAAATCAACAATGCTACCATGCTTACATTACCAATAAACTCCATTAATGGGAAATATCTCGACCAAATGTTAGAAGTAAAAATATTTACATCTTTATAGTTCAAGTTATTTGATGAAAATCTCTTAATCTCAAAATTTTCTTTCGATAATGATTTAACCGTATTCATCCCACTAACATTTTCTTGGATACGAGTATTCAATCGACCTAATGACTTCCGGACACTTCTAAATGCTGGGTGTACTTTTTTATCAAAGCGGTAAACAACTACAGCCAAGAATGGCATAACAGCCATTGTCACCAGTGCTAGTGGTATAGAATAATAAAACATTACCCCTAAACTGATTACGATTAATAATGATACTCTGATTAGTTCACGAAATCCTGCCGCTAAGAAAAAACGGAACCCTTCTACATCCATTGTTAACCTCGACATTAGATCACCAGTACGTGCGTTATCATAATAAGTAAAAGAAAGCCTTTGCAATTTCTTGTACAATTGATCACGCAAAGTATATACAGCCTTCACACCAAACAAGTCACCTAAGTACTGTTGCAGAAAGTTGGAAACCCCTTTCAAAAGCATAATTAAAATAAAGCCAACTGCTAAGAACGGAATCAGTTGATAGTTTCCAGGTGTAACCACATCATCAATTGTAATTTGTAAAATGATTGGATATACTACCGTAATACCGGCTACAATCATAACAAATAGCACCGATAAGAAGAAGTATTTTTTAAAAGGCCAATAAAATTCTTTCAGTTTCTGAAATGTTTCCATCTTGTTTGCACCCCCTATTTTTTTACGTATGTATAAATATAACGGCATCCGAAATAAATTTCCACCTTTTCGACTTATTTTCTGAATTTTTTTTTTGATATTGATAATAAGTGAACAGATCCAGTTTTTTATTTGCGTGTTGATTTACATTTTTATATGATAGAGTTAATCATCATCAGAGGAGGCAAAATATGTTTGAGGAAGGATTACAATTTGATTGGGGTTACATATTAGAAACTGTGATTAATTACGGTATTAAGATTTTAGTACTTATTATTGCTCTACTTATTGTATCGCCAATCGGAAAGAAATTAATCTCTGCAGCACTAAAAAAATCCAGTCATCGGCAAAATGTATCTGAAGCAAGAATGCAGACTTTAGAAAAACTACTATTAAATGTTTTCTCTTATGTTTTAATTTTTGTTTTTGTCGTTATGTTCTTTGGCATCATTGAACAACCGATTGGTCCCCTACTTGCTGGTGCAGGGGTTGTAGGTTTAGCGATTGGTTTTGGAGCTCAAGGATTAGTAAGTGACATTGTAACTGGATTTTTTATCTTATTGGAAAAACAGATCGATGTTGGAGAGTATGTAACTGCAGCTGGATATAATGGAATTGTGGAGGAAGTTGGTTTGCGAACTACAAAAATTCGTGGTTTTGATGGCACACTTCACTATGTTCCAAACAGGGAAATTGCTGGAGTCAGCAATCACTCCAGAGGAAATATGCGAGCACTAGTTGATATTGGAATTAGTTATGATGATAATATTGATCAAGCAATGGCAGTATTAAAAAGTGTATGTGAAGAATTTGAGACAGATCCTCGCTTTGCGGAAGGTCCAGATGTATTAGGTGTACAAGCCTTCGGATCTAGTGAAGTTGTTTTACGCATTATCGGTAAAACCGAAAATATGGAACAATGGGGTGCGGAAAGAGATATTCGTAAACGGATTAAAGAAGCATTTGACGAAAACAATATCGAAATTCCATTCCCACATCAAGTATACGTACAAAAGAATAACTAAACAAAAAACTCACTCGTTTGTCAGAGTGAGTTTTTCTATTGAATGACTGCTATACCTCATCACAAATTAGCGCTTGAGCATTATTGATTCCTACTACTTAAATCTCTTTGATCATTGCTGTTACTGCTTTGATACCTATTTCGATCGCATCTTCGTTCGGGTTTAGTTTGCTGTGATGCAATCCATATGGTGAATCTACCCCTAACCAGAACATAAAGCCTGGTATTTCCTTTAAAAAATACCCAAAATCTTCACCAGTCATCGCTTCATTTGCTTCACTATACTGAATCCCTTCTTTTTGAACAACATCTGCAAATTTATCGACACATACCTTATTATTGTTCACTTGATAATACATTGCACCATAATCTACTTCTATCGTACAATCATAAGCAATTTCAAAGCCTTTGATCATGTTCGCAAGCTCTTTTTTGATAACCGTCATTGTTTCCGGTTGTAACGTACGTATAGTTCCTTCCAAACGAGCCGTTTCTGCAATAATATTTTGTACGGTTCCAGCAGTCATTTTACCTATTGTGATCACACCACTGTCCAAAGGATCAACTTTTCTGGAAATAATTTGTTGTAATTGTGTAACAAAACTACTGGCCGTGACAATCATATCTTTCGTTAAATGCGGATATGCTGCATGTCCACCTTTTCCAGTGAAATATATAAATAATTCACTTGTATTAGCAAATAAGGTCCCTGCTCTACTTGACACTGTTCCGACAGGAAGTTCAGGCGCTATATGTAATGCAAAAATAGTGTCTACCTTCCACTTTTGAAATGTTTCAGATGCAAGCATTGGTTCCGCTCCACCAGGTCCCTCTTCAGCTGGCTGAAAAATAAATAAAACATTATTATCAATTGGATTTGCACTAATCTCGTCGAGAGCTCCCAATGCAATTGTCATATGTAAATCATGACCGCACGCATGCATTTGGCCAGAGTGTTCAGATTGAAATGAAAGATCTGTTGCTTCGTTAATCGGAAGTCCGTCTATGTCCGTACGGTAGGCAATTGTTTTCTTCGGATTTTTTCCTTGTACCAAAACAAACAAACCAGTTTCCCATTTGGTAATTTCAATATTTGGTCGGTTCAAATTTTTAATTATTTCTAGTAAGTATGCTTGTGTCTTATATTCCTGAAAACCAAGTTCCGGAATCTTGTGCAAAGAACGTCTAATTGCTACTAACTGATCCTTATTCATCAAAACTTCCCCCTTTTCCGTTATTCATACTAGACACATACTGCGAAGTTGTGAAAATTTGTCTTGGCGTAGCTTCCTTCCACTCTGATTTTTACTGAGTGCTTTCATACGCTCCGGCAATGTACTACGCTTTCCACGGGAACGGCCTTAGCCTCCTCGGAAAGCAAAGAAGATCGCTTTCCTGCGGGGTCTTCGGCTCGCGCTATTCCCGTAGGAGTTTACGTATCTTGCCTCCGCCTTGCGTAATGTTCTGATTATTGAAATATTGAATCCATGAGAATGAATGGCTATGTACTTCCCCTTACAAAAGATAAATCAGTTCTCTAAGCGTAGGCAGAATACGGAGACTCCTATGGGACAGCGAGAGCTGAAGATCCACTTTGCAAAACGGTTTTCTTTGCAAAGTTAGCTGAATCCGAGCCCAAGGAAAGCGCAGTATTCTACCGGAGCGAATGGTAGCACTCATCAAAAAGCAGTGTGAAGAGAGCAAACCCATTTCCAGTTACTTCGCAGTAAATAAATTACATATTATGCTGCATTCTTTTTCTTAAAAAAGACAGGATCTACATGACCCTGTCTTTTTACGAGATATTAATCATCTAATTTTCGTAATGCTTCCATAATTTCAGTTTTTGATTTTGTTTGGTCATCGATTTCTTTAATTACTTTTGCCGGAGTCCCAGCTACCACAGTGTTTGGTGGTACATCCTTTGTCACAATCGCTCCTGCTGCAACAACTGCTCCTTCACCTACACGAACACCTTCAAGCACTACGGCGTTCGCACCTATTACTACACCATCTTCAATAACTACTGGTTGTGCTGAAGGTGGCTCAATAACACCTGCTAATACTGCACCAGCTCCAACGTGACAATTCTTACCTACTGTTGCACGACCACCTAATGATGCATTCATATCGATCATTGTTCCTTCACCAATAACAGAACCGATATTGATCATCGCACCAAACATAATAACAGCACCATCACCGATTTCCACTTGTTCACGAATGATCGCACCTGGCTCGATACGTGCATTAATATCTTTCATATCTAATAGTGGGATCGCTGAATTACGACGATCATTTTCCACAACATGATCAGTAATGTTATCACTGTATGTATCAAGTAATGCTTTTACTTCTTTCCATTCACCAAAAACAACGCCATTAGTATCGTTTAAGAAAGTCTGGATTGACCCTGTTGCTTCAATGGTATCCAACCCTGTACCTTTCACATATACTTTTACAGGTGTTGATTTCTTACTGTTTGAAATAAATGAGATTATCTCATGTGCATCCATTTGCTTCATTGTTTTCTTCCTCCAATATTTGTTGTTTTTATAAATGTAACAAAAAATAATTTACTTTTACAAGTATTATTATTTTGCCGCATACATTGATTTGTTAACCTCTTTTAAAATAGCACGCCTTGTCAAAATACCGAGAAAATATCCCTCTTCATCAACTACACATGCAAAAGCATAATTAATGACGACTTTTAGACATGTTAAAAAATCGGTATCCATTGTTAAAGTTGGTTGCTCAACTTGCATAACAGCTTCTACTTTTGTCTCTGCTAATTTCTCCATCTCGAACCGTTCCATTCCCATTACACTTTTTAAAATCGGTGTTTTGGCAATCGTTCCTTTGAATTTATAGTCTAAGTCCAACACCGGAACAGATGAATAACCTGATTCAACTAATACAAGTAAAGCATGCTCTACAGGATTACCTACTTGAACATGTGCCACCTTTTCTGCTGGTATCATCAAATCCTCTACAGTCAAATCAGTTAAAGATTTTTTTAATAAGCTTGACATATGGGACACTCCTTTTCTCTTTGGTGAAGGAGCTATTATGACATCACCTCTACTATTTTAACATAAATTTTAAAAATTTGTGTAATCTATCGCATGGATATCATATTTACCTCACCCCATGCTATAATGGAATACATATATTATTATGGCTGTAAGGGAAAGGGCTTTAAACTGTATGAACCGTCGAACTTTTTTAAAACGTTTATTTGGGGGTATCATTACACTATTTGGACTTAGTGGTGGTACTTATTATTATGCGAGAGAAATCGAACCTAATATGTTGGATGTACACGATGTTAATATCTATTCATCTAAAACTCCTTCTGCATTTGAAGGATACAAAATACTACAATTCAGTGATACTCATATTGGTTTTCAATATACAATCGATCAACTAGAAGAATTAGTAGTTAAAATTAATCAATTAGAACCGGACATGATTGTATTTACTGGCGATTTAATAGATAATCCACGTACATATCAAATCGATGAAAGGTTAACATCCACACTTGGTAGACTAAGAGCTAGAGATGGGAAGTTTTGGATATACGGCAACCATGATCATGGTGGTTATGGAACAGATATATTAATGGATGTTTTTCAGCAGAGTGGGTTTGAATTGTTACAAAATGGACACAGACAGATTGATAAAAATGGTGATATGATTTATTTAGCTGGGCTAGATGATGCGTTATTAGGAAGACCTGACATCGAACAAGCAATAGATGGGATTAGCAACGACCAATTAACCATTTTACTAGCACATGAACCAGACTATGCAGATATAACAAAAGACTATCCGATTGATATTCAGTTATCAGGTCATAGTCACGGTGGACAAGTACAGATACCTTTTATAGGGTATATTTACACTCCTCACTTGGCTCAAAAATACGTGGAAGGCTCCTATGAAATCGGCAGTCATCCTTTGCAGTTGTTTGTGAGTCGTGGTGTAGGAACCACCAGATTACCATACCGTTTTTTCTGCAAACCTGAAATTACGATGTATCAATTAAAGAAATCATAAACGAGGTGAAGGTATGAAACGTAATGTAATACTTATGATATTTGTTGCACTAATCTTAGCTGGCTGTACAGGTTCGAATAAATATGAAGGTGATTTTTCCTTTGAAGTAGAAGATTTCACCTTTACAAATCAAGATGGAGAAGATTTTTCGAAGAGTGATTTAGACGGTAAATTTTGGGTAGCTAACATGATATTTACTAACTGTAATACCATTTGTCCATCCATGACTGCTAATATGGCCAGACTCCAAGGTCTTTTAGAGGAAGAAAATATAGATGCTGAATTAGTTTCCTTTAGTGTTGATCCAACTAATGACTCTCCAGAAATTTTAAAACAATATATCGAAGATCGTGGCGGGACATGGGATAATTGGCATGCACTAACAGGTTACACAGATGAAGATATCAGTCAATTTGCTTCTAATTCCTTTAAAGCATTCATAGAAAACCCTGAGAATGAAGATCAGGTAGTTCACACCAGTCAATTCTACCTAGTAACACCAGATGGAAATGCTATTAAAAAATATACTGGAGATCAAGCAGACAATATGCAAAAAATAGTTGAAGATATTCAATCAATGAATTAAAGTAACAAGTAGAAGGGGTGATGTCCTTCTACTTTTCTTATGATGTGAAAGAAGGTGATTAAATGAAAGATTCGGATCAAGCGATAGAAAGAATTGGACAAGCCTTATTTATTGTTAACCGACATGCCAAGACCGCTCCAGATCCAACGCAATTATATCGATTGAAAAATGAAACAATGAAAAAGCTTATTAAGGAAAAAAAAGCAATAAAAGTTGGCTTGCATTTTTCAAACAATCCAAAGCAAAGTCGCCAACATTCGGTATTACTTGTTCAAGTAGGAAATTACTACTTTCACACTCCTCCTAATAAAGAGGACATGGATACCTTACCCCACCTTGGTCAGTTAAATGATAGCTATCGAAATCAAAAGCCTATCCTTTCATTGAACAAGGCAAAAGCATCATTATTGGAATATTTAAACTGGACTGTTCCAAAGCCAGCAAAAAGGCATAATCCTAACTATAATCCTTTTTTACAGAAAACCTCTTCTCTTTCTCCTTTCTATCACAAAAGAAAACGCCGGTAATAATATCCCTATCACTAACAGGAAGATATGCACATCTTCCTGTAAACCGCTTTCCGTATATTAGTTGGAATAGGGTTGGTTTTTTTTCATGATAGAGAAACTTCTCTTGACACTTATAATAATAGAAAAGATTAATACTCCATACAGAACATATCTCCAATCCGGCACATCCATAAATGCAGATACGAGCAGGAACATGAGTAACACAACAAACATATATGTTATGAAAGTGTTCCATTCTAATGCTATAACAAACTTTACAAAAGGCTTGCATACATAGTATAGAATAATTAATCCACTTACGATAGAAAGTACAAAAAACAATTCAGTCTGCATCGTTAACAAAAGAAAATCACTAAGTCTTACTATCTCTTTCCAAAGGTCTTCAGCCATCATGTGTCCCTCCTTTTCATTTTATGATAAAATAATGCTAGCTTTTATAATTAGTATTATTATTTCCAAAGATTGTGCTAGTTATAAGAGGAAATGAAGGAGGCATACATTTTGGAATCATTCATCAATGAACAAGTGAAAGACATTGAGATATCTGGAATCAGACAATTTTTTAATATGGTGGGAAATAAAACTGATATTCTCTCACTAACAATTGGTCAGCCAGATTTCCCTACCCCTTCCCATGTTAAAGAAAAAACAAAGGAAGCAATTGATCACAATCAAACAACATATACACATAATGCAGGTATATTATCTTTAAGAGAGGCGATAGCTTCATTTATAAACACGAACTACCAACTAGAGTATGATCCTAACAATGAAATTATTGTTACTGTTGGAGCATCCCAAGCAATTGATATTACACTTAGAACTATTTTAATGAAAGGTGATGAAGTACTCTTACCTGGGCCGGTTTATCCTGGTTATGAACCGTTAGTGAAATTAGCAGGAGGAATACCTACGTTTATCGATACTCGTCAATCCCATTTCAAATTAACAGCTGACTTAATAGAGAAGTCGATTACACCTAAAACAAAAGCTGTCATTATCCCTTATCCCTCCAATCCTACGGGAGTGACACTTACGAAGGAAGAGGTAACAGAAATAGCATCTGTTGTGGAAAATCATAATATCTTTTTGATTGCAGACGAAATATACAGCGAATTAGTTTATGATCAAAGCCACTATTCCATCGGACGTTTACGAACCATTCGTGATAAAGTAATCATTATTAACGGCGTGTCAAAGTCACATTCTATGACTGGTTTTCGAATTGGTTATGTTCTTGCTGCTGACTGGTTAGCTAAACATATACTGAAAGTCCATCAATATAATGTATCTTGTGCTTCTTCCATTAGCCAACATGGGGCATTAGAGGCTATCAAGAACGGCGAACATGATCCGATTAAAATGAAAAAGGTATATCAGGAACGCAGAGACTATGTATATCAAAGGCTAAAAGCAATGAACATACAAACTTACTTACCAGATGGAGGGTTCTATTTTTTTGTAGACGTTAGCCACCTAGGAAAAGATTCTTTCTCATTGGCTTTACAATTAGTCGAAGAAGCGAAAGTGGCACTAGTACCTGGCAGCGCGTTTTCAGAATTTGGGGAAGGCTTTTTGCGTTTGTCCTATGCTTACGATATGGATACTTTAAGAGAAGGACTAGATCGGATCGAGGCGTTTATCTCCAAATTAACAAGTTAGTTAGAAATATTCCATGATAAGAAAAACCGGCAAACACACTGCCGGTCCATTATTACTTTAGTAGTAATGATGAAATATTTGAACAGTTTGACCACCACTCCGGCTGCCCACTTCCCTTTCCGTGGGGTTTGGCCTTCAGCTAACTTTTTTGAGCAAAACCCGCTCAAAACAGTGGATCTTCAGGTCAAACAATTCCCACAGGAGTGGAAAATCCACTTTACAAAGTGAATTTCTTTACAAAGTTAGTTGAGGCCGTGCCCGCGGAAAGCGAAGTAATTAGTCGGAGCACACTTAAAATTTGTCAAAATAACTACTTTGTTAAATACCGTCATTACGCTGATTTTATGCTTTCTTTCCATATCAGCATACAAAACCCGTTTCAGGGAGTGGTTGAAACGGGTTTTCCTTATATATTTATTCCTACTCATTCTGTATCTTTATTTTGTTTTTGCTTATAATGCTCATAGTCATTTAATAACTCGTCCAACTCTTGACTAATGTGCAGTGATTCTTTGCTTGTAATACCTTTTTTGAGAGCAACATCGGTCATTTCTTTTCGTAATTCCTCAATCTTACTTATTAAATTTACTGGATATAATGTCATTTACCGAGTTACCCCCTACAATAGATTTGTCTGACAGCGCATTTGGTAAACGCTATTGATTATCCCAAAAAAATGGTTTCTTGTAAAGCGAACCGCAAAATTAGACAATTCTTTCATATAACAAAAGATTTCCTCGTAAATCCTGCAACATTTCGACATTTTTGTTCCCTAATTTGTGATAGTATTATGTAATGAGTCTGCGTCCAGTAATGGTCCATTGTACTTTTGCCTATATCCGAAGTGACTCTGTTTCCCTCTATATGAAATCAGATTTAATGGCTTGAAAGAACAATTGAAAATTCAAATATATGTATTAAATATAAAATATTTGAAGGTATTTTACAAGCAAAGTACGTATTGTGCGACTAGGAATAATGGTGATTTTTGTCTATATAAGGCACTGTACTAGATAAGCTAAAATAGCAAGTAGCCTTTTTTATCATACGAATAAAACCAACCATAACAAAACCTCAATAGACTATTTTCTATTGAGGTTTTGTTACTTCTACATTATTTTACACGATCAAAAATACTATAACCCATACAACCGATTAAAATCACAAAACATAAAATACCAAAAAGATCCACGTTCTACACCTCATTTTCCGTTTCTTCTTGTTCTATTATACCTAAAATTCTCATTTTAATAAAGAATATTTTAGCATTTTCTCCTCAAATCCTCTAAAGAAATAAATGGATTCATGCTATAATAAAAGAAGACTTTCAGGAGTGATGGTCCTATAAACCGTTAGCATCATGATAAACGAACCCAACTTAGTCAAACTAGAAGGCGAGGAATTATTTTGTCCTTTTGTCCCAATTGTGGTAGTCAAGTCGAAGCAATAGAAACTTTTTGTGTTTCTTGTGGAAAAAGATTACCAGAAGATATAAATAAAAGAAAATTACCAGAGAAACCATCTAAAAAATGGTGGTTACTCCCTACTGTATCATTGATATTTGCGAGTTGCTTGATTGGCTCCACCTACTTTATTACAAACTATCAATCTAATAAAGCCTTAACTTATTATGATGAAGCAGCTGAGATGGCTCTGATTGGTGATTATCAGCAAGCAATAAATTTACTTGAACGTGCACTGGATTACAAGGAGAATTTTCCAGCAGCTGAAGAAGTTATAGCATTTTTAGATGTTGCTATTGAAGTCGAAGAAAATATCAAGCAAGTTGAGACTTTAAATGAACAAAGTAAATTCGCTGAGTCATTTAAAATAATTCGAGACTCTGAGACTAATTTACAGAAATTCAGTGGGGACTTAACCGATCAAATAATAGAGGAAAATATTTCAACCAAGAATCAAACTTTATTAAAACAGGCTAGACATAAATTGAATAATGATCCTACTACCGATGAATTAAAGGCTTTATTTTGGGAGGTAGAAGATATTACACATGACCAGGTAGCTGAGTTACAAGAAGAAGTACACCAAAAGCTAGTGTCCATGACTTATCAAGAGGCAACTGCTCTATTAGAAGAATTTCAATTTTCTAAGGCGTTACATGTAATTGAAGATACGTTGAAAGTAGTAGAAAGCTCTGAACAATTAGAAAGTTTAAAAGCAACAGTAAATAAAGAGAAAACAGCTTTCGAATCTGCTCAGGAGCAACGAATCGAACAAGCTCTTTCTGCTTTTGAGGAAGAACAAGAGGTAAATGAAAGTCATGCTATAGAACTCATTGATATACAAATACAAGAAGAAAAAGATAACTGGATCATTACTGGTCAACTAAAAAGTGTTGCTACAGTCCCTATCCATTCTATTTTAGTCAGTTATTCAGTTCATGATAAGGACGACAATACTGTTTTAGAAAACGATGTTTATGTATTCCCAGAGACATTATATCCAGATGAAGAGGGTAATTTTGAATTTACTCATTATGACATTGATGCGGATTACAAGCGGTTAACACCTAAAGTAGAAGAAGTTACTTGGTACTTAGAATAAACTTCGGGGGATTTTTATGTATAAAAAAAGAAAATATATTCCTATCTTTTCAACTGTCATCATACTATTATCAGCAATAATTGCAGCAATTAGTATTTACTTCAGTTGGATGGAACAACCAATAAAAATAACTAATACGCTAGCTTCGAATATTACAACTGAGAGTGAAATAAATTTAAAAAATATTATTCATCAATCTCAAAAATCAGTCGTTCAAATTGAAAGCTCCAGTGATGTCAATAACAAAACAGGTTCAGGTTTTGTGATAAATAATCAAGGTGATATCCTTACAAACGCCCATGTGGTCGAGGATGCGGATACCATTATTGTTAAATTAACCAATGCCAGAGAATATCCGGCTGCAATAGTTGGGATCGGAGAGGATCAAGATTTTGCAGTAATTCGCGTTCCAGAGCTAAACCAACTAGAGCCAATAGCGCTAGAAACAGACAAACAAGCCGATATTGGTGATGAAATAATCGCTATCGGAAGTCCGATGGGAGTTCAGAATAGTGTATCTCTCGGATTGATCGTTGGTACTGATCGATCATTTTCGATAAATGATTACCAATATGATGAAGTGTATCAAATCTCTGCTAACATTACACATGGGAATAGTGGTGGGCCACTTATTTCAAGAAATAGCGGAAAAGTAGTTGGGATTAACTCTGCGGGCATTTCTGACACAGACATCGGATTCAGTATACCAATCTCCCAAGTAGCGCAGATAGTTTCAGAATGGACGGAAAATGTACAAGAAGATGAATTAACTATTCTCTCCCCCACCGATCAACAAATTAATAAGGAAAAGCTTAAAGAAGACACCCTTTATATTGCTGATTACTTTTTTGATAACATTGAACTAAGGGATTATGTTAACGCCTATTCTTTATTAGGTAGTCACTATCAAAACAGTACGAGTTATACAGACTTCCGTCAATTATTTCAAACACTGATCAATTTAGAGGTTCAAGACAAAAACATAATTGATACTCAAAATGATGAAGTCCATATGGAAATCAACGTCGAAATAACGAAACGAAATGAGTCATACGAAGAAGTCCAGGAATCACGGCAGTATGTGTTAGTTGTCGGATATGAAAATGATCAGCTAAAAATACTTAAATTGCAACAAGCCACATAAAGTGAGACTTCCATCAGTAGGGGGGTTTTCCCCTACTGATGGTTAGCGAAACTTATCAGGGGGTTAGCGTCCGTTTTATCCTACTTTCACCTCTTTGAAGCACTTACATTTTCCAAGTGGGAAATTACGGACGGTTAGCACTAAAGATAAAGAGGGGGTGCTGCTTTGAAGATAGCCGTTATTATTTCACTTATTCTTTTGATCGCATGTAGTAATCAAGAAAGCGAGCCGATGATCACCAAGGAAGAGCCTGATCAACCAATAGATGAATTATTAGACCATGAAGAAACACCTCAGGAAAAAGAAAGCCCTGAAGTAGAGTTTGTATTAGAAGATGAAATCATAACATTAAACACAGAAAATATTACTATACTTGGTGCCTATCTCAACACGGTGGACGACAGAGATAGAGCTATAGCTAACATGAATCTTGAAAAGCTTGACCTGGATCGACTTTACCTACTATCTTTTAATTGCTCCTCTACTACTTGTTCTTATCTCTTATTAGATAGAAATGAGCCAAACCGTTCATTTCTAGTGGATGATTTAGTTCATTTGAAGGAAGTAATTTTATCACCTGATCAATCAAAATTATTATTTATTTTGAATGAGTTTCAAGTGGATACATGGAGAGTATTCAACCTGGAAGACTGGACTACAGTTAAATTCGAGCCCACACCTCCTGAAGCAATACATATTCAAACAGCAGAATGGCTTGATGAAGAATCTATTACGATCAAATACCAACAACTACCAGATGATACAGAACAGGAAATGATTATTACGGATAAACAAGAGTAATTGTTTGATTTAGAAAACTAATCGTATAGTATCAATCTGAATTTCAGGGGATGTTAACAACAGCAAAAGCCCGTTTTCATTTATCATATGAAACGGGTTTTAAACGGGGTGATCAGGCGAATCATTGGAAAGAAATCGTTTCCTCAGTTTTAATGTCAATTCTTTCTCCATCAATAAAGAACTGGGTATGGACATACATTTTATGATCCCCTTTTTCAAGAGCAGGAAAATTCAATGGTTGCTCTGGGTGATACTGGTACCCAGGTTTCATCTGTTTGGTTATCGGACTACCAGTAAAAGTTGCATTATCTGCATTAATAGTAACTTGAGTTAGCGGTGTTCTGTGCTGAATCATCATATTTTCTTCCCCAATATATTGAATAGACCGCAACACTTGAAAACCATCACTAGTTTCTTCTGCGCGTATATGTACAATAAAATCCTCATATTGTTCTTCAATCTTGACTGTTTCAACTAAAGATGCTTTCTGTAAATCCTTAATAACAAACAGTAGGACAGTCCCAATACAAGCGATTATAGCGATGACAATTGTGTATTTCTTCCACACATGCCACTCCTCCTCGCCATTTTTCTTTTCTTATATAGACGTATTTCCTAAGCGTTTGGTTTCATTTCTTTTATAAATTTTAAATGTATACTTTTTTAAAACTTCTACAATATATGTATAAGGCTATTTCATATAGGGAGGAAAAAAGATGAAAGTGTTACATATATTCACTACAATCATGTGCATCTTAATACTTGCCGCCTGTAATAATCAAGGTAATTCCTCTACAACTCAAAGTGATTCATCCGATATCGTCATGTTGAGTTCAGAAACGTCAGATGTACATGAGGAAAAGTCTATTCCAAGCATAGCACAAACCTATTTGGACGACCAGACAAATGACATTGCTTCATACAAAGCAATTCACCTTGAAGATCAGCTTTTTGTTGCCTTTAATGCAACACCTCTTAAACAAGCTGTTGAACAAAAAATAGAAAAAAGAGTAAAAAAAGACCTAGAAACATTAACGGATATCAAAGAAATTCAAGTGACTTCTGATCAAAAATTTTTTATGGAGTTAACCAAGCTAGAAAATCAACAATTGTCAAAGGAAGAAGCTCAAAAAAAATTAAAGAAACTCAAAAAACTTTTGAAAGAAAAAACGTGATGGAGGATAAGCAATGAAGGATCACCATACAAATTACAAGGATTATGAAAAAGCCCAAGAACCTAAAAGACCATTACTAAAAAACTGTATAAAGGCTTTTTTAATTGGTGGGCTTATTTGTGTCATTGGACAGGTAATATCAACCATTTATATGTACTTCTTTGACTTCACCGAGCAAACTGTTGGTAATCCAACAGTTGCAACTCTGATTTTTATCACCATGTTACTTACTGGGTTTGGGCTTTATGATCGTATTGCTCAATTTGCAGGGGCGGGTACGGCTGTTCCTGTTACAGGATTTGGTAATGCTGTAATTTCTGCAGCAATTGAACATCGTACAGAAGGATTTGTACAAGGTGTCGGTGGAAATATGTTTAAACTTGCTGGGTCTGTAATTCTTTTCGGTGTATTTTCTGCATTTATTATAGCTTTAATTAAAACTATTTTTTCTTATTGGAGTGGCGCATAATGATGACAGGTAAACAAACATGGGTATTTGATACCCCACCATCCATCATTTCAACAGGAGTTGTTGGAGGACCATTAGAAGAAAAAGGGAGTATTCCTAATGACTTTGATTATTTCTATACTGATCAATGGATGGATGAAAAGTCATTTGAACTCGCACATCAACATATGATCGAAGATGCTTGTCACTTAGCCATTGAGAAAGCCAATTTGGAGACAAGTGACATCCAGTTTTTTCTACATGGAGATCTTATCAATCAGTTAACTCCATCAAACTTTGCAGCAAAAAGTTTATCTATCCCTTATTTTGGTATTTTTAACGCTTGTGCAACTTCAATGGAAGGTTTAGCTATAGCAGCACTGATCATCAATCAAATGAAGGCTGATTATGTTATGACCGGAGCTGCAAGTCATACTTCTGCTGTTGAAAGACAATTTCGTTATCCTAATGAATATGGAAGTCAAAAACCTGACACTTCTCAATTAACAGTTACTGGTGCAGGCATTGCCATTCTTTCAAAGAATGGTACAGGTCCAAAAGTAACATCAGCTACCATTGGAAAAGTCGTAGACAGAGGCTTGAAAGATCCTTTTAATATGGGTGGTGCTATGGCTCCAGCTGCTTATGATACCATCACTAGACATTTGAAGGATCGAAATATTTCTCCAGATTATTATGATTACATTATAACCGGAGATCTCGCTCAAGTCGGCCGTGAAATTTGCTTAGATTTATTCAAACAAAATAATTATCAAATTAATGAAAATCAATTTGTTGATTGCGGGTTAACCATCTATAAACCTGATCAACCGATATTTGCGGGTGCTAGTGGGGCAGCATGTTCGGCAGTGGTTACATATGGCCACTTCATCAATAAGCTGTTGCAAGGAGAATGCAATCGCATTTTAGTTGCAGCTACAGGTGCTTTGTTATCTCCCCTAACCGTTCAACAAAGACAAACAATTCCGTGTATTGCACACGCAGTATCTATTGAAAATGCTTAAAAAAGAGGTGGTCTAAAATGGTTTTTTTATGGTCTTTTATAGTTGGGGGACTAATCTGTGTAGTCGGTCAGTTATTACTTGATATAGGAAAGCTGACTCCCGGTCATACCTTAAGCACATTGGTTGTAGCTGGGGCTATTTTAGATGGGCTCGGATTATATGAGCCGTTAATTGATTTTGCTGGGGCTGGTGCTACAGTTCCGATCACAAGCTTTGGTAACTCACTTGTTCACGGTGCATTAGAAGAGGTTGAGAAACACGGATTGATAGGTGTTGTTACAGGTATGTTTGAAGTAACAAGCTCCGGTATTTCTGCAGCAATCATCTTCGGAATGATAGGCGCCATCTGCTTCAAAGCAAAAGGTTAAGAAAGAACAAACCACATCCATTTTTGGATGGTGGTGGCTTGAATACTTTAAGTGCCCAAAATCGGCAGATGGAGCCGCATTAGGTCCATCTGCTTTGCTTTTTTTTACATATGAATATATATTTTGCCTAGTTGCTTTTGTGTCTCTAAATAAGTGAAGGCTTTATCTATATCAGCCAGTGGATAACCTTTATCAAGCAGTGGCTTTATATTATGTTTTTCGATGAAATCAATCAACTCGCGTAACTCTTCCCTACTCCCCATTGTCGAGCCGATTAGTTTGTATTGTCCGTAAAAAAACGAACGCAAATTAAATGTAATCTCATCGTTAGTAGACGAACCAAAGGTAACTATTCTGCCACCTTTTTTAAGTACTTCTAATGACTTGTTAAAGGTAGCACCGCCAATACTTTCAATCACCATATCAACCATTTCATCAGCTAATACAGTTTCCCAATCTTCATCGGTTAAGATTCCTCGGTCAAATCCTAACTGCTCTGCTTGCTTTAATTTATCAGAATCTCTAGAAGAAGTTATCACTCTTGCTCCTACTGCTTTAGCCATCTGGATGATAAAGGATGTTACTCCACCACCAACACCAGGAATAAATAATGTCTCGCCTTTTTTTATTTGCCCTTGAGTAAATAAAGCACGGTAACCAGTAAGAGCAGATAATGCAAAAACTCCTGCTTCTTCCCAATTGAGATGCACTGGTTTTCTCTCAACAAAGGCTTCTGCAATAAGAATTTTTTCAGCGAATGTACCATTAAATGGCACTCCCACAATCTCAAAGTCTTTCGGTGGTGCCTCTGAGTTATTATACCAGTTTAAGCCAGGATTAATAAGTACCTCCTCCCCAACCTGAAATCGAGAAGATCCTTCACCAGCTTTCTCAATCACACCAGCTCCGTCAGATCCAAGAATATAAGGATCAGGTTTACTTCCAACCCGATCTTTTATTTTCAAATCCCTGTGATTTAACCCTGCTGTTTTTAAGCGTACTAAAACTTGCCCTGCTTTCGGCTCTAACTCAGGCATATCTACTAATTGGTATGTCCCGTTTTGGACAACATATGCTTTCATATTAGCACTCCTTTCTTCTCTTATGTAAAGCTTTGTTATTGTTCATGCTATTCTTTAATAACCCTTGCATCTGACCAATGCCTTTTGTTCCTAACAAAGGATATTGAATACTCTCTGCTTGCTGAAAAGTTTGATTAATAATTGGTTGATATTTTTTTCCTGTTAACACAACGATGTCCTGAAACAAATCCAAACCCTTTTCCTTTAATTGATTCCTTAATATGTCAATCGTTATTACTTCTGGATCATTAGGGCGAAATGTGACATCGTAATTCCCCGGTATCATATCATCTGGTAATAACAATCCGTACTTTCCAGATATAATAACCCAATTATCGAAATGTAATTCTACATATTGACGGCACAAACGGTGCAATACACCTATGTACGCATTTTTTGCTTTAGTTGGACCTGTACTAGGGATTTTATCCCATATTTTCTTCTTCCCACAAGGGATAATACCTAACTGCGACATGATCATCTCTCCATTCTAATCACTCTATTATATATAACTAAATGGCAACCTGTAAAACGCAAAAAATATTGTCAGAATAAAACGAGATAACAGCAACATTGTTATCGCTTACAGTCGTCTTTACCAAGAAGAAATGTCAGAAAATTATTAAAAAACGGTTGACCAAAAGGCTTTTTGGTTGTATTATTGTCGTCAATCAGATATTTCAGAAAATTAAACATTTTTTAAAAAATATCTGTAGACAGGATAGAATCAATCGTATAGTATAAATTATAGAATATATATATAAAACGTTGACGGGAATAAAGGATTAGGATTATGTATTTAAAGAGAGCCGAGGATGGTGGAAGCTCGGTAATACACCCTATTCCGAATACTCATCCCAGAGTGCTATGTTGAACAGTCTTTCTTAGTAAGCATAGCCAGGTGTTCATACACCTGTTACCAAAATGAAGCTATCTATGAATGTAGCTTCATAAGGCAATATTTGTAAGAATATTGCGAATCAGGGTGGTACCGTGAAAAGAAAGGCCTTTTCTCCCTTGTTTTTGCTATCTCAGTAGCAACAACAAGTTAGAAATGGCCTTTTTTCTATAATAAAGAAAATGAAATGATTATATTATATTTAATTTTTCAGATTCTAACATTTAGGAGGGATTATAATGGAAAAAACACAAAAGCAAGCACAATCAGCTACAGACTATAATGAACCCAAAACAGGTGCTGATCTACTCGTCGAATCGTTAATTAACGAAGGTGTCGATACATTATTCGGTTACCCAGGCGGAGCAGCTTTGCCTATTTTCGATGCTCTTTATAAAGCTCAGGATGCTTTCGAACAAATCCTAGCTCGACATGAACAAGGCTCAATACATGCAGCAGAAGGTTATGCAAGAGTTTCTGGAAAGCCTGGTGTTGTCGTTGCAACATCAGGACCAGGTGCAACCAACTTAGTAACTGGTATTGCCGATGCGATGATTGATTCTTTGCCGATGATCATCATTACAGGTCAAGTTGCCCAAGGAGTAATTGGAACGGACGCATTTCAAGAAGTAGATGTAATGGGTGTGACTACGCCTATTACGAAGCATAATTATCAAGTTCGCGATGTTAAAGATCTACCTCGCATTGTCAAAGAATCGTTTCACATTGCAACAACAGGGCGTCCTGGACCAGTATTAATTGACATACCGAAGGATATTTCTGGTGAGGTGGTTGAAGCAGATTTCAAAGCAAATGTGGAATTAGATTTACCAGGATATCAACCAACAACCAAACCTAACCCATTGCAAACGAAAAAGCTTGCTGAAGCAATTGGTAAGGCAAAAAAACCAGTTCTACTAACAGGTGCAGGTATCTTATTTGCAAAAGCTTCCGAGGAAGTACAAGAGTTTGCCGAGAAATATTCTTTACCTGTCGCCTCTACTCTGCTAGGTTTAGGAGCATTCCCTGGTGACCATCCATTATTTATGGGAATGGCAGGTATGCACGGGACATACGCTTCCAATACCGCTTTATATGAATGTGACTTATTAATCAATATTGGAGCAAGGTTTGACGACCGTTTAACCGGTAAATTAACATCCTTTGCACCTAACGCAACAGTAGCTCACATTGATATTGATCCAGCAGAAATTGGTAAAAACGTTGCCACAGATATACCGATTGTTGGAGATGCCAAGGCAGCAGTACAGAAACTTTTATCACATGATATCCAACATCCTGAGCATGATGAATGGCTTGTCCGCATTCACGAAAACAAAGAAAGCTATCCACTATGGTTCAATAACCCTGATCAGGAGATGATCGGACAATGGGTTATTAAGAAAGTCCATGAGGCAACCAAAGGAAATGCTATTGTGACTACTGATGTGGGGCAACATCAAATGTGGGCCGCACAATATTACACCTTCACCAAACCTGACAAATGGGTATCATCTGGTGGCTTAGGAACAATGGGTTTTGGTTTTCCAGCAGCAATTGGTGCACAGCTTGCTAAGCCTGATGAGACAGTTGTTGCTATCGTTGGTGACGGTGGTTTTCAAATGACTCTTCAGGAGTTATCAATCCTGCAAGAAAAGGGATTGCCAGTCAAAGTAATCATTGTAAATAATCAAGCATTAGGAATGGTTAGACAATGGCAGGAAAAATTCTATTCTGAGCGTTATTCACAATCTATTTTTAGTATTCAACCTGATTTTGTTAAATTGGCTGAATCTTATAATGTTAAAGGGTTACAAGTAACAACACAAGATGAGTTTATTCAAGCATTGCCTGAGATTTTTGATTATGAAGGTCCAGTAGTAGTTGATGCTCGCGTCTTGCAGCAGGAAAATGTATTCCCAATGATAGCACCTGGTACAGGATTAAATGAAATGATTGGGGTGAAACCATGAAACGTATAATAACTGCAACGGTCAGAAATCGCAGCGGAGTGTTAAACCGCATCACAAGTCTCTTACAACGACGTCAATTTAACATCGAAAGTATCTCTGTTGGCAGAACTGAAACAGAAGGTATGAGTAAAATGACATTTGTTGTTGATGTTGAAGATTCACAAAAGTTAGAACAAGTAACGAAACAGCTAAACAAACAAATAGATGTTATTAAAGTTTCGGATATTACGGATAAAGCTATTGTCTCACGTGAGCTTGCACTGATAAAAATTGTCAGCAACAGCCAATTACGCGCAGAGGTTCAGGGCATTATTGAACCATTCCGTGCTTCAATTATCGATGTAAGTAAAGATAGCTTATCCATCCAAGTTACTGGTAAGCCAGATAAAGTCGAAGCATTAATTGAACTGCTAAGACCCTATGGCATTAAAGAATTAGCACGCACAGGCTTAACAGCTTTTGTTCGTGGACAGCAGCCCAATACAGACGGTAGCTTTCAATCACTATTAGGTTAATAATAATTTCATTATTATATAATATTAAAAAATATGGAGAGGATGTAGTTTATTATGACTAAAGTACTTTATAACAACAATATTAACGAAGAGGTATTACAATCCAAAAAGATCGCGATTATCGGTTATGGCTCTCAAGGCCATGCACATGCATTGAACTTAAAAGAAAGTGGTTTTGATGTAGTGGTTGGTCTTCGTAAAGGTCGTTCTTGGGATAAAGCGGTAGAAGATGGTGTGGACGTAAAATCTGTAGCAGATGCATCTAAGGAAGCAGATGTTATTATGATCCTACTTCCTGATGAATATCAACCATCCATTTATAAAGAGGCAATTGAGCCAAACTTAGAAGCTGGAAATGCACTAGTATTTGCTCATGGATTTAATATTCACTTTAATCAAATCGTACCTCCTGCAGATGTGGATGTATTTCTAGTAGCACCGAAAGGACCTGGTCATTTAGTGCGCAGAACATATGAAGAAGGTGCTGGTGTACCTGCACTTTATGGTATTTTCCAAGATGCGACAGGCCAAGCAACAGATGTGGCTCTAGCCTACGCAAAAGGGATCGGAGCCGGTCGCGCTGGTATTCTAGAAACAAGTTTCCAAGAAGAAACAGAAACAGATTTATTCGGTGAGCAAGCTGTACTTTGTGGTGGTACTTCTGCTCTTGTAAAAGCTGGATTCGAAACACTTGTAGAAGCTGGATATCAACCAGAAGTTGCCTATTTTGAATGTCTACATGAATTAAAACTAATCGTAGACCTACTTTATGAAGGTGGATTAGAAAACATGCGCCACTCTATTTCTGATACTGCTGAATGGGGTGACTTTATGTCAGGTCCTCGAATTGTTGACGAAGATACAAAAGCACGTATGAAAGACGTATTATCTGATATCCAAACAGGTAAATTTGCTCAAGGTTGGATTCTTGAAAATCAAGCTAATCGCCCTCGTTATACTGCTATTAAGAAAGCAGAAAGCGAACATCAAATTGAGAAGGTAGGTAGAGAACTGCGTGAATTAATGCCATTTGTTAAGCAAAAGGCAATTAATAAAAAGGAAGTGGTCTCTAGTGACTCAAATTAAGATTTTTGATACGACACTTCGTGATGGTGAACAATCACCAGGTGTCAATCTCAATCAGCTAGAAAAATTAGAGCTTGCTAAACAATTAGAACGCTTTGGGGTAGATGTCATGGAAGCAGGGTTCCCTGCTTCCTCCAAAGGCGATTTTGAAGCAGTGAAAAAAATTGCTGAAACAGTGAAGAATGTATCTGTAACTGGTTTAGCTCGTGCAGTTAAATCCGATATTGATGCTTGTCGCGATGCTTTAAAAAATGCGACTCAACCTAGACTTCACGTTTTTATTGCCACCTCCCCTATTCATATGGAATATAAATTAAAGAAAACGCCAGAAGAAGTGATTGAAACAGCTGTTGAAATGGTCCAATACGGTAAACAATTCTTTGATCATGTTGAATGGTCTGCAGAGGATGCATCACGTACTGACTTAGATTTCCTGGTAAAAATTATTGAAAAAGTAATTGATGCTGGTGCTACCGTGATTAACTTACCTGATACAGTTGGTTATACTATGCCACGTGAATACGGTGCAATGTTTAAGTATATTAAAGAAAATGTACCAAACATAGATAAAGTTGATCTTTCTTGTCATTGCCATGATGACCTAGGGATGGCTTTAGCTAACTCTATTGCGGCAGTAGAAAATGGTGCTACACAAGTCGAAGGTACAATTAACGGTATCGGTGAACGTGCAGGAAACGCATCATTGGAAGAGTTTGCTGTAGCATTAAAAATTCGCAATGATTATTATCCTTATCATACTAATTTAGTTTTAAATGAAATTAAACGTACTAGTGATATGGTAAGTAAATTCACTGGTATGACGGTACCTGGAAACAAAGCGGTTGTTGGACGAAATGCTTTTGCACATGAATCTGGCATTCACCAGGATGGTGTATTAAAAAATGCACAAACGTATGAAATTATTACACCAGAATTAGTCGGTGTTCATTCTAATAACCTTGTATTAGGTAAGCACTCAGGTCGTCATGCATTTACAGATAAAATTAAGCAGCTTGGATACGACCTTACAGAAGACAAAATAAAGGAAGCATTTAAGGCGTTTAAATTATTAACAGATCGCAAAAAAGAAGTCACAGACGATGATTTGTTTGCAATCCTTACTGACATTCAAACAGATACCTCGAATGTGAAACGTTATCGACTGCAAAATTTTCAAGTTCAATATGGATCAAATGATCAGCCTAGTGCAACAGTGTCACTTTCTACTCCTGATCATGAACAAGTAGAAGATACGAGCACAGGTTCAGGTAGTGTGGAAGCACTATATAACACATTAGATCAAATAATTACGGAAGAAACACACCTTACTGATTTTCAACTAAATTCAATTGGTCAAGGTCGTGATGCACTCGCAGAAGTACATGTGAGCTTAACCGTTGATGGAAAGACTGTAAGTGGACGCGGTTCCGCACAAGATGTGTTAGAAGCTGCTGTGCAAGCATATCTAAACGGTGTAAACCGAGCTATTTACCAAAAAAAAGCAATCTAAGTCGGTATGTAGGAGGTCAATGAATTGAGTAAAAACATCGTCCTGCTTCCGGGTGATGGAATTGGAGCAGAAGTTATCTATTCTGCCAAAGAAGTCCTAGAAGCAATTAGCAAAAAATATCATAAAGCTTTTGAATTTTCTTCATATGACATCGGTGGAGTTGCCATTGATAATCATGCTACTCCTCTTCCTGACGAAACGGTAGAAGCTTGTAAGAGTGCTGATGCTGTTTTATTAGGTGCAGTAGGTGGTCCGAAGTGGGATAATAATCCTTCCGATTTAAGACCCGAACGTGGTTTGCTGGGTATCCGTAAAGCGCTAGATTTATATGCGAACCTGCGCCCTGTTAAAGGCTTTAAAAATCTTTTACATGCATCTCCACTAAAAGAAGAAATCATACAAGGCAGTGACTTATTAATTGTCCGTGAACTAACTGGTGGTTTATATTTTGGAAGACCAAGTGAACGACTTGATAATGGGAATGCTGTTGTGGACACATTAGCATATACCCGAAAAGAGATGGAACGTATTATCGATAAAGCCTTTCAAAGTGCAGAGTTACGTAATAACCACCTAACCTCTGTTGATAAGGCAAATGTGTTAGAATCTAGTAAACTATGGAGAGAAATTGTCGAAGAAAAAAAAGGAGAATATCCAAATGTTACCGTTGAGCACGTATTAGTCGACGCTGCGGCAATGAAACTGATCACAAACCCGACACAATTTGATGTGATGGTAACAGAGAATATGTTTGGTGATATTTTAAGTGATGAAGCTTCTGTTCTAACTGGATCACTTGGGATGCTCCCTTCTGCCAGCTTAGCAGAAGATGGTGTTGGTTTATATGAACCTGCGCATGGTTCTGCACCTGATATTGCTGGTAAAGGTATTGCCAACCCAATTGCAATGATCCTTTCAGCTGCCATGATGCTACGATATTCGTTTGATATGAATGAAGAAGCACAAGCAATTGAAGATGCAGTAGAAAAAGTATTAAATCAAAACTATCACACAGCAGATTTAAAAAATGACAAAGGAAAACTAGTCAACACAACCGAAATGACACAGTTAATCGTTGACGCAATCCAATAATAAGACGGAAAACTTCGGCGTACCTATTCCAAATAGATAAACGCCGATCTTTTTCTAAATGAGCAACTAGTTTTCTGGAGTGAATAAAAATATCCCACAATAGATATATTTTTCAGCAGTGTTGAGCAATACAGTCTTATCTTGGTAAAAACTAATAAGTAAGGAGTGAAACAGATGAGAAAACCGAAGACTATTATTGAAAAGATTTGGGAAAAACATATCGTCCATCATGAAGAAGGGAAACCTGATCTTTTATATATTGACTTACACTTAGTCCATGAGGTTACTTCCCCTCAAGCGTTTGAAGGGCTTAGAATCAATAATCGAAAAGTACGCAGACCTGATCGTACCTTTGCAACCATGGATCACAACGTACCAACGATCCACCGTAATGTTATCAAAGATGAAGTATCCAAAACACAAATGGAGACATTAAAAGCAAACTGTGAAGAGTTTGGTGTACCTTTAGCAGATATCCACCATCCTGACCAAGGTATCGTACACGTCATCGGGCCAGAATTAGGATTGACACAACCTGGTAAAACAATTGTTTGCGGTGACAGTCATACTTCTACTCACGGAGCATTCGGTGCATTAGCCTTCGGTATCGGTACCAGTGAAGTAGAGCACGTATTAGCTACCCAAACCATTTGGCAGCAAAAACCAAAAACATTAAATGTGAAAGTCAATGGAAAATTAGGTACAGGTGTAACAGCAAAAGACTTAATTTTAGCAATTATCGGTAAATTTGGTGTGAAATTCGGTACCGGATATGTTATCGAATATACTGGAGAAGCAATCCGAGATCTATCTATGGAAGGTCGTATGACAGTCTGTAATATGTCGATTGAAGCTGGTGCTCGTGCAGGTTTGATCAGCCCGGATGACACAACCGTTGAATTTTTACGCGGAAAACGCCATGTTCCAAACGGTCAAGAATTCGAGCAGCTTGCTGAAGAATGGAAAGCACTAGCAACAGATGAAGGTGCCATTTATGATGAACAAGTCGAAATTGATGCGGATGAAATTGAACCACAGGTTACATGGGGAACAAACCCTGGTATGTGTATTCCCGTGAGCGCAAACGTTCCAACAGTTGATGATGCAAACCATGATAATGAACGTGAAGAAATAACGCGTGCTTTAGAGTACATGGGACTTGAAGGCGGAGAACCGATCTCTTCTGTTGAAATTGAACACGTATTTATCGGATCTTGTACTAACTCTCGACTTGCAGACTTACGTAGAGCATCTGAAATTGTGAAAGGCCACAAAGTGAACCCTAATGTTCGAGCTATTGTTGTCCCTGGTTCTCATAGTGTAAAAGCTCAAGCCGAAAAAGAAGGCATCGATCTTATCTTTAAAAATGCTGGTTTTGAATGGCGTGATGCTGGATGCAGTATGTGTCTTGCCATGAACGATGACGTTGTTCCGGAAGGCGAACGTTGTGCTTCTACTTCTAATCGTAATTTTGAAGGTCGTCAAGGTACTGGTGCTCGTACACACTTAGTAAGTCCTGAAATGGCTGCAGCAGCTGCAATCAAAGGACACTTTGTTGATGTTCGACATTTATCCATTCCAACACCAAGCTAAATGTTAAAGGAGGCTACCAAAATGGAACCAATCCGTAAACATGAAGGGCTAGTATACCCTTTAAATCGTGCGAATATTGATACTGACCAAATCATTCCCAAACAATTTCTAAAACGTATTTCACGTCAAGGATTTGGTCAATTCGTTTTTTATAACTGGCGTTTTGACTCAAAGGGCGAATTGCGTAACGATTTCTCTTTAAATCAGCCAAAATATCAAGGAACATCTATCTTAGTTGCCGGAGAAAACTTCGGCTGTGGATCTTCCCGGGAACATGCACCATGGGCATTACAGGATTATGGCTTTAGAGTGATCATAGCTCCAAGCTATGCTGATATTTTTTATAACAATTGTACGAAAAATGGCATCTTACCTGTTAAATTAACAGAAGAAGAAGTACAAACCTTAATTAACAATGCGGAAGCCGATCAATATCACGTAACTGTTGACCTTGAAGTAAAAAAAGTCTATGACAATCAAGGTTTTGAAGCTTCTTTTGACTTAGATGACTATAAGCGAGAAATGCTTCTAAATGGTTGGGATGAAATTGCTGTTACCTTAACACATGAAGGTAAAATATCTCAATTTGAACAAGCAAATGGTTAATCGAAAAAGCTGATTTCCTTAGATAAGGAGGTCAGCTTTTTTTAATGACATTCTATAATATATCCTCTCCTCTCTTCTTTTCCTTTATCCATTTAATTTTCCAAAATCATCTTTAGTGGGATATGAAGATTCGGACATACTAACAGATATAAGGAGGTGTAATATTTGCTACATCCCACAGAAATACAACAATGCAAACAGGAATTATTAACACGAAAAAAAGAAATTAAAGAGCATCTCAAAGATCATTTCGGCTTAGAGCAAGCTGTCAATAAAGAATCCGTTTCAGAATTATCCAATTACGATAATCATCCAGCTGATACAGGTTCAGAGTTATTTGAACGTGAAAAAGACATTGCGCTTAATGAACATGAGGAAAAAGAATTAGCTGATATTAAACACGCATTACAAGCGATCGACAATGGAACATATGGAAAATGTGAAATCTGCCATAGCGATATACCTGCAGAACGTGTGATGGCAATACCTACCACTACTCATTGTATGATGCACGCAGAACACGAAGTCAAGAAACAAAGACCGATTGAAGAAGATATTCTCCACTCCAATATCGATGAACAGGAATTAGAAGGTTATGACCATACGATATTTGATGGTGAAGACGCATGGCAAAGTGTAGAAATGTACGGTTCCTCTGATGGCCCTTCAGACTTTTATGATACAGAAAAAGATTATGATGATATGTATTACCATTCAGAAGAACAAGTCGGAAGTGTAGAGGAACTGGAAGGATTTTTATTAGCTGATATGGATGGAAAATATATTGGCGTTAATGAAAGACATGAAAAATATGAAGATTATTTAGATGAAAATGATATCAAGTCGATTTTATATGATCAGTAACATCTTTATGTAGGACCATCTATTATATAGTTGGTCCTACATAATACTTTACTCAAGATGTTTAGGAGGTGGAGTTTGGTGTTGTTTATTGGCTACCTCTTGAAATATATTGCCTTGATTCTTAGCATTTTGATTGGAAGGGTTTATATTATCCTGTAATGTGTTTATCTTCATTTGTAATTGTTGCAATTGGTGTACAAGTTGTTGTAAATCACCTTTTGTCATAGGTTGAGCTTCAGATTTTAACATATACCCTAGCTGCCCATTTGGTTCTAATGTTGCCCATTCTACATCACTAATATTACTCACGTTTTGCTGACGTAACAACATTTCTAATAAGTCTACAGATATTCGGTACTTTTTTAAATTCTTTTCAATAAGTTGGCCATTTTCGATTAAGGTAACTGACTTCCCAGTAATAATTTTTTCTGCTATATCCCATTTAATTTGTGAATACTCCATCACAATTAAGGTAAGAATCAAAATTGCCCCTACTCCAAATGTTACCCAGATATTTTCACCAGATATAGGCTGAATGAGTAAGGATCCTATACCGATCATCAGGACAGTTTGTGCTAAAGACATTTGGGATATTGATTTTCTGCCGGCTACGCGAAGTAGTAACGTTCCTATAATAATAATTAAAATAGCTTTCCATATCCAATCAAATTCCATCAGTGTCCATCCTTTCGATATCTGGCTGAGCCTAGTCTATCGTTTCCTAAGTAAAGTACTCAAGTCTTGCATTTGGAAAGAACTTTATATCGTCTTTTTCCCTCATCTAATTCTAATTTTGCGGATATGTATTACGATAAAATACATAGACAATATCCCTGGCTTGATATTCATTCTCTTGCAAGTCCATTAGGATCACTTCCTACTTTTCTTCCTTCATAGGATGTCTTGTCATAAATGGATTATGTATGTTTTTTACTAAATGATTTCAAGTATTGCCAATATACCTGAAATAGCGTAAAAGTATAATAAATACTTTTGGTCCTTACCATTCTTACGGATAAAGCAAGCTATCTGGGCATATTGAGATCTTAAATGCTGAAATGTATGCTATCTTATAAAAATATGCTTGTAGAGAGAAATAAATGGGTCTCTCTACAAGCACAATCACATAAAGTACTTTAATCATCTTATTTAATAGTCACTATCAGTTGCTTCGCCTTTTACAATGGCTACACTTGCACTTGCTCCAATTCGGGATGCCCCTGCATCGATCATTGCTTGCGCTGTTTCTAAATCACGTACGCCACCAGAGGCTTTCACCCCAATATCTGGCCCGACTGTTTTACGCATTAAGGCAATATCTTCTGTTGTTGCTCCTCCGGTTGAGAAACCTGTAGATGTCTTAACATAGTCAGCACCTGCTGCAACAGCTAACCGGCATGCTGTTTCTTTTTCTTCCTGCGTTAATAAACATGTTTCAATAATTACTTTTACTAATGCCTTTCCAGATGCAGCCTGTACAACTCCTGCGATATCTTTTTGAACTAGCTCCTGTTTTCCATCTTTTAAGGCTGCAATATTTATTACCATGTCAACTTCTGTCGCACCTTTTTCGATAGTATATTTCGTTTCAAAAGCTTTAACTGCCGAAGATGTCGCACCTAATGGGAAACCAATCACCGTACAAACTGCTACATGGCTTCCTTTTAATAATTCTTTCGCATAGCTAACCCATGTCGGATTGACACAAACAGAGTAAAAACCATATTCTTTCGCTTCATTACATAACGTCTCAATTTGTTCATTTGTTGTATCTGGTTTTAATGCAGTATGATCAATTTTGTTTGCTAAAGTCATGTTCATCCTCCTTCATTATTTTACATTGGACATATCATCAGCAATAAATGCACCTGGAAGTAACTCCCTAACCGTGGTTTCTTGTACATCTCCTTGAAGATTCGTTAACAGTACTTTCATATCAGGTTCACAAAGCTCTGCCAAGACTTGACGACAAGCTCCACACGGTGATACGGGGCGATCTGTATCTGCCACGACAGCTATCATTTCAAATTTATTAGAACCTGTTGCATACGCATGAAATAAAGCAGTTCTTTCACCACAATTAGTCATGGAGTAAGCAGCGTTTTCGATATTGCAACCGTGGAAAATGTTTCCTTTGTCATCCAATAATGCCGCGCCTACTTTAAACTTGGAATACGGTACATATGCTTTTTTACGTGCCTTTTTAGCCTCTTCTATTAATTGTTTTTCCATCTCGTTCTCCCCCTTTTATTTTAGCCAATATCTTGTATTAGCTGTTTCACAAATTTTAAAAAGGATTCTCGAACTTTTTCTGTCGTTTCAATAACCTCATCATGTGTTAATGGTTGATCTAAAATTCCTGCCGCCATATTGGAGATACAAGAAATACCGACACATTTGATGCCCGCGTGACGAGCAACGGTTACTTCAGGTACAGTCGACATTCCAACGGCATCTCCCCCGATGGTATCTAACATGCGGATTTCTGCCGGAGTCTCATAACTTGGTCCAGTATTCCAAACATAGACACCTTCTTTTAAGGTAATGTCTAGTTGTACAGCCGCTTGTTTTGCTACTACTTGTAATTCACGATCATATGCAGTTGACATATCAGGGAATCGAACTCCATGCTCATGAACGTTTTCTCCGATTAATGGGTTTTGTCCAGTATTGTTGATATGATCCGTAATCAACATGAGATCTCCCGGTTCTAAAGAACGGTTCACACCACCCGCTGCATTCGTTACTAATAACTTTTCAACACCTAATTCTTTCATAACACGAACCGGAAATGTTACCGCATCAAGTCCGTATCCTTCATAGTAATGAAAACGTCCTTGCATGGCGATGACATCGACACCTTGCAAGTTTCCAATCACTAATTGTCCTGCATGTCCTTCAACAGTTGATACTGGAAATCCTGGAATTTCTTCATATTTAATTTTTGTTGAATTTTCTATTTCATCTGCTAGCATGCCTAAACCCGATCCCAGAATTAAACCGATTTTAGGTTGTGTTTTTATTTTGTCTTGTAAATATGCAGTTGCTTCAACTAGCTGGTTCACTTCAAACCGCCTCCTATTACTCAATCTCTTTCAGAAAACTTTTCCCGTTTACTGGCAATGTTACACCAAAATTGTCTGCAATGGTAGCACCAATATCAGCAAATGTTTCTCTTATTTCTAATTGTTTACCATTTGTAATTTGATTATGACGAACTAAAAGCGGGACATACTCTCTCGTATGATCTGTTCCATGATGGATAGGATCATTACCATGATCCGCTGTAATAATGAAAAGATCGTCATCTTGCAATTTTTCAAGCATTTCTGGTAAACGTTGATCAAATGCTTCCAAAGCTTCTCCGTATCCTTGAGGGTCACGACGGTGTCCATATTTTGCATCGAAATCAACTAGGTTGAGGAAATTCAATCCGTGAAAGTGTTTATCCATTGACTGAATGAATTTCTCCATACCATCAGCATTATCCTTTGTACGAATTGCTTCTGTTACCCCTTCACCATCATAGATATCAGATATTTTCCCTAAGGCAAGCACGTCATAGTCAGCGTCTGCTAAGTCATTCATTACAGTTCTGCCAAAAGGCTTTAGGGCATAATCATGACGATTAGATGTACGCTCAAAAGCACCTGGCTCGCCTACAAAAGGACGAGCAATGACGCGTCCTACCATATATGTTTCATTTTTCGTTAAATCACGGGCAATTTCACAGATTCGATATTGTTCCTCAATCGGAATAATATCTTCATGCGCTGCAATTTGTAATACAGAATCAGCTGATGTATACACAATCAGAGCTCCTGTTTTCATATGTTCCTCACCTAGCTCTTCGATAATGGCAGTACCGGAAGCTGGTTTATTGCCAATAATTTTTCGTCCTGTTTTCTCTTCTAATTGTTGTACTAAATCATCAGGAAATCCATCAGGAAATGTTTGAAACGGCTGGTCAATATGCAAGCCCATAATTTCCCAATGTCCTGTCATCGTATCTTTCCCGTTTGATGCTTCTTGCATTTTCGTGTAATGTGCTTTTGGCTGCTCTGCTTTTTCGATTCCTTTAATTTCTCTAATATTACTTAAACCTAATTTACCGATATTAGGCATATGTAAGCCATTCATATGCTCGGCAATATGGCCTAATGTATCTGCACCTTTGTCATTGAACTGTGCTGCATCAGGGGCTTCACCAATCCCCACAGAATCTAATACAATTAAAAATACACGTTTAAATGATTTCAATAGTATTCTTCCTTTCTTTAAAAAAATGACTTCATCCATTCGGCGATCTGTCCACCAAAATAAACACCAAATATACCTACTACACCCGCTAGTACAGGGGGAGCCGGCAGAGGTAATTTCATGAATTTAAATAAGATGCCGATAATGATTCCAGCAAGTAAGCTCAGGACAATCTCTTTCATGCTGTTCACTCCTATTTTATCTACTTTGATGTAGGATGTCCAACCTCTCTAGCTGAAACCTTTTACTTTATGTAAAAGGTTTCAGTATTATTAGTGAATAATATCGTATATTAATGGATGGTTTGGTGTGTTTTCAGCTTTGATCGTATAAGCTTCGATGATTTTTTCTTCTACTTCTTTGATGTTTTCCTGATTACTATATACTTTAACCAGTGTCTCCCCTTCTGATACTTGATCACCAATTTTTTTCTGTAACACTATCCCAACAGCCAAATCAATTTCTGAATCTTTGGTTAAACGCCCAGCACCTAGCATACTTGCTGCAATACCGATTTCATCAGCTACTATTTCATTTATAAAACCGGCATGTGTAGCTTTCACATCTATAACATATTTTGCTTGTGGTAATTTACTTGGATCATCTACAACTGATGCATCACCATCTTGTGATGACACGAATGTTTTAAATTTCTCCAATGCTTTGCCTGAGGCTATAGCATCTTCTAGTTTATGTCTTGCTTCTTCAATAGAATCTGCTTGTCTCGCTAAATATACCATTTGGCTACCTAGTGTTAAACATAATTCATATAAGTCTTTTGGTCCCTTTCCTTGTAACGTATCTATTGCCTCTTTTATCTCGAGTGCATTTCCTACAGCAAAACCTAATGGTTGGTTCATATCTGAAATAACTGCGATTGTTTCACGACCTGCTCCATTTCCAATATCAACCATCGCTTTTGCTAAATCTTTTGCATCATCCAAGTTCTTCATAAATGCGCCTGATCCAGTTTTGACATCCAACACAATTGCATCTGTGCCAGAAGCAATTTTCTTACTCATAATTGAGCTAGCAATTAATGGGATCGAATTCACGGTAGCCGTGACGTCACGTAAACCATAAAGCTTCTTATCTGCTGGAGTTAGATTTCCACTTTGTCCAACAACAGCTACTTTTTGCTGATTAACGAGTTGATTAAATTTTTGAGCCGTTAATTCTACTTGAAACCCTTCGATTGACTCTAATTTGTCAATGGTCCCACCAGTATGACCGAGTCCTCTTCCTGACATTTTTGCTACAGGAACTCCTACAGAAGCAACTAAAGGAGCCAATATAAGTGTAGTAGTATCACCTACCCCTCCAGTTGAGTGTTTATCTACTTTAATACCTTGTATATCTGACAAATCAACTTGATCGCCGGATTCTACCATCGCCATAGTAAGATTTACTCGCTCTTCTGTTGTCATATCCTGAAAATAAAGAGCCATTGCCATTGCAGACATTTGGTAATCAGGTATCTGTTCTTTTGTATAACCATCAATCATAAAATCGATTTCATCTTTCGATAACCTTTGACCATCACGTTTTTTAGCAATTAAATCGACCATTCTCATTGTACTGACTCACCTTTCTGAAATAAAATTAGACTTTCATCAGTCGGGGTTATGAATACCTTATTATACCCGAAAAACTTGTTAACATAACCCTACTTTTGCCTCATCGAATTGTTACAGGAACTTGTATATGTACGTATTTCCCGAAATTGATAGGACGTCCAACGACCTATTGTCTGTTAAAAGAACCCTTATATATTGGATTCGGTTTCATTATATAGGTAAGACGTCCAACAAGTCAATATTTTTTTGTTCAACCATAAAAACCATCCTTATCAGATGGCTTTTCTTAAAATATTCGTTTTCGAATGACACTAAAACTTACCTGATCAGCCCGAAAAAAGTTTAGTGAATATAAGATCGGTTGATCATCAGTGTCATAATGCGTTTGTTTTAAAATTAATAGTGGCTGATCTGGATCAGATTCTAATACCTCGGATATCTCCTGATGATAGCCTATCGTTTTAATATCCGCCTTTGCATAACTGATCGTAATTCCCTTTTTCTCTTGGAAAGAATATAACATCGATTCTTCGCCGAAATAATAGTCCTCTCCAATTAAAGAAACCGGCACCTTGTCAATACAATAGACCAATGGTTCACCATCTGCTGTCCTCACACGTTTAACAAGGTAAACTCGATCATTATCTATTAAGTCTAATTCTTGTTTATCTTCACTAACAGCATCAACAATCCCCTGAAAAAGCAAATTGGTTCCAGGTTCTTTACCCTCTCTTTTGATAAAATCAGTAATACTGAATAATTCCTCAATCCCGCCAGAAAAAGAAGGTTTTTTATTAACAAATGTTCCTATTCCATGTTTACGAATAATAATATTTTCTTCTTCTAATATACGTAGTGCTTCTCTTAATGTATTTCGTGATACATTTAACTGTTTGGCAAATTCCATCTCGGATGGCAATCGCTCACCCGGTTCTAGTTCTCCATCATTTATTTTGTTTTTGATTTGTTCTATTACGTGCACATAACGTGGCGTTTGGTAATCAAAGGCCATGCTGACTTCCCCCTTCATAAACCGAACAAATTTTCTCATAAGAACATCTTATCATAAATAAACCAAAAAATACTGCTTCTTTTTTAAAATAAGTGATTGTAACCAAGAAGTCAAACGGCTTTTGCGCTTGACACTGTAAGGGTTTTGTGATAATTATTATGTGTTAGCACTCACCAAACAAGAGTGCTAAAAATACATAAAACAAGTAATATAAGGAGGAGAATTACAATGGAACAAAAGCAATTCCAGGCTGAATCAAAGCGATTGCTTGAAATGATGGTACATTCCATCTATTCACAAAAGGAGATCTTTTTACGTGAACTTATTTCAAACGCTAGTGATGCAATTGATAAAATCTACTATAAAGCTTTAACAGATGATAGTATCTCTTTCAATAAAGATGATTACTTTATTCGAATTGAACCGAATAAAGATAATCGTACATTAACTGTTAAAGATACTGGTATCGGGATGACAAAGGAAGAATTGGAAGATAATTTAGGTACGATTGCCAAAAGTGGTTCTCTTGCTTTCAAAAATGAAGTCGAAATGAAAGATGGCCAAGAAATTATTGGTCAATTCGGGGTAGGGTTCTACTCTTCTTTCATGGTTGCGGACAAAGTAACCGTTTATACTCGTGCACTTCATAGTGATGAAGGCTATAAATGGGAATCTGATGGTGAAGAAGGTTATACAATCGAACCTTATGATAAACAGGGTGTTGGAACGGAAATAATTATCCAACTAAAAGAAAATGCAGAAGAAGAAAACTATGATGAATTCCTTGAAGAATACAAATTAAAATCAATTATCAAAAAATACTCTGATTTTATTCGCTATCCTATTAAAATGGAAGTGATCGAACAGAAACCGAAAGAGGATAATGAAGACGAACTAGAAGATATAATCGAAGATCAAACGATCAACAGCATGGTACCAATCTGGCGTAAAAACAAACAAGAGTTAAGTGATGAAGATTACGAAAGCTTCTATCAAGAGAAACATTTCGGATTTGATAAGCCATTAAGCCACCAGCATATCAGTGTAGATGGTATGGTGAGATTTCAATCTATTCTTTACATTCCTGAGCAATTACCGTTTAACTATTACTCTCAGGATTTCGAGAAAGGGTTGGAACTATATTCTAACGGAGTCTTAATTATGGAAAAATGTGCTGATCTTTTACCAGATCACTTTAGTTTCGTACGGGGAATTGTTGATTCAGAAGATCTCTCCTTAAATATTTCTCGAGAGATATTACAACAAGACCGTCAAGTCAAATTAATCGCCAAAAATATTGAGAAGAAAATCAAGAACCATTTACAAAGCATGCTGAAAAATGATCGCGAAAAATATGAGAAATTTTATGATGCATTTGGTCGTCAAATTAAATATGGTGTCTATGCCGACTTCGGTGCCAATAAAGATAAATTAAAAGACTTATTATTGTTCTACTCGTCCAGTGAGCAAAAACTTGTGACTCTAAAAGAATATGTGGAACGTATGCCAGATGACCAAGAACATATTTATTATGCAACAGGTGCTTCACATGACCGCATTGAAAAATTACCACAAACAGAAATGGTTAAAGATAAAGGCTATGAAATTCTTTACTTCACAGATGAAGTCGATGAATTTGCTATTAAGATGTTAATGAACTATGATGACAAAGAATTCAAAAATGTATCAAGCGGTGACTTAGATTTAGAAGATGAAGAAACGAAAAAAGAAGCGGAAAAACAAAAAGAAGAACATAAACGTTTATTAGAGGAAATGAAAGAAATTCTTGGTAATAAAGTGAAAGATGTTAAGCTTTCCACTCGTCTAAAAACACATCCTGTCTGCTTATCAGCTGAAGGCGATGTTTCGATCGAGATGGAAAAAGTCTTAAAACAAATGCCTGATAACCAGAACATTGAAGCAACTAAAGTGTTGGAAATTAATAATAAACATGAGATTTTCCAAGCATTAGTTCGGGCACATGAGTCAGATAAAGAAAAAGTCAAACTGTATACTAATATCCTATACAACCAAGCATTACTTATCGAAGGCCTCCCTATCGAAGACCCAGTAGCATTAACAAATGATATGTGTAAAGTAATGGTTTAACAAAAGCGTCGCAGTTCTCAAACTGCGACGCTTTTTTCGGGCACTTTCAATCAGATTTTGAGCACTTCCCATTTATCAGGCACTAGGGAAAACTGTGCAAAACGCTCCGTCCTTATGACTAAAAGCAAAAGATTTACCATTTCTCTAGCATCCATTATGAAATACTTGAACAGCTTAACCGCCACTTCGGCTACCCACTTCCCACAGAAGTGAAAGTGGGCGGCCTTCGCTATTATCATGCTCTACAACGCTAGTACACTAAATTTATACTTTCTTGTTAAAAAAATACCTCCTTTTAATTTAATGATCAGAAGGGAACTTATTCCTTTTGATTTTTGTCGTGGAAAGTTTATAAACGACTAAAATGTGTAATATTAACTGTAAAGTACATTCTAAATATGTCGGATAAAAAGCTAAGGAGGGAAAAAAGATGAAACAAAATGTCGCTCAAAAATTAATTAGTGAGCATCTGATCTCCGGGGAAATGCAACCAGGAAAAGAAATTGGTCTAAAAATTGACCAAACGTTAACACAAGATGCTACAGGAACAATGGTAATGCTTGAACTGGAAGCAATGGGGATCGATCGTGTCAAAACAGAAGCCTCTGCACAATACGTGGACCATAATTTAATTCAGGAGGATTTCCGTAATGCAGACGACCATCTATTCTTACGAAGTGCAGCACGTAAATTCGGTATTTACTATAGCAGACCGGGTAATGGAGTCAGTCATCCTGTCCATATGCAACAACTTGCCAAGCCAGGAAAAACATTACTAGGGTCTGATAGTCATACTTGTGCGAATGGTTGTATGGGTATGCTTGCCATTGGCGCAGGTGGTATTGATGTTGCCATGGCAATGGCTGGAGAACCCTATTACGTGAAAATGCCAAAGGTAATGGGTGTAAAATTAACCGGTAAACTACCACATTGGGTTAGTGCGAAAGATGTTATTTTAGAAATGTTACGTCGTCACGGTGTTAAAGGTGGCGTTGGCAAAATCATTGAGTATTATGGTCCTGGTGTAAAAACTTTATCGGCTATGGATCGACATGTTATTGCCAATATGGGAGCAGAGCTTGGAGCAACAGCTACCGTCTTTCCGTCAGATAATGAAATCAAAAACTTTTTAAGACAACAGGGCCGGGAAAATGATTGGATGGAACTTACAGCTGATCGTGGTGCTCATTATGATGAAGAAGACAGTATTGATTTGTCTGAATTGGAACCATTAATAGCGAAACCATCAAGTCCCGGTAATGTCGTACCAGTCGTAGAAGTAGCAGGTGAAACGATCTACCAATCCTATATCGGTTCATCCGCCAATCCAGGCTATCGTGATTTTGCCATTGCTAGTGAAATTGTAAAAGGTAAACAAATAGCAGCTGGTATTTCCTTTGATATTAACCCTACATCACGTCAATTATTAGAGCAGTTAGTGGAAAACGGGCATATTGCTAACCTTCTTTCTGCCGGTGCGCGAATGCACCAAGCAGGGTGTAATGGTTGTATTGGAATGGGACAAGCGCCCGCTACCGGAAGAAATAGTTTACGAACTACACCTAGGAACTTCCCAGGCAGATCTGGTACTAGAGAGGACAGTGTGTTCCTATGTAGTCCTGAAACAGCAGCTGCTTCAGCTCTGAAAGGTAAAATCACCGATCCAAGAACATTGGATATGAGATACCCGAAAGTTCAAGAACCGAATAAATTCACCACCGAGGGAATGCTGGAAGCCCCTCCTGAGAACAACGCAGATGTGGAGTTAGAGAAAGGACCAAATATTACAACGATCCCAGATTTTGAACCGATAAAAAACAATTTCGATTTACCCATATTGCTAAAAATGAGTGACAATATTTCCACTGACGAAATCTTAGCTGGTGGATCCAGAGTATTACCGTATCGTAGTAATATTCAAAAAATAAGTACATTCGCCTTTGAAATCGTTGATGATGACTATTATGATAATGCAATGAAAAAACGGGATATTGGTGGGCATGCACTTGTCGCGGGGGTCAATTATGGTCAAGGTTCAAGCCGTGAACATGCGGCATTGGCACCAAGGTATTTAGGGTTAAAAGTCGTACTTGTAAAAGATTTTGCTCGTATTCACTTACAAAACCTAATTAACTTCGGTATTCTTCCATTAACTTTTGTAAATGAAATGGACTATGAATATCTGGCACAGAACGACATTTTGGAATTCCGAGATATACATGAAACTATCCAGGTTACTGACACATTTGACATTAAAGTGAAAGGAAAAGGTCATACAATTCCTGTACGACATGACTTAACAAAACGTCATATCGATATTATTTTACAAGGCGGTATTATCAACTGGATTAAGCAAAAACAAAAATAATACAGAAAGGAAGTATAACAATGGGTTCGCAACATATGAAATGTAAAGCTTGTGAAGGTACAGGGTTATTGATGGATGATGAAGAGTGGCGTTATACTTGCTCGATATGCCACGGGGATGGCTTTATATCACGTTATGAATCAAAGGAAAATATGGAATTAATAGATGTAGATCTCAATAACAGGACGCTTGAATGAATAACATAGAAAAAAGGCCACTTTGTTAGGTGGCCTTTTTTCCATTAGTAATTTAAAAATTTTATGCAGACAGCTTCTGGAGCTTGTATGTCTTTTTGTAACATGGTGAGTGTTCCTTTTTCAGGATCTCGTTCGAATAAAACCAGTGTGCCTGATTCTTGATTAGCTGCTACGATAAATTGTTCAGTAGGATCTAATACAAAATCACGAGGCCAATCCCCTTCTGTGTGCGTCCATTCCATAAACTCTACCGTATAATCCTCTTTTATGCGATAGGTCGCAATCGAGTTGTGTCCCCTATTTCCAGCATAAACAAACTTTCCATCTGAAGAAAGATGAATTGCGCTTCCTTGACTATTTTCGGTAAAGTCCTCTGGAAGGGTAGTAATATATTGGACTTCTTCAAACGTTCCTTCTTTTTCATGATATTTAAGTACGATCACTTCATTACTAAGTTCTGTCATCACATAAGCATAGGAAGCATTAGGATGAAATGCAATATGACGTGGACCACTTCCAGGTTTTACAGTTAATACACTTACTTCCTGTAAAACGTCTTTAATTGGACGATAGGTTGTGATGGTATCACTGCCTAAGTCCACCACAACTACATATTGTTCGTCTGGTGTATAACCTGCAAAATGAAGGTGAGGTTTTTCCTGGCGCTCATGCGGACCGTTCCCTTCATGTTCAACAGCTTTTGGTGGTTTTAATGATCCATCTTCATTAGTTGAAAATGCCTCTACTTGCTTCGTATGATAGTTAGCTGATACAACTAGCTGATTCTCACTGTCTACACTGACATGACAAGGAGCTGAGCCATCTGTTACTTGACTGTTTATTTTGTCTAATGTTCCTGTTTCATCCGTAACTGTAAAAGCAGTAACGCCACCTTGGTCTCCTTCTTTTGAAACTGCATATACATATTGATTATTGCTGCTTACAGTTAAGTAGGTGGGATTATCAAGATTAGCCACAACTTCTACATTCGTGATTTGTTTCTCTTCTGTATCCAAGGTAAAACGATAAACACCTTGGCTTTCCTTTTTCGTATACGAACCTATATAACCTATGTATTGTTTCCCCATATCCAAAACCCTTTCTTTTCAGCATAATTTTCACTCTTTTTATTATACCAAACATCAAAGATGAAAGAAAACTTGGCAATTGCCAAGTTTTCCAAAGCGTTAAATCGTTCTGTTTCTGCGCATTTGATAATATGCATATGCACCTATACCAATAGAAGCAAGCATTGGTAACATTCTGTTTCTTCTTCTCATGTGTATCCCTCCATTCAATTGGGTACACTTATATTCTTTGCTGTTTAGTTAATTCTAATCGAGATTATGGTAGATTTTACTGGAATTTGCTTCCAACGAAAAGAAAGAACAAAATAAACAGACCAATTGTAAATGGTAATGCACCGATTAAACTGAGGCTCATACCATTATAGCCACCTACTACTTCATTTCCAATTAAATAAATGATTACGCCTATCGCACAACTTACAAATCCCCACCAATAGGCAAGTTTTTTCCATAAGCTGTACATTGCGCCAATGACAAATAAGCATAAAAATATCCAAGGTAAGACAACATATATAATATAACTCATGTAATTCATCCTTTGATTAACAATACTACCACTATTATAAACCTATTTAGCTAAAGAAAAAACCAGAAACATTTAAGCTCCTGGTTCTAACATGTAATCATCATTGACTTGATAATGCTTTTTCAGTAATTGTCTTGTTCTAAATATCCGAGTTTTAACCGCTGAATGGGTAATATTTAACGTTCTTGCTATCTGCTCATCATCTAATTCTAATTTGAATTTTAACTGAAAAACACGCTTCAACTTCTTGCTTTTAGCAATACATTGCTCCAATTCTTCCACTGTGGATTGCCAATTGATCCGGTCATCAACTTCATTTGTAGAACAGATAGTCAATTCTTCTATCAAGTATGGATTGTCGAATAAGCATGTGTGACGCCGCTTTTCCTTCCTTAACATATCGATAGCGGTTCTTGTGGTGACTGTTCGTAACCATGCTCCCCATTTATCAATAGCTTCCATTGCCTCCTGTTGTTTCATTATCTTCAGCCAGGATTCTTGCACAACGTCTTCTGCAATTTGCGGATCTTTTACTATTTTTAATGCAGTATAGTGCATCATTGTCTGATAATTATCTACTAATGATTGATAAAAATCGTTTCCGAACATGGATTACACCTCCCCTATTCAAAATATTCCTTTACATAACTTGGAAGCTGGTCTTCCTGAACTTTATAACTATCTATAAAATCATTTTCATATGGTCCGTAGAAAGCGAGCTCCCACGTACCGCTAGCCTCTTTATCTAGACTAATTAATTCCTCTATTTGCTCACTATCTTCGACAAGCATCCATTCGTTAAGATCGATATCTTCCCTGTGAGGTAGTTCATAAAACATTTCCTCATTTTGTGTTGAATTAGTGATGGCAATCATGGAAACATCAGTCGAATGAAGGGTCAGACCTCGATCTAATTCTTCTTGGTCCAAAACTTCCAATACCTTTGAGTAACTATCTAATATTGGTAATTGACGGAAGTGTTCCTGTTCTGATTTCAGTTCAAAGTCCAGTGACTTTCTTTCTCCATAGCTGCCTTGCATCATTTCTTCATAAGAAGTATCCAGATAATCTTGTTTTAAAGCATTACTAATTTTGTTAATGGTTTGCTGATCTGTTACTCGCTGCCTATAATCATAGCCAGAAACTGCAACAGAGCTAATACGAATGTTGTTGTCATACAACCAATTTAAACTGGATTGTTTGTATGCTTTCGACTCTAAAATCGGCCTTACATATTGCTCGACTTCATCAATAGATGGAATAAAATATTCCCTTGCCAGCCTACTGCCATTTTCCAAATGATAAATAATATCTATATCGGTTGACTTCTCCGTGTAAGTAACACCTTGGGGCTGTCCGATATGATCATTTGCTATAATATAGTCATGTAGATTAATGATCTTCTCTATTAATTCTGGATTGGTAATATTCGATTGTTCTAATTCTTGGTCTTCGCTACCACTGTACCAATTATTGAATGTACTTTGATCAACAAAATAAATTCCTTCCACTTCTCCTTCATCAGGAACATTTGTCTCAAACCCATACCAATCAAACATAATAGATAATATCACCACGATAGATATTCCTATATAAATCATAAAGCCTTTCCATTGGTCAAATACACGCCAAGTTTTTTGGATTAGCATTTTTGCTAGCAAATAGCCAAACAAAGCACCACAGATATAACCAAACATTATCCAACCTTCCGACTGTCCTTGTGCTGCACCAAAATAACCACCACCGAGTAACATAAAACAAAACGTTACACCGAATTTAAAAATTGGCTTAAGTAAAGGAAAGGCAATCGTTTGGTTGGCAGATTCTATTGGACGAATACGATATAAAATCAAGGATATACCAATAAAGGCGATGGAAAGTAACCAATATATCCCATATAACCAATTAGCCATTTCCAAGTTGCTTTTATTAGACAATTCCATAAACCACCATATTGGTGTTAAATTGCTGGAATAGGAAAAGAAACTTGAATGATGAACACTAAAACCTTCTAATAGCATATTTAAATTTTCGTTAATTAAGACGGAGATTCCAGCAGGGAAAATAATGAATATAAGGCTTAAACCACCTTGAACTACCGACATACCTGTTAATGTACCAACACAGTAAGCAATTGTATATACGAAAGTCGTAAATGTTAGTGTTTCGTAAAACCAATTTAGGATGTCCTTGTTTTGATAAATAAACTCAACATCCATCACTCCCGACATAACAAAGAGAATACAAACTGTGATACATACTGGAATCAGAATCATCATGTAACCTATTAAAAATTGGTGAGTAAAAAGCTGAGAACGTCTTAGCGGTAAACTATGCATAAAATCTGCTGAACCTTTCACATGCATGTAGCGACATGTAAAAACAGCTGCTAAAACCGGAATAATAAGAAACAGCATGCCTTGTATGTCACCATTGATACCAAAGAAGCTGTCTACATGCTCTCGATAATAGTTGATGTCATCCGGATCATTTTTTGTCTTGACCATTATAATTTGTAGAGGTAATAAGAATAGAAGGGCTAGAAAATAACCAATACCTACCCAACCGAAAGAACGGAAAGCTTGCTTCCATAATTCTCTTTTAAAGTAAGATGTTTTCGATGGCATATCCTACACCCTCCATTTCGTAAATAAAAATTTCCTCCAACGTTAATGGTAAAATATCAAACACAACTGGATTATACTGTTCGATTATTTCTTCTACTAGCTGATCATCACCACGGATAATACAGATATAAACACTTCCACGTTTTTCTTGATGAAGGACGTCTAACTCATCAAAAAGTGTCGGATTCATTTCTTCCTTGAAAGCAATTTGTACTTTATGAATATCGGATTTAAGTTCATCTAAGTCTTTTTCTAATAGCAATTTTCCACGATGAATAATGCCGATAGCATCACAAATATCTTCTACTTCGCTTAAATTATGAGAAGAAACCATTACGGTCATTTCCCGTTCGGCAACATCTTGAATAATCCAGGACTTAATTTTTCGACGTATAACTGGATCTAAGCCATCAAAAGGCTCATCAAGAATTAAGTAATCGGGCATTACACATAATGCGAGCCAAAATGCTACCTGCCGTTGCATCCCTTTTGAAAAACGTTGAATTTTGCGATTAGGATCTAAATCAAGTGCCTGTTGCATTTGATCAAACCGTTTTGGGTTCCAATTAGGATAGACACCCATATAAAAGTTAGCCATTTGTGTTACGGTATAATGGGAAAAAAAGAACAAAGTATCGGGAATGAACACCATTCGCTCTTTTAGTCCTACATTTTCATATACCGGCTTCCTTTCCAGTTCTACAGCACCTTCATTTTGCTTGATAATACCTGCAATTGTCTTTAATAAGGTCGTTTTACCAGCACCGTTGGACCCGAGCAAACCATAGATAGACCCTCTTTGGATTTTTAGACTTACATCATTCAATACATAGTCCTTTTCGAATTTTTTAATGACGTTCTGGACTTGAATCATCTTGATCCCCCCTTGTTACCGATTGCTCCACTTCTGTAATCAATTTCTCTAACTCTTCTATTGTTACTCCTAAAAAAAGCGCCTCTGCTATTTGTTTTTTTAATTGCTCTTTTACTTTTTTTATTTCAGCTGAATTATCTGTCATCATGATATGATTCACGAAGCTTCCCTTCCCTTTCACCGAATATATATAGCCTTGTGCCTCTAATTCACGATATGCCTTTTGAATGGTATTAGGGTTGATCGACAGTTGCTGAGCGAGCACACGAACAGAGGGTAACTTCTCATCTTTATCTAAGACATTATTAATGATTAACTGCTTCAAGCGATCTACTAACTGCTCATAAATCGGCTTTCGACTACGCAAATCCAACTCAAACATAACACCCTCCCTTTCCACTGTGTGAACTGTATTAATTGTATTAACTGTATTAATATATTTAGTACAGTTATATTATATACCTTACTTTAGAAAATGCAAGAAGAAATTTTTGTCCTTGAGAGCACTTAACGAAGAACCACCTTTTTCGGTCACAGAATAAGAAAAACTGAGAAAAAACGCTCCGTCCTTATGACTAAAAGCTAAAGATTTACCATTTCTCTAGCATCCATTATGAAATACTTAAACAGCTTAACCACCGCTCCGACTGACCACTTCCCTTTCCGTGGGGTTTGTCCTTCAGCTAACTTTTTCGAGCCAAACTATTCCCACAGGAGTGAAAGTGGACGGCCTACGCTAAGATCTGCTCTACAACGCTAGCATGAAGTAATACGGTTGCTTTTATCATTACAAATAGCAATTTTCACTTTGTCCATTGTAAAAAGTCAACCTATTACTTCTGACAAGAATGGTTGCACTTCCTCATAGCGGAGACTCCTGCGGGAATAGCACGAGTTGAAAATCCACTTTGCAAAGTTAGTTGAGGCTGTGCCCGCCGTATAGGATACACTGCGAAAAGCTTGCTTTTAGCAGATGTTGACTTATGCCCTTTGGGTGAAAGCGAAGTAATTAGTGGGAGCTTTGCAAATAGACATCAAACATGTCAAAATAACTACTTCGTTTAACACGGTCATTGCGCTGATTTAATACTTTTTTCCATACAAAAAAGCTATGCACCTTGTAAAAAAGATACATAGCTTCACGGTTAAATATTTTTATGATGATACCACTCTTTTGCAGCTTCAGCTTCTGTTTGGGTTAGCTGATGTCCATTGTTCTCCCAATGAACCTCTACATCTGCTCCATTTTCTTTCAAAATTTCCTCTAGCTCAAGTGATTCTTGTTCTGTACATAATGGATCATTTCGACCTGCCGTTATTAATACTTTTACACTTGCCAAATCAGGTAGTTCAATACCTCGTCTAGGCACCATTGGATGATGCAGAACTGCAGCACTCAATGCATCTTGGTAGTGGAATAATAAACTGCCAGCAATATTAGCCCCATTAGAATAGCCAACTGCAATTACGTAATTACGATCGAACCCATATTCTTCAGATGCCTCATCCAAAAATTCATGCAACTCTTTTGTTCGCAACACTAGATCTTCTTCATCAAATACTCCTTCAGCTAATCGTTTAAAAAAGCGTGGCATACCATTTTCAGAGACACTTCCACGCACACTTAAAATATTTGCATCAGCATCAATAATATTCGCTAATGGCAACAAATCATTCTCCGTCCCACCAGTACCATGAAGCAGTAAAAGTGTCGGCCCTTGTAAACTTTTACCTTTTTTAAAAATATGTTTCATGTTAACATCCTTTCCGAATATCTCAACTTCAAAATACGTTCAGATAATCAAGCTATCTTTAGTTTAAAAAATTACACAATCTTCTGTCAATTAGCTTGCCTTGACACCTTTTTAGATACTACAATGTAGTGAGACTTCCTTTAATGGGCCGGTAACGTAGTGACTAAGTATAGGAGTGGTAACCACATGGAATATTTACCTTTTTTTATAAACCTGCAAAATAAGCAAATTGTGATTATCGGTGGTGGAAATGTAGCAGAAAGACGATTAAGAAGACTGCTTCCATTTAAAGAAAATATTACACTTGTTAGTCCAACATTGACCAAATCTCTATATCAACTTATCGATTTACACAACATTCATCTGCTCCAGACAAAATGTGAACTAGATCATTTTAAACAAGCAGATCTTATTGTAATTGCAACTAACGATGACGTGATAAATCAATATGTCATACAAAACGCTCCCTCTTCTGCTTGGATAAACGCTACCCATCAAGCTGAAGCAGGCAATATTCACTTTCCCATTACCATTCAAAAAGGAAAATTACAAATTGCCATTTCGACTAGTGGAGCTAGTCCGATCTTAGCCAAAAGATTAAAAAAATCAATCGAAGCAGAAATACCAGATCATTACGAGCAATATATTGACTTTTTATTTGAAGCAAGACAGCTTCTGAAGCAATTAAACATCTCTTCTTCCGTTCACCAAAAACTATTGCATGAAATTGTAGAAAAACCGATCTATTCACGAAAAGAACAACAAACTTGGATCGAAAAAGTAAAAAAAACAAATGTGAAAGGAGATTAAGCTTCACATTTGTTTTTTTGTAATTCTTTTAACTTCTGCATGGCTCTGCCTGATTTTATTTGCTCTTCGGCTATCTCAATACCCTCTTCAATGGAACCAGTAACGTTAAACAAATAATAACGCAAGCCTGCATTTAATAATATTTGCTGATAGTAATATCTGTGTTCTTGTTTTTTATCATTGGAAAAAATAGCATGAATAATACCTGCTTGTTCCTTAGCAGACAGTTTGACTGTTTTATCAAATTCTTTATATTCTAATCCGTAATCTTTCGGTTTGACGATAAAAGAATTCAGCCCATCTGGTGTCCAATCAAACACAAAACTATTACGATGAACAGGTACGTCTTCAGATCCTTCCAAGCCTTGGACAATATATACATGTTGATAATCCAAATGTTTAAAGACGCCTTCTAACTTGTTAATTGCCGTCCGATGAAAGGCACCTAACATTACATTTTGCGCTTGAGAAATATTGATAAGCTTTTCTACTGTATTAAATAATGTGCGAACTCCAATCTCTTTACGAATGGATCGTAATTTAGCGAGCGACGGACTGTATTGTTCTGTATCCGCGAAAGCTATATTGATTTTCTTCATCTTCTTTTCCGTTTCATCACGATCACTATCTACTGCAACGCCTAATTCTGAAAAGATGGTTTTTAAGGATGTCCCATACTTTGGTGGCAATGTATCACTAGCTGATAGAAATACCGGCACACCATAATCTGCCAACAATAATGATACAGGTATGGTTGCTGCAAAAGAATTCCGACCATTATAAGGTCCAGCAAAATCGATTGCTTTTTCTCTGATATCAGCAGGTAAATGTAACCTTTTTGTATGTTGTTGTAATGTATGAATAAATGCCAATAACTCTTCATGTGTTTCGGTTTTTATTCGTTCTGCAACTAAATATGCTGCAATTTGGGCAGTGGTTGCTTCACCAGATACAATACTTTCTGCAACTTGCAATGTTTGTTGATAATCTAGATCCTTTGATCCTTTTTTTCCTCTAGCTACTTCTTTCAGCCATTGTTGCATACCCGTCCGCTCCTTCTCTTGCTTCAGCCACTCTTTCGGCCAATACTTCGACAACATTGGGATGGTGTCCCAAATAATCAGCCAGCAATATCTTTTGCCCTTCCTTTACATCTAATGAATCGATATACTTCTTTATTCCCTTATCTAATAAACCAGTAAAAAGAAGATATGGCAGTACAAGAACTGATTTACCTTGCTCCACCTTTTCTAATAAGAATGGCTCAAACTTTGGTTGACTTGCAGCTAAAAAGCATTTATCTATTTGATTTTGAGGAAAATGTGTCCTTAGCATACTGACAATTCGTTCGGTATCCTTTACTGCCGATACATCACTGCTTCCTCGACCGACAAGTAATACATCCATTTCTTTTAGGTTATCGGTACAAGCTTTCATTCGATCTACTAAAATATCTACCATTTTCGGTTCTACTTCGATAGCTCGACCATAAACAAATTTCACTTCCGGATAGTTACGCTTCTCGTTCTCAATCATGTCTGGAATGTCTTTTTTGGCATGGCCAGCTGTCAATAAAAGAATCGGGATAATAACAACCTTCGTCGCTCCTTGATTGACTACCTTATGAACTGTTTCGGCTAAATCAGGTTCTTGTAATTCTAAAAAACAAGTCTCTTGGATCGCGACCGAAATATTCTTTTTGACTTTATCGATTAATGCGAAAGATTCTTGTTTTGCTTCTTGTAGCCTGCTTCCATGACAAATATAAATGACAGCTTCCATTGTTTCTCACTCCTAAAATGCTTTTAAAGCAGCAATAGTCTCTTGATCTTGAAATCTATCTTTTAAATATTGTAGTTTTTCGCCAACTTTCACTACTTCCCCAATGACAATCATTGCTGGATTTTTCACCTGATGTTGTTCTACAAGATGGACAATATTCTGTAATGTTCCTGTTACGACTTTTTGGTTGGTTGTCGTTCCTTCCTGAATGATTGCAATTGGCGTTTGGCTTGATTTTCCACACTTGATTAATTGTTCTGTAATAAAAGGTAAATTACTCATACCCATATAAATAGCTAACGTATCGACTGATTTAGCTAAATACTCCCATTGAATATCTGAAGGTTCCCCGTTCTTACAGTGACCTGTTACTACTGCAAAAGATCGACCTAACTCACGGTGTGTAATCGGGATATCTGCATATGCTGGTGCTGCAATGCCTGAAGTAATGCCTGGCACAACTTCATAGGCTACTCCATTTTTCGCCAATGCTTCTGCTTCTTCTGCACCACGACCAAATACAAAGGGATCTCCTCCCTTTAAGCGTACTACAAATTTCTTCTTTTTGCCATATTTGACGAGCAAATGATTAATTGTTTCTTGCTTCATTAAATGTAATTTTGGTAATTTCCCACAGTATATAAGGTCCGCTTCTGGTTTTGCTTCATTTAGTAGTTCCTGATTAACTAGACGGTCATATAAAATAACGTCTGCTTGCTGAATGGCTTTTAAAGCTTTAACCGTAACCAAGTCCGGATCACCAGGACCTGCCCCAATCAAATAAACCTTCCCCATATTTATTCCCTCCGTTTTCATGATTACTAAACTTGTAGCTTATAATCTCTTGTAAACAAATTCGTTAGTGGATACATACTGCGAAGTAATGAAAATACTGTTTGTTCGAAACTAGATGTACAGTCACTTATGAAGTAATTTTGACATGTATCGTGATGATAACCGCCACTCCGGCTGCCCACTTCCCTTTCCGTGGGGTTTGCCCTTCAGCTAACTTTTTCGAGCAAAAACCGCTCGAAAAAGTGGATCTTCA
>NZ_JAGFVL010000036.1 GCF_017599345.1 Gracilibacillus suaedae
GGCAATTGCTTCAAATGAGCATATACAGGGGTATGATACTTCAAAGATAATTCAACTAAGGAATGACTTTGTTTTTTGTATTATAAGGCTATTTGTTAAGTCAAGTGTAAATCAATCATTTGATAATCAAACATACTTAGAATTTATAGAAAAAATTATAAATAAGAGAATTGAAGCTGAACAAACAGGAGATCCTGTGTCTATAATAACTCTTAATTGGGATTTTATTGTTGATAAGTACTTTTCCCATGTGGTTTCAAATAATAGTGACTATGAAAATGTAAAATTAGATTACTGTGTATATGACCACAACTATCATCACTTTTTTGCTGACATTGATACAGAGAGTATACCATCAACAATTTTAAAAAGGCAGGGTTACTACAATTTAAAGTTACTAAAACTTCATGGGGCGATGAATTGGCTATTATGTAAGAATTGTCAGAGGTTATTTTACTCACAAGAAAAATACATAGCATTTGAGGAATTTTATGATACAAACGCTCCAGAATGCCCTTTTTGCAGTAAAAATTATAGCTCATCAGGTGATCGTAATAACACAAAGCTAACAAGTGAATTAATTACACCAACTTTACTAAAGAATTTAGATAATGTTACATTTAAAAACATTTGGAAAAATGCATTAGTAGAGCTGTCAGAAGCTGAAAGAGTCGTTTTTATTGGCTATTCTTTACCACAAGCAGATTTTGAATTTAGATACATGTTGAAAAAAGCAATTAGACCAACCACGAGCATAGATGTAGTTTTATATCATAATGATGATCCAAATAAGATAAAAGATTTGCTTAAAGAAGAAGAGGATATAAGCAAATTTACAACTAATATTTCTGAAACAAGATTCAAATCATTTTTTGGAAAAGACGATATTAACTTCTTTTATGAAGGTATCATTGATTATGTTGAAAATCATTTATAATTGAATATGCTCTTGTGTTTATGACATAAATCTTTATATGCTACATATTCTATTAGTTTCGTTTTATAATTATTATCTAATTTTAAATGGAGAGGTGCTTTAATAACCTCTCCATTTAACCTTTATTTTACCCTAAAAACCGGTACGGTGAACCGTATCACAAATAGTGGTAAAGCAGAGAGTTGTTATAGTAAAACTGATTTGTAGTTAATAAATCTCTTCCAAAGTGATTTTAAGAGGGAAAACAAAAGTTGCACACCCGTCAGATGGAAAATGTCATGATAAAGTCCAAAAAGTTGGTGACCTATAATATGAGGTCACTATTTTTATTTAGACTAAATTATCTTTTGTTTTAAATTAATCATGTATGCTTCTTTAGGGTTCTAAATGCTATTAAAATTAGTATTTATATAATGCAACTTTAGGGTGCGATGTTCTTGCAACTATTACTATCTTTACTTTTAATGTTGGTTATTGCAATAATAAATTATAAATTAGAAAAGGTGATTGCTGAAATGAATTTTGCAGAGAAGTTAAAAAAGGAGAGAAAAAGAAAAAGTTGGTCTCAAGAAGAATTAGCAGAAAAACTTTTTGTTAGCCGACAGTCCGTTTCAAAATGGGAAAATGGCCAGAATTTCCCCAATATTGAAATCATAATTAAGTTAAGCGACCTGTTTGGAGTAACGATCGATGAATTGTTAAGGAGTGATGACGAGTTGAAAGAGAAACTGATAAATGATAGTAAACAATTGGCGCATCCAAAACTTAAAGAATTATTTGATGTTTTATTTTTAGTCGGTGCTGTGCTTTTGATATTAAAAATAGGTATTCTTATTCTAAATAATTTTACAGCATTAGACATTACTTTATTCGGTGGAAAATTTTTATGGAATTTTGGACCTTTACTTTTAATGATTGGTGCAGGCATCGGATCCAATATTGTTAAGGAAAAATATAAAGAGGATTAGTTGATAAAACAAACAATGATGTTAAAGGATAGTAAAAAAATCAAGCCATTAAGGGTAAACACTCAACGATTATTGTGTCATTAATATTTTTTACTTTCCCAAGGTTGTTTTTCCTTGGATTTTAATAAAACCATGTGAACCGTACCATAAATAAATGAGGGTTTTTGATTATATTTGATGGAATATAAAGGCTATAGGATTGTTTATTACAATAGTATATCTCTTCACAACCTTTTTTACTATATTTAAAATCTAAACCATTAATGTAGGATAGATATCAAAAAGGTGTTTTCCTACTATAAGAAAAGCACCTTTTTGTCCAACAAAAAAAATTTAATATTTTGATAGCATCATTTTACTAAATTGCACCTGCATCTCTTGCAGTATAGAAGGACGGAAAAATCGGTCGATAATGTAATTCATTTCTTATACGCGTCGTATCAACGATCATGTCCCATGGATTATATTCTTGTTTCTGTGCTTCTGACGAAATATCACTGTTTTGAAGTTGAAGCAGCTCAGCAACTGAGATTGGCGCATCGTCAGCGACATTGTAGATTCGACCATCAATACCTGGTGTAGAAGCAGCAAGAATTAAAGCTTGACATATATCGGCATGGTGTACCATATGGATTCGTTTAGCTGGATTCCAACTATGTAATATTGGGATAATTTCTGTAATATGGGGATCTTGATCTCCATAGATAAATGGAAACCGTACTATGCGAAGTCCTAATCCCTGTTCGTGATGAAGCTGTAGCAGCGCAGTTTCAGCTTCAGCTTTTGTTTGAGCATAAGGAAAGGCAGGCCTTAATTCGTCATCTTCACGGTTTGGTCTGTAATGATCCCCAGAACCGTATACATTATTGGTGCTTGCGAAAATAAACGTTGGTACATCTGCCTTCAAAACAGCTTGAGCTAAGGCTATGCTACCATCAATGTTTGATATTCTAGCAACATCCTCATCTACACCACGGAACTGTGCTGCTAAGTGAACCACAGCATCAATGCCTTGGAGAGATTCAACATAATTATCCGTTTGCAAAAGATCACCTACTACGATTTCAGCACCTAGTTGGTGAAGCCAATCTGCCTTTGTGCTATCTCTAACCAACAGTTTAACTTTATATCCACGTTGTAGTAAACGTGGAACAAAACGACTTCCTACTTTCCCTGTGGCTCCTGTTACGAAAACATTCATTTAAATTCCTCCTTAATTTTTCATATAATGTAAGCTATACTTGCAGTATGACAGAATGTACACATAGCTTCCTTCCTGTTTTTATCGTATGTTTGGAAGTGTCAGGATAAGGAGTCGATATAAATGGAAAAGAATCTTACCAATATGTCGTTAGGTGAATTTTTACGTACGCGTCGAAACCGTCTTACTACAGAAGATGTAGGCTTAGTGTCTTATGGGCGGCGACGGACTCCGGGTCTTAGAAGGGAGGAAGTGGCCCAACTTGCTCATATTGGAACATCATGGTATACCTCTTTGGAACAAGGCAGAAATGTCAATCCCTCAGAGGATGTACTAAATAATATAGCAAAAGCATTGCGATTAAATGAGGCGGAACGTAACCATCTCCACCTTCTCGCGAAACCGGTGCAAAAGAAGGTAAAAGAACAGCAACTAAATGTGGGTTTGGTAAGAACGATAAGGTCTCTTGATCCGAATCCAGCATTAATTATAGGTAGATATTGGGATTTATTGCTGTGGAACAAAGCAGCTGAGTTAGTTTTCCGATTACCGTCATTTATAAATAACATGCAGCAAAGACCCAATTGGATGAGGCATCTTTTGATTAGAGAATGGCAAAGTTTGAACAAAGAGGATTTGGAAGCCGGAATAAAGGTCTTAATTGCCCAATTTCGTGCGGATTACGCACACTTCCCTAATGATCCTATGTTTAAAGAACTTATTGAGGAATTTATACAGAGTAGTCAGCTGTTTCGTGAGATCTGGTCGCTACATGATGTTCAGTGGGTAACAGAACGTCACAAACGGAGCTACGACCCCCGAATCGGAGAGATGGAGTTTGAGCATGTAACCTTACAACTGCCTACCGATCCGGATCTCAAGATCATGATTTATACCGCTTCCTCTGATACTGCTACGCGTTTGCGAAATTTAATGAGCATTCGGGAACATTAATTATAATTAAGGAGACCGTCAGTTATATTTTGAAGGTCTCCTATATGGTGTTTTAAACTATTACTAACTGTTAGTGGTATATTGGGTCAGCACCTGAGTGTTATATACTAGTCGCTTATCTCTTGTCTAAAACAGTATTTACTCTTGCTCTGTTATCACTTCTATAAACGTTGTATATCGATAAAAAGTTTAGAGTTTGCCACTAGACAAATGATAGACAAGGTTAATGGAAATAATCCTCTAGAAAACACATGAAATATCTGAAAATTTAGAAAAAACCATTGCTTTTTCCTTCCATGCTATATTATTATAATATTTACTTTTCAAATAAAAGGAGGGTTCAGCGGTGGTTACGTTTATAGCATCTATTGTATTGTTAATTGTTGGCTACATTGTTTACGGGAAGGTGGTCGAACGAATTTTTGGCATTAATGACCAGAATTCAACACCTGCCTATACCAACAACGATGGCCTTGATTATATGCCCATGAGTTGGTGGAAAGCGAGTTTAATTCAACTATTGAATATCGCTGGAACCGGTCCGATATTTGGTGCAATAATGGGCGCATTATATGGTCCAGTCGCATTTATATGGATTGTTATCGGTTGTATTTTTGCTGGGGCGGTACATGATTACTTTTCGGGGATGATATCGCTTAGACATAATGGAGCTCAATTTCCGACACTTGTCGGTAAATATTTGGGCGGTAAAATGAAATTTGTTACGACGATTGTTTCGATTATATTAATGGTTTTGGTGGCAGCAGCATTTACTGCGGCACCTGCCCAGTTACTTACACAAATAACACCACTTAACGCTACGACTTGGTTGGTAATTATTTTTGCTTATCTTATACTTGCTGCGATTCTACCAATTAATAAAATAATCGGAAGAGTCTATCCTATATTTGGAGCAATCTTAATATTCATGGCTGTGTCAATCGGTGTTGGAATGCTCTTCTTTTTTGATCATCCAATCCCGAATTTAACATTAAGTAATTTACACCCTGGAGAAATGCCTATTTGGCCATTATTAATGGTAACCATATCCTGTGGAGCCATTTCTGGATTTCATAGTACACAAAGTCCTATTTTAGCTCGAACATTAAAAAAAGAAAATGAAGGTAGAAAAGTTTTCTATGGAGCAATGATTGGGGAAGGCGTTATTGCTATGATTTGGGCAGCAGCAGGGATGACCTTTTTTGGTAGTACGGGTGCATTGCAAACAGCACTTGCAGCAGGAGGTCCAGCAGGGGTTGTTAATGAAATCAGTATAACAACGTTAGGTGCCTTTGGCGGATTCATCGCCATTTTAGGAATTGTTGTTCTCCCAATTACCACAGGTGATACGGCATTGCGTTCCTCCAGAATGATGCTTGCAGAATTATTGACTCAACTGACGAAGAAAGACTTTAATGGAAAAGGGAAATTAGCTTTCCTTATCATACTTGTGACTGGAACAACGCTATATTTAACGACGATTGATTATAGCTTCCTCTGGCGCTATGTTGGTGGATCGAATCAGATTATTGCTGCGGTGATGTTATGGACGGCAGCCATGTACCTAGTGAAAAACAACAAGTTTCATTGGATCTGTAGTATTCCAGCTTTGTTCATGACAGCGGTAGTAAGTACGTATTTCTTCTATGCACCAGAAGGATTTAACCTAGACTATGGTATTTCTCTGGTTTTAGGAATGGTTATTTGGGTGGCTGTACTTGCTTGGTTTGTATCGCAACTTATTAACCATAAAAGAGCCAGCAATTATGAAGATTCGCAGCTGAAAGTAGGGTAGTGCGGGGCATTGCTAACTGCATTTAGAACATAACGGTAAGCCAGCACCATTCTAACTATAGAATGGTGCTACTTTTGACAAGCCATTTAGAAATAGCTCTTTAAGTTTTAATTAAAAGAGAGAGCCATCTAGTGAATTAATAGTTTTCTCCCCATGACAGATTCGGTTAACATAATCTCTTACTGTTTTGGTGATAATGAAGTGTTGGTGGGAAAGGTTTGGAGTTAAAAATTGTTTTTCTAATCACTTAAAGTAAAATAATCACTATAGAATAAAACAAAAAGGTAACTATAATCATTACCCTTGTCTTATTCCTTATGTGAAGGTTAGTAAATTTTATGATAGCTGTTATTTATAGACTAAGTTGGATCATCATCGTTTTCTTCTTTTTTTCTCATAGCCATATCTGTGATGTATTTAAAGTAATTCTCCAGTTCTTTTAATTCCTCTGGTCCCAAGGCCTTCCAGCGATCGATATCGTGAAAGCCCGAATATTCTATGCCAAACTCTTTAAGAAGGCAGTTGACTTCTGAAATTGGGGTGGATTCGTTGCTGTTTTCATTATTAGATTTTCCTGCCAAGTAATCAACTGATACTTCCAAAGACAATGCTAACTTATTTAATGTAGAGATATCTGGTTCTCTTTCTCCATTTTCATACTTAGCAATAGTCGAGTAAGATAGATCAACCTTTTGAGCTAACGCTTTTCTAGAAATATTCCTTTTTAACCTAATGTTTTTTAATCTATTACTGAATTTACTCATTAGTCAGCCTCCATATAACTCATATATTATACTATTTGTCCAAAACACAAAATATATTTAGACAAAATGGGGAAAAAAGGATTGATTTTGGACATAATGTCCATTATAGTATTATTTAACAGGACATAGCGTCTAATAAAGAAGGTGATTCTAATGAGAAGAAACTTAAGACATACTCGAATTAGTAAAGGCTATAAAGAAGTTGATGTAATCGCACAAAAGGTTGGTATTTCAACGTCTTATTATTACAAAATTGAACAAGGAAAAAGAACACCTAGTGTTGATTTGGCTAAAAAAATCGCAGATGTATTAAATTGTACGGTTGATGAGCTTTTCTATAATGAGAGCATGAACGAAATGTCCAGTAATCCAAGTCGGAACTTGAAAAGACGGTGATGGGCTATGAGATATGCAATAGTTCAAGATGCATATAAGTCAAATTTAAAGATACACAGGAAAAAAAAATAAGGACATGATTTGAGTACTTAAATAACTCTAAGCTAACATAAAGGAGGATTTTTTTACGTATAATTATGAAGGTTTTTTGTTGAATCTCATTCGTATATTTAAATTATTGTTCTGATTAATAGAGTTGATGATGGGTTACAAGGTGATGCAGGTTGGAATAAATAGTTGAACCTAATTAGGAGATTGAACATACCAAAAGATTAAGACAAGATATTGATTCTCCTCGTTTTACTAGGTACTTGATGTATTTCCACGAAATATTACTTCTATATTTTTCCTGTCCCAATTCATTCAAATCAATATGTACAGTTGAATAAGGAGGTTTCCATATGAATAATAGTGAAGTCGATGTCGACTCATTATTAGAACGAATTGAATTAATGCGAGAAAAATTAGTAGACATAGGATTACGAGAGGGATTAACAGCCCCCTCTACTCTAAAATATAGTGAATTATTAGATGAACAAATAAAAATTTATCAAAAGTTAATCAAATAGAAATATAAGCTATTTTAGATAAGTGATGTCTATCATCAATGTCAAGGAACTTTATAACCCCCTACTACATTTTTTCCTCTAACAATCGAGGGTTGCCTTTCAATATACATAGAATAAAGTGTTCAAACTTATCTAGAAGTTAGTAAGGTTACAACTTAAAACGATTATTCCTCCTAAAACGTTCAAAAATTTAAATATCCAAGTCTTCATGTTTAGTGCAGGGTATATGTGGAAAATGAAATATATAACTTCATGATAAGGAGGAGTTTGGTTGAAATCGTTAGAGCAAGCACTTCAACATAAAGTAGGTCTTGGAACCGCGCCATTAGGGAATATGTTCAGAGACGTTCCCGAAGAGGAAGCACAAACAACTATACAAACCGCATGGGATCAAGGAATTCGCTATTTTGATACTGCCCCTTTTTATGGAGCAGGTTTAGCGGAAATGCGTTTAGGCGAGGCGTTAGCAAAGTATGATCGAGACGACTATTTAATAGGGACGAAGGTCGGGCGTTATATGAAGGATGAAAAAGAAAAAAAAGAGGGCATATTTGAGGATGGCCGTCAAAATAAAGTAATAACAGATTATACAGAGGAAGCTACTATGAAATCCATCGAGCAAAGTTTAGATCGTCTTAATACAGATCGTTTAGATATGGTTTTTGTGCATGATGTTTCCCCAGATTTTCATGGAGATGAATGGATTACAAAGTTTGATGAGGCTAGAAAAGGCGCCTTTCGTGTCTTAAGTCGCCTTCGTGAAGAAGGGGTGATCAAATCATGGGGAGTTGGTGTCAATACAACCGAACCTATTGAACTAGTGATGGATTTGGAAGAAGCTCAGCCTGATGTCTGCTTATCTGCCACTCAATACACGCTTTTACAGCATGAGCATGCCTTAGAGCGTATGCTGCCAAAAGCTGAGGAAAAAGGTGTAGATATCATTGTAGGAGGTCCATTTAATTCTGGTGTGTTACTTGGAGGAGATCATTTTGATTATGCTAAAGCTGGTACTGATATAGTAAATAAAGTAAAGCAGTTAAAAGTAATTGCGGAATATCATAATGTAAGCTTGAAAGCAGCAGCCTTACAATTTTCAACGGCACACCCAGCAGTAAAAGCTGTCATTCCAGGTTCAACACGTCCAGAACACAATGCAGAAGATGTAGAGATGATTAATAAAGATATCCCACAATCCTTTTGGAGTGAATTAGTGGACAAAGGATTTATTTCTCAGCGAGCACCATTGCCAACTAGATAGCTAAGTTTTTTCGAGAATAGTTAAGCACTTATCAAAAAGCGGGTGCATTACTGAAGTATAAATGCACCCGATGTAAGTCATAAAAAGAAGTTCTTTGAGATAAAAGATTTGAAGTGCAGAACTAGTGAATATCCCCTATTCGCCAAGGGGAATTCTGTTCTTGTATTCTTCTACTATTTTCGCTTTTGGTTAATCATGTATTTGTTTTTGAAAAGCTATGGTCGCACTATTATTTTCTCTTGCAGTCGTTTTCCTTGTTACAGAAAAAACCGCACACCCTAACGATACAATAATTAGAACTCCACCAAACCAAGAAGTATGAGCTACAGTTCCAGTTTGACTTAACACAATACCACCAAAACCTGATCCAATCGAAATACCAACTTGTAACGCTGAATTATTAAAGCTTTGCTGAATATCCGATGTAGTAGGATCTGTTTGAATCAAATAGCTTTGTTGAGGTGGGGCTAGACTCCAGCTTAATGCTGCCCAAATCATCATAATTGGTATAAATACAATAAGCGAAAAAGTAGTGAATGGTAAGATGAATAATATGACAGCAAAAGAAACAATGACGACAATGATACTTTTTTGAGCTCCAATCGAATCGGAAAGAGTCCCTCCGAATGCTCCACCACTTACCGCTGCAATTCCAAATAATAGATAACAGATACTGATCCAACTAGAATTTAGCTGAAGTTCCGTTTCTAAAAATGGAGTAAAGTACGCATAAAGTGTGTAATGTCCTGCTAGCATAAACATCGTCGCAAGGTGTGCACTACCTATTTTTAAGCTACTCACTGCTTTTAATTGCTGTGAAAGTGGAACGGTGTTTTCTCCAGATAAACGTTCCAAAAAGATCGAAATCAGTATAAAGGAACCGATAGATAAAATAGCTATCCCTAGAAAAATAACACGCCAGCCAAATTGATCAGAAATCAAAATTCCTAGTGGTACTCCCATAACGAGTGATGAACTAATTCCCATGTAAATCAGACCCAGAGCTTTTGCTCGGTGTTCTGGTGCAACAACTTTTGCTGCTATCGTTAAGGAAAGTACGACGATAAGTGCTGTACTCATGGCAGTTATCACTCTTGCAATCATCATAAAGGTAAAGTTCGGACTGAAATAGGTCATGATATTACCAATGAAGAAAACAGATAAAGATAGCAGATACAATTTTTTACGCTCCATTTTGCTAGTTAAGACTAGTAGCACAGGGCCAGATATAGCATAAATAAGTGCAAAAATCGTGATTAGTTGCCCTGCTGAACTTAAAGAGATATTTAGATCTTCTGCAATAGTTGGAAGGATACCACCAATGATTAATTCAACCAGTCCAACTGCTACAGTGGATAATGCTAGTATAAAAACTTTTACATTCATATTCTGTTTTACGTCCTTTCTAATAATATTATTTTAGGAAATATAAAAAATCCTGATTACAGAAAACGATTCATTCATTTTCTGTAATCAGGATTTTACGGTTCCTGGTAGAGACCCTCACGCCATATTCTGAGGTTATACAGGTTGTATTCATTTATTAGTAAACACTCTGAATAGTTTACTAGCTATATGATTATTTTTCAAGTGGTAATTTAGGGAACTCCCATTTATTAGATAGGCGCTCATGTGATGGGAACGTATGGCACATAGAATTTTATGAGTATGTATGAGAGTTTCATAGTGTTTTGATACCTTCTTGATTGCATTACTCGCATTGATTGTTTTCGTTGATCAATCGAAAATAGACCTCTCTATTTGCCCAAGAAGTAACTAGGAGAGGTCTATCCAATCATTGGACAGCTGATCCCTCTGGGGGAACCACTTATCCATAACCCGTAGTGTCAGCTACGGATTATATTATATGCGTTTTCTATCTTTAATATAACATAGGGATCTGAACATGTCATAATCGTTGAGAAGGGAATCAAACAATAAAGTGGGTGGAATAATACTGTGCTACAACCTTCTGGTGAAACCATGCTTTATTTTTAAGAACGGAAAATAAAGTATGGTTTTTAGCCAAATCATCCATTACATTGCAAACGGGCAAGATTAACTCTTGTATTGTGTAGTAGACTGATACTGCGAAACAAATTATTTCTATAATTAGAACAACAATTCATTATCTGCTGGTATAATTTTATTGTGAAGATTTGTTGTATTGTGCAGTAATTCACTTAAACGGGCAGGATTATTTAAGAAGATAAATGAAAGAAGGAATTTGTAATGAGGATTGATTAAATAGCATCAAGGAGTGGGAGGATGGAGAAGTGGGATATTTACGACAAGGACAGAAATCTGACGAACAAGTAAATGAATCGTGGGGATAGGTTCGAACAAGGTGCTTATCATTTAGTGATTAACGTCTGTCTATTTAATCAACTTGGAGAAATGCTGACTCAACAGCGACAACCAGATAAGGAAGGTTGGAAGAACATGTGGGACATTACCCTAGGAGGTAGTGCTATAGCAGGTGAAACCAAGTACTTGGGAAGCAGGAAACGCTGAAACAAGGACTGTTATTCGAAACGTTTGCTATAAGGCAAAATCTGGAATGTATTAGGGGTACGACTGACGAACCTCCTGTAATGGAAGTGGAGGAACAACCCCAAAGTCTAGCGAGTGGAACGATTATTTTCCAAGCGTTCATCGTACCGATCGGGTAGGAATGCGGGATCTTTCGCAGTGCTAGCTCTAAACATGAAGATTTATAAATATCTTCATGTTTAAGGGTAAGGAACTTATAGTCTAAGTACATAGCGTTAGATGGAGCGCAAAATGACGGAAACTATCACATTTTGTGTGAGTATGGGAAAAGCTGGAGATAACTTCAAATGCTTACCTATTGCTAACATGAGTTGAAGATTGACAATTTATCATCAACTCTTTTTTATAAAGAATCAGTTTCGCTGTAGAGGTTTTGTAATCAAAAAATACTAGTTCATCTAGTTTATGTTGAGATTAAATTTTTTAAAGTGTGATTATTTATAAAATACAAAAGCTGAAATGTTAGAAAAGTAATTTAAAAAAATTATTTTTCTTGTTCTATTAGTTTTTCTCTGACTAACGATTGTGGTGGCTGCTCAAACCAGTTACGTTCGATTAATAATTCAATTCCTTCTTCTGCATACGTTAGGATTTCAGGTAGAAGTCGGAAATATTTTGTACCTAAATCCTTTCTCATTGTTGTAGAAAGAGCATGTCCTAGATAATTAATTCCACTAGAGTTCAACGAGTTAATAATATAAAGCATTAACTTATCAGAAAATGGTGCAGTAGTGGAGTCTGTTACTTCTAAACTAACCGGAACATTGCCTTGCATACCATCTTTTCGAAGAATTTCATTACTAATATTAATTTGTTTTTCTGTTAGTTTCTTACCCGACTTGAAATACTGCTTAATTTCTTCATCTTTTACCACTTGTAGAAAACCATTGAGTAAAATAGTACCAAAATAGTTTTGTTCAATTTGAAAGAATAATTCGGTTAACTCTACTACATTTAAAGGTCTTTTGCTTCCGAAAAAATTCCCTAAATATGATTTATCAGAAACAAATGAAACTTCTTTAGGATATGGAATTTTAGGGGGTCTATCATAAATCCCTTTAGAAAGCATAAGTTTTAGAGCTTTGTTATATAAGTCTTTTGAAGTGATCATACAATTGCTGAAAAATTCAACAATATCTATACGAGCCACAGTGGAAACGACATTTCCATATATAGGCATTCCGAGTCGGCTCAGCCCGTACACAAAAGAAAGTGAAAATAAATCATAAAATAATGGTGGAGTTGATAAGTGGTAATCATTTTCTGTAAAAGCGTTTGGAATTGGAATGTTTTCTTCATTAAATATTTTTTCAATTTGTTTAAGGTGATTTTGTGACGTAACTAATGCTTCCTCAACTATTGTCAAAATTTCTTTATCTTCTGTATGATGTTGAAAATATTTAAAAAAACAAACAGCCATACTATCTTGCATATATGTAGTCCACATGCCGCCAATTTCAGTCGAAGTAAGTCTAATATTATTTCTCATAGAAACCTCCAAGATGATTTAAAATGATTGTTATTTATATCCTTTGCAGAACAAAGGATAATATGTAAATAAGTGATTGTAAATTTCAAATTCTTAGTTAGACCACGATTTTTATAGATAATTGTTAAGTATTTCTTAAATTAAAGGGTGCGTTAATTCAAGAAGGAATAACGCTATTTTTGTAGATCTTGTTATATTAACGTAGCAGATTAGTTGAAAAAGGTTTCTATTTCTACAATGAATTAGTTATTTATTATAAGGAATCATTGGGGGATAAAAATGAATCAATTTGGAGCGATAATTTTAGAAGGTTATTCAAATGCTGGCAAAACTTCTGTGTTAAAATCATTAAAGCAACTTCAGGCTAACGATGATTATGCCGAACGAAGCGTTGTTGTTCTAAGTGAACATTATTTCCAAATATTACATAGGGTTAATGGAGAATTAAGGACACTAAATCATAAAGAACATTTAGAACTCCTAAAAGAGAGAGTAATGTTGCTAAAAAAACTAAGTAATTGGGCAAGAGAACTTGGTCAGTCGCAACGTTCCAAAGGTATATTTTTTATTTTAGAAAGGTTTCATTTAAATCATAGAGTAGCATTCTCAGATTCTTTAATGGATGAAATCGAACAAATAGAAGCTGATTTGTTTGGGATGGGGGCAAGGTGTGCATTACTTACAATATCTCCAGACATTACAGAGGAAAGATTAAAGAGTAGAAACCCTGAAGGATGGGTTGAAAAAAAGAGGAAGAAATAACATTGGCTTGTGAACTCTTAAAAAAACAACAACAAGAATTTAGACGACAAGCTAATAATTCAATCATTCCTACATTAGAAATAGTTACTGATAATAAGGACTGGGATTCCTATGCAAAACAGATTTACTATTTTTTCTTACGGGGCAGGTTATTTTATTAGGACATAGAGGGGAGCCGATTATGCGTAATAGAGGTTCAGTAGTAATTATAGAAAATAAAAAGGTTGGACTAATTAAAAGAATAAGAGATGGTTCTGTTTATTACGTTTTTCCTGGTGGTGGGATTGAAAATGGAAAAAGTTAAGATTAACGAGTGCATTGCAGAAGTTGAATTTAACGGAACTCAATACTTTTTCTTATCTGAAATCATTGATGGAACATTTGGCACAGGACAAGGTGAAGAATACAACGACAAGAATAGAGATAGAGGAACGTATTCACCAATGTTGATGGATTTAGAAAGGTTATCATCTATTGATGTTAAACCGAAAGAGGTTGCTTTAAAGGTTCAATCATTATTAAAGTAACGTGCATGTTTGTTCAATAATAAATCACAAAAGGAATGAGCATTTACAAGATTAGACGTATTAATGTCTAATAAAAAATAGAGACGAAGCACATTAGTATTATTACAGGACATAAATAAAAATATTTGGAGGTATAGTTATGTGGGTAATATTAGGGATTATTGCTATAGTAGCAACTTTTATAAATATTTATATGTATAAAGCAGGAAAGGATTATAAGCTTGCTATGGCGATGGGACTATCATTTACAGCCTTAACACTTTGTGCAGAATACAGTCTTGTATCTCGGTGGGTAAAAGCGGAAGATTGGGCAGCTTTATCGGATGTAGTACCTGGTATGGAAAGGGCATTATGGCTTTTGACAATTGTTTCTATCTTACTAAATATAGCACCTATACTTTTAGAGCTAAAAGGTAAGAAATAATTATTTATTGTCACATCATTTATATAATATGCAATTAATGTGTAAGTCTTTACAGTGTTTCAAACAAAGTGACATTCAGAGCAGAAGCTATTTTTTCACTCATTTAGTTACCGCTTACAGTTATTTTTGTCACCATTGCACACTTTGAACTGAATAGAAAGTAATCCAATTATTTCATTTGTAGATTAATAAAATGGTGCAACAAACAGAGAGCTTATCTGACATAAGGAGTTGTCGAGACTGGCAGCTTCTACTGTGCTAATGGGCATGTTAGTCGAAGGAGAATTTTTCAGTCCTTTAAAAAGAGGCGAACTTTTTTCTTTATGAATATTATCTTCGTCTATGAATTTTACCTCAATATCACAGGCTGCAATTAAAAAATTATACAAGAACATCACAGGAGAGATATTAAATGATTAAAGGAATATATGAATTTATAAGTGAAGCACAGTTAAAAAAGTATGCAGAACTTGCTGTACGAGCTGGTGTAAATCTGCAAAAAAATCAATTATTGATTATTCATAGTGATATACAAAATGCTACGTTTGCACGTCTAATCCAAACGGTAGCCTACGAGGCAGGAGCTTCAAATGTATTTATAGACTGGACAGATGAACAGTCTACCAAAGAATTTTACTTAAATGCAGCAGATAGTGTCATTGATCACTTTCCTGATTGGCAGGCTGCCCGTTTTAAGGAGTGGGACGATGCAGGTGCTGCTTACATTCATATTATTTCTGAAAACTTAGATGTCTTTAAGGAGGTTTCTACAGAAAGGATAAGTCGTTTCCAGAAAGCTTCTCGTACCAAATTAGGGGATTATTATGCGAAAATTAGATCCCATGAGGTACGCTGGTGTCTTCTAGCTGTCCCGTACGTTGTATGGGCAACTAAAGTATTCCCCAACCTAAGTAAAGAAGAAGCTTTGCAATCATTATGGAAATTAATTTTAAAAGGATCTCGGGCAGATGGGAAAAATCCTATAAAAGATTGGGAGAGTCACAATGGATCCTTCGAGTCTCGAAAAAAAATCCTAAACGAGAGCCAATTTGAAGCCCTGCATTTTACAAATAGCCGTGGAACTGATTTATTAGTTGGTCTACCTAAAAATCATCTCTATATCGGTGGGGGTGTCATAGATAAAAATGGAATACCTTTCTTTCCGAACATTCCTACAGAAGAAATATTTACTGCTCCCCATAGAAATAAGGTGAATGGCAAATTGGTAGGTACTAAACCTCTTATCTATGAGGGAAGTGTCATCGATGAATTTTATCTAATTTTTAAAGATGGACGGATTACCGACTATTATGCCGCAAAGGGACAAGAAGTGTTACAAAATCTCATCGAAACAGACGAAGGTTCACATTATCTAGGTGAAATTGCCTTGGTCTCTAATAAATCTCCTCTTGCTCAGGCAGATACTCTTTTTTACAATACCTTGTTTGATGAAAATACGTCTTGTCATATTGGAATCGGAAATGCATCTCCTTCCAATATTCAGAATGGCATTGACCAACCTGAGGAAGAGTTGAAGGCAGCGGGTCTGAATACTTCACTTTTGTTAGTCAATGTGACCTTTGGTACCGAAGATATGAAAGTAGTGGGCATTAAAGAAGGTGGAACTGAAGTCCTGCTAATGAAGGATGGGGATTTCCAATTCTAAATCGCTACAACTTAAAAACAGAGAAAAAACTGATTTTTGGTGGATTATACTTAGTGCTAGGATTGACTTATTTTAGGGGGAAGTATACAATGAAAGTTGTATTTTACATTTAGGAGGATTATTAAAAAATGACGCATTCTATGAGACTTCGTTTCCCAACTTTGAACCAGTAATTAAATACGTTCAAAGGCTCTGTTTTGTGATCACAGAGTAAACGGGATAAGTCTGTCCTTTTTTAATAATCTTCATTTCATATAAAAATATATGCAATGTATAGAAAGGCGGATTGTTCTGCCTTTCTTTATTTATGTATAATTTAACCTTTCTTTGTTTACACCAAAGACCGGTTTATTTGCTGACGACTTCTAAACAGTTCCCTAATTAAATAAGGATGGGTCTCTTCCCTTTTATTCTTATATCACAGGCAGATGCATGTGATTTTTTATTTTTGAAAGGATGACGAAGCATGACCCAAAAGAAAAATAAGAGAATGAACAAAATAAGTCGTGGAAAGCAACTAAACTTTTCCGGACAACATTTGATGCATAATAAGAGATTGATTCATGAGATTGTAGATCAAACAAAAATCAGCACACGTGATTTAGTTTTAGACTTAGGCGCAGGGAAAGGGGCTTTAACATCAATTTTGAGTAAAAAAGCAAAAAAAGTCCTTGCTGTGGAATATGATAGTAAGTTTGTTGATATTTTAGAACAAAAGTTTATTCATAGTCCAAACGTTAACGTTATTCAACAAGATATTTTGAAAATTCATCTGCCTATGGAACCATTTATAGTTGTTTCTAATATCCCATATTCCATTACAACACCAATAATGAAAATGCTTCTAAATAGACCTATAAACAATTTTCAAAGAGGAATTATTGTTATGGAAAAGGGTGCAGCAAAAAGATTTACAGCGAGTTTTGTGAAAGATTCATATGTGATTGCCTGGAGAATGTGGTTTGATATTAAGTATGTTAAAGGGATTTCAAGAAAGAATTTCACTCCGATGCCAAGTGTTGATTCCGCTATGATTACTATAAATAGAAAGGTTAATCCGATGGTATCTTTTAAGGATTATCTAATCTTTTTTGGATTAGCCGATTATGTTCTTAAAAAGCCCCAATTGTCTATTGATTTAGCGCTAAGAGGTGTATTTACACCACCACAAATTAAGCAATTAAAAAGAAATCTCAGAATAAAGAATGAGATTTCAGTTGCGACTTTATCTGAACAGCAATGGGGCCTCATATTCGAAACAATGGTAAAGCATGTTCCAAAATTCAGATGGCCCAAGATAAATAAAGCAAAATTAAACCATTTTGGAAGGCCTAAACAATAAAAACACCAAATGGAGCTATTTAATGAGGAAGGTTTTGAAATAAAATGAATTCACTTAACCTTTTTACCTTTAAAGTAGTGGACATGAAGGAACTTGACGATGACTATCGTTTCCTGGTGGAGTCAACTGCTCCACCGCCTTCCCACTATCCAAAATGTAGAACAATATCCAATCTACATAAGCATAGAAAAATTTTTAATGTAAAAAAGGAGCATTCCTGTAATGAAGAAATTTGAGGATTGAAAGAAAAAGAGCCCTCTTGGTATAGTACAGGGTGTCAATGCGCATTGACCCCGAAATTAAATAGATACCAAGGAGAGGACTCAATAATGAATTATAATCAAAATCGTAAATTATCGCAAATCACACCATCAACCCTAATCGTGGGGATTGATATTGCCAAGGACAAACACGTAGCTCGCGCCCAGGATGATCGAGGGTATGAATTTGGCAAACGATTGATCTTTGAAAATCGGGTACATGGCTTTGAACAGTTATTGGATTGGGTATCCAGGCTTCAAAAAGACTATGACAAAACCACAGTTATTTTTGGAGCGGAGCCAACAGGGCATTACTGGCTAAGCCTTGCTTATTATTTAATAGCTCAGAAATATAATTTTGTGCTAGTGAACCCTATGCACGTGAAGAAATCCAAAGAGTTCGATGATAATTCGCCAACGAAAAATGACACGAAAGATGCGCGTGTCATTGCCCAGCTGGTGAAGGATGGTAGATACTCTGTACCAAATCTTCTCGAAGGCATATATGCCGAACTAAGAGAAGGAATAAAATTAAGAGATCAACTAACCAAACAGCTGATGATTATTGAAGGCCGCATTCAGAACAATATCCAACGATACTTCCCGGAGTTTAACGATGTGTTTAAAGATTGGGATGGAAAAACTGCCTTCTTCACATTGCAGGAATTTCCATTTCCGTCTGACATTCGTGACATGACACCAGAAGAAGTATTAGATCGCTGGAAAACAGTGGTGAAGCGTGGTGTTGGAATCAAAAGAGCAACGAAACTAGTAGAAAAAGCACAAAAAAGTATTGGTATTGAGATAGGCTTACGTTTTGCGAAGAAAGAATTACACAGTCTATTGGATCAATACGAATTGTATCGTGACCAATTAGAAGAACTAGATCAAGAAATCGCAGAGTTAATGAATGATATACCAGGGGCAAAAGAAATAATGGCGATTAAAGGTCTGGGAGTAACGACAGTTGCCACCTTTTTCTCAGAAGTAGGGGATCTTATGAAGTATGATCATCCTCAACAAGTAGTGAATATGGCAGGCTTATCATTGCGTGAGCATAGTTCCGGAAAGTTCAAGGGCCAAACGAAAATAACCAAACGAGGGCGAAAGAAACTACGAAAAGCCTTATATTTAGCTGTTCGCCCACTTGTAGCCAGTAACCCAACGTTTAAGGCCCTGCATACGTATTACACAAAACGCCCTGATCGTCCACTGAAAAAGCAGCAATCACTGATTGCGTTATGTGGGAAGTTAGTACGTGTTCTGTTTACCATGGGACAAAAACAGTGTGAATTTGATGGAAGTAAACTATTGAAGGGAATTCCTCCAAACGAAACATTACTAGCTGCTTAATGAGCCATATGGAATTGTAAGTATAAATGCACATGAATTTTTGGAATCGAAAAACACCAATAATGCAGAGTCGGAGCTTATTTTTTTCCATTCGGGCATAGGACCCAGCAAAGGAGCTTTTCCGACCTCCACCTTGTGGATACGCAGGACGAAGGAATGTATGGATGTAAATCCCGTGATATATGGGAGGGTAAGCGACCATAAGTAGTGTGGAGAAAGTGAAGCATGGTTATACTGTTTTTTACCAAACACTACCAATTTGGTCGTTAGGATGGATTAATTGGTGTTAGAATATTCTGTATTCTAACCACAGATATCTCTCCCCGACTGCATTCTAAAATAGGTGTTAATGAAATTCTGAGAAAACAAGAGTATTTAGAAGATATTTTAAATATATAGAGGGAG
>NZ_JAGFVL010000037.1 GCF_017599345.1 Gracilibacillus suaedae
AATCCGTTAAGTACAGGATCTGTTGAATTAACCAAAGTAGGTGAAGAAGGAGATACCCTTGAAGGTGCCGAGTTCACACTAGTTGATGAGGCAGGCGAAGAATTACAAACAGGTCTTACTACAAACGAAGAAGGTATCCTAGTTGTCGAGGATCTCAAGCCAGGTAACTATGCATTCATCGAGACGGAAGCGCCGTTTGGATACCAGTTAGATTCCACGCCGCTGGAATTTGAAATCGAGTTTGATCAACAAGAGATGTTGGAACTAGAGGTAGAAAATCGTTATATTCCAAGTAGTTTTGAATTAACCAAAGAAGGCGAAGACGGTGAACTACTGGAAGGGGTAGTATTTGAGCTACAAGATGCAGAAGAGAATACCATCCAAGAAGGACTGGAAACCAATGCGGAGGGTAAACTGCTGATCGACGATTTAACACCTGGTTCTTACCAGTTAGTAGAAACAGCAACGATTGATGGATATGAATTAGATACTACACCAATTACATTTGAGATCGGACTTGGTCAGACAGAAGTGACAGAGGTGACCTTTGAAAATCCATTAAGCCCTGGATCTGTTGAATTAACCAAAGTAGGTGAAAACGGCGATACATTAGAAGGTGCTGTATTCACCTTAGTTGATGAGGAAGGCGAAGAATTAGAAGCAGGCCTTACCACCAATGAAGAAGGTATTCTAGTTGTCGAGGATCTCAAACCGGGCAATTATGCATTCATCGAGACGGAAGCTCCGTTTGGATACCAGTTAAATACCACACCAATTGAATTTGAAATCGTATTTGATCAACAAGAGGTGTTGGAGATAGAGGCAGAAAACAGCCTTACAACCGGTTCTGTAGAATTAACGAAAACAGGCGAAGATGGTAACAACTTAGAAGGAGTAATCTTTGAACTACAAGATGCCGAAGGAGAAACGCTTCAAGAAGATCTTGTGACCGATGAAAATGGTGTTCTATTAATTGAAAATCTCAAACCGGGTAACTATCAGTTAGTTGAAATAGAAACAATAGCTGGTTATGAGTTATACAGTTTACCAATACCGTTTGAAATTGAAATAGGTCAAACAGAAGTGACAGAAATCAACTTTGAAAACTCCTTAAGCACAGGTGCGGTTGAGCTGACGAAAGTAGACGAAGTTGGAGAAAGTTTAGAAGGTGCGGTATTTGAACTAATGGATGAAGCGGGAAATCTGCTTCAGACTGGTTTGACAACAAATGAAAGTGGAAAACTATTGATCGAAGACTTGAAACCAGGTAATTATCAACTTGTAGAGACTGCAGCACCGTTTGGTTATACATTAGATGATGAACCAATCCAATTCGAAATCGTCTTTAACCAACAAGAACCAATAACTGTAACCGCTGAGAACGAACGTGCACCAAGCTCTGTAGTACTAACAAAGGTTGATGATGAAACAGGGCAAACACTAGCTGGTGCAGTATTTCAAATCATTCGAGATGGAGAAGTGTTCAAAGGAAACCTGGTAACCGATGAGAATGGTCAACTATTTGTGGAAGGACTTAAACCAGGAAGCTATCAATTTATCGAAACAGAAGCACCTGATGGATATACGTTGGATCCTAAACCAATCGAATTTACGATTGATCTCGGTCAGAGTGAAACTCTAGCTTTAACAACTGATAATTCGATTATCAAAGGAGATTTTGTGTTAACCAAGCTAGACTTTGATAACACAGAGCTAGCTTTGGATGGAGTCACGTTTGATTTACAGGATGCTGATGGTAATACGATAAGAGAAGGTCTTCAAACAGCGGAGAATGGTAAGCTGATTATCGAAGATTTACGTCCTGGTCAATATCTTCTCGTGGAAACTGACCCATTAACAGGTTATCAAGCACATCCGCCCGTTTCATTTACAATCGGAAAAGGGCAACTAGAAGCAAAACAAATAACGATTACGAATAAGCTGACTCGTTCTGGGGTAGAATTGACTAAACTGGACCGTGATAACGAAGATAAAGTCTTATCAGGTGCGGAATTTATGCTTCAAGATGAAGAAGGCAATATCGTAGCACAAGGCTTGACAACCGATCAAAATGGAAAGTTGATCGTAGATGGTCTCAAACCTGGTGTCTATTCCTTCACCGAAACAAAAGCACCCCAAGGCTATGTATTGGAAGAAAGTTCGATTGAGTTTACAGTTGAGCTAGGACAGTCTGAACGAACCGAAGTGAAAGCCTACAATCAAAAGGAACATGTTAGTAATGATCGTGAGGAGGTCAATCAGGAAGAAAGCAACCTTCCTAGCACAGCGACGAACATGTTTAATTATGCATTATTTGGCGGGGTGCTAATGATTGCAGGGATCTTTGTATTAATATTCTATCGACGAAGGAAACAATAACTAAAATATACTAAGCATTTAGTAGTACAGACCAATGACATGGTTTGTACTACTAATTTTTTTATCGAAAAGAAAGTTAAACGGAGATGTATAGTTCCGAGAGCCAAAAATTAGGCGAGTTCTCGAGAGTGCCCTACGATAAAGAAGACTTGCCGACTGGTGAAACAAGAGGCTTAGTCGCCCTTATGCCCTTGAGCGAATGTCATCATCGGCTCGTAAACTCACTGTGATTCTTCTATCTCAGTTGATCCTGAGCCACTACGTTTCTATGCGGGTGCTTTACTTATAAAGAGAAAGACAATCATCCACACCCCGTGTTACGAATCTATATACCGAAAGTTGAAGCGTAAAACGTCTTCTTGTTGAATGTCATCATCAAAATTCACAAAAATTTAATATTTCAATATAAAGTTGTCACCTAGTTCATATTCTATAGCGCACAAAAGAAAGCGCACTCATCTAAGACTTATACTGTATTCACTCAATTTCTTATTTTCATCAATTTATGGAATTATCAGTAAAATTTTGATCGCAACCGGTTCATTTATAGAACTTTACACCTATTAATATTATATCGATATTATAAATTGTTTAAGAATATGTTAAGTATTTGCCTTTATAATCCAAATTTGGGTGGTGCGACTAGCTATATCCTTCATGCTTAATAAGTTATGAAATGGCTTATGGTTAGACATGGTGTGAAAATAATGTTACTACAATTCTCATGCCATTCATACAATAAGTAAAGTAACTTCTAAGTGTTAGATACAAAAATTTAGCGGTTTCGTTTTACAAATCTGATATGTAATATGTTACCACATAACTTAAGCGTGCTTTAAGGAAAATAGTGATAGTCTTCGCTACCATCAAGTTCATGTGGAGATGATATTTATCTTCATTTTGATCAAATCTAGGTGTAGAAAGGAGTTTAATCGTTTAATGACAAGGAAAGTAAGTATTGCTTTATTAGTCGTATTAATGTTTCAGACATTAACAAGTAGTTTCATGTTGCCTTCACAGGCTATCTCGTCTGAAGACACGTCTATCTTTAAAAATATAAGCGTTGTCGATGAAGAAGGCAATCCAGTTGATGCGGAAACAAAGCCAGGCAGCGATGTAGAAGTAAGTATAGATTGGTCTGTAGCTGACCTAGATGTAGAAGCTGACAGCACAGAGACAATCACACTTGATTCTGAAATTGTTGTACAACAAGAACAAACTAGTAATCTACTTTTTGAAGAGCAGCAAGTAGGTAATTATACAGTTGGTACGGATAATACGGTCACGATAAGTTTGAACAAAGTGATTGAAAAATATCCTGAAGCGAGTGGTAATTTTGTTATTTCAGCTGTCACTTCCGATGAACAGCAGATAGCTAATTCTAAGGATGAAGTTGTTGAGTCAAAAGGAGAGGAGCAAGAAGCTACCTCCGATGACAAAGCAACTGGAGAGAAGGACAGTCCAACGGATTCAGAGGTTTCAAAAGAAGACGCTAAAGAAGAGCAACATGTGACAACAAACGAGGAAGAACAAACAGAAAATGTCTCTTCTCCAGAAAAAGAGGAAGAGTCTAAGTCTGAGGAAAGTGACACAGATGCTTCGTTTACCTTTGCAGCTTCCAGTGTACAGCCCTTTGCTAATTTAGGTAATATCTTTACCTTTGATTATCTTAAAATTAACAGTGAAGACATTAATGATGGAGATATTATTGAAATAGGTGAAGGTACTAAAGCACAATTAGGATTCAAGTGGGATACACAGGGGCATAATGCAAAAGCTGGCGATACAGCTGAAATACCTCTTTCCGACGCTTTTGAAATGGTTACCACTCCAGAGCAACCAATCATGGTTGATGGAACGAATGTAGGAAACTATCATGTTGCGGATGGTGTACTAAAATTTGAATTCAATGAAAACATTGAACTTGATAATGTCAATAATGGATTTGTCAATATGGAGTTAGACTTCAATCTGGATAAATTCAAAGACAATATCGAACAAGAGATCAAATTCAATGATAGTGAAGACAATTCGTTAACGGTTATCGCAAAACCAAATGGAGATGTTAGTGGCATTGACAAGGAAGGACATCCTGACAGTCAAAATGATCCAAGAGAAATCACGTGGACAGTAGACGTTATCAATACGAATGAGGAAGAGATAACCGATGCAACACTAGTTGATAGTCTTCCTGCTGGAATAGGCGAAGCTAGAGATTTTGTCATCCATGAGTTGAACATTGGCTATGATGGAGATAAAACGGTTGGTGCTGAAGCGTCACCGGGATCAACATCTGTAACTGAAGATGGATTTGAAGTGGAATTGGGCAATATCGCCCCTTTTAAAGGTTATCGTATTCAATATACAACAACTATTGAAGATTACACTAAAGATTCGTTTACCAATGATGCAACATTTAATTATGGCGACGAAAGCTTACCTGCACAAGCTACAGTTGGTGGATTGGAAAGAAGTAATCCAATAGAGAAATCTGGTTGGCAAATAGGTGACGAGGATAAAATTCAATGGCAAATAGATGTTAATAAAAATGGAAGTTTAATTAATGATGCTAGAGTAGAAGATAACCTACCTGATGGGTTAACTGTGGACTCAGAAAGCATCAAAGTTGTGAAAATTACACAAAATGGAGATCATTGGAACGAAGGGGGCGCTCATGAAGGCGACTTTACTGGATTCCCTATCGAGTTAGGCGCATTAGGACAAGAGGATGCCTACCGAATTAAATTTGAAACAGATGTTAATTGGGGAGATGTAGAAGATGGCTTCTACCAAAAAGAAAATGGTTTCTTAAATACGGCAACACTCTATGACGGTACGGATGAATTAAATAATGATGATGCGACTGTTAATATCGTCAGAGATCCTGTCCTGCGAAAAGAAGGGAACTCCAATGTAGATTATGACAACAAAACGATTACTTGGACCATTCATGTGAACGAAGCAGGACACCCAGTTGGAAATGCTGTGTTAACAGATTTAATCCCCGCCGGCTTAGCAATTAGCGCAGATGATATTGATATCACGGATGAGAATAACGAGACTTATAATCCTAATAACATCAACATTAACCCTGATGCTGATGGTGGAACAGAAGTTGTTATTGATTTAGGAGATGTAGGATCTAAACAGCTTACCGTTACTTATACAACCGAAATTACTGATTTCACGGTTAATAATTTCAATAATGATGTTGGTATGACTGGTGATGGTATCGGTGCAGATGGCGAGGAAAGTAATGCTACAATCACCCCGGTAGGTAATAGCTATACTAAGAGTTTTGCAGGAATAGACTATGCTGAAAAGACAATCGATTGGAAACTAAATGTCGATCCAAAAAGGGAAGCAATTAACGAATTAGTAATAGAAGATACCTTCCCCAATAAAGGCATGATCTTACTTCCAGCCACGGTAGAAGTTACCCATAAAGGAGAACTTCTGACAAAAGGCGATGACTATACGCTTGAAGCTAGAACAGATGATAGTGAAACTGGTTATCATAAAGGGTTTATCATCGAGCTTCAAAGTGGGGTATTACCTTTAGACGGCGGTCAACTAGAAGTTCAGTATCAAACATCTTATGATCCAGAGGAGGTCGTAGATGGTAATACACTTGACCCACATCAGAGTGATGGAGACCAGGATAGAGTGTATAAAAATCATGCTCAGTTCACAGGAATAACTGTAAATGAAAATGATATTAATCAAGACAGAGAAGCAAATACAACTGTAAGAGAGGACTCTTGGAACAGTGGTAAAAAAGAAGGTCAACTCGTACATGTTGATGGTAATGGAGATTTAGTCAATGGATGGGAAAGCGGATTTGAAAGAAAAATCGCTTGGCAGCTATATACGAACTATCAAGAACAAGATCTTGGATCCGATGTTACCATAACAGATACGTTAGCTTATGAAGGAGAAATCGATGAAAGTAGTATCCAAGTATCTGTTTATAACGTAAATGCTGATGGATCTACTGATATTACAGGACCAATACTAGATCCTAACAACTATTCGTTAGAAGTTGATGGTAAACAATTCACTTTAGCTTTTGCAGATGGATTTGAAGTAACGGAAAGATATGTTGTTGAATTTAAAACATCCGTACCAGATATTTCACAACCAAATTATACGAATGATGCAACGGTTTCAGTTGGAGGTGTGGATTATCCTTATTCATCCACTCTTAACTATGATGAACATGACGACTTCTTAGCAAAAGAAACAGTCGGTGTTGATGGAAATAGTGTTTTCACAGGTGATGAAATAGACTGGGAAGTTAAAGTAAACGAAAGTCTATCAAACATTAAAGAACCTATCATTACGGATACCATTAGTGCAGGGCTTGTTTATGTGAATGATAGCCTTGAAATTGTCAAGTTAGAAGGAACAGAAGAATTCTCTCTAGAAGAAGGGGAAGATTATACGCTTGAAGTAACTACAACAGACGATAATGAGAATGTTTTAACTATTCAACTTACTGATGAATTGAAAGACACCTTAAACTTAAGATATTCAACCGTTGTAACAGAAAAAGACGGTGAAGTGAACAACGCAATCTCATTAGAGGGAAATGCTATAGAAGATAAATCTGTAGAGTCTGCTAGTATGCAAGCAAGAGAATTTTCTAGTGTAGGTGGCGAATGGGCTACCGATAGAGGGGCACTAAGAGTGACTAAAGTCGACTCTGAGGCAGAAGAAGTAATAGCGAACAATGAAGCGACCTTTACGCTTGAATTTGATCTAAATGGTGAAAGACAACAATATGGTGAGTACACAACTGAAAATGGAGTGTTAGAAGTTGGGAATTTACCACTTAGAACCTATTATCTAAAAGAAGTAACAGCACCAAATGGCTATGTTCTATCTGATGAAGAGAAAGAAATAGTTGTTGACGAAGGCTACGACAACAATGATGAGAATATTGTGAAAGTAGACTTTGAGAACACAAAAGAAAAAGTGGATATCACTGGAACAAAAGTGTGGGAAGGCGGACCAAAACCAGCCATTGATTTACAATTGTTTAGAAATGGTGAAGCATTTGGAGAGCCTGTAACTTTGGAAGAGGGCACAACAGAATACACTTGGTCAGAATTAGATCAAACAGATATCGATGGTAATGAGTATGCGTATACAGTAGATGAAGTGGAAGTTCCTGCTTATTATGAGAAGTCATTATCAGATGATGGTCTAACGATTACCAACAGCTTTACAGTGGACCCTATAAGTTTTAACGTGGAAAAAAGCTGGAACGATGCCGATAACCAAGATGGTATTCGTCCAGACGCCATCACAGTGAAATTACTGGCAGATGGGGAAGAAACAGACCAAGAATTGACTTTGAATGAAGACAATAACTGGAAAGGGACATTTTCTGATTTACTAGCAATCGATCAGACTGGTGAAGAGATTCAATACAGTATCGAAGAAGAAGTGGTAGAAGGTTATGACACAACCATAACAGGAAATCCAGAAGAAGGCTATGTAATTACCAATAGCCATACACCAGAGCGTATTGACTTAGCTGGTACGAAGACATGGGAAGATGCTGATAACCAAGATGGTAAACGTCCAGAGTCAATCACGGTTCGTTTATTAGCGAATGGTGAAGAAGTAGAGGATGTTGAGGTAACTGCAGAAGCGGATTGGGAATTTGCATTTACCGATCTACCAAAATTCGCAAACGGTGCGGAAATCCATTACACAATCCAAGAAGATGGAGTTCAAGATTATTCAACTACCATTGACGGTATGGATATCACAAATAGCTACACACCAGAACAAACTAGTATCAACGTAGTGAAGAACTGGGATGATGTTGATAATCAAGACGGTATTCGTCCAGATGCTATCACAGTGAAATTACTGGCAGATGGGGAAGAAACCGTCCAAGAATTGACATTAAATGAAGCAAACAACTGGCAAGGCGACTTTACAGAACTGGATGTATATGCAGGCGGTGAAGTGATTGACTATAGCATCGAAGAAGTAGCAGTGGAAGGTTATGACACAACCATAACTGGAAGCTCAGATGAAGGCTATGTAATTACGAATAGCCATACACCAGAGCGTATTGACTTAGCTGGTACGAAAACATGGGAAGATGCTGATAACCAAGATGGTAAACGTCCAGAGTCAATCACGGTTCGTTTATTAGCGAATGGTGAAGAAGTAGAGGATGTTGAGGT
>NZ_JAGFVL010000038.1 GCF_017599345.1 Gracilibacillus suaedae
AGCGCAGTATTCTGCCGAAGCGTATGGCAGCACTCATCAAAATGCAGTATGGAAGAGAGGAAATCCTTGTCCTCGTTACTGCGTAGTTTATGGATATTGCTCATCTCTTTATTTATAAGAAAAGCCATGTACAAATACATGGCTTTTCCGTTGGTTATTTTTCTGGAATTTCTACATATACTTGGTTATCTTCGATACTAGTTTTATAGGTTTGCACACAGCCTTCATCAGGTGCTTGCACTAATCCGTCTGATACGTTAATTTTCCAATCATGTAACGGGCAAAAGACATGCTCTCCACTTACCATTCCTTCTGACAGTACCCCGCCGCGATGGGGGCATTTATTTTCAATAGCCTTCACATTACCGTTAGATAAACGAAATACTGCAATTTCTTTATCTTCCACAACTACTGCTTTACCCAAACTCACAGGCAAATCTTGATAATTCCCGATGAATACTTTTCGTACTGTTTGTTCCATTCTGCTTCCCCCATCCATTATTTCGTCGCCACTTTTTCATATAAGTCTTTAAGTGTCGTTTCACTTTCCAGTACTTCATTCCAAGGTTCTTTATAAATTCCTAGTGCTTCATCCATACGTTCGTTTAATTCTTTACGTAGCTCTTCATCATTAACAACTTTTTGAATATGTTCAATACCAACACGTTCTACGTAATGTGATGTTCTTTCTAGGTAACTAGCATTCTCACGATAATATTGTAAAAAGGCTGCAGTATACTCTAATACTTCTTCCTGCGACTTAACTTTTACGAGCAATTCAGCTTTCCTGAGCTCGGTACCACCATTACCACCAACATATACTTCCCATATACCATCTAAACCAACAACACCTACATCCTTAATTCCACCTTCTGCACAGTTACGTGGACACGCTGATACACCCATTTTTACTTTGTGTGGTGTATTTAATCCTTCAAATTTTTTCTCTAATTGAATTCCCATCCCTGTAGAATCCTGTGTTCCAAATCGACAAAACTCCGCACCAACACAAGTTTTAACGGTACGCACTGATTTACCATATGCATAACCGGAAGGCATCCCTAAATCCTTCCAAACATTTGGTAAGTCTTCTTTTTTCACACCTAGTAAATCAATACGTTGACCACCAGTTAATTTAATCATACCAACTTCATATTTTTCTGCTACATCTGCAATGGTACGTAAATCTTCTGCGTTCGTTACCCCACCATACATTCTTGGCACAACGGAGTAAGTACCATCTTTTTGAATATTGGCATGTAAACGTTCGTTGACAAAACGTGATTCGCGTTCATCTTCATGTTCTTTCGGATAAATCATACCTAAGTAGTAATTAAGTGCTGGCTTACACTTCGAACAGCCTTCCTCTGTTTTCCACTCTAATACATTCATTACTTCTTTTGTATGTGTTAAGCCTTTTTCTTTAATCTCTGCTACTACTTCATCACGAGTAAGGTCTGTACAAGCACAAATTGATTCTTTTGTATCTGCTTCATATTCGTCACCTAACGTTTCCGTTAATAATTCCGATACTAGATTTTTACACGTACCACATGAACGTGATGCATTTGTAGCACCCTTCACTTCTTCTACTGATGATAGACCATCTGCTTTGATAGCATCGACTATCGCACCTTTTGATACACCGTTACAACCACAAATAATTTCATCATCACTCATCGAGGCAACAACGCTTTCAGCATTATCAGCCCCCTGTTGACTTTCTAAGTACTCTTCTACATTAGCACCTTTCGTGATCAAACTTTTTAATTTGGTACCTTCTTTTGTATTACCGAACAATACAGCACCAGTTAGCTTATCGTCTTTAACTAATATCTTTTTGTACGTATTTTGCCATTCATCAAAAACTTTGATTGATTTAGTTTCAGCTGTTTCATTAATTAATCCAGTAGAAAACACATCTACTCCAGATACTTTCAATTGTGTAGAAAGCACCGAACCCTTGTACCCTTGATGATTCATACCACAAATATGTTTTGCTAAAGCTTGACCTTGTTCATACAATGGAGCAACAAGACCATATACCATACCATTATGTTCTGCACATTCTCCAACTGCATAAATATTTGGTACGTTTGTCTCCATATGGTCACTTACAACAATTCCTCGGTTAACTTCTATTCCTGTTTCCTGTGCCAACGCTACATTCGGTTTGATCCCTACTGCCATGACTACTAGATCTGCAGGGATTGACCCTCCATCTTTAAATTTTAAACCAGTTACACGTTTTTTTCCTGTAATTTCAGCTGTTTGTTTCTCCAGATAAAAATCCATCCCTTGAGATTCTAATTCTTTCTGTAATAATTCGCCAGCTGCACGATCTAGTTGGCGTTCCATTAAATAGTCAGCCAAATGAATAACATCTACTTCCATACCTAGATTCAGTAAACCACGTGCTGCCTCCAAACCAAGTAAACCGCCACCGATTACAGCAGCTCGTTTATAGTTTCTCGATGCGTCGATCATTTTTTCGCAATCTTCTATATCACGGAAAGCTGTTACCCCTTCTTTATCTGCTCCCGGAAGTGGCAACATAAATGGATTAGAACCTGTTGCAATAATCAAATGATCATACGGAGTTTCTTTTCCTTTATCGGTATAAACTTTTTGGTTGTCTTTATCAATCTTTGTAACAGTTTCTCCTGGATAAAGGAGAATATCATTATCTTCATACCATTGCCATTCATTTAACGTAATATCTTTAATCTCCGTATCTCCTTGTAATACTTTCGATAATTGAATACGGTTATAATTTGGATACGGTTCTTTACCAAATACGGTAATATCGAACTGGTTAGGTAGCAGTTTCAAAATCTCTTCGATGGCACGAATACCTGCCATACCATTCCCAATTAATACAAGCTTTTTCTTCTCCATTTTGAATCCCCCAATTTGAGTGTGGAAATTTAACTTGACTACATCGTACACCTCTAAAAAAAAAGTTGCTATTTTGTTGTTAGCTTTTCTAACATCATTTTTCAAAAAATTAAAATTATTCGCAAAAAAAGAACGTAACATTTTCTAACAGAGAAAAGGAAAACAAATAAACCGCATGATATTCTGCATGTGATGCTAGAATTATCTAGTTTCAAAGTTGGGAGGAACAATCTATATGAAAAAACAGCACCTCGTTATGATAGGGAACGGTATGGCTGGATTAAAAACAATCGAGTATTTGTTAAAAGAAACCAATCAATTATACGATATAACCATTTTCGGATCTGAACCCTACACCAACTATAGTCGTATCATGCTGTCATCTGTTTTACAGGGTGATGTAACGTTCGATGATATTACGATTCATGATTGGCAATGGTATGAAGATAATGAAATTACCCTATATCCGAATGAAACGGTTATCGAAATAGATGATCAAAAGCAAATAATTACTACAGATAAAAAAAGAAAAATGAATTACGACAAACTTATTATTGCTACCGGTTCGAATCCGTTTATTTTGCCCCTTCCTGGTATTGATAAAGAAGGAGTTATGACATTTAGAACGATCGATGATTGTAAAAAAATGATCGAAGCTGCCAAGCATTATAAAAAAGCAGCAGTTATAGGAGGGGGGCTGCTAGGTCTGGAAGCAGCTCGTGGATTATTAAATTTAGGGATGGAAGTTGATGTCGTCCACCTCGCTGATCGCCTTTTGAATAATCAATTAGATACTAAAGCAAGTCTCTTATTAAAAAAAGAACTCGAACGACAAGGTATGCATTTCTTCCTAGAGAAAGAAACATCGGAAATCTATGGAGAAATAAGTGTCGAAGGCTTGCGTTTTAAGGATGGTACATCAATCGATGCAGATTTGGTCGTCATGGCAGTTGGAATTAAACCGAATATTGGATTGGCTCATAAATCTGGAATTGAAGTCAAGCGAGGGATTGTCGTCAATGATCAAATGGAAACAAGTATTCCAAACATATATGCAGTCGGAGAATGTACAGAACATAACGGTATAGTATATGGACTTGTAAAACCATTATATGAACAGGCAAAAGTGCTTGGACAACATCTGGCAAATCAAGATGCTAAATATACGGGATCCACCGTTTATACCCAATTGAAAATTTCAGGAATTGACCTTTTCTCTGTCGGTAAAATAGCGGAAACAGATCAGACCAAAGCAATTTATTCCTATGATGAAATTGGTGAAACATACAAAAAAGTCTTATTCGATCAAGACAAGGCAGTTGGCGCGGTTTTATACGGTGACACCTCACTTGGTGGTAGCTTGTTGGACATAATCAAAAAACAAAAATTTATACCAGATCACCAAAAAGCGGAACTGTTACAACCGGTTAAAATTGAAGAATCATATGCAGCCACTCTCCCTAGAAATGAACATGTATGCACTTGTAACAGTGTTTCCAAATCTTGCATCATTGAGAATGTATTAAATAAAAAGCTAAATTCGGTTAATGATGTGAAAACACACACAAAAGCCTCTAGCTCATGTGGTGGATGCAAGCCTATTGTACAGGAATTACTCGACTATATACAGAGTGATTTTTTTCATGAGACAGTAAAAGATAATCGTTTCTGCTCATGTACTACCTTAACAGAAGATGAAGTGGTTCGGGCAATCCAACAGCATAATTTAACATCCATCAATATGATTATGGAAACACTAGAATGGAATAATGTCACAGGTTGTTCTACGTGTCGTCCTGCTCTTCGTTATTATCTGGAAATGATTTATCCGGAACATTATGTGCATGAAGAATTTTTATTTCTGGATCATAAAACAAATGCTTTTCTTGAGAAGGATGGGACTTACACCATTGTACCGCAGTTATACAGCGGAAAAATAACGGCAGAACAATTCAAAGTTATTAGTAATGTCCTGATAGATTTTAAGATTGATACGATATCCATATCATCTGATCAACGCCTTATAATAAATGGCATTCAGGAAAGTGACCTGCTTTCTGTTTGTAGCGCCTTAAATATGACATTACACAGTTACCACCCTTCATCACTTCGAAGTGTAAAAATACCAGAGTGTAACTGTAAAAGAGATAAAGAAGAACTTTCGATGCTTGTACAAGAAATAGAACAACAAACAGAATTTTTGAATTTACCAACATCTCTTACCATAAAAGCATTTTGCTGTAAGAATTTATTAGGAGAGCATTATTTTGATCTAGCACTTTTACAAAGCGGTAATGGATGGGAGTTCATAACTGACCAAGGTATTTTATATGCAACGATTAACCCGCAAGAAATGAGAAATGTATTACTTTCATTTCTTCAATATTATCGGCGTTCCGCGAATTATAATGAAAAAATCGCACAATGGATTGAACGTGTTGGAATCGTCCATATTCGAGAGGTTCTCTTTGATTCAGAAACACAGCAAATGCTCTTGGATGATTTAAAGAGTGATCAAACAAATCGCAAACAATTAATGATTCGTCACCCACAATTATAAAGCAAGACTTCCATCAGCGAGGCATTTTGCCCGTTGAAGGTTAGCGCCTTGATAATGAGCCTTATTTTGAGAAAGGAAGAAGATATTTATGACCGAACTAATGCTCAAATATTTCCGAGATAAACAACAGAAAGTTCAATCCGAACAAATATATGATACACAATGTCCATACTGTAGCATGCAATGCAAAATGCAGTTAATTGAGCAGCGAATCGTATCAAGAAAGAAACACAAAACGGTTGGCAAAGATAATCCTACCTCACAAGGCAGGTTATGTGTGAAAGGAATGAACGCTCATCAACATGCACTCCATCATGATCGCTTAAAGCAACCACTAAGGAGAATCAATGGTGAATTCGAACCCATTACATGGGAAGAAGCATACCAAATGATCCAAGAGAATTTTGAAAAGATTCAAAAAGAAGATGGAAAAAATGCCTTATCTGTTTATGGAAGTGCTTCTGTTACGAATGAAGAAGCTTACTTGTTAGGGAAATTTGCGCGTGTTGCTCTGGAAACCAAACACATTGATTATAATGGCAGACTTTGTATGGCTTCTGCTGCAACAGGCGCAAACATGACATTCGGAATCGACAGAGGCTTTACCAACACACTTCAAGAAGTGCCAGATACCAGATGTATTATTTTAGCAGGTACTAACATTGCTGATTGTCAGCCTACTATCATGCCTTATTTTGAAAAGGCAAAGGAAAATGGCACCTATATTATTGCCATTGATCCACGGGAAACCAGTACGACCAATTTAGCGGATCTCCATATTAAAAATATACCTGGAACAGATGTCGCTATCGCTAATGGTGTTTTAAAAATATTAATCGACCTAGACTTAATTGATCATGATTTTATCAAACAACGAACAGAAAATTTTGAGGAAGTAAGAGCATATATCCAATCGATAAAATTAGAGGATGTTGCCAAAACAGCAGGAGTTTCTTTAGATGAATTATATCAAATCGCACTTGTATTTGGCCGTGAATCATCAGGGATGATCTTTACCGCACGAGGCATTGAACAACAAATCAACGGAACAGAAACAGTCCGAAGCTTTTTAAACCTGTTACTTGCTACAGGTAAGATTGGGAAACGCAATTCTGGGTATGGAGCGATCACTGGTCAAGGCAATGGTCAAGGAGCACGAGAACATGGTCAAAAAGCAGATCAGCTTCCTGGTTATCGACTAATCGAAAATCCTAACGATCGTAAATATATTGCAAATGTCTGGGGAATTGAAGAACATAACCTGCCTCGAAAAGGTGTATCTGCTTATGAAATGTTTGAAAAAATTATTGCTGGCGAGATAACTAGTATGTTTGTTATGTGTTCAAATCCGATCATTTCCAACCCTAATGCAAACTTGATTAAAAAAGCTTTACAAAAATTAAAATTTCTTGTGGTTTCTGATCTATTTTTATCTGAAACTGCCAAACTAGCAGATCTCGTTTTACCAGCTACCTCTTATTTAGAAGATGAAGGCACATTAACCAATATCGAAGGACGTGTGATGCTACGCGAAGCTAGTTACCCTATTCAAGGTGAAGCAAAACACGACTGGCAAATTCTTTGTGATATTGCACAAAAACTAGGGAAAGGGAAATATTTTGATTTTGACCAGGCAGAAGAAATTTTTGAAGAACTTCGTATCGCCAGTAAAGGTGGCAAGGCTGATTACTCTGGTATCACATATGAGAGATTACGTCAAGAACAAGGAATTCTTTGGCCATGTCCGTCAGAGAACCATAGAGGAACAGACAGACTCTTTGAAGGTTCTTTTGCCCATGAGAACGGAAAAGCAAAAATGGCTGTCATTCCATATCAAAGTATTGATAACAAACCGACTATTACACAAGAATATCCTTTATATTTAACAACTGGTCGAGTTATGAGTCACTATTTAACCGGGGAACAAACTAGAAAAAGTCCTTCATTAGCAGCCAGAGATTTTGAAGCATTTTTAGAAATTCACCCTCACACAGCTGAAAAATATGGTATTGAAACTGACTCACTCGTTCGTGTCACTTCTAAAAAAGGATGGATTATCGTGAGATGCAGATTGTCAAACACGATCCGGAAAGACACTGTTTTTGTTCCCTTTCATTGGACAGAAAAACAAAATGTCAATCGACTTGTATCAGATCAACTGGACCCATATTGTCAAATGCCCGGCTTTAAGATGAGCGTCGTTAGACTAAGTCCAGTGAATTAAAAAACCCGCAAAAAAATGGATACTTTTCACATGCGTCTTTGCATAATAAAAACCTAAATCAACACTAGATATAAACTACGAACTAGCATTTATGAAGCGGACATTTAGTACGTTAGTTAACTGAAAATCACCTGTTTTTCAATGTTAGCGGACATTGAATCCCTTATTTGGTTCATTTTGGCTAAAATGAGCACTATTTTCAATGAATAGCGGAATAGATGAAGTTAGAATAAAAAGTGGACACCCCTTTAACGAAAATCATAATTTGATATGATAAAAGTAATGAGGAGGGGGTTCCATGAGAGAACATCGGCAAAGATACAGTGAAGAGTTTAAAAGAGAAACGGTAAAGTTTGCGCAAGAGCAAAAGCAAAAGAAAACCATGACAGAGATTGCGGAAGATATCAAGGTTCCACTAAGTTGTCTGCATGAATGGATGAGTAAATATCGCGAATTTGAAAACGAACCGGTGGTGGTGGAAGAACGTTTAAAGAAACTGGAGCGAGAACTAAAGGAAAAAGAACGGGAACTAAAGGCAAAAGACAAGAAAATAGCGGAGACCGAGGAAGAATTGGCTATCGTAAAAAAGGCGGTGCACATCTTCAGCAGACCAAAAAAATGAAGTTTCTATTCATTGAAGACAATCGCTCGGTGTTTTCAGTGGAGAAGATGTGTAAAGTATTAGAGGTGTCTACGAGCGGTTATTTCAAATGGAGAAAGCATAAGCCGAGTCCACAAGAAATACGTAGGGAAGCCATAAAGAAACGAATTAAATACCATTATTACGATGCTGACAGTATATATGGTAGTCCCAAAATCACAAAGCTATTAGTCCAAGAAGGATATCAAGTAACAGAAAGAACCGTTAGTGTGTACATGAAAGAACTAAACTTACGATCTTGTGTATCTAAGCCATATAAAGTATCTACAACGCATTCAAATCATGATGATCCTGTAGCACCTAATAGGTTAAATCAACACTTTACAGCACCAGAACCAAACAAGATATGGGTAGCTGATATCACCTATATCCCTTGTCGACAAGGGCGCTTATATTTAGCTGCGATTCTGGACTTATATACTCGTGAAATAGTTGGTTGGCGCTTAGATGGACATATGGAAACGTCATTAGTTCTTCAAGCACTAGAAGATGCTTATACGTTAAGAAACCCAGAAAAAGGCTTGCTTCACCACTCCGACCGTGGTACACAATACGCTTCTACGGAGTACCGGGACAAACTGAAAGAATTTGGTATGGAGGCAAGCATGAGTCGTACAGGAAATTGTTATGATAATGCTTGTGCAGAATCGTTCTTCAGCCTAATCAAAAAAGAATTAATGAGAGGTCAACGATTTCAAACGAAGGAGCAAGCTTACGCGGAGATTTATCGTTATATAGAGCTTTTCTATAATCGAAAAAGAATACATGGATCCATTGGTTTTATATCTCCGGTAGCGTTCAAGCAAAAATACGATAGGCAGCATGCGGCATAAAAGAAAGAGCACTTATCGAAGCAGTAAGTTGCCTTTTCATCACTTAGCGACTAGCCAGATGATTCCGTGGAGGGGTCAAGTGGTTTGGGCTTGATGCCTCCGCGGTATCATCTATCATTTGAAAAGTGAAGAAAAGGCTACGGTAATCTGACATGTATTCGTTATTTAGGTGTCCACTTTCTTGACAGAAGTCCA